>NZ_MINO01000082.1 GCF_001757355.1 Sphingobium phenoxybenzoativorans
CGCTGTTCGCTGCCGCGGCGGCGGAGGTCGCCCCGATCGAGACGGTCTATCCCGCGATCCGCGATCTGGACGGGCTTGCGGCCTATGCGGCGCGGGGCGCGCGGGACGGGTTCCTGGGCATGATGGCGCTGCATCCCGATCAGGTGCCGGTCATCAATGCCGCCTTCACGCCATCGGACGCCGCCATCGCGCATGCGCGCGCCGTGGTGGCGGCGTTTCAGGACAATCCGGGCGCGGGCGTGCTTGTCCTGGACGGCAAGATGATCGACGGCCCGCATCTGAAGCGCGCCCAGGCCTTACTTGCCCGGACGGCGTAAAGCCACTGCTTCCGGCCGTACGGCGCTCCCATATTTCCCAATATTTCTGGATCGATGAGCCGGACGGTAATATCCGGCTACATTTTGCGACAAAGATGAAATCAGTTCGCAATAGCGATTGACAGTGCGAATGACTCTCAATAACTGACCCCCAACTTTCCGAAGGGGGAATCGATGACTGTGAGCAAGAAAAATCGTGGTGCGACGCCGGCTTTCCTGGCGTTGTCCTGCATCGGCGCCATCGCCACATCGCAGACCGCGTTTGCACAGGACAGCCAGCAGAAGCTGGGTGGCATGACCGTGACCGACACGGCGATCGACGAAAGTCCGATCAAGGTCGAAAAGCCAGAGTCGCCCAAATATACCGCGCCGCTGGTCGACCTGCCGCAGACAATCACCGTCATCAGCAAAAAGAGCATTCAGCAGCAGAACCTGCTGACGCTGCGCGACGTGCTGCAAACCGTGCCGGGCATCACCTTCGGCGCGGGTGAGGGCGGCTTCGGCTATGGCGACCGCATCATTCTGCGCGGTCAGGACGCCAAGAGCGACGTCACGATCGACGGCGTGCGCAGCTCGGCATTCCTCAACCGCAACGAGACCTACAATATCGAGCAGGTCGAAATCACCAACGGCGCCAACTCGGTGTATAGCGGCGGCGGTTCCGTCGCGGGCACGATCAACCTGGTGACCAAGCGTCCGCTGGCCGATGACCAGACGATCCTGAACGCCGGTATCGGCACCGACAATTATTATCGCGCCACGGCGGATGTGAACCAGCGCCTGAGCGACATGATCGCCGTGCGCATCAACGCCGTCTATCATGAGAATGACGTGCCTGGCCGCGATGTCGAGGACTTCAAGCGCTGGGGCATCGCGCCCGCCATCACCATCGGCATCGATAGCCCGACCAGCCTGACCCTGCAGGCCGAATATCTCGACGACAAGGCGATGCCGCAATATGGCGTCCGTTACTTCCCGCACCTTGGCGGGATCATTGCCGACGAGTTCGACCGCAGCGGCTATTATGGCTTCAGCAACCTCGACCGCCAGAACAGCAAGACCAAATCGCTCCAGGCGATCTTCAGCCACGAGTTCAGCGATGCCGTCAGCATCCGCAGCCTCACCCGCTATGAGAATATCAAGCAGAATACGGTGACCAGCCAGCCCAACGGCACCTTCTGTCTGTCAAACGGCCTGCAGCCGCCCGCCGCCCCGGCGCTGGCCGGCGATCCGATCCCCGCAGGCGCGGCGTGCAACGTCCAGATCCAGACCGCCCCGACCGGCGCGGCAAGCGTTCTGTCGGTCCCCGCGGGCTATTATCTGCCCACCGGCGGGCGCGGCGTGAACCGCCTGATCGAAAATGAGACGGCCTATACCCAGCTCGATCTTTCCGCCAATTTCGACACCGGCGGCATCGGCCACAATCTGGTGATCGGCGCTTCGGCGCTGTGGGAAGGCTATGACCAGCGGCAGGGGAACATCAACCGCACGGCGGCGGGCTATGACCCCTATGCCGCGCCCTATACGCGCACCACGACGAATGGCGTCACGACGATCGCCGCCAATCCGCTGTATAATGCTGGCGCAAGCCTGGGCATCTATCTGCCGCTCGTTCCCATTGGCAGCCCCAGCGACGCGATTACGGGACCTGCCGCCACAACCGGCCTGGCGCGCGCCTATGGCACCAACCAATATGTTGGGCCGGTCAACTTCATTCTCGGCAGCCACAACCAGGGCGAGCGTGAGGTCTATGCGGCCTATCTGTTCGACACGATGAAGTTTGGCGAGAAGTTCGAGCTTAACGGCGGCATTCGTTATGAGCACGCCAAGGGCGAAAACCGCACGCAGAGCTATTCGGTCACGCCCGGCGCGACACTGGGTCAGCCGACAACCGCGACCGGTCCGTTCGAAAACAGCGACACGCTGTTCTCCTATCGTGTCGGCCTCGTGTTCAAGCCGACGCCGGACACCAGCCTGTATATCGCGACCGGTTCGTCCAAGAATCCGTCCCAGGCTTCGGTCGACGGCGCCTGTACCGCCGCAAACTGCGATCTGCGGCCGGAAACGACGGATAATTACGAGATCGGCGCCAAGGCCGACCTGTTCGACAAGCGCCTATTGCTGAGCGCGTCGCTGTTCCGCAACGATCGCAACAGCATCCGCGTCGCTTCGGGCGAGCCGACCGTTCCCGACCAGCGTCTGGAGGGCAAGCAGCGCGTCGAAGGCATCTCGCTGGGCGCTTCGGGCAACATCACCGACGCCTGGACGGTCTCGGCCAACTATATGTATCTGAAGGCCAAGGTCCTGCGTGGCGGCTCCAAATACTGCGATGCGAACCCGACCGCTTCGAGCTGCACGACGATCGTCGCACCGGGATCGCTGCTGCAGAACACGCCGAAGCATTCGGGCAGCCTGTTCACGACCTATCGCCTGCCCTTCGGTCTGGAGCTGGGCTACGGCCTGACCTATCAGGGCAAGATCCTGCTGAACCAGCCGACGCAGGGCACGCCCAACGCAGCGCTGTTCTACGTGCCGAGCTACACCATCCACCGCTTCATGGCGTCCTATCCGATCACGGATAATCTGATGGCGCAGGTCAATGTCCAGAACTTCACCAACGAGAAATATGTGACGACGGTCCGCAACGCCATCGGCAGTAGCTGGGCGCAGCCGGCACCGACCCGTTCGGCGGTGTTCAGCCTGAACTACACCTTCTGATCATCCTTCCGGGCTGATCACTCTCCTCCGGGGGCGGAGGACGGGCGGGCGCTTTCACTCCCCTTGGGTGAAACGCCCGCCCGCACTGTTTGTGCGAATGCGAAACAGATTGTCATTTGCAGTTCACATGCAATTGATTCGCATTACGCTTTGCGATAAGGCGGCCCCGCCGGGCCAATTGGGAACAGGGGTGGCATGTTCGATACCGTCACGCAGATCGATGAGGTGGCCGAGGCGGACGCCCGCGCCGTCTCCTTCGCGCCGCGCCGGTCCACCGTTGCGCCCTCCACGGAGCAGAGCAGCGGCGAACGCTATGGCGCCAGGCGGATCAATATGCCCGCCGCCATCGCTGTCGCGCTGATCCATGTCGCCCTGTTCGGCGCGCTGTTCCAGATGCGCACCATCTATATCCAGAAGAAGGCGGCATCGCTGGCGGTCGTCAACCTGACCCCGCCCGCGCCGCCGCCCCCCGCCGAGGCGGAGCCGGTTCCGCCGACCCGCCCGGAAGTCGTCGCGCCGCGCCCCATTGTGCAGACCCCTGTGCCGGTGGTTTATCAGGTGCCGGTCATCGACAAGATCACGCCGCTGCCGGTGGTGCAGACGCCCCCCGCGCCGCCCGTTCCGGTCGCCATCCCGTCGACCATCGATGCGGGCGACCTGGGCACGCGCATGGTGTCCGGCAAGCCGCCGCGCTACCCGATCGAAAGCCGCCGCAAGCATGAACAGGGTACGGTCGTGCTGTCCCTGACGCTGGGCGTCGACGGGCGCGTGGCGTCGGTGGTCATATCGCAGAGCAGCGGATCGTCCCGCCTGGATGACGCCGCGCGCGACGCCGTGCGGACCTGGCGCTGGGAGCCGACGATCAGGGGCGGGCAGCCGGTGCAGGTGCGCGGCATCGTCGAAATCCCCTTCGTCCTCAAGGGCTGAGCCATCCGCCCATGATGATCTCCATTCCCGGTCTGCTCGACGCCGAGGGCGTGGCGCGCGTGCGGGCGCTCATTGATTCCGCGCAGTGGGTGGACGGCAATGTCACCTCCGGCTTCCAGTCGGCGCTGGCCAAGCGCAACCTGCAACTGCCCGAAGAGTCGGCGGAGGCGCAGCAGGCCGCGCAGATCGTGTTCGATGCGGTCAGCCGCAACGCGCTGTTCATCGCCGCCGCGCTGCCGCTGCGCGTCTTTCCGCCGCTGTTCAACAGCTATGGCGGGGGGCAGGCGTTCGACACCCATGTCGACAATGCGATCCGCATCCAGAAGGGCACCGGGTTCCGCGTGCGCAGCGACCTGTCCGCGACCCTGTTCCTGGAGGACCCGGACGATTATGACGGCGGCGAGCTGACGGTCGAAACCAATTTCGGCGTGCAGCAGGTGAAGCTGCCCGCCGGCGACATGATCCTCTATCCCGCCTCATCCCTGCACAGGGTCGAGCCAGTGACGCGCGGCCGCCGGGTCGCCAGCTTCTTCTGGATTCAGTCGATGGTGCGGGACGACAGCCAGCGCCAGACGCTGTTCGATCTGGACCGCGCCATTCAGGCGGTGGCCGCGACGCAGGGGCAGGGCGCGCCGGAGGTCATCAAGCTGACCGGCGTCTATCACAATCTGCTGCGGCGCTGGGCCGACGCCTGATCCGGGGCGTCCGGGCATTTTCTTCCCCGGCCCCCGCCGTCAGCGTCCGCCCGGTTTAGCGGTAGTCCTGCTTAGCCACAGGCACGGCGTGCTCCTGCGACCCGAAGGGCGGCGAAGCCAATATAGGAGTCCAGTCCCGCCGTCTGAACTGGATGCCTGCCCAGGAGTGTGGCTCCGTCCAAACAGGATAAAGTTCAGGCGGCGCTGCAGATCGTCCGGTTCCGCCCGCTATTCTTCGCCTCATAAAGCGCCTTGTCCGCATCCTGCAGCGCCTGTTGCGGATCGGACGTGGTTGAGGCGATCCCGGCGGAGAAAGTGACCTGACCCAGCGGCGCGTCGGTGTCGCGCACGCGGAAGGATTTCTCACCGACTGTGATGCGCGCCTGCTCGATCAGGCCGAACGCCTCCGCCTCCGCCATATCGGGGAACAGCGCCACAAATTCCTCGCCGCCGAAGCGGGCCACGGGGTAGGGGGCAAGGCCCGTCTGGAGAATATCCGCCACGGCCTTCAGCACGCGGTCCCCCACGGCATGGCCGAACCGGTCGTTGACCGACTTGAAATGGTCGATGTCGCAAAAGGCGATGGTGATGCGCGCGCTCTTGCGGAACGCTTCCTCAATCTTCTCGTCCATCGCCCGGCGGTTGGACAGGCTGGTCAGCGCATCACGCGAGGCGTCGTTGCGCGCGGCGTCCAGGTCGAGCCGGAGCTTTTCGGTCTCCTTCTTCGTCTCGGCCAGCTTGCGCTCCACCTCCGCCGTTTTCTGCCGCATCGCGCTGATCACGCCTGCAAAGTCGAACCCGGCGGCGATCTGCTCCATGCCCTCGGCCAGATCGCGGTTGAAGGTGCTGGCGTCGGAGAGCGCGGTGGTCGTCAGTTCAGTGAAGGTCAGGGCCTGATGCCGGAGCTGTTTCTGGATATCGTCCATCGCGTCGGACGGGATGGCGGCCGTGTCATCCGTGGTGTTCGTCATCATGTCGTCGACTTCGCCCTGGGTCAGGCGGACGCCGCCATCAGTGATGTCGTTGACCAATTTGCGCAGCAGGCCGTTGCTTTCCGTGATGTAGAGAAAGGCGAAAGCATAGTTGGCTGGCGTCGGGTCCAGCATATGCTTGTCCAGGAACCGGATGACCTCCTCTGCGATCTTCCGGTTAGAGCTTTGTTTCCCCACGCATTTCCCCCTTGGCAAGCTCAGAATGCCTGCCTATTCCGATGCTCCTAGAGCAAGAAATGGAACATTGCAGCATCTTTCAATGATAGAAAAACAATCGGGAATTCAGCCTGACCTATGCCTGCGGCATGCGGGGCGTCCGCTTGACCTGTCGAGCCGCCTGTCCAGGAGCTGGCGCGGCTTCGCGGTTGAGCTGGTGAGCGTGGATGGGGCCAGCGAGTTCAGTTTCCAGCGGGTCAGCAATACTCATTATCTCGCCCTGCATGACATCGTTCTGGATCAGGGGCAGATACGCGTCGATGATTTGGCGATGGACCAGAGGCGGGATCTGCGCGGCACCATCACATTTCTGCCAAGTGGATGTTCCGTACAGGGCTGGTCCGCCGCGACCGCCCGGACGAACAGCTTCACCGCGCTCTATTTCGACGCAACGCTGCTGCGGGAGGAGATGGACATGCGATATCGCGAGGCGTCGCTCGCCCCCGTGCTCTATGCGCGCGGCGGGCCGCTGCCTGCGACGATGAGCAAGTTCCAGACGGTCTTTGCCGATCAGGCGCTGGACAGCCTCCATGCGGAAAGCGCCTGCCTGATCGCGGCGATAGAGGTGCTGTCGCTGCCGCAGATGCAGGGGGCCGGGCGGTTGACGGCGCGGCAGACCAGCGCCGTGATCGATTATATCGGGGATAATCTGGCGTGCGATCTCAGCCTGTCGGATTTGGCGGGCGTCGCGGGACTCAGCCGCTATCATTTCGGCCGCGCCTTCAAGACGACAACAGGGCAATCCCCCTATGCGTTCATCCTGCAGCGAAGGGTCGATGCCGCCGCGGAGATGATGGCGACCAGCCGGATGTCCGTGGAACAGGTCGCGGAGATGTGCGGTTTCCGCACCACCGCCAATCTGCGCAGGAAGTTTCAGCAGGCCAAGGGCATGACGCCGCTGGCCTTCCGGCGGAGCGTGCAATAGCGGCCTTGCGGTTTCGTCCCGCCCGGCGGCCTGGCCTACCCGCGCAGGGTTGCCTCCGCCGCCGCCATATAGTCCCGCGTGATCGGCAGGGTGCGGCGGTCGCGGCAATATTGGACCTGGAAATTGACCATGCCGCCATGTTCGAACGCGGCGGTCGCCCCGGCGAGGTAGAAGCTCCACAGGCGGAAGAAACGGGCGTCGTACAGCGCCTCTATCTCCGCCTTCTTCTCCTGCGTGCGCTTGTACCATTCGCGCAGGGTCAGCGCGTAATGCAGGCGCAGCACCTCGACATCGGTGATCATCAGCTTGTTCGGCTCTGACCCCGCGACCATTTCCGACAGCGCGGGGATATAGCCGCCGGGGAAGATATATTTGCGGGTGAAGGCGTCCGTGCGGCCCGGCTTCATCCGCCCGATCGTGTGGATCAGCATCACGCCCTGCGGTGTCAGCAGATTGTGACAGTGGCGGAAAAATTCCTGGAAATGCGCGGTGCCGACATGTTCGAACATGCCGACCGACACGATCCGGTCGAACGGCGCGCCAAGACTTGGCCCGACATCGCGATAATCGATCAGCTCGAAGCGGACATGATCGGCGACGCCTTCGTCGATCGCCCGCTGCCGCGCGACCTTCAACTGTTCCTCCGACAAGGTGACGCCCAGCACGTCGACGCCGCATGTCTTGTGCAGATAGAGCGCCATGCCGCCCCAGCCGCAGCCGATGTCCAGCACCTTCATGCCCGGCTCCAGCGCCAGCTTGGCGGCGATATGCGCTTTCTTGTCGACCTGCGACTGTTCCAGGCTGATGCCGGGGCTGTTGTCCGCGTCCGGCCAATAGGCGCAGCTATATTGGCGGTCGGTGTCGAGGAACAGGGCATAGAGCGCGCCCGACAGGTCGTAATGATGGGCGACATTCGCCTTCGCCTTGCGGCGGTCGTTCACCTGCGCGACGCGGCGGGCGATCTTCTTCGCCGCGCGGCTGACGGGGCTGGCGGCGTCGATATCCTTGCCGCTTTCCCAGGGGTTGTTGCCCCGGATGAAGGCGATGAAGTCCATGATGTCGCCGCCCTCTATCGTGGCACGGCCGTCCATATAGGCTTCGGCGATGCCGAGGCGGGGGTCGCGCACAATGTCGAACGGCACGCGCTTGTCGTGCAGCTTAAGCGTCAGATCTGGGAAGTCGGGGTCGGCCGCGCCGAACTGGCGGCTCCGTCCATCGGAGTAGACAAGGGTGAGGCGTCCCCGGCTGACCAGCCGGCTCAGCACTTTCTCGAATAGCCACATGTTATTGGTAATGCGCGATCATAACGGCTGCGTCAAACGCCGTAAGTCATATGCCTGCATACCAGTCGTAACCGGCATAGTCCTCCCAATAGCCGCCTTTTCCCCTGCCGATGCCGTACAGGCTGTCCACCGCCTCTATCGCCATCAGATATTTCGCCTGCTTGTAGCCAAGCTGCCGTTCGACCCGCAGGCGCAGCGGCGCGCCATTGGCGACGGAGAGCGGTTTGCCGTTCAGTGCGAAGGCGAGAATGGTCTGCGGATGGAAGGCGTCGATCATGTCGATGCTCTCATAATAGGGGTGTCCCGATCCCATCGTGTCGGCGCAGCGGAACACCAGATATTTCGCGCGGGTGGACAGGCGCGCGGCGTCGAGGATCGTGCGCAGCGGCACCCCGCGCCACTTGCCGATCGCGCTCCACCCCTCGACGCAATCATGGCGGGTGATCTGCTCGCGATGGGGAAGCGCATGAAGCTGGGCGAGGGACAGGGAGAGCGGCCGCCCGACCATGCCCGTGACCTTCAGCCGCCAGTCGGCGAAGTCCGTCCGCCAGATCGCCTTATAGGCGTCCGTATTGGGATTGGCGGTGCCGTTGGCGCGGAAGATGGGCGAGATGTCGCTGGCGCTGAACTCGCGGGCGAGGGCGTTCCGGTCCATCAGGCTGCGTTGCGCCCAGCGATGGAAATTCTCCGCCGAGAACAGGATGCGCTGGACATTCTCATGCTCCGCCAGCCGGTCGCACCCGGTCAGCATGGTCGCCGCCATACTGCCGATCAGGGTGCGGCGGGACAGGATCAGGGGGCCGCTCATTCCGGCGGCACCCGGTAGCGGCCAGTGATCATCGACCGGATTTCATTCACCGGCCCGGCCAGCAGCACCATCAGGATATGGACGAAGAAGAAGGCGACCACCGCCCAGCAGGCGATGAAATGCACCGACCGCGCCGATTGCCGCCCGCCGAATATGTCGATCAGCCAGGGCCAGGCCGCGTTCATGCCCGGCGACATGGCGAGACCGGACAGGATGAGCGCCGGAAGCGCCAGGAACAGCACGCCATTATAGGCCGCCTTCTGCAGAATATTGTAGCGCAGCGCCGCCTGCCCCTTCGGAAAGCGCAGCCGGGCATGGTCGATAATGTCGCGCCAGATGTGGCGGGGCGACAGCTCGTCGCGGCGGAAGGCGAGGTCGCGGCGGAAATGCCGGTTGGAGAGACTCCAGAGCATGTAAACGAGCAGCGCGAAGGCGAAGACGGGCGCAAAGGTCAGGTGCCAGTGGCGCGACATAGCCAGGCTGTAATGGCCGGGCAGGGTGATCCATCCCGGAAAACGATCCAGCACCAGCCAGGCATGGTCGAAATTCGCGCCATATTGGCCCCAATAGAGCCGGGTATGGGCGTTGAAGATGCCAAGGCCGCTCATGAACAGGATGACCATCACCGCGGCGTTCAGCCAATGCCACAGCCGGGTCGACAGGCGATGGCGCTTTACCAGCGGCGCTGGCGGCGCAAGGGGAGGGACGGCGGGGTTCATCGGTCTGCCTCTAGGCGCGCGCTCCATGGGGTCCGCTATCATTCGTTCCGCGAAGCCGGAAGGTTACACGGCCCAGGTCGCGCATGCCATCCCCGCTGGGTCAGACGAGGTGTGGCCTCTCTGCATCACCTGTGGAAGATTTGTGCTGCATTGCGATGAGAGCTTTCATTCTGTTCATCTGACAGCCATCTAGGCGGCGCATAAGCCCCCTCGTCGCGCTTAAGTAACGATACGCGGCATATGTAGAACACGTTATGATTGCTCGTATATTCAAGAGGTCGTGGAACAAATTTAATTAGAACCATTCCCCTTGAACCCTAGTCGGCAAGATCAAAGATATGCGCCGGCCCGGACGAGTGTCGAATTTAATACAATGAGGTTAATTATGAAGACTGCGATTTTCGCGGCTTTTGCCGTTGCGTCCATTTCTGTTCCTGCTTTTGCTCAGGACGAAGCCCCCTTCACTGGTCCGCGCATCGGCGTAACCGCTGGTTACGACAAATATGCGGGCGAGGCTGGCGTGAGCTATGGCGTGTCGGCTGGCTATGACCTGCCGGTTGCGCAGAGCATCACGGCGGGCGTCGAAGTGTCGCTGGCTGACTCCTCCGTGAAGGGCGGCGGCATCCACGCGAGCCGTGACCTCGCTGCGTCGCTGCGCCTGGGCTATGTCGCCAACCCGCGCATTCTTGCCTTCACCAAGGTTGGTTATGTCGACAGCCGTATCGAGGCCGCCGGCACCGGCGCAGCCTTTGAGGGCGTCCGTTATGGCGGCGGTCTGGAATTTGCGGTGACGTCCAACACCTATCTGTCGGCCGAATATCAGCGGACCGAATATGAGCAGAATCTGGGCGGTCGCGACGCGGCCCTGTTCGGGATCGGCTTCCGCTTCTGATCGCTCCGCCGGGTGAAAAGGAAGGGGGCGG
The DNA here is from genome assembly GCF_001757355.1 of Sphingobium phenoxybenzoativorans. GTDB lineage: Bacteria > Pseudomonadota > Alphaproteobacteria > Sphingomonadales > Sphingomonadaceae > Sphingobium > Sphingobium phenoxybenzoativorans. The sequence goes on from NZ_MINO01000082.1 coordinate 10,524, forward strand.
TCCCATGCGGGCCGCCCCTTTTTATTTTGCCCGGCCCATATTCAAAAGGGAAAGGGCGCGACATCCGGCTCCACCCAGGTCCGGCGCGCCTCCGCCGACATCAGCCGGTCCCGCGACCAGTATGCGAGCAGCCAGTCCTTGTCGCCACACGGCCCCGCCATCAGCGCGGCATGGCTTTCGTACAGGCCGCGCGGCGCCGTCTCCGCCGCCAGAAACGCCCGCGCCGCGCGGATGGAGGCGAGGGTGATCGTCTCATGATAGCCGGACGTGTCGCTGTTCACGCCGCCCACCGATTCATTGTAGCGGCGGATCATGCCCGGCATGTCGCGTTCGGCAACCATATCCGGGCGGCATCGCAGCAGCCAGATCGCCCCGGCGAAATGGGCGGCATGGGTCCACGCCTCCTTGGGCAGGGTCAGGTCCGTGAAACCGGCGCAAAGCGTTTCGATCTCCGCATCGCTGGCATAATATATCGTCGTCATCGTCATTCTCCTCTGGTCGGGCCGGCCGGCGGAGCGCAAACAAAAACCCCGCCGGAAGCGGCGGGGTGCTTGGGTTCATGGTCCGGGCGGAAAGGCGGTCAGCCTCTCCCGTCGGCCATGCACGCTGGGCAGCCCGCCGGAATGCGGGTTTGCCGGATGCTTGCAGGGGCGATCATGCGGGCCATGAAGGGGCGGATACAGGGAATCGCCGGAAAGGTCCACTCCACAACCGTCATGCCTGTGCAGGCAGGCATCCCGCTTTAGCGTTGGCTGGAGTAAGAAGCGGGACCCCTGCCTTCGCAGGGGTGACGGCAGGGGGGAATTTACCCCAGCGCCAGTTGCTTTTCCTCGGCCAGCCGGTCGAGTTCGGCGCGGCTCTTCTTCTCCGACGCGGATTTCAACTGCCCGCACGCCGCCATGATGTCCCGCCCGCGCGGCGTGCGGACGGGGGCGGAAATGCCCGCCTCGAAGATCAGGCTGCTGAACGCCTTGATCCGTTCCGGCGTCGAACATTCGTAGAGCGCGCCCGGCCAGGGATTGAAGGGGATCAGGTTGACCTTCGCGGGCAGCTTATATTTGCGGATCAGGCGGACCAGTTCGCGCGCATCATCGTCGCTGTCATTCTTGTCCTTCAGCATCACATATTCGAAGGTGATGCGGCGGGCATTGTTCGCCCTGGGATAATCGGCGCACGCCTGAAGCAGTTCCTCAATCCCATATTTGCGGTTGATGGGCACGATCTCGTCGCGCACTTCCTTGGTGACGGCGTGCAGCGACACGGCGAGGTTGACGCCGATCTCCTCCGCCGCGCGCGCCATCATCGGCACCACGCCGCTGGTCGACAGGGTGATGCGCCGCTTCGACAGGGCAAGCCCGTCGCCATCCATCACGACCTTCAGCGCATCCCGGACATTCTCGAAATTATAGAGCGGCTCGCCCATGCCCATCATCACGATATTGGTGAGCAGGCGGCCGTCGGCGGTGTAGTGCGGCGCGTCCTCATCCTCGTCGATGTCGTTCGACGCCCCGGCCGAAGCATCCGCCGCCATATTGCCGCGCGGCCATTCGCCCAGCGCATCGCGGGCCAGCATCACCTGCCCGACAATCTCGCCCGGCGTCAGGTTGCGGACAAGGCGCATCGTGCCGGTGTGGCAGAAGCGGCAATTGAGCGTGCAGCCGACCTGACTGGATACGCAGAGCGTGCCCCGGTCCGCGTCCGGGATGAACACCATCTCATAATCCTGCCCGTCGTCCGACCGGAGCAGCCATTTGCGGGTGCCGTCATTCGACACCTGCGCCTCCACCACCTGCGGGCGGCCGATAACGAATCGCGCCGCCATCCACGCGCGCATCGGCTTGGCGAGGTCGGTCATCTGCGCGAAATCGGTCTCGCCGCGATGATAGAGCCAGTGGAAAAGCTGCTTGGCGCGCAGCTTCGCCTGCTTCTCGTCCAGACCCGCCTCGGCCAGCGTATCGCGGATCTGCGGGCGCGACAGGCCCAGCATGTCGACGCGCCCGTCCTCACGGGGCGTCACGGCGCGCGGAACCGGCACCGGATCAATATGACCGGGAATTTGCATGGGCGCGCATATAGGGCGAAAGCGGCCGAAACGCTAGGCCCCGCGCCCTATCGCGTTTTGGCGCACCCCAGCGCCGCCGCGTCGATCGCGGTCGCCGCGCCGCGCAGGGCGTAGACATCCGTGAACAGGCGGCCTCTGGCGTCGCGGCCTTGCACGCTCATGCTGGTGCCGGAGCGGATGGCGGCGACGATCGCCGCGTCGGTGCGGCGGTCGGGCGCCCATGCGTCGGCCGTTCCTGCGACCAGCGCGAATTGCCGGTCGCCAATGCCCAGTGTCACTTTACTATTGGCATTTTTCGGGCCGTCGGGCGCACGGGCGCGGCTGAGGCGGAAGTGGATCTGGCCGCGCACGCCCTGTTTCGGCCAGGAACCGATGGAGGCATAGGCGCGCCACGCCGCATCCCTGTGGCGGCGCGCGGGTTCCGCTATGGCGTAGCAGCGGGGCACGGTGGGATCGCGAAACGCGCCCCAGCTTTCAAAAACGCCCAGCGAATCCCTTGCCTGCGCCGCGCCGGGCATTGCGCCGGATAGGGCGCCGGTCAGGGCCGCGATCGTCAGTGCAAGGGCGGAAAGGCGCGTCATCTGCACCCGGCAAAGCCGATGCCCACAGCTTTTGCAAGCGCTCTGTCAGCCATTTGCTGACGAACGCTTGCCCATCAAGACATAGTTGCTAATGAGAGAAGGCATTTCCAGACTGCCCGGACTCGCGCCGGGGTTGGCCGGCAGGCATGGTCTGGGAATTCGGGGCGGACTGCAGCAGCATAGAATCGGGATTTAGGGAATGAAGGCCACCATCGAACGCGCAACCCTCCTTAAGGGTTTGAGCCATGTGCAATCGGTGGTCGAGCGCCGGAACACCATCCCCATCCTGTCCAACGTGCTGATCGAGGCGACGGCGAACGGCACGCTGAAACTTATGGCGACCGACCTCGACCTGCAGATTGTCGAGAGCATCCAGGCGCAGGTGGACACGCCGGGCGCGACCACCCTGTCGGCGCACACGCTGTTCGACATTGCGCGCAAGCTGCCCGAAGGCAGCCAGGTGTCGCTGCAGGCGGCGGACGGCAAGATGCTGATCCAGGCGGGCCGGGCGCGGTTCAACCTGTCGACCCTGCCGCGCGACGATTTCCCGGTGATCGCCGAGGGTGATCTGCCGACGACGTTCGAGCTTCCCGCCGCAACGCTGATCCAGATCATCGACAAGACGCGCTTCGCGATCTCGACCGAGGAAACGCGCTATTATCTGAACGGCATATTCTTCCATGTGTCGGACGATCCGCAGCCGGTGCTGAAGGCGGCGGCGACGGACGGGCACCGGCTGGCGCGCGTAACCGTGCCCCGGCCGGATGGCGCGGAAAAGATGCCCGACATCATCGTGCCGCGTAAGTGCATCGGTGAGCTGCGCAAGCTGCTGGACGAAGTGGACGGCAGCGTCGACATCAGCCTGTCCGCCAGCAAGATCCGCTTCGGTCTGGGCACCGCGATCCTGACCAGCAAGCTGATCGACGGCACCTTCCCCGATTACAGCCGGGTGATCCCGACCGCGAACGACAAGCTGCTCAAGATCGATCCGCGCAGTTTTGAGGATGGCGTCGATCGCGTCGCCACCATCGCCACGGAAAAGACCCGCGCGGTCAAGATGGCGCTGGACAAGGACAAGATCACCCTGTCCGTCACCAGCCCCGAAAACGGCACAGCGGCAGAGGAAGTGCCGGGCGATTTCGCGGGCGAGGGTTTCGATATCGGCTTCAACGCCCGCTACCTGCTCGACATATTGCAGCAGGTGGACAGCGACCTGGTGGAACTGCACCTGGCCGACGCCGCCGCCCCGACCCTGATCCGCGAGAATGACAAGAGTCCGGCGCTCTACGTCCTCATGCCGATGCGGGTCTGACCTTTCGGCGTACTCCTGCGAAGGCAGGAGCTCAGCTCAGACTCCGGGACTGGGCTCCTGTTTCCGCAGGAGCACGGCACCCTTCAAACAAACGCCTTCGCGCTTTACGCCCCCGAAATCGCCGACACCATCTCCGGGATGGAGGTGAACTTCTCCCGTGGCGCGCCTGCGCGGGCGTGGGCGATTTCGGCCAGGTCGATCTTCTGCCAGTCGCGGAAGGTGACGATTTCGACGCCGCGCCCTTCCATCAGCCGGTCGAGACCCGCGCGGCCCTCCTTGCCTGATCCCGCGCCGATGTCCTCGCCGATCTTTTCCGCGATCATATAGCCGTCCGGCCGGTTGGTGCCGATGGTGCCGGTCGGTCCGCGCCGCGCCCAGCCGACGCAATAGAGGCCGGGCTGGATGCGGCCCTCGTCATTGGCGAAACGGCCGAGTTTCGTGTCATAGGGCACGCCCTCGATCGGCGGGGTGCGGTAGCCGATGCAGCTCACCACCAGCGAT
>NZ_MINO01000083.1 GCF_001757355.1 Sphingobium phenoxybenzoativorans
GCCGCAGAGGCTCCTGCGGCCGAGGAAGCGCCCGCCCCGGAACCGGCGCCGGCCGCCAAGCCCAAGCGCAGCCGCGCCAAGAAGGCCGCGCCCGTCGCCGAGGAAGCGGCTCCGGCAGAGGAAACGCCAGAGGCGGAAGCTCCGGTCTCCAGCCTCGCCAGCGCCAATGCGGGCGAGTTCGTCAGCGGCGCGCCCGCCGATGAGGAAACCGCGGAGGACGGCACGCCGCGTCGCGGCTGGTGGCAGCGCACCTTCGGCGCATAGACGCTCAGGACGCCCGGCCCCTTCCATGACGCGAAGGGGCCGGACGCCTTTCACGCGGCGTTCATCGCCCTTCTGTCAGGAGGCGCAGGCATGACGGGACAATCCGCTCCGAACGCCCTGCCGGGGAGCAGGACGCTGCTTCGGCTGCTGGCCGTTCTGCTATGCTCCTTCGCCCTGATGGCGCGCCCGGCGCTGGCCCAACAGATATTGCGCGACGCCGAAACCGAAGCGCTGTTCAACGACATTTCCCGCCCGCTGATCACGGCGGCGAAGCTCGACCCCAAAAATGTCCAGGTCCTGCTGATCAATGATCCGGAGATCAACGCTTTCGTCGCGGGCGGCCAATATGTCTGGATGCATAGCGGCCTGATCGCGTCGGCCGACGATGTGAACCAGGTGCAGGGCGTTATCGCCCATGAGCTTGGCCATATCGAGGGCGGCCATATCATCCGTTCGGCGGAGGGGATGAAGGCCGCGACTGGCATCACCCTGCTCAGCCTGGTCCTTGGCGCGGCGGCGATCGCGGCGGGCGGCGGCGAGGCGGGCATGGGCATCATGGCCGCCGGACAGCAGGCGGCGATGGGCAAATATCTCGCTTTCTCCCGCACGCAGGAAAGCTCCGCAGACCTTGCCGGCGCACGCTATCTGAGCGCTGCGGGGCTGAGCGGCAAGGGCAGCCTGGCCTTCTTCAAGAAGCTGCAGAATCTGGAATATCGCCTCGCCATCCCGCAGGATGACAGCTACGCCCGCACCCACCCCCTGTCGGGTGAGCGCATCGCGGTGCTGCGTGAAGTCTATGAGCCGGACCCGGCCTGGAACAAGCCGGTCGATCCCCAATTGGAGGCGCGGTTCGAACGGGTGAAGGCGAAGCTTGTCGGCTTCGTATCCGACCCAACCCGCACGCTGCAGGTCTACCCGGAAAGCGACCAGACGATCCCGGCGCACTATGCCCGCGCCTATGCCTGGCACAAGAGCGCCTACCCGGACAAGGCGATGCAGGAGGTGCGCGCCTTGCTCGCCGCGCAGCCGCACGACCCCTATTTCCTGGAGCTGGAAGGGCAGATATTGCTGGAAAGCGGCCGCCCGGCGGAGGCCATCGCGCCGCTGCGCGAGGCGGTGGCGCGGTCCAACAATCAGCCGCTGATCGCCGTGCTGCTGGGCCATGCGCTGATCGCCAGCGAGGACGATAATAATTTCAAGGAGGCCGAGCAGGTGCTGCGCACCGCCGTCGCCCGCGACCGGGAAAATCCCTTCGCCTGGTATCAGCTTGGGGTCGTCTATGAACGGCGCGGGGACACGCCGCGCGCCGCCCTCGCCACGGCCGAACGCTACCAGATGCAGGGCAATGACCAGTTGGCGCTGTTGAACGCGGATCAGGCGATGCAGGGCCTGAAGGAAGGCACCACCGACTGGCTTCGCGCGCAGGACATCGCCATGGTGTCCCGCTCCGCCGTCGAAGGCAACCGGAAGAAAAGACGATGAACACCCCCCGGCCCGGCCTCCGGGCAGCCCTTTCGAACAGGACCATACAGATGATGCTAGGCGGAACCGTGTTTATCGCGGCGGCGGCGAGCGCGGCGCTCGCCATGCAGGCGCCCGCCACGGTGAATATGGCCGACAAGGCGGCGATCGAGAAGATCGTCCACGACTATATCCTCGAACATCCCGAAATCATCCCGCAGGCGATTGAAAAGCTGCAGGGCAAGCGCACCGGCGCACTGATCGGCCAGAACCGCTCCGCCATCGAAACGCCGTTCGCGGGCGCATGGGAAGGGGCGGAGAAGGGCGATGTCACCGTCGTCGAATTTTTCGACTATGCCTGCGGTTATTGCCGCGCCTCGCTGCCCGACCTTGCGAAGCTGGTTGCGGCCGACAAGGGCGTGAAGGTGGTCTATCGCGAACTGCCGATCCTGTCGGCGGCCAGCGGCGACGCGGCGAAGGTCAGCCTGCTCGCGGCGGAGAAGGGCAAATATATGCCCTTCCACAAGGCGCTTTACGGCGCGGGCAAGGTGACGCGCGACACCATTTTCGCGGCGGCCGCGGGCGTCGGCATAGACCGCAAGGCGGCGGAGGCGGCGATGGTGTCCAAAACCTATGATGCCGAGGTCGAATCGAATATGAGCCTCGCCCAGAAGCTGCAGGCGACCGGCACCCCGACCTTCGTGGTTGGCGACCAGGTGCTGAGCGGCGCGGTCGGCTATGACGCGCTGAAGGAAGCGGTGGACAAGGCGCGGGCGGCGAAGGCTGGGGGGTGAGCCTAAGCACTCTTCCTTTCTCTGGGAGGGTATGAAGTGATTGGCATTCTCCTCCGTTCGCCCTGAGCTTGTCGAAGGGCTGCCCTTTCTTCAAGTAAGGCAGTGCTTCGACAAGCTCAGCACGAACGGTTTTATTTAACGCCCCCCAAACACCACCACATCATCCCCCGCCTTCCACGGCGGCAGGCGCAGCATCGCGCGCGCGAACAGGTCCGACCCGATATGGCCGGCCAGCCAGCGCTGGAGATGCGGCAGGGGCTGCGCGTCGAACCAGGCCTGATCCGTCGCCGCGAACTGGCGGATGAAGGGGAATGTCGCGATGTCGGCGATCCCCGCTACATCTCCGCAAAGCTGCCGATCTCCAACCTTACTGCCCGCCGCCAGCCGGGCGTCCATCTCCAAGAGGATCGTCAGCCCCGCCGCCCGGTGCTCCGCGGGGTCGGACCCGTGGCGGCCGGGATATTTATAGCGGTCCAGATGCTGCTTGAACGGCCCGTCATTGCGCGCGATCAGCGCGGCGTCGTCCCGCGCCAGCCAGCCAAGCGGATCGCTTTGCGCCAATGCCCAGCGCATGATGTCCAGGCTCTCGTCGATCACTCCGCCATCGGGCAGGACCAGCACCGGCACCGTCCCCTTGGGCGAGGCAGTCAGCATCTGCGCCGGTTTGTCGCGCAGCACAACCTCGCGCAATTCCACCGCGATCCCGCTCGCCAACAGACCCATCCGCGCCCGCATCGCATAGGGGCAGCGGCGGAAACTGTAGAGGATGGGGTGGGTCATGGGAGGGCATTAGCGGAATGTGCGTAAGGTGGGGGAAGAATCTCCCCTCCCTTTTAGGGAGGGGCAGGGGGTGGGTTGCGAACGCAGTGAGCGCTGCTAGCTATCCCGGAGATGCCGCCGCTGAAGCGGCGGACCCACCCCTCGATTGGAGTCACGCGCCTCCAATCGACTCTCCCTGGGAGGGAGGGGAGATTTACCGGACACCTATCCCCGTTCGCCTTGAGCTTGTTGAAGGGCTGTTTTTTCTGTCCGAAAATCCGGCGTGCTCCTGCGAAAGCAGGAGCCCAGATCAAACGCCGGGGCTGGGCTCCTGCTTTCGCAGGAGCACGCATTTAATTCACGCTGGTCGCCAACTTTAAAGACAACCCTCCGGCAAGCGCAGGGCGAACGGTTTTGTAAACCGGTGCCCTTCCAAACATTTCCTACCACCCCACTGGCGCGCAGCGCCGCGCCCTGCCATTACCACGGCCCATGCGCCTCCCCGGTCCCTCGGAACCCTTTCTGCTGCTGGACGATGCCCGCGTCACTGGCGCGGCGCCATCCCGGCTGTATCGCGACCCGGTGGAGATTGTCTGCGCACGCACCCCGGCGGAGGTGCAGCCCGCGCTCGACCGCATTGGAGAGGCGCGGGACGATGGCCTGCACGCCGCCGGATATCTCGCCTATGAGGCCGGCTATGCGCTGGAGGAGCGGCTGTGCCCGCTGGCCGAACCAGGTCCGATGCCGCTGCTCTGGTTCGGCCTGTTCGACGGCGTGCGCTTCGTCGCGCCGGAGGATGTGCCTGCTTTGCTCCCCCCCGCCGGGGACGCCGCCGCCGGGCCGCTCCGCCCGCTGATCGGCCGCGACGCCTATTTCGCCGCCTTCGCCGAAGTGCAGGAGCGCATCCGCGCCGGTGACATCTATCAGGCGAACCTGACCTTCCCATGCGAGGTGGACGTAACCGGCGACCCGCTGGCGCTTTACGCCGCCATCCGTCCGCGCGCGCGGGGCGGCTATGGCGGCATCGTCCATACCGGCGACCATTGGCTGCTGTCCTTCTCGCCGGAGCTGTTCTTCACGCTGGCGAGCGGCCAGCTCACCGCCCGGCCGATGAAGGGCACCGCCGTCCGCGAGGCCGATCCCGCCACGGACGCCGCCGCCATCGTCCATCTGCGCGAGGACCCCAAGCAGCGCGCCGAAAACCTCATGATCGTCGACCTGCTGCGCAATGACCTGTCCCGCGTGTCGCTGGCGGGCAGCGTGACGGTGCCGGACCTGTTCAAGGTGGAGACCTATCCCACGGTCCACCAGATGATTTCCACCGTCCGCGCGCGGATATTGCCCGGCCTGTCGGCGGTGGACGTGCTGCGCGCCATCTTCCCCTGCGGATCGGTGACGGGCGCGCCGAAGATGCGGGCGATGGAGGTGATCGCGCTGACCGAATCCTTTTCGCGCGGGCCTTATACCGGCGCGATCGGCCGGATCGACGCGGACGGCAATGCGGCCTTCAACGTCGCCATCCGCACCCTCTCCCTCGCCGATGGCGACCGCACCGCCCGCATCGGCCTTGGCTCCGGCGTGGTCGCGGATTCGCAGGCGGAGGCGGAGTGGCGGGAATGCCTGGCGAAAGGGCGGTTCCTGGCGGGGGTTTAGGCCCCTACTCTCCATTGCATCAACACCCGTCATCCCGGCGGAAGCCGGGACCCATCTCTCCTTCATGCGCCTTGGCCGCCCAAGGCGAGATGGGTCCCGGATCAAGTCCGGGATGACGAGGGGGTAAACATCGCACCGTGCGGTCCGCGCACGAAATAGCCTGTGGATCAAAGGCCATAGACCCTTGCGCCCACCCGAAGCGGAGTTACTGTGCGCCGCTTATATTCGACAGACGAGGATCGATCTGGTGGGTTTTGCCGACGGGCGTTTCGATTTGCTGGAAACGATGGCGTTCGATCCGGTGGAGGGCATCCCCCTCCTCGAATATCATCTGCGCCGGCTGGAAAGCAGCGCGAAGGCGCTGGACTTCGCGTTTGACCGGCATGGCGCGCGCAACGAGCTTCAGGCCGCGACCTTCCGCGTGCGCGACCGCAGCCGGGTGCGCATGCTGGTGTCGAACAAGGGATCGGTGGCGATAGAGGTGCGCGCCCACCGCACCTGGCCGCAGGCGATCGTACCCGTGGCCGTGGTGCAGCGCCCGGCCGGCAGCGACGACCCCCGCCTGCGCCACAAGACCACGGACCGGACGGTGTATCGCGAGGCGCTGGCGGCGGGCGGTACGTTCGAAGTGCTGATGGCCGATGCGGATGGATATCTGACCGAAGGCTGCTTCAGCTCCATCTTCGTGGAACGCGACAGCAAGCTGGTGACGCCGCCTTTGTCCCGCGGCGTACTCCCCGGCGTCCTGCGCGAAAGCCTGATCGCGATGGGCGAGGCGATCGAAGGGGATTTAAGGCCGCACGACCTGGAGAAGGGGTTCTTCATCGGCAATGCGGCGCGCGGGATGGTGGCGGCGACGTTGGTTTGAGGGGGTATGGTACACTACATGGGTAATTGGGTTGTTAATACTGCCACACTGCTAAGTGTGACAGTATTAGTAGATAAAAATCTTATTTTTGAATTAGTTTCGGCCTAATAAATATGAAGATAGCCTGAGCGTCTTGCAGCTTGTTGGCGCTTTCGTGCAGCTCTGTCGCGTGCACGGACGCCCTCAGGCCGGATCTCGCAGTCAAGATCATAGAGCGATGCTTTTCCCATATTAAAGCCAGCATTGAGTGCTTCGCGACCATACTCATCCTTATGCGGTTTTACATCAAAACCTGCATGAATGGCCGCAGCGATCAGCAATCCATTCGATACATAGATCGGCCCAAGCTCTTCCCCATCAGGATAACTGCAAGCATAGTTCTCAGCCACATGCTTTAACCAATAGCTATTGGTCGCTGGACGAATTGTTTTTGTTTTTTGAACCCTCGAAACAAATGCAAGACTCGCTAAAAATGGTTCTGTAGAGAAATCGCTAAAAAACTCGTCGCGTAATTTATCAAACAGCAGGCGTCGTTTGATTGCTGTATCTCCAGGTCGCCATTGGCCTATACCGAAGCCGGTACTTGTAAGGGTTGGATATAGAGTTGCGACATTTGCGAGCGCCGCTTTTGCCACGGCTCGATATAGGGTCGAACCGGAAACAGAAAAATCATGTTGTTCTAAGTAATGATTGAAAGCTAGGCCATCGGTATTAGCTTTAATTTCGGCATTTGATGACAGGTCAGCTAGTAACGACGCATAAGTTCGATAGCCAAGACCTCGCGCCATGGCTTCGCATCGATGTGAGGATTTGACATTGGGTAAAGCGTTAGTCAGCGCAGTTTTAATGATATTTAAGGATACAGATGTGAGGGAAATATAGAGATGGAACACGGAACACCTTCGTTTCCGGGCATTGCTGTTCGCCGATTACGCAGCAGCCCGATGAGAAGGGGTTGCTAGTCCAAGATAACAAAAAAGAAGCGTTTGACCCGGCGACAGGTCACAGGTGCTTAGCCCGAGCTAAGCATACCGGTCCTTTTGTCCTCCTTCAAGAAGTAAGTCTCGCCCTCCATCCCCGGTTGCCCCCTGCCCCGTTGCGCTCTATGGAACCGCGCGTCCGTAAGGGCGCCGCACTACACACCATCCATAAAGAGAAACGCCGATGACGAAGACGTCCGCAGCCCTTGGCCGCATCCAGCCCAGCGCCACCCTCGCCATGTCCGCGCGCGTGACCGCGCTGAAAGCCGCTGGCGTTGACGTGATTGGCCTGTCGGCGGGTGAGCCGGACTTCGACACGCCGGATTTCGTGAAGGAAGCGGGCATTGCGGCGATCCGCAGCGGCCAGACCAAATATACCGATGTCGACGGCACCGCTGCGCTGAAGGATGCAGTCGCGCTGAAGTTTAAGCGCGACAATGGCCTGATCTATGAACGCGGCCAGATCAGCGTCAATTCCGGCGGCAAGCATACTTTGTTCAACGCGCTGGTCGCGACCGTCGAGGCGGGCGACGAGGTGATCATCCCGGCCCCCTATTGGGTCAGCTATCCCGACATTGTGAATTTCGCGGGCGGAACCCCGGTGTTCATCGAGGGACCGGCGGCGCAGGGGTACAAGATCACCCCGGCGCAGCTTGACGCGGCGATCACGCCCCGGACCAAGTGGGTGATGCTGAATTCGCCGTCCAACCCCTCCGGCGCGGCCTATTCGGCGGACGAGTTGAAGGCGCTGGGCGAGGTGCTGCTGCGCCATCCGCATGTGCTGGTGATGACGGACGACATGTATGAGCATGTCTGGTACGCGCCGTCGCCCTTCGCCACCATCGCGCAGGTGTGCCCGGACCTGTATGAGCGCACGCTGACGGTGAATGGCTGTTCCAAGGCTTTCTCCATGACCGGCTGGCGCATCGGTTTCGCGGGCGGGCCGCAATGGATCATCAAGGCGATGGCGAAGCTGCAGTCGCAGTCGACCAGCAACCCCTGCTCGATCAGCCAGGCGGCCGCCGCGGCGGCGCTGACCGGCGACCAGGAGTTTCTGGAGGAGCGCAATGCGGTGTTCAAGCGGCGGCGCGACATGGTCGTCGCCATGCTGAACGACGCGCCGGGCCTGTCCTGCCCCACGCCGGAGGGCGCCTTCTACGTCTATCCCGACGCCAGCGGCGTGATCGGCAAGACGACGCCGAAGGGCGTGAAGATCGATTCGGACGAGGCGCTGATCGGCTATTTCCTCGACGAAGCGAAGGTGGCGGCGGTACATGGCGCGGCGTTCGGCCTCAGCCCGGCCTTCCGCATCAGCTATGCGACATCCGACGAGCTGTTGAAAAAGGCGTGCACCCGCATTCAGGAAGCCTGCGCCGCGCTGAAGTGAGGGACGGGTTCTAGGCCACGGCGTGCTCCTGCGAAAGCAGGAGCCCAGTTCAGACGGTGGGCCTGGGCTCCTGCTTTCGCAGGAGCACGTTGTGTGCGGCGGCAAGGCGGGGCCTAAATTTTTCCGGGTGGTCCTTGAACCGGGGCGTCGCTTCCCTAAATCCCCGTTGCGTTATGCAACCTATCTGAGCGTTCGTCGATGCAATCGGCGATTTGGGCGACAAGCTGTGTCGTCAGGCATTTCGTTCAGACAGGGGCAATGCGAATTTTTTAAACCGCTTCGTAACCCGCGACGGGCATGGCCCGAATAGGTGCGAGACCAGGAAAGGCAGCGACATGATCGCATTCTTCAAATCCGACATGTTCCGCAACTTTGCGGGCGGGTTCGTGTTGGGCACGATAGGCATCCTGGCGTTGCAGATGACGGAGTCGCACCATGACCAGCCAGCCAGGCCATCGGCCGGATATAGCAGTGTCGTCCAGGCCAGCCCGCCTCCGGCGAGCGTTAAGGCAGCGCTTTAGTCCTTTCCTGCTGGCCGCTGCCGTGGGCGGCGGCATGACGGGCGGGGTGTGGGCGCTGTCGCCCGGCCTGCTGCCCCCGGCGCTGGCGGCGGAAAGCGCCGTCCTTGCCCCGGTCCCGAAAATCGATGCCATACCTGCACGCAAGCTGGAAACCGCTGTGTTTGCCGGTGGCTGCTATTGGGGCGTCGAGGGCGTATTCTCCCATGTGAAGGGCGTTAAGCTGGCCGTCTCCGGCTTTGCGGGCGGGCCGCGCACCATGAAGGTCGATTATGACCGGGTGGGCGAGGGCGACACCGGTTACGCCGAGTCCGTCCGCGTCACCTATGATCCGCAGGTGGTGAGTTACGGCGCGCTGCTGCGCATCTTCTTCTCGGTGATCGCCGACCCTACGACTTTGAACTATCAGGGTCCCGACCATGGCACGCAATATCGCAGCGCGCTGTTCCCGTTGAATGCGGAGCAGGCGAAGGCCGCGAACGCCTATCTGGCGCAGTTGGGCCAAGCGAAGCTGTGGAACGGCCCGATCGTGACGAAGGTGGAGCGCTTCACTGGCTTTCAGGACGGCCCGGCCTATCACCAGAACTTCCTGGAGCGTAACCCGCGCCATCCCTATATCCTGCGCTGGGACGCGCAGAAGGTGGCGGCGCTGAAGCAGTTGTTTCCGCAATACTATAGCGAGCGGCCGTCGGCGTAGCTCTGTTGTTGATAGCCCAAAACGCGGTGTGCTCCTGCGAAGGCAGGAGCCCAGTCCTACCGTCGGAACTGGGCTCCTGCCTTCGCAGGAGCACATATTTTCCATCTGTCTGAGCAAATTCCGGTAAGAACCGGCTGTTACTTCGGCGCGAGCACCATCAGCATCTGGCGGCCTTCCATACGGGGATAGGCCTCGACCTTGCCATCGTCGGTCGTGTCCTCCGCCACGCGCTGCAGCAGGGCCATGCCGAGCTGCTGGTGGGAAAGCTCGCGGCCGCGGAAGCGCAGGGTGATCTTCACCTTGTCGCCATCGCTCAGAAAGTCATGGACCTTCTTCATCTTCGTCTCATAGTCATGATCGTCGATGTTCGGACGCATCTTGATCTCTTTGAGTTCCTGCGTCTTCTGGGTCTTGCGGGCGATATTCGCCTTCTTCTGCGCCTCATATTTGAACTTGCCGATGTCGAGGAACTTGCAGACGGGCGGGTCGGCGTTGGGGGAGACCTCGACCAGATCCAAGCCAACCTCGGCCGCCTGCTCGATCGCTTCCTGCGTAAACATCACGCCCAGATTCTCGCCTTCATCGTCAATCACGCGCACCTTGGGGACGGTGATGAATTCATTGTAGCGAGGGCCGGATTTCGGCATCGGCGCCAGCGGGCGGCGCATCATTGGGGGACGTATAGCAGCTTCTCCTGTGGTCGTTGACGTACTTTGCGGTGGCTAATAGCGGATTTCATGGAAGGCGAAAAGGGGCGCGGGCCCTCGGCATCCGAAGGACTCGCACCCTGTGGCATCCATGCCTCACCGCATATCGGGAGGCAGCGCCTCTTTTGCAAGCCGTTCAATGGCTTCTTCCAGCGAAAGCATGGTCTGCGCCTGGCTGCCGAGTGTGCGGAGAGCCACGGTGCCCTCATCCGCCTCGCGCTTGCCGACGACCAGCAGGTTTGGGACTTTTGCAAGGCTGTGCTCGCGCACCTTGTAGTTGATCTTCTCGTTCCGCACGTCGATTTCTGCCCGGATTCCGGCGTTGCGCAGCTTCTCCACGACCTGATGCGCATAATCGTCGGCGTCCGACACGATGGTCGCGACGACCGCCTGTACGGGGGCCAGCCAGGCCGGGAAGCGCCCCGCATGATGCTCGATCAGGATGCCGATGAACCGCTCGAACGTGCCCAGGATGGCGCGGTGGAGCATGATCGGCCGGTGCCGCTCGCCATCCTCGCCGACATAGCTGGCGTCGAGTCGCTCCGGCAGCACTGTGTCGGTTTGCAACGTGCCGCACTGCCATGTCCGGCCGATCGCGTCGGTCAGGTGGAATTCCAGCTTCGGCGCGTAGAAGGCGCCCTCGCCGGGCAGTTCCTCCCAGCCATATTCGGGCGTCGCCCGGCCCGCTTCCGCCACGGCGTCGCGCAGCGACTGTTCCGACCAGTCCCACATCTCCTCGGTGCCGAACCGCTTTTCCGGGCGCAACGCCAGCTTGATGGCGTAGCTGTCGAAGCCGAGATCCTTGTAGATCACGTCCAGCAGGTCGCAGAATGCCTTCACCTCGTCGACCAACTGATCGGCGCGCACGAAGATATGGGCGTCGTCCTGCGTGAACTGGCGCACGCGCATGATGCCGTGGAGCGCGCCATGCGCCTCGTTCCGGTGGCAGCAGCCGAATTCGGCCAGGCGCAGGGGCAGGTCGCGATACGACTTGATACCCTGGCGGAAGATCAGGACATGCGCGGGGCAGTTCATGGGCTTCAGCGCCATCATGTCCGCCTCGCCCGACAGCACCGGGCCTTCATCCTCGGTATTGGGCACCTCGTCGGGGACGACGAACATATTCTCGCGATATTTGCCCCAGTGGCCGGACTGCTCCCACTGGCGCGCGTCCATCAACTGCGGCGTCTTAACTTCCTCATAACCTGCGGCGTCGAGGCGACGGCGCATATAGGCCTCCAGCGCGCGCCAGATGATATAGCCCTTCGGATGCCAGAAAACCGACCCCTGCGCCTCCGACTGGAGGTGGAACAGGTCCATTTCCTGCGCGATCTTGCGGTGGTCGCGCTTGGCGGCTTCCTCAAGGCGCAGCAGGTGCGCATCGAGCTGCTTCTTGTTGAGCCAGCCCGTGCCGTAGATGCGCGAGAGCATCGCGTTCTTCTGATCGCCGCGCCAATATGCGCCCGACACGCGCGTCAGCTTGAACGCCTGCGGGTCCAGCTTGCCGGTGGAGGCAAGGTGCGGGCCTCGGCACATGTCATACCAGTCGTTGCCGCTATGATAGACGGTCAGCGGTTCGTCGCCCGACAGTTCACCGGCCCATTCGGCCTTGAACGTCTCGCCCGCTGCGCGCCATTTGGCGATTAGCTCGGCGCGGTCGATTTCCTGCCGCACCAGCGGCTTGTCGGCAGCGATGATCTTGCGCATCGCCTCCTCGATCGCGGGCAGGTCCTCGTCCGTGAACGGGCGATCCTTGGGCGCGAAATCATAATAAAAGCCGTCGTCGGTGGACGGACCGAAGGTGATCTGCGTGCCGGGGAAAAGCTGCTGCACCGCCTCCGCCAGCACATGCGCAAAGTCGTGGCGGGCAAGCTCCAGCGCATCCGCCTCATCCCGCGCCGTCACCAGCGCAAGCGCGGAGTCCTGCTCCAGCGGACGCATGATGTCGCGCAATTCGCCATCGACCCGCGCCGCGATGGCCGCCTTGGCCAGCCCCGGCCCGATCGCCGCCGCGATGTCCGCCGGGGTAGTGCCGGGCGCAACTTCGCGCACGGAACCATCGGGCAGGGTGATCTTCAGCATCTGGGACATGGCGGGGATATGGGCTTTCGTGGCGAAATTATAAGCGCCCTGCCATGTCCAGCGGCGGCGGCGAAGTCAAGCGGGGGCGAGTCTGTGCGCTATAGCTGTCACCACTTCTTCTTTCCTGTCATAGCGTTTCCATGCCCAGTTACTTCCCCCGCCCCGATGGCCTGCGCCTTGCCTATCATCATCATTCCGGCGTTGGCCCGGCGGTGGTGTTCCTGCCCGGATATATGTCCGACATGGAGGGTGGGAAGGCGCTGGCGGTCGAGGCGTGGGCGGTCGCGCAGGGGCGCGAGGCGCTGCGGCTCGACTATTCGGGGTGCGGGGCGAGCGACGGGGCGTTTGAGGACGGGACGCTGGATATCTGGCGCGACGATGCGCTGATGTTGATCGATGCGCTGGTCGCCGGGCCGTTCATTGTCGTGGGATCGTCAATGGGCGGGTGGCTGGCGCTGCTGATCGCGCTGGCCCGGCCGGATCGGGTTGCCGGGCTGGTCGGAATCGCCGCCGCGCCGGATTTCACCGACTGGGGCTTTTCCGAAGCGGAGATCGCGGAGATGGAGGCGAATGGGAAGCTGGTCGAGGATACGCCCTATTGCGACGATCCCTATGTGACAACACTGGCGTTCCGCAATTCGGGGCAGGCGAACCTGTTGCTCGGCGGGGGCGAGATCGGCATCGATTGTCCGGTCCGGCTGCTGCAGGGGCAGGAGGACCCGGACGTGCCGTGGCGGACGGCGCTGCGGATCGCGGAGGGCGTGCGTTCATCCGATGTGCAGGCCGTGCTGATTAAGGATGGCGACCATCGCCTGTCCCGCGATGCGGACATTGCCTTGCTGATCCGCACCATCGCCCAAATGCCGGAACCTTCATGATCCTGACAGCCATTCTTCTGATGATGCAGGCCTATTCGCCGGAGACGGAGGCGGTGATGAACCGGTCGCGCCAGCGGGCGGCGGAGAAGCGCGCGGCGAAGGCGGAAGAAGCGGCGGCGGGCGGCAATGCCGCCGCGAGCAGCAATGCGCGGCAGGGCGTGGACAAGCCGCTGCCCATGCCGCCACAGGCCGCGGCGAAATTTCAGGGATGCCTGGACGCGAGCGTCGCCGATCCCGACGCCGGGGTCCGCTTTGCAGAGGCATGGCGGATCGACGGCGGTGGGTTCCATGCGCGCGAGTGCATGGGTTTTGCGCTGGCGCGGGCGGAGCGCTGGCCCGCGGCGCTGGTCGCGCTGGAACAGGCGGCGGACGAGGCGGAGCGCGCGGGCAGCATGCAGGACGGGGCGCGGCTGTGGGCGCAGGCGGGCAATGCCGCGCTGGCCGGGGGCGACGCCGCCAAGGCCAAGAGCAATTTCGACGCGGCGCTGGTGCGCGGCCTGCCCGACGGGATCGCCAAGGGTGAGGTGCAGCTTGACCGGGCGCGGGCGCGGGTCGCGCTGGGCGACCTGCCGGCGGCGCGCACCGACCTGGACGGGGCGCTGGCGCTGGTGCCGCAGGACCCGCTCGCCTGGCTGCTGTCGGCGACGCTGGCGCGGCGGATGAACGAACTGGCGCTGGCGCAGAAACATATAGCGCAGGCGGTGAAGCTGTCGCCCGACGACGCCTCCGTCGCGCTGGAGGAGGGCAATATCGCCATCCTGTCCAGCAATGAGGATGTCGCGAAGCTGGCGTGGGAGCGTGCGGTGAAGCTGGCCCCGCAAAGCGTGGCGGGCAAGGCTGCGACGGCCAATCTGGCGCAACTGGCGGCGGAAAAGCCAGCGAAATAGGCCCACGCCCTTCTCCTTGGGGCTGGCATATCCTATTTAGCGGCTGACGGTATCCCACCCCGCCCATCCCGCCGGAGTCGCTTTTCCCATGCCCAAATATCTGCACAGCATGATCCGTGTGACGGACGTCGACGCCACCGTGCGCTTCTTCAACCTGCTCGGCCTGGAGGAGCAGAAACGCTTCGACAATGAGAAGGGGCGCTATACGCTGGTGTTCCTGGCCGCGCCGGGCGACGAAGCCGCGCAGGTGGAGCTGACCTATAACTGGGACGTGGAGCCTTATGACGGCGGGCGCAATTTCGGCCATCTCGCCTATCGCGTCGAGAATATCTACGACACCTGCCAGAGGCTGATGGATGCCGGGGTGACGATCAACCGGCCGCCGCGCGACGGGCATATGGCCTTTGTCCGCACGCCCGACAATATCTCGATCGAGCTGTTGCAGGACGGGCATCTGGAACCGGCCGAACCCTGGGCGTCCATGCCCAATACCGGCGTCTGGTAAGCGCATGGCTGGCTGGCCCGACCGGCGGTTTCTGGAGAGGATCGGCGTCGATGCGCCGGTCATCCAGGCCCCGATGGCGGGGTCTGGCGGCGTGGAGCTGGCCATCGGCGCGCTGAAGGGGGGCGGGGTCGGGTCGCTGCCCTGCGCGCTGGTTCCGCCCGCCGATATCGCCGGGCAGGTCGCGGCTGTGCGGGCGGCGGCGCCTGGTCCGGTCAACCTCAATTTCTTCTGCCACACCCTGCCCGAAACGGTGGACGATAGCGCCTGGGTGGCGGCGCTGGCGCCCTATTATGCCGAATTTGGCGCCGGGCCGCCCGCCGTGCCGCCGCCGGTGCGCGCGCCGTTCGACGCCGTGCGTTGCGCGGTGGTGGAGGATATCCAGCCGGAGATTGTAAGCTTCCATTTCGGATTGCCCGATGCGGCGCTGCTGGCGCGGGTGAAGGCGACGGGCGCGCAGGTCTGGTCATCGGCGACAAGCGTGGCGGA
>NZ_MINO01000084.1 GCF_001757355.1 Sphingobium phenoxybenzoativorans
ACGGTGGCTATTTCGGCATCTGCGAATTGTTTGATCACGCATGTGCGCCACGCGGCGATCGGGGTTACCAATTACGTAGAAACAGTGGCCTTTTATCGCGACATCTGGGGCCTGGAGGTCGTAGCAGAGGCGCAGGACGTCACTTATCTGGGCTGCAAGGCGGGTGGCGAAGCCTATGCTGTTCGCGTGCGCAAGGCTGAAGAAAAGCGCGTGGATTTCTTTGCATTTGCTGTCCCGGGAAAAGGAGACGTCGACGCGCTGTGTTCGCGCCTGCGAACCGCGGATGTCAAGATCGACCGGGAGCCTGGGCCATTGCAGACGCCAGGCGGCGGCTATGGATTTCGCTTCTTCGATTGCGACGGTCGGCTGATCGAAATTTCCGCCAATGTTGAAATGCGACCGGCAGTAGCGATTGATCCGAAGCAGGCGGTCCCGCTGAAGCTCAGCCATGTCGTCATAAACTCGGTAGATGTCCTCGCGACGATGGAATTTTACAAGGCGCATCTCGGTCTCCGACTGACAGACTGGATGGCCGACATGATGTGCTTTCTGCGTTGCGGCACCCAGCACCATGTCTTGGCGATCGCCAAGGGGCACAAGACTTCCCTCAATCATATCTCATTCGAGATGGGCAGTCTCGATGCCTACATGCGCGGAACCGGTCGTTTGATGCGGGCGATGGGCCGCAAGCCGATTTGGGGACCGGGCCGACACGCGGCAGGCGATAACACTTTCTCTTATTTTGCCGACCCGGCCGGTAACATCGTGGAATATACGACTGAGCTGGAGACGGTCGACGAAGCTACCTGGAATGTGCGCCGGTTCGAGGCCAGTCCCGAAGCTTCGGATCTGTGGGGAACAGCCGGGTCTCCTTTCGACGAAATGGTGCCGACCATGATCGCGGGTGAAGACAAGGGCATTTGGAAAAGCTGCCCGATCTAATCAGGTAGTAATTATAGCCGTTTCCCGATTACGTTCCGGTATGATGCTATTAATTATAAATAATATTGCGCATCAATATAAATATCAAAGCATAAAATTCTAGAAAAGAAATAAAAGGGGAGATTTATTATGCGTTTGAACAGATATTTGTTCGTATCGATTCTGGCGACGACGTCATTAATTGGCGTGGCACAAGCGCAGGAGGCGAGCCAAGGCGAGAGTTCCTCCAGCAGCGTTGCCGATCAGTCCGACCAGATCGCCGACATCATCGTGACCGCTCAGTTCCGGCAGGAGAGCGCGCAAAGCGCAGCAATTCCGATCAGCGTCGTCGACACTTCTGCCTTGACCCGCGCCGGCGTCTCCTCTGCATCCCAGCTCACTACAATCGTACCTGCTTTGCAGGTCAGCCAAGGTGGCGCAGGCACGCAGGCATTTTACTTGCGCGGCGTTGGCAACACGTCCGCTACTTCCCTGGTTGATCCGGGCGTGGCGTTCAATGTCGATGGCGTCTATATCGGCCGGCCCACATCAGTTAAGAACACCTTTTTCGACCTGGAACGGGTAGAAGTCCTGAAAGGGCCGCAGGGTACTTTGTACGGGCGGAATGCGACCGGCGGCGCGATCAACGTCATCCCGGTCAGCCCGAAGATCGGTGAAACCGGAGGCTATCTGACCGGCACCGTCGGCAATTACGACACGGTCGGACTTTCGGGGGCCGTCAATGTCGGTCTGTCCGATATATCCGCCGCACGCGTCGCCTTTACGTATAACGAGCATGACGGCTATCTGTCCGACGGCACGAATGACGAAAAGGGCTATGCCATTCGCGCGCAGCTATTGGTCGAACCGTCGCCCACCGTGAAGCTGAAGCTGTCGGCGGACTATGCTCACAGCGGGGGCAATGGCACCGGGTCCGTCATTACCGGATATCTCACGACTTTCGGCCTCACACCGGTCGACGACCCCCTCCCGCGGACCGTTGGTCTGCAGGATCCAAGAACAGCCGCCATCCTGCAGTCGCTTTATTCCTTTCCAGCGGGCAGATTTGGCGACATTACGTCACCCCTCGATCCCTCCACCGACAACCATTATTGGGGGGTCCGCGCCGAGATCAATCACGACAGCCCGATCGGAGCCTTGACCGCGATCGCATCCTACCGGGAGTCGAGCCTTTCAAGCCTGGATACCGGAACCGGTTTCCCCAGCCTTACGCGGCAGGATGATAACCAGTTCAGTCTGGAAGCCCGCCTCGCCAGCCCCGATGAGGGCCTGATACGTTATCTGCTGGGCGGATATTATTATACGGAAAGCATCAGGTCCGATTATAACTTTAACGTTGCGGTCCTGTCATCGACGCAGAATATACGCGTGGGTACGGATTCCCTGGCCGGCTTTGGACGGCTCACCGTCGCTCCTACTGACTCCTTCCGGATCATCGGCGGCGCCCGCCTGACCCACGAGAAAAAGCCCTTTTCGGGAACCAACACCAACATTCGGCTCGTGTGCACATTGCCGGGCATCAACCAGTGTCCGGATGCGCCGCTTTTTCCGACGCCATCGTCTCCCTTCGTCCGCACGCTGGTCAGCGAGTTCGGCCTCGTGGATGTCAGCGGGGGGACGGGGTCTGTCTATGTCCTGCCCACCGGTCCAGCGGGTGTGATCTACACCGCCGCGACGACGACGCTGGATGAAGAACAGTCTGAAACGCGTGTCACCTGGCGCGCGGGGGTCGAATATGATCTGACGCCATCCAACCTGCTCTACGCGAGCGTCGAGACAGGCTATCATGCGGGCGGTTTCAGCTTTTCGGACTTTATCCCGACATTCGGGCCGGAAACCGTGACAGCTTATACAATCGGAACGAAAAATTCCTTCCTGGGCAACAAGCTGCGCGTGAACATGGAATTTTTCTACTGGATTTTCAAAGATCAGCAGGTGTCCCACTTCGCGGACGATGGCTTAGGAAATTTGTCGTTCGTGACCGAGAACGCCGGCAAGTCGAAGAATTACGGTTTCGAAGTGAATGTCATCGCGAAACCGGCGCGGTACACCACGTTGAATGGAGATATACAGTATCTCAACGCCAAATATGACGAATTCTCTTATCTCCTTCCCTCCGGGCCGACCTCTCCCCCGCCGGTAACCGGATGTCCGTTTGCGCCCGCGCCTGGCATTTCCGATCAGGTGCTGGTGAACTGCTCCGGCTTTGACGCGTTGCGATCCCCCAAATGGACGATCAATCTTGGCGCGGAGCAAGTCATTCCGGTCGGAACAACATATGAATTGGTGTTCAACGCCGACTTTCATTATCAAACCCGAAATATGGTAGGCTTCGAAATGCTGCCAGGCATCAGCGAGCAGGAAGCCTATACCACCACAAATGCCGCGATCACCTTCAGACATGCGGATGCGAACTGGGCGATTACTGCCTTTATCCGCAACATCGAGAACGAACATCCGATCGGCCAGAGCTTCTTCAATAACCAGCTAAGCTCCTTCGCCTCGTCGCCACTCCCGCCAAGAACATATGGCGCGACGGCAAGCATCCGTTTCTAGGGCGGACGTACGAAGTTGGGATCGCAAGGGATAACCTTTTGCTGATCGTGTGATTGACAGGTGGCCGTCACGATGGAGGCGGGGATGTTTTGGCTCCCCGCCCAGCCGCTCACCGGCACATCAGCGGGGACAGGCCGCGTACTTCGGCTCGTGGCCAAGGATCATGCAGGCGCAAGCCTGGCTTCGGGTGAAGTACGGGGCCGGCTTGGCACCTGCGCGATTTGGAGCGCGGCTCGGCGGCTCGCACCTGTCGCTTGCAATGGCCTGCACCAAACTTACGGCGTTGCTGCCAGCATGACGGTAGCTCAGGACGCGCTCAAAGATCCGCCGCCGCCTGAAACTTCTCATAAATCCAGCATCTCAAGGATTGACCGTGAATTCGACGGAGCCGAGTGCGGCCACGTCTAGGCGGACAGGGCCGGGTGCACCGATAGCGACTGCTTCGGTGGCAGCGCCTGCCAGAATGATCATCCCCGCTTCCAGCCGGGAGCCAATTTCCTTTACCAGGCGAGCCGCCGAAACGATGGCCAGCACGGGGTCGCCAAGAATCGCGGAGGACGATCCAGTAAATCGCTCGCCGCCGACCTCCATCGTCATGTGCGCATCGGACAGGTCGAGGCCGGGATCGCGCCACTGGCCGATCGCGAAGGCAGCCGAAGAACTGTTATCGGCGATGACATCGGCAAGGCTGAACTTGAAATCGCGGTAGCGCGAGTCGATGATCTCGATCGCAGGCGCAACGGCATCGATCGATGCCAATGCGTGATCGCGGGAGATATCGCCTGATAAGGGCGCACCAAGCCGAAAGGCGATTTCCGGTTCGACCCGGGGATGGACGAAAGACGACAGGCTGAGCCCCTCGGCACCGATCCGCATCCTGTCCGAAAGCTGGCCGATGATCTGATCGGACACGCCCATCTGCTTCATCTTTGCGACGCTGGTGAAGCCCATTTTGAAGCCGACGATCCTTTCGCCGCGGTCGGTCCGCCGTTTGAAAAGGCCCTGCTGCACCATATAGGCATCTTCAAGGGATAAGCCGAACCTGGTGGAGAGCTGGTCCGTTGCGGTCGCTGACTGTTGCGCCTGGTCGAGGCTGTCGACCATGGTTTCGATAGAATGTTTCAAGATCATGAGCCTTTATTTGCGGAAGCTGATGGATGGGGGGGCAGGGGGCCGCCCTGATGAAAGAAAGAGCCGACATCGAGGACCGCACCGGAAATGGTTGCACCCGCGGGCGATATCAGAAATTCGATGGCCGCGCCGATATCCGCGCCATCGGCCGGTCGGCCGGCGGCCGTTCCCGGCATGGATGCGCGGATACGCGCGCTCTCCTCTGGAGACGATGCGATCATGCCCGACATCAGCCCTCCGCCGGGAATGACTATGTTGGAACGCACATGATCGTGGAAATGATCATAGGCGATAGATGCGCTCAAAGCGATGAGGCCGCCCTTGCTGGCCGCATAGGCCGCCATGTTCGCCTTGCCCCAGCCCGCGCCCGATCCGATATGCACGATCGCGCCTCCTCCAGAGGCTGTCATCACCGGGAGCACCGCTTTCGAGCAAAGAAACGCTCCGCCGAGGTTCACAGCCAAAGTCTGCTGGAACCGCTCGAATGATGTATCCGGCACGGAACCGAGCCATCGCACGGCCGCATTGTTGACCAATGCGTGAATGCGCCCATGCTCGGCCATCGCCAAGGCGATGACAGCATCGATCTCGTCAGGCGACGTGACATCTGCCTCGACGACCGTGACCGGCAGCGATCGTGCCGTCGACCACTCTTTCAAAGTGCCCCGCCCAGGCGCCTCGATGTTCATGGGCAGATCAGTGTCTAGCCCGAAAGCGATGACGTCGTAACCCTTGTCGGCCAGATAGATCGCTATCTGGGCACCGATTCCGGTAGCAGCGCCGCTTATGAGGACCGCGCCGCTCACGCAGCGCTGCCTCCTTGGGGGGGCGTGAGGTCAGGGTGCCACAAGGCCCAGCCGCAACCGGCCGTGGCTTTTCGCGCGGGGAAATAATCCAGGATGTCCGCCTTTATGCCCGGATATTGTTGCTGAATGGCGGCAGCCGCCACCAGCCAGGATCGCAGTTCGCCGGTTCCCGAGTCCATGCTGGCTGACTGGAAGGAGAACAGGCCGCCGAGCGGATCGATCCGGCCGTCGGCAAGAATGTCGAGCAGCCAGCGGTCCAGGGGTTCGTCCACCCAGCCTGACCGCGGCCCTACCGGATCATGCGACATGCCACCGCTCGCGAGTATCGCGATCCTCTCCGGCTGGCGCGCGCAGAAGGCGCCGATGGCCCGCCCCAGTTCCAGGCATCTTTTCCCCGTCATGTTGGCCGGTGAATTTTCGATTGTCTTGATGATCACCGGGAGGACGGGCACATCGAGTTCCGGCATGATCGAGGGCAGGGGGCGCACAATGGCATGGGGGGCCCCATGTGTCGGGCGACCCTGCGGCACGATCTTGGTCGATGTCGAAACATCGAAATCGTCGTCCAGCAAGGATTGCGTCAGCGCCTGCGCCAATTGCGAATGAACCGCCAATTCCAAGCCGAACCGGTCGGGGTGTTCAAAAAATTGCAGTGGCGGATCGCTGTCCATCGAGCCGTAATTATGAAAACCTTTGATGGGATCGCTGCCGGAATAGACGAACAGATTAGGGATGTGGGTCCGGTCGAACCATTCGTCCTGATCGCCGCCGATTACGACCAGAACGTCGATCTCTGCCGCGCGGAAAGCCTTTCGGAAGGTCTCGAACGCGGCGTTGCGGCGCTCTATGAAGGATGCGATCCTGTCCGCATCCTCTTCGTACACTTCAGGGGGCTGCGGCACATGGCTGCTCAATATTCGCCAGTAACGTTGCCAACCTTCATAGGTCTCCTGGAACAGGCTCGGGAAATGCGTGCACGCCATGCCAAGCGCCAACGTCATGGCCGGGCCTCCCAAACCATCGTGCCGATTCCGGCGGCGGCCCCGTGGAACGGGAAATAGTCACAGACGCGTGCCTTGGCGCCGGAGCGTTCCATAGCAGCGCCCAAGGCCAGCCACAGGCGCAATTCCGCAGTCGTGCCATTCAACGTAAGCGAGCGAGCGCTCCACATGTCGATCAGGTCCTCCGACCGACCAAGGGCCAGCCGCTGCATCGCCCAGCGATCAAGTTTTTCATCGATCCAGCCCGCCATATATCCGCGCGGGTCGCCGCTCATGCCGCCAGACACGACCATGCCAAGCCGCTTGTCACTATATCCCAATATTTCCCCCAGCGCTTCACCGAATGCCCACAAGCGCGATCCACTGGAGCGCGGAAGAGAATGGCAGTTGATATGGATCGGGACGATCGGGATCGTCACTTTCAGTTCGCGAAGAAGTTCAACTATGCCCGGCGCCATGCCCCGTTCAGGATCACCCACCGGCCGGAACGCGCCGCGCGACTCCGCAATATCGAAATGGCGCAGTACCAGTTCTTGAGCGATGAAATTGGCGAGGTCTTCATCACAGTTGAAGGTGGTTGGATTTGCAGTCTCGCCGATGTGAGCGATACTACTGTCGCCCCAGATTTCCTCGCCGATGAAGACGTGGAACTGCGGCGTATTGCTCCTTGAGAAATAGCGGTCGTCATCGGCGATGAGTACCACAAGGGTGTCGAGTCCGGCCTCGTTGATGCTCAACCGGGCACGGTCGAGCGTCTGGCTAAACCGGTCGATATAAGCCTGCCGCTCGGCTGGTCCCTCGGCCGCCGTTTCCGGCGGCTGCACGGCATCACCAATAAGATATTCCGTGACCATTTTCTGATTGTCGCGGCCCCGGTAGAGCGACGGCGCATAAGACGAGGCCAAACCTAATTCCAACGGCATCTTCTCTCCACAATCCGCCCGAAGCGTACAAACCGCTTGACGGGACAGATGTTGTGATACCATAAGCTATGGCAGCATAGCAATATGGATTTCGCATGATGGGACAGGTTGAGGTGGCTACGAGAACAATGCCGGGTACGGAAGCGGAGATGATCGACCGCGCCGCTTTCTCCAGCGAGGACATATATCGGCAGGAGCAGCTTGCCATATTTGCGAAGTCCTGGCTGTTCGTCGGGCATGAGAGTCAGATTCCCAACAAGGGCGACTTCTTTCTCTCCCGCTTGAGCACGGATCAGGTCATCGTTGCCAGGGGGAATGACGGTCAGGTTCGCGTAATGCTGAATTCCTGTCGCCACCGCGGTATGGCCGTGTGCCGGTATGACAAGGGTAACGCAGCCCGGTTCACCTGCGCCTATCACGCTTGGACATTCGCGAATGATGGCTCTCTGGTCGGTGTTCCACGATCGTCGGAGGGGTATGGCGGGCAGCTGGACCGGTCGCAATGGTCCCTCATTCAGGCGCGGGTTGCCTGTTTCCATGGCTCTATTTGGGCGACATTTGATGAATCGCTTCCGGCGTTCGAGGACTATCTTAGCGATGCAGCGCTGCTGTTGCGCGATTTCCTGAGCGGCCCCGACGGTGAGGATGATGGCCTGGAAGTAATAGACGGCATTTCCAAATGGATCATTCCGAGCAACTGGAAATTCGGCGCTGAAAATATGGCGGGCGATCTGTATCATGAGCCCAGCCATTTCTCGGTCGAGCGGCTCGGCATTTCCCTCAGCGGCGAAAAGGGTCGGCATGTTTGGGACACGGTCGACAGTCCCAGCCGCATTCTGAATGTCGCCTACCCGGCAGGGGGGCATGGCGGGCGCGTCACCCTATATGAGAAGGAGGGCCGCGAATATCATTCGATGTGGGGCCTGAATCCCAGCGTCGATGAATATTTCCGCAACGCCCATTATGCCCGCAATGAACGGCTGGGTGATCGCGCCCGTTTCTACAATAGGGGCGGGTCGCTCTTCCCCAACTTTTCCTACAACGCTGCCGGGCGTTGGTCCGTCAGCCTGTGGGTTCCGCTGTCCGCTGGCAAGACCGAAGTTCTGCGATGGTATTTTGTGCCAAAACGCGCGCCTCAGGACGTCAAGGACGCGCTGCGATCCTATCTTCTTCGTTATGCGGGTCCGGCCGGAATGGTCGAACAAGACGATACGGAAAACTGGGCGATGGCCCAAACGGGCGCGGCTTTGGCCAGCGCCGCGCAGCATCCTTTCAATTACGAGCTCAACCGGGGCAAGGCGCAGTGGGCCTGGCCGGTGAGCTGGCTGGGCGACGGCGCCTTTGTCGATGAAGGCGTTTCGGAACATAACCAGCGCATTTTCTACGCCAAATGGCTGTCCATGATGAACGGGCAGGGCGGTGGCCGTCCGGGGGTGGAAGGGTGAGCAATCTGGATATGAGCGAGATGCAGGAAGACAGGGCGGATAAGATCGCACAGTTGTGGATGCAGCGGGAAGTAGAGGATTTCTACGCGCTTGAGTGCGAACTGATCGACAGCCGGCAATATGACGCCTGGCTCGACTTGCTGGCCGACGACGTCCGTTACTGGATGCCGCTCGCACGCAATATGAAGAGCGCCGATCCTGGAGAGGAATATACCCGCGCTGGTGTCGGCTATGCCTGGTTTGACGAGGGCAAGCCAACCCTAATAGCGCGCGTCAAGCAATTGCAGAGCGGAGATCACTGGGCCGAGGAGCCGCAATCGCGAACCACCCATATCGTCACCAACATCAGGATGAGCGATTACGCTGATGAAACCGTCAAGGTAAATAGCCGCTTCATTGTCCACTTCAGCCGGATGGATTATGAAGACTGTTTCTACGTGGGCCGTCGCGAGGATGTACTCTTGCGCCACGATGGTCGGTTGCGCCTCAAGTCGCGGGCTATCTATCTCGACCAGACGACTTTGCTGGCGAAGGGCATGACCACTTTCTTCTGAACGGCACGAACCGTGACACAGGTAATAAAAGGTAGAGGGTAGAAACAATGACGGCGGACAATATCGTTCTGACGGAACACGGTCGCTTGAACGGTATCAGGCATCAGGATCTGCTTTGCTTTCTTGGTGTGCCGTTCGCGGCACCACCTGTGGGGAATTTGCGATGGAAACCGCCGCAACCCGTTACTCCCTGGCAAGGTGTGCGCGACGCCCGGGCCTTCGGGCTGGACGCAATCCAACCTGTGCGGGGAAGGACGTCTCGCGCGCCCGGTCAATCCGAAGATTGCCTGTATCTCAACATATGGGCTCCGGCCGAGCCGGTGACGGACGGCTGGCCCGTGATGATATGGTCGGGCGGCGGCAGCTTCACAACCGGTGGCGGCGCATTTTCGGAGGAAGAAGGCGCCGCTCTGGCGCGGCAGGGTGCCGTCGTTGTCAGCTTCAACTATCGTCTGGGCGTTCTCGGTTTCCTCGCTCATCCGGCTTTGTCGGCTGAATCGCCCCATGGCTCCTCCGGCAATTACGGTCTGCTGGACCATCTGGCTGTGCTGGCCTGGGTCAGAGCCAATATCGGGCAGTTTGGCGGCAACGCCGACAATCTCACCTATGTCGGGGCGTCGGCCGGTGCTGCCGCCGGTATTGCGGCGCTGGCCTCCCCGCTGCTGACCAAGGCCTTCGACAAGGCGATCTTTCAATCGCCGGGTTCCTACGCGCCCCTCAGTTCACTTGCCGATGCCGAGGATCATGGGTTGCAGCTGGGGCTCGATCTCGAGGACCTGCGAGCGCTGGATGCAGCGGAACTGGAGGCGCGTGCTGCCAGCCTGGCTTCGCCATCGCTCACGCTGACCGCTGCGCGCCCAATGCGGCCCATAGTCGATGGTTGGGTCGTGCCAACCCAGATTGATCCAGCATCCCCCGATTTTCCTGTCATTCCCTTGCTGGCAGGCTCCAATGAAGATGAGGGACGCTTTTTTGCCAAGCGCATGAATGTTGCTTCGGCTGATGACTACCGCGGTTATTTGGAGAAGGTGTTCGGGGCCACCGCCGACGCTGTTGCGGCGCTGTATCCCGTATCTTCCGACAGAGACGTCGGTTCGTCATTTTCGCGTCTGTTCGGCGATCACTCAATCGAGCTGGGGCTGCGTCGCCTTCTTCGTGCGATGGCCGACCGCCGGGCGGATGTGTTCCGCTATGTTTTTGACCATCGTCGCAACGATGGCATCCCACCCACGCATGCGGATGAGGGAGACTTCCTCTTTGGAACTCTTGAGGATGTTGACGGTGATGATCGTCAGGCGAGCGAAATCATGATGCGATACTGGGTCAATTTTGCGCAAACCGGCGATCCCAACGGAGCCGGGCTTGTCGAATGGCCCCGGTTCACGACCAGCGAGGAAGCCCATCTGCTCCTCGCCGCGACTCCACGCGCCGGTGCAAAATGGCGTGAGAGCCAACTCGCCTCTCTGCAAAAGCTCATCTAGCATAACTTATGCTTGCATAGCGTCTGTAACCGGTCTATCCCCGCAGGCGAGAAACCTGGGAGGATGTCTAATGAAAAAAATGATGCTGCTTGTCAGCGGCTCGATGGTTGCGCTTTGTCAAAATGGCGCAGCGGCGCAGACGGTTTCCGACCCGACCATGGTCGAGGATATTGTCGTGACTGCGCAACGGCGTTCGCAAAGTCTGCAGGATGTACCGATCTCAGTCGCTGTGGCTACTGGAGACGCGTTGCGATCAAACAACGTCCTTACCCTCGGTGACCTGACGTCGCGCATCAACAATGTGAAGGTGAATGTTGGTGGGGCATCGGATGTCCTCACGGTTCGCGGCGTCGGCTCCGGCACCAATGCTGGCTTCGAACAGTCGGTGGGAACCTTTCTGGATGGCATCTACCTGGGCCGTTCGCGGGCGACACGGCTGGGCTTTCTTGATATCGAGCGTATCGAAATTCTGAAGGGGCCCCAATCGACCTTTTTCGGCAACAACACCATCGCCGGTGCGTTAAGCGTCACGTCGGCCAAGCCCACCAGCACATTTGAAGGATATGCCAATCTGGCATATGCGCCTACTGATGGCGAATATGTGGCAGAAGGCGTCGTTAGCGGGCCGCTGACCAATAATCTCTCCGCTCGGGTGGCTGCCAAATTCACCGGTATGGACGGGTTCGTGTTAAATACCCGGACCGGTAACAAGGGACCCGATAACAGCGACAAGCAAGGTCGTATCGCCCTGCGCTGGGACGGATCGGATGATCTCCAGGTCGATTTCCGTGTCGATGGTGCGCAGTTGCGTGACCAGAACCAGTATAATTTCGAAGTGCTCAATTGCCCCAATCCCGATTTCGGTACGCCTACCGGGGCGTGCGCTCAGTCTATCCGTGAGGGAACGGCGGACAATCGGCTGGATTACGTGACCGCAGTAGGGCCGAGTTCTTTTGACTATGACATGGTCAACAGTGGCCTGACCATCAGCAAGGAGTTTGGCGAGTCCACGTTGACATCGACGACAGGCGTCTTTCATCACAAGCTGCGCCAGCTGGTTCAGGCTTCCACAGGCGCGGGTGTCGCGGCCTTGGGCCGGAACGATGCTTTCCCCCAGGTGCAGCTGGAAAATTACGACGCCTACAGCCAGGAATTGCGCTTCCAATCCCCCACTGATCGGTGGTTCAGTTACGCCGTTGGGGCCTATTTCGAACACAACGACCTGAAATCAAGCAGCTTTCGCGCTTCTTATAACAGCAACGTAGCGGCGAGCCCCTTGTTGGCGGGGCTCGTTCCTGCCAACACGCCTTTCGTTCAAAGCATCAACGTACATCAGAAGCAGACCACGCTGTCTGGATTCGCCGCACTTACGGTCAAACCTGTCAATATGATCGAAGTAAACCTGGGCGGTCGTTTCAGCCGCGTCAAGAAGACGGCTGACCGATCATCCGTTGTTGGGACCGGGGGCCAGGCTCCTGATCAGCAGTTCAGCGCCTTCTCGGATGCAGTCGCCGAGATATTTGCTGCCAATTTCGGTTTGCCTGTCAACGGCGGAGCAAAAGTCGGCCATTCGGCGGCGTAAAACCAGGCCATCGTGTTACATGCCGGGGGGAGTGGCGTGAGGGCGTAGCCCGAGGGCCACTCCCCCCGGCATTGGTGTAATTTTCAGGGTCTGGTTTTGGCCTTGCGGGCCCGGCTGTGCGCGAGGCGATAGCTTTCGCCGTTCATCTCGAGGATGCTGACGTGATGGGTCAGGCGATCGAGGAGCGCGCCTGTGAGACGCTCAGATCCGAAGGTTTCGGTCCATTCGTCGAAGGGCAGGTTGCTGGTGATGAAGGTGGAGCCGCGTTCGTAACGCTGGGAGATCAGCTCGAACAACAGTTCGGCGCCGGTCTTGGAGAGCGGCACAAAGCCCAGTTCGTCGATGATGAGCAGCTTGTATCCGGCCATCTGCTTCTGGAAGCGCAGAAGACGGCGCTCGTCGCGGGCCTCCATCATTTCGCTGACCAGCGCTGCCGCGGTGGTGAAGCCCACCGACAGTCCTTTCTGGCATGCTGCCAGTCCGAGCCCCAACGCTACGTGCGTCTTTCCGGTGCCTGATGGCCCCAGAGCGATGGCGTTCTCACGCCGCTCGATCCACTCGCAGCGCGCCATCTCGAGCACCTGCATCTTGTTGAGCCTGGGGATGGCGGCGAAGTCGAAGCTGTCGAGGCTTTTGACGGCGGGGAAGCGCGCGGCCTTGATGCGCCGCTCGACCATGCGACGCTCCCTGTCGATCATTTCCATCTCGACGAGGCGGGCGAGGAAGCGGATATGATCGACGCCTTCAGCGGCACATTGCCGCGCGAGCTTGTGATGCTCACGCAGGCACGTAGGCAGCTTGAGCGCCTTGAGATGGTGAGCGAGAAGGATCTCCGGGGCCTGATCGCTCATGCGGCCTCCTGCCGGTCGGAGAGCAGGCTCAGATAGGCTCTGGCAAAGGTCTTCTCGACCGTGGTGCGTGGCAGGAAGGGATAGACGTCCAGGTCCAGCCTGGGCGGTACGCGTTCGATCCGGCACAGGACGAGGTGCTTGACGGCATCGAAGCCGATGGCGCCAAGATCGATGGCCTGTTCGACCGCCGCCTGGAGATCGGCGAGGGTGAACGTTTCCAGCAGGCGCAGTACCTGCACATATTCGCGCCTGCCATGTTTGTGCATGCGCCCTTCCATCAACCGCTGCAGTGTCGTGAACGCTTCGGGCAGGTCCCAGCCCTGCAAAGGCGCAGCCTGGTCGAATGCGTTGATCTTCTGCTCGATCAGCGGGAGATAATGGAGCGGGTCGAAGACAACCTCCTCGCGGGCATAGCAACGAGGATGACGGGCGATGACTTCGCTGCGGCAGCCGATCACCACCTCATCGACATAGGCCCTGATCCAGACCTCCTGATGGCCCCAGGCCACCGGAACCGAATAATCGTTGGTCCTGTAGCGCACCAGGGATTGCGAGGAGACCCGCCCGCCTTTCTGATCGCAGGCCTCGAAGGGTGTAGCGGGCAGAGGCTGCATGGCCGCGAGATCGCGCTGCAGCCGCTCACCGATCGTCTCGCTCTGCCCGCGCACCTTGTCCTGCTGGCGCTTGCGGCATTGCTCCTCCAGCCACAGGTTGAACGCCTCCCAGGTCGGGAACTTCGGGATCGGCACCATGAAGTTGCGCCGGCAATAGCCTACCAGCCCCTCCACATTGCCTTTCTCGTTCCCCTTGCCCGGGCGAGCATAGCGGTCGCGGATCACGTAATGTGACAGGAAAGCGCTGAACAGCGTGGCACGCTGCCGCGTGCCGTCGGGCAGGATCTTCGTCACAAGGCAGCGATCGTTGTCATAGACGATCGAGCGCGGTACCGCGCCGAAAAACGCGAAGGCATGCACGTGTCCGTCCACCCAGGCCTCCGCCACCGCCGCCGGATAGGCCCGCACATAGCAGGCATCACTGTGCGGCAGATCGAGCGCGAAGAAGTAGGCCTTCTGCTCCACCCCGCCGATCTCCACCAGCGCTTCCCCGAAATCGGCCTGCGCATCTCCCGCAGGGTGCGCCAGCGGCACGAACATCTCCCGGCTGCGCTGTTCGCGCTCCCGGATGTAATCCTTGATGATCGTATAGCCGCCGGTGAAACCATGCTCGGTGCGCAAACGGTCGAATACCCGCTTCGCCGTATGGCGTTGCTTGCGCGGGACACTGCGGTCACCCTCAAGCCATCCATCAATGATCGCCACAAACCCGTCCAGCTTCGGGCGCTGCGGTACGGACTGGCGCCGGTAACCCGGCGGCGATGAAAACGACAGCATCTTGCGTACCGTTTCGCGCGACACATTGAAACGCTTCGCCGCCGCCCGTTGGCTCATGCCATCCGCGCAAGCCAGACGGACCTGAAGATAAAGTTCCACGCTGTAGATCCCCACACCTCCCTGACTCGGCAGAAAGGCTTCAAGGTGGACGACTTTTACGCCGCCCGCAGCAGGACTATCCCGCCGCTACCGTGGTCGAATATTGCTCCGCCGTTCTCAGGG
>NZ_MINO01000085.1 GCF_001757355.1 Sphingobium phenoxybenzoativorans
GGCGCGCGTCTGATCCCGCTCCCGTTCGGATATGGAGCCATCGGCGACCAGCGCGTCTGCGCGCTTCATGTCGGCCTGCGCCTTCACCAGTTGCGCCCGCGCGCTGCCGATGGCGGCCTCCTGTCCGGTCAATGCCGCCTCGCGCGACCGCTGGCTCTGCTGTGAATTGGACAAAGCGGCGATCTGCGCGGCCAGGTTCGCCTTCGCCTGCTCGACCCGCGCCCGGTAAATGCGGTCGTCGATGGTCGCCAGCACCTGCCCCTTCTTCACCGCGCCGAAATCCTGCACGGGTACGGACGTGACATAGCCGCTGACCTGCGGGCTGATGATCGTCACCTTGCCCCGGACATAGGCATTGTCGGTCTTTTCCGCCCAGCCGGAAAAGGGCGGCAACTGCCATGCGTAGAGGATGGCCAGCACCGCGACCAGCGCGATCCCGACGATCACGATCACCGTGGTCCGGCTCTTGGCGGGCGGCCGCCATCCGCTTGGCGGCGGGTCGATCTGCGGATCGTCGGTGATGACGGGTTCTTCGGCCGGGGGTGCTGTGTTTTTGGTCATATGTCCTCAGTTTGCGCCCGATGACTTCGCCGCCATCGCGGCCGCCTGTTCCTGCATCTTCCGCTGCAGCAGCACGACCGGCGAAATCTCGCCGCGCTTGCGGATCGAATAGCGGATGGAAATGCTCCAGATCACGGCCATGATCGCCAGCACGCCGATCAGCAGGAACACGTCATTATAGGCCAGGATGTTCGCCTCGCGCGTCGCCTGTTGCGCCAGGATCGCCGCGCCTTCCGCGCTGCGCAGCGCCGGGTCGCCGACGACGCCTGTCACCGCGCCTGATCCCGCCCGGATGCGCGCGGCGACGATCGGGTCGGTCATGACGATATTCTGCACCAGCGCATGTGAATGGAATTTCTCGCGCACCACCTGGAACGTGCCCAGAAACGCCGTGCCGATCAGGCCGCCGATGCTCTGGCTCATGCTGAACAGCACGACGAAGCTGATGAAATTCTTGCCCCCCGCCAGCAGGGTGCGGGCAATGCCGATCACCATCGCCTGCGCCATGAACAGCAGCGACGCAAAGCCGATCAGCGCCTGGCTGATATAGAAGCTGCTCGGCCGGGTCAGGTTGGTCGAATCCGCGTCCATGAACGCGCCGATGGCGATCAGGATGATGGCGATGGTGATCGGCCGGGCGACATTGACCGGATTGAAGGTCAGCACGGCGGTCGCCAGCCCTGCGATCGACGCCAGCACGATCACGAAATTCAGCATCACCATCTGGTCGTTGATCATGCCCGCCACGGTCAGCAGCCCGACCGATCCAAATGCCTGCTCCGACAACAATACCCGGATGGACGCGGCAACCAGCATCAGCCGCGCCATCTCCCGCGTGCCCAGCCAGCGGGTGTTGATCAGCGGATTGTCGCGATGATGTTCGACCAGCAGGGCCGCGGCGATCAGCAGCACGGAACCGATCAGCGCATATCCCATCCAGGCGCGCTCGGTCCACCATTCGATCCGCCCCTCGGACAGCACGGCGATCAGCAGCCACAGGCCGGGCGCGAGCAGGGCGAAGGTCAGGAAGTCGGTCTTTTCGAACACCTTCTCCCGCTCGCTCGGCGGCAGGGGCAGGGCCATGATCGCCGCCAGCGTCGCCAGCGCCAGCCCCAGTTCGAACCAGTAGAGCATGTGCCAGTCGCCCCATTCCAGCAGGCCGGGGGAAAGCATGCGGGCCAGCGGCGTCGCCAATTGCGGAATGGAAATGCCGATCATCACCCCCGCCAGCCGCTTGGGCGCGGGCATGCTCTGCATCAGGTACAGGATGGTCATGGTGGTCAGGCCGCTGGCCGCGACCCCGCTGGCCGCGCGCACGGCGACCGAGCTCCAGAATCCGTGCACGAACAGATGGAATAATGTGGTCAGCGCATAAGCGCCCAGCACATAGCGGACGAACGACTGCAGCCCGAATTGCTGGCGATATTTCACCAGCAGCAGGTTGGCCGTCACATTGGTCATGAAATAGGCGGCGGTCAGCCAGGCGCTCTCATTGCTGTTGAGGCCCAGCGTCCCCTGCGCGAAGTTCAGGTTGACCGTGACCAGCGCATTGCCCAGCCCGCCGGTAATGCCCACCAATATGCCGATCGCGAAATATACCGCCCGCCGCCTGCCGGGATGGTCGGGGTTCGCGGGCGACCCCGGCAGCGTCGGCCGTTCGTGCGGTTTGAAAACATAGGGCGCTTCGCTCATCGGGACTCGCTTCGGTCCTCCGGCTGTGTCGCGCAATTGCTATTTGGTGCCGTCCAGTTGCGCAATTGTTTCCGTGGCCGCCGGTTCGCCGCGCATGGATGCCGCGACCTTTTCCGCCGCTTCCATGACGCGCAGGATATTGCCGCCCGCCAGCTTGGCGATGTCGGCGTCGCTCCACCCGCGCCGCATCAGCTCGGCCAGCAGCTTGGGATAGGTCTCTACCCCGTCCATCCCTTCGGGCAGTGCGGGCAGGCCGTCATAATCGCCGCCCAGGCCGACATGATCGACCCCCGCCACCTTGGCGATATGGTCGATATGGTCGGCGACATCGCTCATCGTCACCTTGGGTTCGGGGTTTGCCTTCTCCCATTGCGCCAGCGCCGCCTTCGCCTTTTCCGGGTCGCCGATATAGAGGCCGCCGAAGGGCGGTGCGTTGTAGCGCGCCTGTTCCGCGCCGCGCGCCGCGCCCCAGACGCGCCGCTTTTCGGAGATATAGTTGGGCGCGAAATTCACCATCACCACGCCGCCATTGGCCGCGACCTGCTTCAGCACCGCGTCGGACACGTTGCGGCTATGGTCGCAAATCGCCTTGGCGCTGGAATGGGAGAAGATCACCGGGGCCTTCGTCACCGCCAGCGCGTCCAGCATCGTCGCCTCGCTCACATGGGAGAGGTCCACCAGCATGCCCAGCCGGTTCAGTTCATGCACCACCGTCTCGCCGAACTTGGTCAGCCCGTCATGCTTGGGATTGTCGGTCGCGCTGTCCGCCCAGTCGATCGTCACGGCGTGGGTCAGCGTCAGATAGCCCGCGCCCAGCCGCTTATAGGCGCGCAGGACGGACAGGCTCTTGTCGATCTGGCCGCCGCCCTCGACGCCGATCATCGACGCGATCTTGCCCGCCTTGTGCGCGGCGCGGACATCGGCCGCCGTCATCGCAAGCTGGAAGGTCTGCGGATAACGGCGCACGATCTGGTTCACCAGGTCGATCTGCTCCAGCGTCGCCTTCACCTGCTCCAGTCCGGGCAGGGCAGGCGACACGAATACCGACCAGAACTGCCCGCCGACCTTGCCCAGCCGCAGCCGCTCTATGTCCGTGTCATAATCCTTGGTGTCCAGCCGGTTGAGGTCCAGCGTCCAGCGCTTGTCGCCCGCATGGTCGACCAGCGCCTCCGGCCAGTCATTATGCCCGTCGATCAGGGGCGTCGCCGCCAGCACCTTCGCCACCCGCGCCATATAGGGGTCCGCCGGGGCCGGAGCGGCCGCCGCCATTGCAGGCAGGGGCAGGAGGATGGCGGCGGCGGTGGTCAGGAAACGGTGCATCGGGGATATGCTCCTTATTGTGCGATATGGGGTCATTGCGCCGGGGCCAGGATATAGGCGCCCTTGCCGTCCGGCGGGATCAGGTCGGCGTCCCGCACGGTCAGCGTCAGGGTCTTGAACCCCGGTTCGGGCATGCCCTTCGCCTTCTTGCTGGTAAGAACGATCGTCCCGCCGTCCTGCCGCCATGTCCCTTCGGCGAACAGGTCCAGCGCGCCATAGACCAGATACCATTCGAACCGCCCGCGCGGGTCCAGCATCAGCTCCGATCCGGTCTCCATCACCCCCTGCAGATAATAATGGCCTGCAAGGGATTGCGGCGCGGCGGCCTTCGCGGGGTCGGCCTGGGCTAGGGCGAGGGGCGTCATGGCCAGAAGCGCGACCGGCGCGAGCCACGTCATGCGGTGAATCATGCCGATCAAACCCCCCGGCGAAAAGTGATGCGGGAGACATATTTTGTAGCTATCGCCCGTCAGATGTCACTCGATAATCGGATCGCCGCGCAGGAGAGGGTTCCCGCGATCCTGCTGGCCGGGAGCAGGCCGGGCCGCGATCCGCTCGCCGCCGCTGCAGGCGTGACGTACAAGGCGCTGATCCCCATTGCCGGGCGGCCGATGGTCGATCATGTCGCCCGCACCCTGCTTGCCCATCCGCGCATCGGCCCGGTGGTCGTGCTGGTGCAGGACCCGGCCGCCTTCGCCGCCGATCCCGCGACCGCCTGGCTGGCGGACCATCCCGGCATCCGCATGACGCCCAGCGGCGCGGGGATCAGCCAGTCGCTGCTGGACCTGATCGACGGCGGCGGCGCGGCGCTGCCCGCGATCGTCACCACGGCGGACAATGTGCTCCTCACCGGCGCGATGATCGACGACTTCATCGCGGGTGCCGCGGGCGCCGACCTGGCCGTTGCGATGGTGGAGCGCCGCACCCTGCTCGCCGCCTATCCGGAATCCAAGCGGACATGGCTCAAATTCCGCGACGGCTG
The DNA here is from genome assembly GCF_001757355.1 of Sphingobium phenoxybenzoativorans. Taxonomy (GTDB): domain Bacteria; phylum Pseudomonadota; class Alphaproteobacteria; order Sphingomonadales; family Sphingomonadaceae; genus Sphingobium; species Sphingobium phenoxybenzoativorans. Next base: position 4,556 of record NZ_MINO01000085.1, read on the forward strand.
GTGGTCGGGCGCGAACCTGTTCTGGATCGGCGGGTCGAAGGCGCGGGACGTGATCGCCTTCTGGCGCGCGGTGGAGCAGGACCGGAAAAAGGGCTGGAAAATCCTCGCCGCTTTCGGCCCTTTCCTGCTGATCTTCTCCGCGCTGCGTCTGCTGTCGCTCAGGCAGGGGATGAAACTCGCCGGCCGCCGCTTCCGCGTCGCCGCGCGGCCGGTCGCGATGCCCCAGCCCGAAGCCTGCATCGACGCCGACAAGCCGGAGGATATTGCGTTGATCGAGCGGATATTGGCGGCGAATACTCTGAACGCAACCAGACCATAATCTCCGTTCGTGCTGAGTAGAGACTGAGCGAAGTCGAAGGCTCGTATCGAAGCATTGCCCCACTAAGGACAGTCCTTCGATACGCCATTTCGGCTTCGCTCAATGGCTACTCAGGACGAACGGGTGTGTGCTCATTTTATGGAAAGCACACCCATCACCGCCGCCTTCGCCTGCTCCAACACCACCGGATAGGGATCGGTCGAACACAGGTCGATAATCTTCGCCCCGTTGAACCGCAGATGCGGCGTCACCGCCACCTTAGCCTCCAGCGACGCGCGCTTATGGTCGGGCTTGCGCGCGAAGGCGGTATCCACATCCACATTCAGCCGGATGACCAGATCGGGCACATGGCTGATCATCCGCTCATACATCGCCCGCTCCCGCCGCGCGAGCAGCGACACCAGCCAGCCCTCGGCCCGCGCCGCCGACAGGCCCGGCCCGTCATAAAAGCCCGGCACCTCTACCTGCGGATAGCGGTCGGTGACGATGGTCACGCCCTTGCGGCGCAGCGCCAGCATCCGGTTGAACGCCCGCATGCGCTTCACCGAAAACATGTAGATGACGAAGGCGGTCGGCGCGCCGGGTATCTTGCCGCCCTTTTCGCGGGCCTGTCCCGCTTTCTTCGACAATTGCCGCTCGAACGCCCGGCCGATCAGCGGCCAGCGCTTGATGCGGTTGCCGATCTCGCCCGACCGCAGGCCAAGGTAGACCGTATCCACCTCCCGGCTCTCGCGCAGCCAGGCCAGCAGGTCGGCCGACAAAGTGGACTTGCCCGACCCGTCGCAACCGACGACGGCGATCATCGGTGCAAGACCAGCCTCTGCCATCCTTATTCGATGCCCTTGAACACGCCCCCGAACTGGCGCGCGGCCCCGGCGATCACGCGCAGCACGACGATCCCGCCATAGACATAATACCAGGTGAGATCGGCGGGCAGCACGAAGCCGCGCCGCGCGAAATCGAACAGGATCACGGCGGAGGCGAGCTGGAATATCTTCTTATATTCGCGGCGGATCGCCCGGCGCCACCAGAAGGGATATTTGGGCTTCACCCAGCCGTGCAGGCGGGGGAGCAAAGCGGGCACTTCCGCCGCCCATTTGGCATGCGCCGCGCCGAATTTCTCGATCAGGAAATTCTCCTCATAGATCGAGATGCGCTCATAGATCAGCACGCTGATCAGGAACACCAGCGCGCCGAACACCCAGCTTCCCGACAGCATCGCGATGCCGGTGAAGTTCATGATGCGGCCGACATAGAGCGGGTTGCGGACCAGCGAATAGGGGCCGGTGGTGTTGAGTTCCGACGCTACCGCCGCCTTCTTCGCATTGCCCGATGTGCCAAGCGCCGCGAACCCGCCAACGATGATGCGCAGCAGCGCGGCGGCGCTGGCGATGAACAGCGACACGCCGAACCATATATGGTTGGCCTCCACCGTCTCGAACGGCCCCAACCGTCCGGACACCCAAGCGATCAGCACGCCCAGGCCGATGACGATATAGATGTAGCTGCCACGGATGATGAACAGCTTGTGCCCGCTCTTTGCGAGTTCTTTCTGGTACATGGGTCGGCCTATTCCTGCGATCCGATGCCCTGTCGGCCCGGTAGGTGAAGGGGCGGCATCTACAGCCCCCGCCGCCCGTCCGTCAATATGACGGTAGGGTGACGGGAGTTATGCTTAACTGAAGTGCTCCGTGCTCCTGCGAAAGCACTCGAACGAAACCAGTGGTTCGTGAGAGCCCAGTCCCACCGTTTGAGCTGGGTTCCTGCCTTCGCAGGAGCACGCCTCTACCTAAACCAGCCGAAGCTTCCGCGCCGTCTTGCCCAGCGACTCCCGGTCGGGCCGCTGCAACGCAAAGCGGCAGGAACACCACATCGCCGTCAGCCCCACGATCACGCAGATGGGCAGCGCGATCGCCTCGTGCAGCAGCGTCGCGGGCAGGGCGATGGCCAGCGCGACCAGCGATATGCCCACCGCCCGCACCAGCACCCGCCGGAACCCGCCGTCAAACGGATGCAGCCCGTCATGGATGCGAAGCTGCGCCATCGGGATCGCCGAGGAGATGAGGAAGCCGATGCCCACCGCCCCCGCCATGCCGGTCAGCGGCGAGAGGGGGATGGCGACCGCCGCCACCGCGCACGCCCCCGCCAGCCCGACGATGCTCGCCACGATCTGCCGCCCATATCCGCTCACCACCTGCAGGATCGGCACGGACGGCCCCAATATCGCCTCTATGCCCCGCGCCAGGATCAGCAGCACGACCGCCCCTTGCGCTGCGTTCGCGCCATGCCCGAACACCGCCAGCATCGGGATGGTCGCGGCGGACAGGACCAGCGCCAGCGGCGTGACGACCGCGGTAATCAAGCGCGTCGCATAGGCGTAGATGGTCCGCACATGGTTGATGTCATGGCGCAGCGCGCTAGACGCCAGCGGGGCCAGCACATAGACGAAGGCGACGCGGACCAACTGCACCACGCTCGAAATCTTGCGCCCGATCGTATAGAGCGCCGCCGCGCTCGCCCCGTTCGCTCCGGGGATCAGCAGGTTAAGGACAATGGCGGGCGCATCGCCGAACAGCCGCCCGACCATGTTCGCGGGCAGCACCGACAGGCCCGCCTTGGCCGTGTCGGCGAACATGGTCCCGAACACCGGTCCCTCAGTCATATGGCGCAGCACATAATGGCGGCTCAGCAGCCGGATGCTCAGCAGCACGGTGATGAACAGCGACGTCATATGGGCGATGAACAGGCCGGTCAGGCCAAGCCCGGCGAAATAGAGGATCGCCGCGAGCACCAGCCGGATCACCTGTTCCCACACGATGCGCAACCGTATCTCCGCGCCGAACAGGTGCCGCGCGCGCAAGGCGGACGTCGCGATTTCGACAAACGCCCATAACGGCAAGGCCCAGGCGAACAGGCGGATCGACGGCACCAGCAGCGCCCGGTCGCTTTCCGCCACGTTCAGCAGCGGCGCGATCTGCGGCGCGAAGATGACGCACAGCGCCGCCACCAGCGTGCAGGGGCCAAGGCCAAGGATCATCGCCGCGCGCAGTGACGCCACCGCGTCCCGGTCATCCTTCGCCTGCGGCACCGTGCGCTGCATCGCCGATGTCATGCCCAGGTCGAACACATTCTCGAACAGGTTCACCGCCGCCCACAGCACCGTATAGATGCCGAAGCTCGCCAGCCCGAACATCGCCACATAGAGCGGCTGCGACACCAGCTCGATCACCGCGCCCAGTCGCGACAGCAATGTCGTGCCGACGCCCTTCGCCACATGACGGCTGGTGACGGGCGATGATTGGGCGGTGTCCTCTGGCTCCATAGCCCGCCCCTAGAGCATTTTCCCGGCGGGCGGAATCACCTGATGATCAGGAGCATTGCACAGGGCCGGAGCGCCAAAACACCATCCGTTCGGGCTGAGCTTGTCGAAGCCCTGTCCTTTTCCTCGAAGCAAGTGCAGTCCTTCGACAAGCTCAGGACGAACGGATGGTGTAGGTAATTCCGTGCCAAGTCCTCATCGCTCCAGCCCCCAACCGTCACAAAGTTGAAAGACCCCCGCAATATTTTTGTGATGTTGCCAGCCGATAAGCCGGACCATGGTTCATGGCCAGCCAGTCGAGCAGGGGTCGATGGCGGATGCGGCGCTCTCCGGTTCAGGCCGACAGGCGCTGACTACGCCGGCTGCCCAGCATCACCGCGATCAGCGCATCGCCGATTCGCGCCATGTCGCCCGCGAACGCCCCGGCCAGCGCGTCATCGTCCAGCCCATCCATCCGCACGATCTGCGGCATGGAGAGGCCAAGGCGCAGCGTGCCCGCCCATTGCGCGCTATCGCCGGACGTGCCCATGCGGATGCAGCGCACCGGCTGGCCCAGGCGGATGCCCCGCTCCAGCAACCCGCCCTGAATGGCGACGGCATCGTCGAAGCTCGGCCGGGTGAGGCAGCAGGAGAGGTCCAGCGTCACCAGTGTCCGCATCTCGATCGGGTGCCATTGTGGCGGCATCGCCCCGCCGAAACGCGATCCCAGCGCCTGCGCGCAGATGCGCGATTGCAGCCCGCCGGTCGCTGCCTGGAATGCGTCGATCACGCGCACGACGCGCGGAATGGGCAGCGCCTGGAACCGCTCCAGCTCGAATATCGCCGCCTCCACCCGCAACATCAGACCCAAATTCGGGCTGGCGGGCAGGGCATCCCGCCCGGCCCAGCCCTCCGGCCATTCGGCCCGGCGGAATATGCGGGTGAAGCCCTCCGCGACCGGCGCGGCCCCGGCGGTCATGTCGGCGGGTATCAGCGCGAAGCCGCTGAACGGCGGCCCGCCCATGAATTTGGAGCCGGTCAGCAGCACGATGATGCCGCGCCGCAGATAGGCGGCGATGGCCTCGCCCGTGATCCGCGCCTGGCAGGCGTCGACGACGAAGCTGACATCCGCGCCGAACCGGCGGCGCAGCGCGTCGATATCGTCGATGGCGGGCAGGATCAGCCCGGTCTTGGACCCGTGGACGATATGCACCAGCGGATGCTCGCCGCGCGCGATGGCGCGGGCGATGGTCGCGCGCATCTCCATCGCAATCATCGCGCTGTCATTGGCGATGCCATGATCGTCGCGCACCGGAAACTGGCTCAGCGACACGGGACCCAGCCCCGCGACCGGCGTGCCCGGCTCGGTGGCGACGTCCAGCGCCGTCTCCCTGGCGAAATGCAGGCCGCCCGCGCTGTGGGCGCATCCGCTGCCGATCTCGTCCGCGCCCAGCAGCAGGTTGTGGATGCCATTCGCGGCTTTCCCCGCCACCGCCGCCAGCGCGACATATTCCAGGTCGGTGCCGGACGGGGCGAAGGCGATCGCGCAGTCCGCGCCAATGCCATAGGCGTCGCGGATGCGGCCGCGCAGCGCATCCAGCGCGACTTCATATCCGGCTCCGTCAATCTCTCCCCGCGGGGCGAGCGCGTCCAGCCGCTCCCCCAGATGCGCGAAGGCTTCGGGCGAAATGTCGTTCGCGGTCGAGGATGCATAGGTCGTCATCGCGCGCGGCCGGGGCGATGCGAGATAGCGGTTAAGGCCGGTTTCCGGGTTCAGCGTGATCCGGGCGTCGCCGCCCTCGGTCAGAAGCCGGGCAATCTGCGCTGCGGTGTCGGGTCGAATCATGGTCTGCCTTTCGCTCGTGCGGCCAGGCGGCCTTCGCGCTGCTCATCGCATCCCGGCGTTACATCCCTGTTGCACTGTCACGGGCCTGCAACAGCGCCTGCATCCTTCAAAAAACCACGGCCTTTCTGAAAGGGAATCCCATGTTGCGTCCGATCGAACCCTTGCACATCCCCTATGAGGCGCTCCGGCGGCTGCGGCTGATGTTCGTCGCCAAACATGCGCTGGGCGACGGCGCGCCGCATGCGGAGGATGGCAACCACGCTGTCTATCATCATGAGGTGCGCACGATCCTGGAGGAGATCGGCTTCGACCTGCGCCTGTCGAACGACTATCGGGATCTGTTCGATGCGCCGGACGTCGATTATGTCTTTCCGCTGCTCAACCGGGGCGGTTTCCTCAATTCGGAAATGATGCTGCCGCTGCTCTGCACCCGGCTCGGCCTCCCCTTCCTTGGCGCATCGGCCATCCTGCGCGGCATGTCGGACGACAAGCATCTCTCGAAGCTCGCCGCCGTCGCGCGCGGCGTGCCGACCGCGCCCTGGGCGATCTACCGTCGCGGCGCGCCGGTGACGGAGCGGGACTGCCCCCGCGCCGACCGCCTCGTCATCAAGCCCAACGCCTCCTCGGCAAGCTGGGGCGTGCGCGATGCGTCCGGCTGGGCGGGCGTGGTGCAGGCCGTCGGCGCGATTCACGCAGAGGGGCATGACGCGATCGTCGAACCCTTCATCAACGGCAGCGATATAGAGGTGCCGGTGATCACCATCATGGGTGAGCCGGTCATCATGCCGATGATGCTGTTCGAACAGGCCGATCCGTCGCACCTGCGCACCTATTGGGAGAAGCGCGATCTGGTCGACCGCACCCAGAAATATGCCCTGGTCGATTTCGAGGAGCCGGACTTCGTGCCGCTGGTCCGCGACATGACCGCGCGCCTTGCCCGCGAATATATGCCGTTCGACTATGGCCGCTTCGAATTCCGCTTCGACGCCGCGACTGGCAAGGTTGTGTTCCTGGAGCAGAATCTCAACTGCAATCTGTGGTCGGAAAAGGTGTTCGGCCGCTCCGCGAAACGGGCGGGCCTTACCCAGCGTGAACTGATCGAAACGATCGTTGCGGAGGGCCTGCGCCGCCACGGCCTGATCGACATCTCCCTGCTGGAGGCAGCCGAGTGAGCTTGAAGAACGTCCCCGCCACCGTGATCGTCCTTGCCGCCCAGCGCCCCGGCGTCGTCAACGAACTCGCCCGCGATTCGGGCGTGTCGCACAAATGCCTGGTCCCCATCTGCGGCAGGCCGCTGATCGCGCATGTCATCGGCACGCTCGTCACGACGCCGGGCGTCGGGAAGATCAAGGTGTCGGTCGAACCGGAAATCCATTTGATCCTCGCCAAACTGTTCGAGGGGATGACCGACGTGCCGATCGAGCTCGTCCCCTCCCGCCCCGGCATCGCCGACAGCGTGCTTGCGGCGGCGGAGGGGGAGGATGATCCGGTCATCATCACCACGGCCGACAATGTGCTCCTGACCCCGGCGGCCATCGCGGAGGTGCGCACGGCTCTGGCGGAGGCGGACGTCGTCGCCGGCATGACCACACAGGGCGCGGTGCAGGCCGTCCACCCGGAGGCGCAGCGGCGCTTCTACATGTTCCGCGACGGCGGCTATTCCAACTGCAACCTTTATGGCGTGTCCGGCCCGCACGCCTTCCGCGCGGCGGAGATTTTCCGGGAGGGCGGCCAGTTCAGGAAAAACCCCCGCCGCCTCGTCACCGCCTTTGGCCTGTTCGACATCCTGCTGGTCCTTGCCCGCCTGGTCACGCTGGACGGTGCGATGAAGCGCGCATCCCGCCGTTTCGGCCTGCGCTTCCGCACCGTCATCTTCTCCGACGGGGCGCTCGCGGTCGATGTCGACAACGCCCGCACCTATGGCATTGCGGGTACGGTGCTGGCGAAACGGATAGGCTGGGCGGGCTGACCTCACGCTTTTTGCACCGCAGCGCTTGACACCCGTGCCGCCATCCTGTTGACGGTCCCGCAAGGGACTCAACGGGATAATTGCGACTATGGCGGAATTCAGACTGCCCGCGAACAGCCGGATCAACGGCAAGGGCACGACGCACAAGGCATCGGACGGCGCGAAGAACGTCAAGTCGTTCAAGGTCTATCGCTACGATCCGGATTCCGGCCAGAACCCGCGCTACGACACGTTTGAGATCGATCTGGACGATTGCGGCCCGATGGTCCTCGACGCCCTGATCAAGATGAAGTCGGAACAGGACCCCAGCCTGACCTTCCGCCGCTCCTGCCGCGAGGGTATTTGCGGTTCCTGCTCGATGAACATCAACGGCAAGAACGGCCTCGCCTGCACGACGGCGATCGAGGATTGCAAGGGCGACGTCCGCATCACCCCGCTGCCGCATATGGACGTGATCAAGGACCTGGTGCCTGACTTCACCCATTTCTACGCCCAGTATAATTCGATCCAGCCCTGGCTGAAGACCGTATCGCCGCCGCCTTCGGGCAAGGAGCGGCTGCAGTCGCCCAAGGAGCGCGAGAAGCTCGACGGCCTCTATGAGTGCATCCTGTGCGCCTGCTGCTCGACAAGCTGCCCCAGCTACTGGTGGAACAGCGACAAGTTCCTTGGCCCCGCCATCCTGCTGCAGGCGTATCGCTGGCTGGCCGACAGCCGCGACGAATATACCGGCGAGCGTCTGGACGAGCTGGAGGATCCCTTCCGCCTCTATCGCTGCCACACCATCATGAACTGCGCGAATGTCTGCCCGAAGGGCCTGTCCCCGGCCAAGGCGATCGCCGAGACCAAGAAGATGATGGCCGAAAGGCAGCTCTAGGTCCGTGTCCGGCGAAAATCAGAGCGACTTTCATTATGACGCGGACCCCGAAAATCCCGGCTGGCGGATTTGGGGGCCGCGTGGCGGCGGCGTGTTCAACGCCCATTATAACCCGATCCGGGTGCAGGTGGAGGCGCCGGGCCGCGCCCGCGTCCGCTGCTTCGCCGGCGAGCATCTGACCAGCGCCACCGGCTATCTCCATGGCGGCGCGACCGCCGGTTTCATCGACATCGCCCTGTTCGCCGGCGCGCGCGGCTGCGGTCTGGAGCGGGAGGATCTGGCCGTCACGCTGGACCTGACGATCCAGTATCTCGCGCCCGGCCTTTCGGGTCAAAATCTCGACGCGGTGGTCGACCTGGTGCGCGAGACGAAGCGGATCGCCTTCGTGCGGGGCATCGTGGAGCAGGAATCCGGTCCCATCGCCTCCTTCATGGCGACGATCCGCAAGGGCGCGGCGCGGGCGTGACGACGGTCATCGGCCGCTATCACGCGCTTGTGGAGGCCGGGGAATTGCGGCCCGACACGGATCAGGCGGCGGCGGCGGAACGGCTGAACATCCTGCAGGCGGAGCTGGAGGCGGCCCCCCCCCGCGGATCGACCCTGTGGAAGATGCTGCGCAAGGCGCCGGAACCGCCGCGCGGCCTCTATATGTGGGGCGGGGTCGGGCGCGGCAAATCGATGCTGATGGACCTGTTTTTCGACACGGTGCAGGTCAACCGCAAGCGCCGCGCGCATTTCCACGAATTCATGATCGAGGTGCACGCCCGTCTGGCCGAGGCGCGCAAGTCGGAAAGCGGCGACCCCATTCCGCCGGTCGTCGTGGCGCTGGCGGAGGAAGCGCGGCTGCTCTGCTTCGACGAGATGGTGGTCAACAACATGGCCGACGCCGCGATCATGTCGCGCCTGTTCACCGGGCTTTTGGCCGCGCGCGTCACGGTCGTCAGCACGTCGAACCGCCCGCCGGACGATCTCTACAAGGATGGCCTGAACCGGCAGTTGTTCCTGCCCTTCATCGCGCTGATCAAGGACAGGCTGGACGTGATGGGCCTCAACGGTCCGGTCGACTATCGCCGCGACCGCCTGGGCGACGCGACCCTCTGGCATGTGCCGAACGGGCCGGAGGCGACGAAGGCGCTCAGCGCCGCCTTCTTCCGCCTGACCGACTATCCGCCGGAGGACCGCGCCAATGTCCCGACGGAGGAGTTGCCGGTGCAGGGCGGCCGGACGATGCATGTGCCCAAAAGCCTGAAGGGCGTCGCCGTATTCTCCTTCAAGCGGCTCTGCGCGGAGGCGCGCGGCGCGACCGACTATCTGGCGATCGCGCGGCGCTATCACGCGATCATCATTGTCGGCATCCCTGTGCTGGGGCCGGAGAACCGGAATGAGGCCGCCCGTTTCGTGACGCTGATCGACGCGCTCTACGAATATAAGGTGAAACTGCTCGCCTCCGCCGACGCCGAACCCGCGCGCCTCTACCCCACCGGCGACGGCGCCTTCGAATTCGAACGCACCGTCTCCCGCCTCATGGAAATGCAGTCCGACGCCTATCTGGCGCTGGGGCACGGGGAGAAGTAGGGGGGCTCGTTAGAGTGGGTGGATA
>NZ_MINO01000086.1 GCF_001757355.1 Sphingobium phenoxybenzoativorans
TCTCGCATTCCTCGTGCTGAGTTTACAGTGATGCATGGCTTCCGGTTGCATCCGCTGAATTCGTCTAAAGCCTTCTCAGTGACTTACTAATCTGAGGATCGCATGATAGCAGCATAACTTGGGTTCAATTGAAAAAGCTGGAATTCATGGGGGGATCCTTTGGCTCGCGGACCTAAAATCGGATCTTCGGACATTGCTCGGATTATTGAGCAAGCCGATATTGCAAGTGTCGCCGTGCGGCTTGGACTGCAGGTGGACAGCAGGTCCCGGCAACCGCGCCGTGCCATTTGCCCGTTCCATGATGACAAGGATCCGTCGTTAAACCTCTATCGCGGTGGCGTAGGGCGAGCTGAGCGCGACCATTATCATTGTTTCGTCTGCGGCGCTCATGGCGACGTCGTCTCCCTCATTCAGAATTATGAGAAGGTCTCGTTTTGGGAGGCGGTTCAGCGCCTCGCTTCGATTGAGGGTGTCGAGATAAGTTCTGTGCGCCAACCGGTCGTCAATCGTACGACTGGAGCGGCCCTTCTCGCGCGAAGCCTCGATGATATGCCGGCGACGGACCCAAAGTTCATCGCCTTTTGCGAGGAGCGAGGGTTCGATGTGGACTTTCTTCGCAGAAGAGGCGCGGCAAAATCAAGTCTCGACGATCTGATAAAACGCGCGAGAGCCGACCGCACGATTGAGGAGCAGCTCGTCGAGGCAGGCGTGCTTCGACGCGACGATGCCGGTGACCAGGTCGCTGATCTCTACGGACCAAAGTTGCGCGGCTTCTTTAGCGGCAGTCGCATCGTGTTTCCGATCGACGGGCCGCAGGGCGAGATTGTCGGTTTCGCTGCGCGCGCGCTTGACGATCAAAAACCAAAATATCTCTATTCATACGACTTTCCTCGCAGGAAATCGCTTTATGGCGAAGGACGCCTGCTCAAGGCACTTCAGGACATGCGTCTTACTGGCCGGCGTGAAGTCATTAGTATATATCTTGTGGAGGGAATTTTTGATGTCCTCCGTCTCGAACAGATGGGTCTTCATGCGTTAGGCGTTCTCGGCGCGCAGATCACGCCGGGCCAGATCGAACGCATTATCCGAATTCAGGAATTAGTTGCCGAATTTGATGGCGAGCTCCGCTTTTACATCTTTTTCGATTGGGATGATGCCGGCAAGCGCGGTGCGTACGATGCCGTGCTGCATCTCCTCAAGTTATTGGAACATGGTCATCCATTCGATCTGACAGTCATCTCCACACCGGCGGGAACCGTGGCTAAGGTTGATCCCGACACTTACTTGCGCGGTAAATCCTCTGAAACGGCGCGGGATCTGCTAGCGGCAGCGGGCGCTGGGCCACTTGAATTTCTTGCAGCTTATCGATTGGGGACAGAGCCCTCCAAGCTAGATTGGTCGTCGGTCAACCGCCTCCGGCTCGCATCGATTGCCCGAAGCGTCGCATATTCGCTGCGCGACCTGGACTGGGCGCGGATCATCGCCACATTACCAATCGCAGATCAACATTCTGGCCTGGCTCAGTTCGCGGCCTTGGTAAGCAGCTATGGGGGCCGGCAGGCTACGTCGTCGCAGGCGCCGCAGCTTCTTGAGCAGTTTCGCGATCCTGCAGACGATCGCTCAGACCTTCTCACCGCACTGACACTCGGACGCTCGTCGACTTCGCGCCGAGAGTATCCCCTTGATGACGAAGCTTGGGAACGACTTGCGATCGCTGCGTCCCCTCTTTTTCACATCCATCGGGCGAGGCTGGCAGCGGCGGACGGGCCTTCGAGCCCGCTCCTGACGCGGCATTTGCCCAAAGGAGACGGTAAATACAGGCTCAAGGCCGGACCCGTTGCGCACGACGCAATTCTTCAGCAATATGCGCTAATCGAATTGCTGCGGGACCGCGACGATTGTCCAAGGTTTGCGGACAGCATCCCGGCCATACGATATGCGCGCGATTGTGTACTCGATGGGGGCATCTACAAGACCGGTAATGGGCGCCGACAACCCGCGTTGAGCTTTGCCTACCAGATCGACATGGCGATCGTAAACGGACTTACGCCGCCAAGGCGTGAGGGCATCTTTCGACCCTATTTCGAATGTTGGCGCTCGTTCATCGATTTTCTCGATGGTCGTATCAGGCGTTTTCGTCATGACGAGATGCAAATCCTGCGCCTCGACATTACTGGCTTTTACGATCACATTCGATCCGACATATTCAGCGATGCTCTCGCACAACCGCTCGAACGCGCACTCCACTGCCTGAATTTTGCAGATGGCGATATTGGTTCGTTCGCGCCCTTGCTCGCTCCTTCCGAACGTGCGGATGCGGTGGGGCGATCCGAAGTTTTCACCCGGTTCTTGCTCCAGCACAGCTTCGGACTTCGCTATTTCAACCCAGTTTCCGGCGAGGAAGCTATACAGGAGGCAAAGCGGGGCATTCCGCAGGGGCCTGACCTTTCCGCCTACCTCGCAAATATCGCTCTTTTCGACCTCGACGACATGATGGGCGCCGAGATTGCCAGGCTTAATGAGGCTGACACCGAACAAGGCGAGACAGAGGACCAAGACCGATGCTCGGCCGCCTACGCCCGCTACGTCGATGACGTTGTCATAATCTGCCGGGATTTCGAGACTGCCGCTCAACTTCGTCGCAAAGTTGAATCTCTGATTGCGCTCAAGGGTTTGTCGCTCAATCGCAAGAATGTGACGCCCCCACCGATGACGCGGGCGCAGGCGCGCGGCTGGATCACCGACAATCGTGCAGGTTTCGGTTTTTCCGGACCGCTTGCCGATTTGCCGACGACCGAGGCTATGGACCCGCTTGCCGACGCAGGCGAAATCGATCGGCGCACGGCGCTCGGTCTTCTCTTTGATCCGGATCTCGACAATCCGGGAAATGCCGAGATTGGGGTCGCCAAGATCAGCATCGCACTTACTGCGGCAGACATCCGGTTTAACGACCGCGCCAATGCATATCGACGCCTATGGTGCTTCGCGTCTGACAGACTGACTGACACCTCGGGCGAAAGTCTGGCTGCGTCCTTTGCAGAGCTACTCGCCAGGGCCGAACCCCGCGCATTGCTACTTGCAACCGAAACTGACCGGCTCGACATCGCTTTGGCGGCAATGGAGGGCCTAGACAGGGCGTTGCGTTTCGCGGTTCCTCCGGGCACATTCGGTGAAGAACTGTGCGAACGCATTGCGCGCAACCTGCAGACCTTATCTGCCTCGGTACTTGACGATCCGTTTACACCGCTCGAAGCACTGCTGCTTGGCAGCAACGATGGCCGGCTGCTTTCACGTTTCGACACGCGCTGCCAGATCGGAATTATCGCCTGCCTCGCCGCCGAGCAGCTGGGACCGCGCGAACGCACGTTCCAGTTCACGCACCTGCACAAGTTTCTTCTGCCGAATATAGGTGGCGGTCAGGCCCTACCGGAGGGCTTGCTACATTCACTTCTTAAGCACGACGCCGCGTTCGAACGCCAGTTGCCGACCCTCGTTGTCGCGAGCGGGCAATCATCGGATGCAGCCTTCTCCCGTCTTAATCAGACACTGGTCGAACTCCAGCGCGCAGCAGCCCATGGTGAGGATGAAGGTCCAGGCTCATTTACGCTATCCGAGCTGCGTGACCCCAACGAAGTCGTCAACGCTACACAATCGATCCTAAGCATCTGGGCTCCGGGGAATGATATCGATGGAGGTACAGAGCCTCCGACCGAAATCGAACTTGATGCAGCAGCGACGTTGGTCAACGTCACGTACGCCGTGTTTGGCGTTATCGCATCGCGTCGACCACGGTTGACACGGTTGATTGCTGGCGCGCCGGGCGCGATGCCATTGCCCTCGCCACCGGGCCTTAAGTCCTCCGGTATTCTGTTGTGGTGTCCTAATGGTCGCTTACTGCTCGCGTCGCCCGACGCAGCAGAAGCCCCGCCGGTTGGCGTGACTTGGACGGATTTGAATGAGCAGACTGTGCCTGGCGTCGCCTTGCGAGAAGCGACACTCCCCGCAGGCTGCAGACTGTTAGTCGAGAATGACCGGAGATGGTCGCCGGCAGAAATCGCAAATCTCTACCGCGCCGGGTTCACCCTGTTCGCGCAACAACTCAATCTCGATGCCGAACGTGTGCCAGTCCCGACAGCGTTCTCATTCTTCGCTAACATCGCAGATGACGTTATCGACTTTTCGAGCGTGCAGCTAATTTCATGGCCGGCGCCTCGGTCAAGCGTCGACGGCCACGCGTTCGTCCGTGTCGGGCCCTCGCTGGAGGCGCGCGGCGTTTACTCGGATGGAGCGGACTTGTGGCGCTATGGCTGGGCCGTGCGGGACGCCTGTAACCGCGCCGAGCCATCCCATGACGATGACGCCGGGATGGATGCCCAGGCCGCAACTGCGCTGGATGAGGATTTCCATCGGCGAGAAGCTATCGTCGCGCGCGTGCTTCCCCGGCTTTCTGGGGCCGATCGGTGGGGGCCGGGCGAGGGTGCGCCAGATAATCCGATCCCTACGCGCATCCGCCGCGCCCTGGCGTTGCTCGAGAATTTCGATCGTGCCGGCACCGCTGCCGAAGCGGCGTCCTGCTTGGTCGCAGCCGTCTCTGAAGGAATGTTCATGAGCGAGCGCATAAATGCGCTCGACGACCTTACTTCGAACGGTAATGCAGCCGAGCTTCTTGCTCGAGCGACCAGAAGGGTGAGCCGCGCGCTTCCTGAAGCTGCTAAGCACTGGGACATCACTACCCCGCACTCGCTGCCGCACCGACGTAGCGCCGCGGCTTGGCAGACACTGTCAGTGGCAATCGGGAATGCGGGCACAAACATCCCTGGCGACGCCGCGGACTCGCTAAATGCGCTGGAAGCAGGTGCTGAAACACTCGCTGCAATCGCGGATCTGCGGGCGCTAGCATTTGAAATCGCGGCCGGCTTGCCCGAGGACTCGCTTAACCTTCTCGCCGATGCCGAGTTTGATCTTGCTTGGGTATCGGACATCGTGGGCCTTGATCTAATCATGATCAATGAGGGGTCGGCAACCACCGACCCCAGTCTCGCCATTCAGGTTACCAGGGTCGTGCGCGCGTTCTGCCAAGTGGTTCTAGGCCAACGCGGGGGGCTCAATTTCGTACGCGACCAGATCACGCCGTCCGGCTGGGTCGTGCTGGTCGCTATACTCATCCAAGTCGTGCCCGTACGCCAGCTAGGCAATTTTACCCGCCCGACCCTATGGCAGATACATTCTGGACCTGCCGGTGCTGAAGCTGCGCTCCAAGGCCTCCTGCGGTATTTTGCTAGCAGCTCGGAAGCGACCGCGAACGCCCCCAATTGGCCGTGGGACGTGTTCGAGCAACTTCTTCTGCAACGTCCCTCCGATCTGCCATCGCTTCTGCGGCAAGTCACCGACTCGACGGCAATCAGCGTTAGCGATGAAATATCTTGGTCGAATCCCCGAACTGGCGACAGCCAAGCCGACCGTCCGATCATGCGCCTGGCCGACGGCAGTTCCGTCAGCCTTGCCGAGTGGCAGATTGATGTGTCTTATGTGCGAGGCGAACGTGGCGCTTCGATGGAGGCCTATCCGGTCGGCAGCCGGATGCGCTTCCCGTATTCGATCTCGCGCCGCGGCGATCAAATCCTTGGCCTGCATCTCGTTTCGCGCAAGCTTGGCGAGGCCGCATTCGGAGGATCACTCCAGACTGAGTCATCTCCTGCGGAGCGCCGGTCGGTGCCGGAAGTCATGCCTGTTCCGGTAATCGTTGAAGGCACTTTAGATGATCCCTCTACCGGCCAGGACCCCGCGACCTCGCTAGAAAATACCATAGTTCCATCCGCGCAGTCCGATCTGATTACGCTGGATGAGGCATTGGCGCTTATCGACAGAAAGCGCGTCCGATCCTGGAGCGATCGTTCCGTTGCCAAGAATTTCGGCACGCATCGAGTTGCGCTGGTCCAATGGGATGTTGCCGACAGCTATTACAGCCCGGGACACAAGGGTGGGGTTTACGAAGGTTTGGTCTCTCCCTCCGGTGACAAGCCAGCTGACCCGGCAACCGTTAAGAATGGCGGCGTATTTCTTTCGACGTCCGAACACCGCCGCCGCGCGCTGATCCGGGAAGTTCTGAAGGCCTGCGCGGAGTTCAAGGTCGATGGCCTCGTATTCCCGGAATACAGTCTCCGACCGGAAACGATCAACTGGCTCGCACGTCAGCTTAAGACGCAACCACGGCAAATTACCGTTTGGTGCGGCACCTTCAGAGTTCCCAATGCGACGCAACTCGACCTGGATTTCAGTGATAACGCGACGGCCCCCTATAGGTCGTCCATCGACGGACCGTTACCACCGGGGATCAACCGTTGGGAGGCGCATACAGCCGTTTTGACCTGTCTGCAGGCGAAGGTCGATGACCGCGCGATCGTGAAAGTGGAGCATTATGCGCGGCAGAAGCGCTACCCATCCGCTGCGGCCGGCGAATTGATCAGGCCGCCATTCGACCAGCCATGGCACCCGTTGCTGGTCGACGAAAGGGATCCGTTCAAGCTGGGGACGTTCTCATTGGAACTCGTCTGCTCGGAGATGTTTCCGCATGCCAGCAGCGCGAACTTCGTCGGCATCATTGAGGAAAACAACGAACTCGCTGACCGATACGGCCTAGGCAAGGGCGGCGAGACAATGTTCAACCATGTCAGCAATGACATTTACGAGTTCGCTCGATGGACGGCGTTTCGCAACGCAGCCAAGGTCGCCGGTGACACCAACCGCGCGCTTCTTAGAGGCGAAGCGCTCCAGCGGACGCTGATTGTCCTTCCCGCCATGACGACCCGATCGGCCGATTATCATATCTTCGGGCAAAACCAGTATCTGGCTGCCGGACTGGTCACTGCATTTTGCAATGCCGTCGTACCGCATGCGAGTTGCGGTCAGAGCGGCTTCATTGGCCTCGACGGGTGGAAGCGGACCGAAGGGATCAAGACGCCCTACGGATCCAAGGCTCCGGGTATCTTCCAGCTTGGCGATTCACACAGCGGCCCCTTAGGCGACACCGAAGCGGCTATGGTCATTGCCGACCTGGACTTGCTAAGAACGACGGATCAGCGCCCCCGACCGCATTATCAGCATCGGTCTTTGCGGCTTGTCGCGCATCTTCCAATCTTTTTCGCGACGGAGAAGGGGGGGCATGCCGGCATCGGCGCATATCCAAACAAGCAGCGTCAGCCCCGGTCACGGACGATCGAAGGGAAAGCATTCACCTTTGCGGAGGCACGCAGCAAGCTCGCCAAGGCGCTAGAACTCGAATCCGTCTGGCGGGCGAAGCTGAATGTCGCTGCCCGCGATGAGGAACCGTCACCGGAATACCAGGCCGCGATCGCAGAAACGCTGGCGGCGCTTCGCGTACTTGAGGAGTTTGCGGACGATCCTGCCTGGCTCCGTAAACGGACCGATTCCTTCAAATCCGAACGCTATGAAATGCCGCCAATGGCTCCATTGCCGGCTCTCGTCGATTGGCTGTACGTCGATGATCGATGGCTGCCGGGAACGAACAGTGCGGTGGCTCCGGTCGAAGGGGAAGACCCGCTGAAAAGCGACAAGCCATTGCTTGGCGTCCCTCGCTCGATGCAGGACGAACCGCCGCGGGGCATCGGCTGACGTGGAGCGACAGATGACTAACACCGACTCTGAACGCTGCCTTGAAGACCTGGCACGCCGACTTGAGGCGTCGGGAGATTTTCGGGTCCTCCGACGACTGAAGCTCAGTGAACGCATCGAGCCGAGCGACGGTGTCCAGACTCGAACGGGCATGTTTCTAGATGTTGAGAGTACCGGCCTAGATGTTCGCGTCAGCGAGATAATCGAAATCTCCGTCACGCCGTTCGAATACGGCCTTGACGAGCGAATCGTTTCGGTTGGACAGCCGTTGCACCAGTTCAATGAGCCAGCGGACCCGATCCCCGCCGAGATAACCGCAATCACTGGCCTGACAGACGAGCTTGTAGCTGGTCACCGGCTGGATATCCCCGCAATCGAAGCATTTGTGGAGCAAGCGAACATCATAATCGCCCACAATGCCGCGTTCGACCGACCGCTCGTCGAACGGATCTCCCCCATATTTTCCGCCAAACCGTGGGCCTGCACGATGTGCGATGTTCCCTGGAAGGAAGAGGGCGTCGAAGGGCGGCGATTGTCGGAGCTCTTGTCGGGCTTTAAGTATTTTTTCGACGCGCACCGCGCGGTCGATGATTGCGAGGCCGGTATTGCGCTTTTGACGATGACGCTTCCAAAGAGTGGCGAGCGGGTGCTCAGCAGCGTCTTGAGGACTGCGCGCCAGCCAACTTGGCGAATATTCGCGGATGCCGCGCCATTCGAGATGAAGGACGTTTTGAAGCATCGCGGTTACAAATGGAATGCAGACCGAGCGCTTGGCCCGAGGGCGTGGTGGAAGGAGGTTCCCTCCGATCTGGTCGACGCCGAGGTAGATTTCCTACAATCGGAGATCTTCCGGTCGCCGGTGCGTCTTCCGATGTTTGAGATAACTGCCTTTCAGCGCTATTCTATGCGTGCGATTTAGAGCCCCACGTTGGCATTCAGCGAACGCTATCGAAGAACACTTTTTTCCGAAGCAAGGGCTTTATATCTGGGGTGGCCGTTGGTGGCGAAAGCTGTTGTTTGATGCTTGGATTCCAAACCGCTGCAAAGTCCCAGCGGGGGTCGCTCAATCCCGACCGTTGATCAATGCATGTCGCGTTAATGGACGTGCTGAACACATAACATTATCCATTTGACGCGATGCGCCACCTCCACTGCACCAAGAAGCTGCTTGATCGGATCAAACCCGAGATCGCTGAGCCCAGACAGAGTGACACCGCACTGGGCAATCGGTATGCCACCGTCCTGTTCTGGAAGCTGAACCGCGCCGGGTCTGCCGGAGGCATTGGGTTGTGAGTCACGCTGCCATATCGATGTTGTCCGCGGCAGCATAATATTGTTCTTCGGCCTCGGCAGGCGGGATGTTGCCGATGGGTTCGAGTAGGCGGCGGTGATTGAACCAGTCGACCCATTCCAACGTGGCATATTCAACGGCTTCGAAGCTGCGCCACGGCCCACGCCTGTGGATCACCTCGGCCTTGTAGAGGCCGTTGATAGTCTCGGCCAAAGCGTTGTCGTAGCTGTCGCCGACGCTGCCGACCGACGGCTCGATCCCGGCTTCGGCGAGGCGCTCGGTGTACTTGATGGACACGTATTGCGACCCGCGGTCGCTATGATGGATGAGGCCGCCGCGATGAGCAGGCCGGCGATCGTGCAGCGCCTGCTCCAGAGCATCGAGGACGAAGCTGGCATGGGCGGTCCTGCTGGCCCGCCAACCGACGATCCGTCTGGCGTAGGTATCGATGACGAAGGCGACGTAGACGAACCCCGCCCAGGTAGCGACGTAGGTGAAGTCCGACACCCACAGCATGTTCGGCGCCGGCGCGTAGAACCTGCGGTTGACGTGATCGAGCGGGCACGGCGCCACCTTGTCGCTGATGGTCGTGCGCACGGGCTTGCCACGGATCACCCCTGCCAGGCCCATCTCACGCATCAACCGCGCGACCGTGCAGCGGGCGATCGGAAAGCCCTCTCGCGTCATCTGCCGCCAGACCTTGCGGACGCCGTAGACCGCGAAGTTCTCGGCGAATACGCGCGCGATCTCAGGCTTGAGCGCCATATCCTGCCGCGCCCGCGCCGACAGGCGCGCCGGATCCCGTCGCTTCGCGATGCGCTCGTGATAGGTAGATGGGGCGATCGGCAGGACGCGGCAGATCGGCTCGACCCCATAGGCATCGCGGTGATCGTCGATGAACGCGATCATCGCTTGAACGGGCGGTCGAGCTCCGCCTGCGCAAAATATGCCGACGCCTTGCGCAGAATCTCGTTGGCCTGGCGCAGCTCGCGGACCTCGCGCTCCAGCGCCTTCATCTTGTCGGCTACCTCGGTCGGCACGCCAGTACGCCTGCCGCTGTCGACCTCAGCCTTCTTCACCCACTCATGCAGCGTCTGCGGAACGCAGCCGATCTTCTCCGCGATCGACACCACCGCCGCCCAGCGGGACGGATAATCGCGCTCGTGATCGACCACCATCCGCACCGCACGCTCGCGGACTTCCGGGGCAAACTTGTTCGTTGTCTTGCTCATATAGGCTCCACCTTCTCAGGAGTTGGAGCCTCCGGCAAACCCGGCGCGGTTCAAGCCGCAGGTGGCGTTGCTGGTTTCTGAGCGCACGCTGCTTCCCGTGCTTATGCCGCTGGCCCCGGCGGCCACGCTTGCTCGAAGATTCCCCTCACAATTGGTGCTGGTTCTGAAGGAGCACGGCGTCCCAAGCGAATTCATCGCTCAGGAAGTTTGGCAGATGGACAAGGTCCAATATGCAAAGACCGCGAACCGGAGTGTCGTGGGCATCCTCAATGAATTCGTTAGGCAGGCCGAATTCTGGCTGGCTGCCTATGCCTATGAGAAGGGTGATGACGACGACCTCTTGGCAATCTCCGCCAAGCTAGCGGAAACACCATGTAGCCCGCTGTACAAGGGCCCGGTGTCGCCGGACAAAGCCCTTCATGAACTCGTGAAGGCTGGTTCGCAGGCATGAGCCTGCTGGCCATCATTTGCGCTCGGAGACTCTACAGCACTCGGCCGGAAACCCAGTCTATGCGGTCAGACAGGATCGGGCGGCAAATCGACGATACGGAAAACCGTCCCTGATCCGGCATCACGCACGAGGTCAACCCGCGCGCCATCCCAGTGATAGTCGAGGTGCCGCCCCTGTAGGGGGTTCGACGCGCAGTCTGGGTAGAAGAGCGCGACGCATTCCCCACCGGGATGCCGGATGCTCGGGTAGGCAATCCCGTTCGATCTCGCGCCCCTGAGGTGCCGCGCGAGCGCTTGGGATGCGGTGTAGCTGTCGGGATCGAGCGCCGGAACTGGCTCCCCCGCCTGAGGTCGGAGATCATGCAGTTCTGCATCGACCGCCATGACGATTTCGCGGAACTGCGAGGTCCATCCCGGCGCTTCCTTTGTCCGTACCATGAAGCGGGCATGGTGGTGGATCGTCTCGAATAGCGCGGTTTCAAAACGGCCCCCAACATACAGCACGCCGTAGCTGCCATCTGTAAACCGGCTTGGCCGATCTGTGCTAATGTGGGTGAATGGCGCCATGAGGTAGGAGGCGCCGTTGCCACCGACGCGGCGGCCAACCGGAACGAGGTCGAGATTGCCAATCGTCGCCATGATGCGCGGATTGGTCTTCTGCTCCGCCGAGATCAGCAGCGGCCAGTCGGCCGGGTCAGCGATATCCTCGAACAGGTCGATCGGCGGAAAGGCGCTGCGTATGATCCTGACAGCGCCCTTCCACTCAACTCGGGAAACCGGGATATCTATCGCTTCGCTCACCAGCCACCGCGCTCGGCGTCGAGATAGCGACGCACTCGCATGATGTCGGTGAGCTCGCCTCCCAGCATTACGTCGAGCGCACAGGCTCCGTCGAACGCGTCGTTCGCTACCCTGATCCAGGCATAGCCACGCGTTGCTTCAGAGAAGATGATCCGAAGCGCCTTGTGGATGCCTAAGAGGTTGGAGAGACGCGCACGCCCATCACGCGAAACGCGCCCGGGACCTTCCGCCTTCCATCGGCGATAAGAGCGCACCGGCATGTCGAGCAGCGTTGCCGCCTGCTCGTCGGTCAGCTCCCATTTGCCGAACAGATTGAGGACTGCCCGGAACATGGCAGCTGCCTCGTCCTGGGTAATCGGATCGGGACGGAAGGCGGTAACGGCAGTATCAACGGGTTGCAGGGCCAGCATGGCAGTTCTCCATATGGCATCATATAGGCCAAATGGGGCCATTTGGCAAGGAGCTATACCGATGATGCCAGTCTGGCCATCACGCTCGCGGCGCCTTCGATCGGCACGAAGAGGCGCGTCTGGTAACGGATAATCTCCGTGAAGCAGCCTTGCGCCTTGTACCAGTCGAGGCGAGCTGCACTCCATCCCGTAAGCTCAATTCGCTGTGAGCCATTGACCAGGCTGCGCTTGACCATGATGAGCTCTCGGCCCGCGAACTCCAGAGCCCTGCCCGTTGCCAGGACGGTCTGGACAATGTCGTCGGCGGAAAGCGTTTGCTCGCGCTCCAGACCCAGCGCTCGGCACAGTTCGGGCACACAATGGGCGGGAACCTCGCGGCCGAGGAGCGAACGGCCATCTGCTGCCGAGATGCGGCTCACCCTCACGAAATCGGACGGTAGCTTGTCCCAGACCGGCAGCAGGAGGCCGGTCGCAAGATAGAGGCGCTCGCGTTTGTGGCTGGTTTGCGCCTCCGCGACCTCGGTTGACCAGGCATCGCGGAAGGTGTCGATGGCAATATCCTCCCAGCTGCTCTCCGCCAACTGATCCTCGGTGATGTGACTGCGCTTGAGCGGGCGCAGCAATTCGAAGCGGGTCACGCGCGTACCGTCATCGGCAAGGATGCTTCGGGCGGGCACCAGCAAGGCGACTCGACCTGAGCGTGCGTTCCGAACCGGCCGCTGCCGCTGCCCGGTGATGCCGTGAAGCTCCTCGAGCCGCTTCAGTGTGAGTGGCTTCAAGGCTCTGGCGATTTCCAGTTCGAGGAGATGGGTGGTCGCTCCTGAAGCCGGATCTGTTCGCAACAACGTGTCGGACAGGACCGCGAAGTCCTCGACTGCAATCGTCTCGAGGCCGAGATCGAGCGTGCCGGCCTGCCGGGCGGCATCGATGCGCGCTTCGACCAGCCCCATGAACTCGTCGAAGATCGCGTTCTGCAGGGCTATGGGAAGCGCAAGAATGCGGTTGAGCCACCGCTGGATCGATGGCAGGTCATCGACCATCGAACCATCAGGCGCTTCGATCCGGAGACCTGTCAGCTCCTGAAAGCGCCCGAGACTGACGGCTTCGAGCTTGCCGGTGAACAACAGGCCGAACCAGCGATGGAGCGCCTCCTTGGCGTAGATGCTTTCGAGATTGTCAGCGGGATCGAACAGGTTCTGCCCGCCGGTCTGGCGCTGCCCGCGCGTAAGAGCACCAAGACTGTCCAGGCGCCGCGCGATCGTAGAGATGAAGCGGCGCTCGCCGCGCACATCTGTCGTCACGGGCCTGAAGAGCGGGGCCGATGCCTGATTGGTGCGATTGGTCCGGCCAAGCCCCTGGATTGCGGCGTCAGCCCGCCAACCCGGCTCGAGCAGGAAATGGACGCGGCGGGCCTGGTTCCTGGCGGCAAGATCAGCATGGTAGCTGCGCCCCGTTCCCCCGGCATCGGAGAACACCAGGATGCGCTTGTCACCGTCCATGAAGGCCTGGGTTTCGCCCACATTGGCGCGCGGCGAGCGGGATTGGAGTTTCTGGCGACCATCGCGGCCGACGATCAGCCGACGTGTGCGACCGGTGACTTCGGCCACCTGGTCAACGCCGAAGCGTTCGATGATGGCATCGAGGGCTGTGGCGATGGGCGGCAAGGCGCAGAGCTGCTCGATCATCCGGTCGCGTGCGGCAAGCGCAGAGCGACAGAGCACGGGAGCGCCATGCTCGTCACTCATCGGCTCGGAGCGAGGATTGCCATTTTCGTCGGTAAACACGGCCATCAGGCGGACGGGGAAGCTCTTGGTGAGATAGTCGATCACATATTCCCGCGGAGAGAGGTCGATCTCGAGAGCTTCGCGCTCCTCTTCAGACAGGTCGGCAAGCCGGCGGTTGAGCATGGCTTCTGCCGTCGAGACCAGTTGGACGACAACGGCGTTCCCATCAGCAATCGCGGCTTCGATGGCTGGCAGCAAGCTGGGCAGCTTCATCGACAGAAGCAGCTGCGCGA
>NZ_MINO01000087.1 GCF_001757355.1 Sphingobium phenoxybenzoativorans
AAGGGGGTGGTTAGCGGTCTGACTGCTCCTCCTTGATCCGTTCGGGCTGAGCTTGTCGAAGCCCCGTCCTGTTCTTGAGAAGAAGTGCAGCCCCCTTCGACTGCCTGCAAGGCAGGCGCTCAGGACAGGCTTCGACAAGCTCAGGGCGAACGGAAGGTGAGGTCGCTCTTGGTCGAAACATGGCACTGTTATCCGTCATCCCGGCGAAAGCCGGGACCCATCTCGCCTTCGGCAGGCGGCTGGCAAGGGGGAGATATGGGTCCCGGCTTTCGCCGGGATGACGGTCAATAGCAGAGTGGGACTTTGCACTTTTGGTCGTAACAACCCGTTCGCCCTGAGCTTGTCGAAGGGCTGCTTTTCTTTTTAGGAAAGGACAGGACTTGGACAAGCTCAGCCCGAACGGGGGGAGTCCGCTTCCGGCCAAACGCCTGTCCTACATGCCGGAGCGTGTGATCTACTTCACCGCATGGAACACAATGCCCCACTCGCCGCGCAAGGCGCGACGTCGATGATCCCGCCAGCGTACCGGTGCGACGCAACTGGGACGTATGTGCGACCTACATGCGACGTTCCGGCCAAAACCGCTCACAACCCGCAACTTCCGCAACTTCGCTCCCCAAATCGAGCAGGAGTCCGCAATATTCTCGCTCACAAGGCGGCAATCGCCCGCCAGTGAACTTCATGCCCGATCGCAAAAAGGCCGCCGGAGATCATCCGGCGGCCGCTTGTCTGCCGATCTGCCGGGGCCAGCCCCTATTCCCGCATGGCGCTGTCGCGGATGCGGATCAGCGGGCCGAGGATATAGTCCATGATCGACTGGCGACCGGACTTGATGTTCACTTCCGCGGTCATGCCGGGGATCACCGGCTTGTCCGCGCCGAACTTGGTCGTGTCGGCGCGCAGGCGGACGCGGTAATAGCTTTCGCCTTTCTGGTCCTGGATGACGTCGGGCGACACGTCGATCACCTTGCCGTCCAGCCCGCCATAGATGGCGGAGTCATAGGCGGAGATCTTGATGGTGGCGGGAAGGCCGGGCCAGATGTTGCCGCGGTCCTTGGGCATCACGCGGGCCTCGACCATGACGACCTTGTCGACCGGCACGATCTCGACCAGCGGTTCGCCGCCGCGCACGACGCCGCCCACGGTCTGGACGTAGAGTTTGTTGACGACGCCATCCATCGGCGCGCGGATTTCCTCGCGGGATTCCTTGTCGCTATAGGCGCCCAGATTTTCGTCGGCCTTGGACAGTTCCAGCCGCAGTTCGGCGGCCTTCGCCTTCGTCTCCTGGATCGACTTGGTGAACACCTCGCCACGGCGGGCGGAGGTTTCGCTGAGCTGCGCCATGGATTCCGGGATCTGGTTCTGCACGTCCGCGATCTTGGTGCGCAGGGCGAGCAGCATCGCTTTCTTGTCCAGCACCTCGCGCTCCGAAATCGCTTCGGCGTCATAGGCGCGCTGCAGCTTGTCGAGCTGGGTGATCATCAGCCGTTCCTCGCCGCGCAGATTGGTAAGGCGCGACTGCAGCGTGCCGATTTCCGCGCGGCGGGCGCGGGCCTGTTCGTCGATAATGCCGGTTTCCTGGCCGCGCTGGTTACGGGTGGAATAGAAAAGCGCTTCTTCGGAAGCCGCGATTTCCGGCGCGGCGTCGCGCAGTTCGTCCGGCACGGTGAAGCTGCCCGTACCGCTGACTTCCGCGTCCATGCGCGCGAGGGCGATCCGCTTGGCCACGACATCGGTCCGGGCGTTCTGGAAATCGGCGATGGTCGTCTGGTTGGTGACGCGCATCAGCACCTGTCCCTTGCGGACGCGCTCGCCCTCCTGGACCAGCAATTGCTTCACAATGCCGCCCTCAAGATGCTGGACCACCTGATTCTGGACCGAGGGGAGGACCCGGCCGCCGCCGCGCGTGACCTTGTCCACCTGAAAGAACACCGCCCACATCAGGAAGGCGACGACCAGTGTCGCCAGAATCTTGAGCGTGCGGTGGGACTTGTCTGTCCTGATCCGGGCGCTCCATGGCGCTATGCCGTCAACCGGGGCGCTGGCGATCTTCACATTGCCCGCAAAAGCGGACGCCATTTCCTTGGCCGAAACGTCCTGAAACAGGCTTTCGCCGCCTGCCGCGCGAATGATCCGGTCCCTTATGGCGCTGAAGTTCATGTGACGGTCCCCAAAAAATCTGAAGCCGCGTTTACCAATCATTATCCTTAAAAATGCTTAATGCTTTGATCGGACCAATGGGGATTGTTCCTATTATGCAGGTTTCACAGCAGGAAGCGGGCGTCAGCCTGGTCGGCCGGATTGGCACCAAGCTGTCGCGCGTCAGCTATGGCAGGCGCGCGCACAAAGCGGCTGAGGCAGCGCAGGCATGGGGCGGGGCGGTCTATCCGCTGCCCTTCGTGATTGCGCTGGAAAGGCTGAGCGCCCGGTGCGGCAAGCCCGCGTCCCGCGATATGCTGGTCGCCGCGCTGCCCGCCGCCAATGGCGATATGGACCCCAAATTCGCGCCGCTGGCGATGGCCCGCGCGGATATCGATGCGCGCTGGGACAGCCGCAGCCTGGCCACGATGGAAAAGCATGAACTGCCCGCGCTGGCGCTTGTCGAGGGCGGCGCAGTGCTGATCGTCGACGTCAAGGCGGACGGCGCGCTGGTCATGGCGGATGCGGAAGGGGACAAGATGATCCCGGCCGCCGTGCTGCAGCCGGTGATCGCCGCCGAGATACTGGTGTGCGGTCATGTCGATCCCGCCAATGGGCTTGGCATGGAGGAGGAGCGATCCTTCGTCCGCCGCAATCCCCGCCTGTGGCTGGTCGGCGTGTTCCTGAGCGAACGCAAGCGGCTGGGGCAGCTTCTGCTGGCGGCGGCGCTGCTCAACCTCTGCGGTCTTGCGATCCCGCTTTATATGCGCGCCATCTACGACCGGGTGGTGCCGAACCTCGCCATTGAATCGCTCTGGGCGCTATCGGCGGGCGTGGTGCTGGTGCTGCTGTTTGAGTTCACCTTCAAACATGTGCGCGGCAGCTATGTCGACGCCATCGGCGTGCGCGTGGGGCAGGCGATCCAGCATCGCGCGATGACGTCGTTCCTGCATGGCCGCACCGGCAAGTCGGAAAATACCGTCGGCGGCCTGATGACGGCGCTGCGCGATGTCGAGGCGCTGGCGCTGCTGGTGCCGCAGGCGATCGTCACCTTCCTGGTCGATGTGCCCTATTTCTTCGCCTATGTGGCGCTGATCATGCTGATCGGCGGCTGGACGGTCGCTGGACCCGTGGTGGGCGCGGCGGCGCTGGTCATGGTCGGCTTCGTCGCCAGCTATGCGCTGAAGCTCAGCAGCAAGCGCGCGTCCAAGCTGATGCAGGCGCGCAATAACCTCGTCGTTGATGTGACCGAGGGGCTGACCACCATCAAGGCCAATCAGGCCGAAGGGCGCTTCCTGCGCCAGTGGGATATCGTGTCCGACCATATCGGCATGAGCTCCCAGTCCGCGCGCAAGTGGAACGAACTGCCCGGATCGATGGCCGGGCTGATCGTACAGATGGTGACGGTCATGGTCGTCGTCATCGGCGTGTTTCAGATCAAGGACAATGTGATGACGACCGGCGCGATGATCGCCGTCACCATGCTGACCGGCCGGGCTATGGTGCCGGTATCGTCCGCTATTTCCATGATTTCCAAGGGCTATCAGAGCCTGTCGCAATTTGCGGGCCTCTCCAAACTGCTGGCGATGGAGCCGGAACGCGACGTTTCCGATCCGTCGATCAAGCGCCGGGCGGTCAATGGCGATATCCGGCTGCAGAATGTCGCCTTCACCTATGCGGAGGGCGCGGCGCCGAGCCTGAAGGACCTTAGCGTTTCCTTCCAGCCGGGCGAGAAGATCGCGCTGATCGGCAAATCCGGATCGGGCAAGTCGACGCTGCTGCAATTGCTGGCCGGGATGATCGAGCCGCAGGCGGGCGCGATGACGGTCGACGGCCATGCCGCCAGCCAATATGCCGCCGCGCATCTGCGCCA
This sequence comes from Sphingobium phenoxybenzoativorans, assembly GCF_001757355.1. Classification (GTDB taxonomy): domain Bacteria; phylum Pseudomonadota; class Alphaproteobacteria; order Sphingomonadales; family Sphingomonadaceae; genus Sphingobium; species Sphingobium phenoxybenzoativorans. Next base: position 4,013 of record NZ_MINO01000087.1, read on the forward strand.
GAGCATCGTTTATTCCGCGCAGGATGCCGCCCTGTTCGATACGTCGATCTGGGAAAATATCCTGCTCGGCCTGGAAGAACCGGAGGAAGCGGTTGTCGAGCGCGCCATCATGGCGTCGGGCCTTGACGGCTTCGTCAGCCGCAGCGTCGAGGGTTATGGCCGCAAGGTCGGCCCGCGCGGCAGCAAGCTGTCGGGCGGTCAGCGCCAGTCCGTCATCCTGGCCCGCGCGCTGGTGCGCGACCCCAATGTGCTGCTGCTCGACGAGCCGACCGCTTCGATGGACATCGCCAGTGAGCAATCCGTGATCCAGGGGCTGCGTGAGGCGGCGCGGGACAAGACGCTGATCGTCGCGACGCACCGCATGGCGCTGCTCGATCTGGTCGACCGGGTGATCTGGCTGGATGAGGGCAAGATCGTCGCCGACCGGCCGCGCGCGGAAATCATTGCAATGATGCGCAATCAGCAATCCGGCGTGCGCGCAGCCTAATCGTTACGGCGTTAGGGCTTGATTAGGACAATTTGGTTTAAACGGCATTTACCAGTTTTTTCGCGGGGCGATTTTCCGCGGTTTTCGGGGGTATGAAGTGGCAGGGGCATCGTCAGAGGGGGAAGTCAATCACTGGCCGGCGTTCGTCGACGTGCTGACGACCGTCATCATGGTCGTGACCTTCCTGCTCGTCATCATGAGCGCCGCCGTCATGGTGCTGTCGCAGCGCACGATGGAGCATTTCAAGAAGCAGATCGAAGCCAAGGAAGCGCTGGGCAAGACGGGCGAGAACAGCGCCGACGCAGGCGCGGCTGGCGGTGCGACCGGCGGGGCGCCGGGGCAGCAGAACCAGACCATCCGTTCACCGGACGCCGAAACCGGCAGCTCGGTGGCGGAACTTGGCTCCATTCTGAAGTCCGATCCCGTCAACGGCGCGGAAAAGCTGACCATCCGCACGCGCGAGACGCCCGACACGATGAAGATTGCGGTCAAGGCAATGGAAAATGCCGACGACACCAAGGGCGTGGAGGTAAAGACCGCCGACGTCCTGCTGCGCGTCGATTTCGAACCGATGGCTGTCCGCTATGACGATGCCAACGCCAAGCAGGTGACCGACTTCCTGAAGTCCAAGCAGCGTCCGGGCATGAAATATGAAATCTGGTCGTTCGCGCCGCAGGCTTCCTCGATTTCCGAGGCGCAGCGCCTGGCTTTCTACCGCGCGGCGATGACCCGCAACCTTCTGATCAAGGCGGGCATCAACCCGTCCGACGTCAATACGCAGGTGCGGGTGACCGACCCTTCGGCAAAGGACGGGCACAATGTGCGCGTCGTCCTGAAGCCCTGATCCTTGAACCGATGACCTGAGCCGAGCAGCGAAAGAACGCGACGATGGAAAAGAAAATCCGGTCCGAACTGCTGAAGATGACCACGATCATGGTCGTCCTGATCGGCCTTGGCATTTATGCGCATGAATTCGTCATCTCCGGCATCAAGGCGAAGGCGGCGCTGAACCTGTCCATCTTCGCGACCTTTGGGTTGGCCGCATTCCTGGCGTTTCGCCATGTGTTCGCGCTGAAAAATGAGGTGCTGGCGCTCAAAGCGCTGCAGGTCGACTATGGATCGCGATCACAGCGGCCGCTCAACCCCTATCGCCATCCCGCCATCGTGTTCCAGGAACCGGAACTGCTCGGCCAGGGATACCGGATGATCACAGAGGAGCTGGGCAAGTCCGGCTCCCTGCATATTTCCAACCATACCGTGCAGACGCTGCTGCATGACGTCGACCAGCGCATCAATGATCGCAAGTCGACGATCATCTACTTCTCCGGCCTCATGGTGTTCCTGGGCCTGCTCGGCGCGTTCATGGGCCTGATGAAAACCGTGCATTCGGTGGGTGACCTGATCGGCGGCATGGATATCTCCGGCGCGGGCGGTTCGGACAGCTTCGGCAAGCTGATCGAGGGCATGAAAGGCCCGCTGAACGGCATGTCCGTGGGTTTCAGCTCCTCGCTGTTCGGCCTTATGACGTCGATGGTGCTGGGCGCGTTCGAACGCTGCATGACCAGCGCGATGAAAACGCTGCGCAACGAGTTCGAGCATTGGCTGTCCAACCTAGCGGCGCTGGAAAACCCGCATGAGGCGCAGGCGAACGGCGCGAATGTCGATTTCAGCGGCGTCATCCGCGCGCTGGAGTTCGGCGGCAAGCAGTTGCGCGAATTGCGTGAGGCGGTGCTGGGCAATACCCGCAACGCCGGCGAGAATCAGCACGCCATCAATCAGATGGCGCATAGCGTTACCCGTCTTTCGCAATCCGTCGACAAGGTGACCGATCCGACGCCGCTGCTGGAGCCGATCGCCCGTGTGGTGGAGGATCTTGCGCAGAACCAGACGATGATGGTCAGCCAGTTCCATGGCCTGTTCAACATGGCCGAGCGGGACCGCATGGCGATCCGCCAGATGCTGGAGGCGATGAGCGCCATGACTGACCGCCGCGCCGCGCTGGATGGTGCGCAGTTGCACGCGCAGATGGAGCGCATGGTCGCGCTGCAGGCGGCGATGCTGGAAAAGGAGCCAGTGCTTCTGACCAGCCAGACCCTTTTGCGTGGTGAAAAGGGCGGACTGTTTTCACGCATCTTTGGCGGCGGGGGCCGGAGCGACGGCAAGAAATTGTGCGCGGAAATCCGCCGCACCAGCATCAATCAGGGCCAGATTGCCAAGGCGGTGGAGAAATCGCTGGGCGAGTCCATCGAGCGCATCGAGGCCGGAAGGAAAAGCGACCAGGATGTGCTGGCGCAAATGATCTCCCAGAATGAGGGCAATCAGGCGCGCCTGCTGGCATTGCTCGACCGGTTGCAGGCGACCGAAGCGGCGCAGGCGGTCCAGAGTGGCGATCCGCTGGCGGCGACGGGGCTGCATGGCGCCCGGCTGGAACTGGACGTGCTGAAGCGGCGGCTCGACCTTGCAGAGGAATCCGAGGCGGAGCGCAATGCGCGCGCCACGCCTCCCGCTCTGGGAGAGACGCGCGCGACTGGCACGGGCGCGGGTCAGGGCTGAGGCGGAAAGAGAGAGCATCGAACCATGGGCATTTCCCTTCACCGTATCTTCTCCCGCAAACCGGCATTCAGCCGCTCGACGGCGCGTTTCGCCTGTCAGCTTGACGCGACGCTGATCGTGATCGACCGGATGATCAATTATGAGGGGCGGGTGACCGACTTTTCCTGCGGCGGCGCGCAGTTCAGGCCCAAGCTTGCCTATCTGATGGCGCGGCGCGACGTACCCGTATGCCTCACCGTGGGCAGCGAGGAGATTTTCGGGCGCATCGTCAACACCACGCCCGCAGGCTTCGGCATCCGTTTCGACGAGCCGATCGACGAGGATATGCTGACCGAACTGGTCGGGGACACCGCGATCAGCAACGGCGGGACGAAGGCGGCATGATGGCGGGAAAGATCATCCGGGGGCGCGGCCGATGACAGAGATGTCGCCCATAAACAGCGCCCAGGCTGTCGAAACCGACCGGCGGAGCGACAATCGCGTCGTATCCGTGCTGATCAATGCGGGTATCGCCAAGGAAGGGCGCAGCGCGCTCTGCCGCATCCGCAATCTCTCTGACACCGGAATGATGATCGACACGCGCATGCCGCTGGCGGTCAATGAGGATATCGCTGTGCAGTTGCGGTCCGGTTTCTGCGTTGCCGGCGTGGTCCGTTGGAGCGAGAATTTCCGGGCGGGCATAGAGCTGGTGGATGCAAGCGGCGAGATGATCCTGACCGATCATGCGCAGACGGATGTCAGCGCCGAGGCAGGCATTTTTCCCCGGTTCGCGCGCGATGCGTCCGTCTTTGTAACGATCAATCATCGCCGCAGCCGCTGCCATCTGGTCACTGTGTCGCTGGGCGACGCCATCCTGCAGGGATGTGAAGGCGTGACGACGGGTCAAATCATTACCGTGGGCATCGAAGGTCTGGAAGAACGGCTGGCCACGGTGATTGAGGCGGGGGACGATCATTTCAGAGCGTCGTTCACGCAGCCTTTGCATTTTAAGGCGCTAGAACAGTGGCTTGAATCAGGAAGTTGGCAGTAAATTTCAATATCGGCGCATGTGTTGCGCGCCCGTTTGAGCCATCTTCGCGCAAAAAGCGCAATCGTTTCGGCTTATCCTTAACTCCGTTTTAACCACGCAGGCGCAATCCAGTGTGGACGCGCGCCGGACTTCGGCATGCTGCGAGGAGATTTTCTTTGGGGGACATGCGGATTCGCACGGGCAAGGGCCTGTTCGTACCGACCATCGCCCGCCACATTCTGGCGGCGGCGGCCTGTGCGCCCCTGTTGCTGCATTCGGTCGCGGGAGCAGCCGACCGCTATTATTATGAGGCAGCGCCTGCAGGGCCGATGCCGAACGGTCAGCCTCTGGCCGACGCCGTAGGTCTGCGCCCGGCTCCCTGGCTGGAGATGGTCGACCCCTATGCGGAGACGCCTGCGGCCGTTCCGGTGCAGGTGGCCGCCGCCGCACCCGCGATTGTTCCTGCCGATCCTGCAAAAGTAGAAACGCCGGTTCCGCCAGCGATGGCGCAGGCCAGCGTTGCGCCAGTCGATGCCACGCCAGTCAGCGTTGCTCCGACCAGTGTTGCGCAGGCCGATGCCGCGCCTGCCGCTGTTCCGGCGGCCGATCCCGCGCCGGTTGCTGCGGCTCCTGCAGCCGCACCCGAAGCTGCGGCGCCAGCCCCGGCTGCGCCGGAAGCTCAGGACAAGCCGGTGGCGATGGCCGCCGTTGCCGATCCCGCGCAGGCCCCGCCGGTTCAGGCGGATATCTCCGCGTCAAGCGCGCCGGTTCCAACCAGCATCGCCGACGCCATGACGCCAGCGGCTGTGCCGCCGCCGGGTGCGCAGGAATCGCTGCGCAATGCGATTGTCGAAGCGCTCAAGAGCAACCCGGAAATCCAGATCGCCCTCGCGCGGCAGGACGACGCCAAATATGGCGTCGATGAAGCGCGCGCGGGCTATATGCCGCATCTCGACATGGCGGTTGCGATTGGCGGCGAGTTCAACGACCCCGCGCTGGGCGACATCACGAAGCTGCGCCGGGGCGAGGGCATTGTGACGCTCAGCCAGAATCTCTGGGACTTCGGCACGACCATCAATGACATCAAGCGGGCGCGGGCGGACTATCGCAGCGCCCAGTGGAGCACACGCGAACGGATCGAGGCGATCTCCTTCGACATCACCACATCCTATATGACCCTGCTGCAGAACCAGAAGCTGGTTGAACTGGCCGAGCAGCAGATCACCGCCCACGAAAAAATTCTGAAGATGGTCAAGATCCAGAACGAGCTGGGCCTGACCACGCCTGCGGACGTCAGCCGCGCCAAGGCCCGGCTGGAGAATGTCCAAGCCGATCTGCTGGACCGCAAGAGCGCGCTGGAGCAGGCGCGGGAATCCTACCGCCGGCTGACCAATCATCTGCCCGGCATCGCCGTGGATCTGCCGCCGACGGCATCGTCTCTGCCGATGTCGGCCGATGCGGCTGTCGCGATGATCGACGATCACAGCCCGCGCATGGCGCAGGCGGTTGAGGATCGCCGTTCGCTGGATCGTCAGCGCGCCAGCCAAACCGGCACCTTCTTCCCCCGCATCGGTTTTCAGGCGCAGGGCAACTGGAAGGATGACGTGCAGGGCGCGACCGGCGTCAACCGCGATGCGCGCGCCATGGTCACGCTGACCTACAGCTTCTTCAACGGCGGCGCGGACATCGCCATCCGCAACCGGATCAACGCGCGCCTGCGTGAAGCCGATTATGAACTGGACCGCCGCCGGCGGGAGGTGGAGCAGGATATCCGTATAGATTTCAATGCTCTGGAAGCCGCGCGGGCCAAGATGGCGACGATCGACGCCGAAATCGGGTCATCCGAAAAGGTCGTCGACCTCTATGCGCAGCAATTCCGCGAGGGCCGCCGGACGGTGTTCGATCTGCTCGACAGCCAGCAGATATTATTTGCTGCGCGCGCCAACCAGATCGCCAACAACACTGCCAAAATGCTGAGCGAATACCGGGTCCTCCAAAAACTGGGCGGCCTGTTCGATCTCGTCAGCAGTGGCGAGCCTCTGCCGCAGATCGTCATGCCCGCGCCGCGCAGCGGCAAGTGACCGCCTGGCCCCGGTCCGGGCCATCAAGGTAAACGTGGCGTTTACCATTCCTAAACACAAGCGCGGCTAGTCTGATCGTCCAAGATTGGGGATTTTGCGCGAAAATGGCTTGGTTCAAGAACATCATGGCAGGCAGGGGAAAGTCCGTGCCGGATATGGACCGGGCAGCCCATGCCGCCAAGGCCGCGCCGCAAGCCGAAGCAGGAGCGCCCACGGACGCCGCGATCGTGGCGCAGGGTTCCGCCAATTATGGCGCCGCCAAGGTCATCCAACTGGGTGACGACGATCTGGCGAAGCTTGAAATCGCCTATAAGCCGTTCAAGGTCGAAATCGTCGATATCGACGTTGTGCTGGTGTTCGAGGACGGCAGCAAGATCGTCATCCCCGGCATGGCGCTGGCCGTATTCTCCGGCCGCAAGCCGGTACTGGTGTTCACCGACAAGGAAATCTCCGCCCAGCAGGCGATCGACAGCGTTGGCGAGATCAAGGAGCAGACGACGCCGATCAAGCTCGGCCTGTCCTCCGCCTCATCCGACGAAGCGAACGACACCAAGGCGGATGGCCACAAGGACCAGTCCGGCGCGATCCAGCCGCAGGACGCGGCGGAATCGCAGCAGGCGGCCGCCCAGAAGGAAGAGAATCAGCACAAGTTCGATCAGGAATCCAAGCGCCTGACCGAAAAGATCAGTAGCACGCCGTCCTCATCGAGCGCACCGTCCAGTCCGCCTTCTGCGCGCGCCGTGGAGCCTAGCCCGGACGACGCGATCGGCCCCGCAGGCATTGGTAAGCTGGTGCCGAAGCTGACCTTCACGCTGTATAACAAGGAAGGCGTGACGACCGGCACTCAGGACGGCCAGACAGTCGTCCAAGGCTCCACCGGCGGCGCGACATCATCCAGGGACGCGGCCTATTCGGCGCAATCGGCCAAGGAGATCGTCAACGGCACGTCGGGCGATGATGTCATCTATGCCGACAATCCGGCCCAGGCGCCGTCCGGCACGTCGCTGCGCACCCTGCATGTCGAGGCGATGGTCCCGGCCAAGGGCCTGACATTGATGTCCATTCTGCTGCCGTCGCTGCCGGAGGGCTATTCGGTTGCGAATGCTACCCTGACCGACAAGGGCTGGCTGGTCACGGTGGACGCAGGCAACATCACCAAGATCACCACGATGACGGACTCCACCGGGGCCACCGTCCCGGTGCCGGCCAACCAGTCGCATTTCTCCTTCGACGTGCAGTTGATCTACGCGCTGCCGGCCGAAGGGAAGGCGGTTGCCTCCAGCGGCTTCCAGGACGAATTTTTCCTGCCGGTCCAGCTTGGCCTGTCCACCGACGGCAAGAACAGCACGAACAGCGTCGAGGTCTCCACCCATTTCGGCATCAAGGTCGTCACCAGCGCCAGCGACATGGTCGTTACTGATCCAGTCAGCGGCGATCCGGTCTACGTCCTTTACTCCAATCCTCCCGGCAACATCGTCACGGCTGGCGACGGCAATGACAGGATCATCGCGGGCGCGGGCGAGGACCAGATCGATGGCGGCAATGGCAATGACATTGTAAGCTATGTTCAGTCCAATGCGGGCGTGAACGCAAATCTGGGCACCGGCACGGGCAGTGGCGGATATGCGCGGGGCGACACCTACGCCAATGTCGAGGGGCTGATCGGGTCGGCCTATAACGATACGCTGACTGGCGACGCCAGGAACAACAGTTTTGACGGCGGCGCTGGCGCGGATCGTATCGAGGGCGGTGCGGGCTTCGACACCGTGGACTACACCCATGCGCGCGATGGCGCTGCCGCGGGGGATAGCGCCGGTGTCGAGATATTCCTTGACGGCACGGCGTCACGGGGCGGCCAGGCCGAAGGCGATGTCCTGACCGGCATCGAGCATGTCATCGGCACCAGCCGGAACGACATTCTGCATGGATCGGCCGCGGCCGACACGCTGGAGGGCGCGGGCGGCAATGACAGGCTGATCGGTGGCGCGGGTGCGGATTCTCTGGACGGCGGCGCGGACTTCGACGTTGCGGACTATTCGGGTTCGGCGCAGGGCGTTACCGCCTATCTGGACGGGCGCGCGGGCGTTGGCGGCGACGCGCAGGGCGATGTCCTGCGCAATATCGAGGCGATCCAGGGATCGGCCCATGCCGATACGCTGGTCGGCGATGCCGGAAACAATACGCTGACCGGCGGCGCAGGCGCGGACCATATCGACGGCGGCGCGGGCATCGACACGGCCGATTTCAGCTACAGCAATGTTGGCGTTACCGTTTATCTTGACGGGCGCGCGGGTATTGGCGGCGACGCGCAGGGCGACACTTACGTCAATGTCGAGAATTTGATCGGCTCCAACTTCGCCGATCGCCTGACCGGCAGCGCCGGTGCGGACACGCTGCATGGCGGACAGGGCGACGATGTGATCGAGGGCGGCGCGGGCGCCGACCTGATCGACGGCGGCGACGGTTTCGACATCGCCAGCTATGCCGGGTCGGCCAATGGCGTGCAGGTTGCGCTTGACGGATCGACCCTGAACGGCGGCGATCCGGTCGGCGACCGGTTCGTCAGCATTGAGGGGCTGGAAGGCTCCAATTTCAACGATACGCTGATTGGCACGGCGGGTGCGGACACGCTGCGCGGCGGTGCGGGCGACGACATATTGCTCGGCCTGGGCGGCGCGGACACGCTGGACGGCGGCGCGGGCAATGACGCGGTGGATTACAGCCTGTCGCGCTTTGCCGTCACCGTCCGGTTGGACGGCGGCATTTCGGAAGGTGGCGACGCGGACGGCGACAGGCTGATCAGCATTGAACATGTGATCGGCTCCACGCTGGATGACCGGTTGATCGGTGGTGCGGGCGACGACCGGCTGGAAGGCCGGGCGGGCAACGACATATTGTCGGGCGGCGCGGGCGCGGACATCCTGCAGGGAGGCGAGGGCCAGGACACGGCCGATTACAGCACCTCCGCAAGTGCCGTCACCGTGGCGCTGGATGGCAGCATCGGCATTGGCGGCGATGCGCAGGGCGATACACTGTCGGGCATTGAGCGTCTGATTGGCTCGGCATTTGCCGACCGGCTTACAGGCGATGCGGGCGACAATATCCTGAGCGGCGGGATTGGCGACGATGTGCTGATCGGCGGCATGGGCGCGGACACTCTGCAGGGCGGCGATGGCCTGGATACGGCGGACTATTCGTCGGCGCAGGGTGCGGTCACGGTCAACCTTGACGGCAATGCGTCATCCGGCGACGTGGCGCAGGGCGACCGCCTGTCAGGCATAGAGCGCGTCATCGGCAGCGCCTATGCCGACCATCTGAATGGCGACAG
>NZ_MINO01000088.1 GCF_001757355.1 Sphingobium phenoxybenzoativorans
CGATCCCAGGCCGCGCTTCACCACCGCTTCGGAGGCCGTCTCCAGCATCGCCGCGCTGATGTCCAACCCGCAGAAATGCGCGCCCGGCCACGCCTTCGCCGCCGCGATCAGGTTGCGCCCCGTGCCGCAGCCTATCTCCAGCACGCTGCATCCCGGCTGCGCGTCCAGCGCCCGGATCATCCTGTCCCGGCCCAGCAGATAATATTTGCGGGTCGCGTCATATATGTGCCGCTGCGTGCGGTAGATGCCGTCCATCCGCGCGCCATGATCGGCGGCTATGCCTTCGGCCCGGACGCTTCCCGCACGGTCCAGCATCACCGGTCCTTCAGCACATAGAGATGGACGCCGCCATAAATGGCCGACCGGTCGCGGCGGGTATACGCCTCCGACCGCGCCTCCTCATAACGCCACTGGTCGAGCAGCGCCTGCGGCAACCGTCCGGGCAGCAGGCTTGGCCGCGCCGCCGTGCGGAACACGACGCGCGCGCCGGGGCGGGCCGTGCGCGTGATGCCGGTCCACAGGTCGGTCAGTTGCTCGTCTGTCATCCAGTCCTGCGCGTCGAGCAGGATATAGCGGTCCAACGCCCCGTCCGGCAGCGCCGCCAGATGGTCGGTAAAGTTGCGGTGATGGATGGAAATCCGGTCCACGCGCCCGGCAATGTCGCCATAATGGGCTTCCTCCAGATAGGGGGGCAGCGGCGCTTCGGCCGCATCGCCATAGCCCCGTCCGAAGGCCTGCCAGGCGAAATAATTCTGCCGGATGTCGAAATCGCAGGCCAGCTTCTCCAGCCGCTGCCGCAGCACGGCGGCCATACCCTCCGCCTCGCCGTCGCACAGTGCGCTATATTGGGCCGGCGGAATGCCCAGGCCAAACAGCGACGCGGGCTGCTGCGTCAGCCAGCGCACGAACTTCTTCTCGAAGATCGGGGCCATGCGCGTTTCGAAAATGTGGCGCTGCTCCTCCACGCTTTCCGCATCCAGCATCTCGCGCGGGTCGACGCGGTACAGCTTCGCCACCAGATGCGCGCCGCCGATGAACTGGCCCAGCAACCCCTTGGTGTAGAAATTCCGCCCGAACGCGCCGATCCGCCGCCGCCCGGTCAGGTCGCGCCCCTCCCAGTAGCGCCGCGACACCTCGTCCAGATGCGGGCGGACATACGCCTGATAGGCTTCGATATTCTCGCGCTGGCCGGACCGGGCGAAGAAGCGCTGGAACGCCGCATGATCGGGCAAATGCCGCGCCGCCGCCAGTTTCAGCCGCCCCAGCGCGACATGCGCGGTGTTGAGGTCGACCGCCGTCACTGACCGGGGATCGGCGGTCAGGTAGGACAGCATGTTGCACCCGCCGCTGGCGATGGTGATGACGTCGCTGTCCGGCCCGATCTCCAGCGCCTCCATGTCGACGACCGGGTCCTCCCAGATCTGCGCATAGACCAGCCCCCGGAACGCCAGCGAGAAGGTGCGTTCCAATACGCCGCTCTTGCTGAGGTTGCCGTGCCGGTGAACGGCGTCGCCGACGGCGCGCTGGGTGGCGATGCGGGGGGAGGGAGAGGCCATGACGGGTTGTCCTGTGATGCATGGGATCGCCGCCACCTAGCGCCCGCCCGTGACCGCGCGATGACGTTTCGCGGTCAGTGATGCGACAGTTTCGTTCCGCGCATGCGGCAAATTGTTCCGTCACCGTAATTACGGGGTTGTTAACCCAGATTGCCTAAATGCGTCCGAATATGAACGCGGGACTGGGAAAGAAGCGGCGGCTGACCGAACTTGACGCCCTGCGCGGCATCGGGGCGCTGGCGGTCGTCATCTTCCATTACACCACGCGCTTTCACGAAAAATTCCCGGACGCGCCGCATGTGCCTTTCGGCTTTTTCGGCGGCAATTACCGGGTGCTGCTGTTTTTCGCCATTTCCGGCTTCGCGATCTTCTTCACGCTGGACAAGGTGCGGACGGTTCCGGATTTTCTCCTGAACCGCTTCTCCCGCCTCTATCCGGCCTATTGGGTGGCGATGTTGTTGACGCTGACGGTCGAATATCTCGGCCGCGTCACGGCGCTGCAAATCCCCTCGCTGGATATCGTCGCGAACGTCACCATGCTGGAGGGATTCGTGTTCCTTCAGGCGGTCGATGGCGCCTATTGGACGCTGACGGTGGAGATCGCCTTCTACGTGTCGATGCTGATGCTGTGGAAGGGGCCGGGGACGAAACGGCTGGAGCCGGTGCTGCTGCTCTGGCTCGCCGCCAAATGGCTGCTCGCCTTCTGGCCGGGCATGCCCGAACGCATCGTGATGCTGCTGGTGCTGCGCTACATCCCCTTCTTCGCGATCGGCATGCTCAGCTACCGCGTCTGGGCGGGCAAGCGAAGCTGGACGCAGCAAATGCCCTATCTCGCCGCCGTGCTGCTCACCATCGCGCTGTTCGACACGCCGGATCTGCTGCTGGTCGGCGTCCTGCTCGTCGGCTGCTTCTGGGCGATGGTGGAGGGGAAGCTCGGTTTCCTCTGCGTCCGCCCGCTGCTCTGGATCGGCTCGATCAGCTATTCCCTCTATCTGGTGCATCAGAATATCGGTTTCGTCGTGATGCTGAAGGCGGACGCCGCGGGCCTCAGCCCCTGGCTCGGCTTCGCGCTCGCCATCGCGATAGCGATCAGCCTGGGCGCGGCCGTCAATCATTATGTCGAAAAACCTGCCGCGAAGGCGATCATGGCCTGGTGGAAACGGCGGCGGGAACCCGTGGGCGAACCAGCGGCGGCGGAGTAAAAGCTATACTCCGTTCGCCCTGAGCTTGTCGAAGGGCTGTCCTTTTCTTCAAAAGAAAGTGCAGGGCTTCGACAGGCTCAGCCCGAACGGAATTTGGCGCTACCCCTAAAAATCCGCCGCCGTGATCGTCAGCCCGCGATGCATCACAAAGGCGCTCCCCGCCTCATAGATTGAGGAAAAGCGCTGGTTCTGATAGGCTGAGGCGATCGCCGCCTCCACCCGGTCGCGGATCGCGCCCGCCTTGGTGACGGTATCGCCCTCAACGCCGGGCGCGGCCTTGTCGATCAGGGTGCGGTGGATCAGGGCGAGCAGCAGCGACCCGCCGTCATTGACATGGATCTGCAGGTCCCAGCCCATATTGTCGGCGGTATCCCACCGGACTTCCAGATCGTTCGTCATGTCGCTTGTCCCCTGTTAACCATGATAGACCAGCGAAAACTCCGTATTCAAGGGGGTTTAGGCTATGGCCCGCCGATCCGCAGGGGAAGCGCAACACGCCCGCCGGGTATTCTGCCGCGTTGGAATGAGCGATTTGCGGCGATTCCTTCCCTCAAAGGAGGGATTACTGTGATCACCCGTGTTCCTGCGAAAGCAGGAGCCCAGTTCGGATGCCGGAACTGGGTTCCTGCCTCCGCAGGAACACGCGAACCGTCAGAAATCTGCCGCGCAGGCGACAAATCCCCGGCCCCTTCCTCTCAACTCGCGCTTTCCGCCGCCCATTCGGAGTGGGGCGATACATCGACGGAGGTATCCAGCGACTGGGCGGTCTTGCCCATGAACACCCCGTCTATGGGCGCGACATCGGAATAATCCCGCCCGAACGCGATGATGATATGGTCCGGCCCGGTGATGCAGCGGTTGGTGGGGTCAAGGCCGATCCAGCCCCGCTGCGGCCCGCACCACAGCATCACCCAGGCGTGCATGGCGTCCACCCCCGCCAGCCGCGGCTGGCCGGGCGGGGGCAGGGTGCGCAGATAGCCGCTGGCATATCCCGCGGGCAGGCCCGCCGACCGCAGCGCGCCTATCAGGATATGGGCGAAATCCTGGCAGACCCCCCGCTGGATCGCAAAGGCCTGGGCCAGCGGCGTGTCGGCATCCGTGGCGGCGCTGTCGTACCGGAACCCGTCGGTGATCGCGCAGCACAGCGCAAAGCCCGCCTCCAGTACGGGCCTGTCCTGCGTCAGCCACGCCGCCGTCCATGCCGCGATATCGGGCAGGGCGGGCACGCGCGGGGAGGGGAAAAGGAAATTGGCCGGCGCAGTGCCGCCCAGCCCCGGAAAGGCGATGGCGTCCGCCGCCACGGCCGCGACCGTGGGGTCGGACGGCAATATCTCCGGCCGCGTGTCGTCGATGGTCGCGATGAACTGGCTGCGGATTTCCAGCGCGTCCAGCGGCTCGTCGATCACCACCCGCGTCACATTCACCGGGAAGGGACCGGCGCGGGTGGACAGGCTGCGCGGCGACGGGCTGACGGTCAGGCCGAACCCCTCGATCACCTGCCCCGGCCAGTGGCACGGCTGCAGCCGGACATTGAACCGCGCATTGCCGATGGTCGCGCCATAATGGATGCGGGAGACATGGTTGACGCGATAGATCATGCCAGCCGCGTCACCCCGGCGGCGCGCTCCGCCTCCTTGCCGCGCAGGAAGAATCGCGCGCCAACGGCGTCGGACAGGGCCAGCAGATGCTGCTCCATCTCCTCCAGCGCCTGGCTCCCCAGCGTCTCGGCCGACGCCGAAGCCAGCAGGGCGGATACCGTCGCCGCGATCTTCACCGGCGGTTCGGGCATGCCGTCGTCGCGCAGCGACGGCAGGGCGGCGAGATGCTCGACGATCAGCGCCATCTGAAACGCCAGAGATCGCGGATTCTGCGCCTCCAGCGCCAGCATGTCGCGCGCCGGATAGAGGGAGATGCCCGACAAATAGCGCATCCGGTACATGATCTGGCAGTCGCACAGGTCGAGCAGGACGTTAAGGTCGTCGGCGCTCGCCTCGTCATGCGCAAAGCTTTTGAGCAGACGGCAGATCGTCACCGCCCGTTCGATCCGCCGCCCCAGATCGTGGAAGCGCCAGCCATGGCTGCGCCCCATATTCTCCGCCGCTAGGCCCGACAGCGCCGAAAAACGGTCGAGCAGGTCGGCCAGCCGCTCCAGCATCGGTTCGGCCGCCTGTTGCTCCAGCTTGGCGAGCGGCTTGGCCAGCAGCCGCCAGAAATCCATCGCCAGCCGGTCCCGCATGCCCTGCCCGATCGCGCGGGCGTTGCCGATCAGGGAATGGACGCTGCCGAAATCCTCGCTGCTGCCTATCGCCGCGCGGGCGAGCGCCGTCACGGATCCCGCCAGGTCGATCTGCCGCGCCGCGCCGGACGCCACCAGCATCGCCGTCATCCGGCCCATCGTGCCCTGGTCCAGCGCCGATCCGCCATCCGCCTCTATCGATCCGCCCAGCAGCGCGCGCACGACGCGCAGCGTATTCTCGCCCCGCTCCAGATAGCGGGCCAGCCAGAACAGATTGTCCGCCGCCCGGCTGGGCAATGTCCCCGCGATCCGCCGGATCGGCGGGGAGGGGCTGGAGTCCAGCAGGGAGACCGGCGATTGCGGCGCATGCCCCACGATGCACACGTCGGCGGACAGGTCGCCCTCGCCCATCAGCACCGCGCGCACGTCGCCATGGGCGGAAAGCCGCGCGAACGCGCCCGGCATCGTCCGCCATCCGCCTTTGCTGTCGCGCGTCACGAACACGCGCAGGGTGAAGGGGCGGGCGACCATCCGGCCGTTCAATATGGCGGGCGTTGTCGATACGCGGACCAGCTCTTGGCCCACATAGTCCATCGGCCGCCGCTCCATCCCCTCCATTAGCGCGGCGCGCTGGTCGGCGCGCAGGCTTTCGCCGATATGCGACCCCGCATCGTCCAGTCCCGCCACCGCCTCGCCGAACGCCGAACCGATCGCCATGCTGTCAATGTCGGCCAGCACCTTGGCCCGTTCCGCCGGCTGGCCGCACCACCATGTCGCGATATTGGGCAGCAGCAGGTCCTGCCCCAGCACTTCCTGCGCCAGCCTTGGCAGGAACGCGGCAAAGGCGCGCGATTCGATGATGCCGGACCCCGGCCAGTTGGCGACGGCCAGACCGCCATTGCTGAAGGCGTGAAACAGGTCGGGCACCCCGATCCGCGTCCGCGCGTCGAACTCCAGCGGGTCCAGCAGGCTGGTGTCCATCCGACGCCACACGGCGTCGATCCGCTTGATGCCCTCTATCGTGCGCACATAAAGGCGGTCGTCCCGCACGGTCAGGTCGTCGCCCTCGACCAGCAGGAAGCCCAGATAGCGGGCCAGATGCGCCTGCTCGGCATAGCTTTGGGTGAAGCGCCCCGGCGTCAGCAGGGCGATGCGCGGGTCGGTCCGCTCACAAACGGACGCCAGCCCCTGCCGGAACGCGGCGAAGAAGGGGGCGAGGCGGCGCACATTCATGCGGCTCAGCAGGTCGCCGGTCGCGCGGGACAGGGCCAGGCGGTTCTCCAGCGCATATCCCGCGCCCGTCGGCGTCCGGCACAGGTCGGCCAGCACCCGCCATTCCCCGTCCGGCCCGCGCGCCAGGTCGGCGGCGTAGAAATGCAGGTGGCGGCCGTGCGGCGGCGTCACGCCCGCCATCTGCGGCCAGAAATGGGTGCTGCCGGTGATCACCGGCGCGGGGATCGCGCCGGACTTGATCAGCATCTGCGCCCCGTACACATCGGCGATCACCTGCTCCAGCAGGTCGGCGCGCTGCGCCATCGCCTGTTCGATCCCGGCCCATTCGTCGGAGCCGATCAGCAGCGGGATGGGGCTGAGCGGCCAGCTCCGCTCGTCATCCTCCCCGGCAAGGCGGAACGCCATGCCCAGATCCTGCACCTGCCGCGCGACCCGGTCCTGCAGGGGCGCGAAATCGCCTGTGCCCGCCACGGCAAGCCCGGCCAGCATGGCGCGCCAGTGCACCGCCATGTCGGGCGCGGCCTCCAGCATCAGGTCGCCGCCCGCCGCATCCGTCACATAATGGCGGAGCAGGGCGTCCTCCCTCGGCGCGGTCAGCATATCCTCGGCCATGATCAGTCTGCGGCCACGGTCAGCGGGGCGGCCGGCGCAGGTCCAGCGTCATCGGAAACTCTCCCGGATATTCCTCCGGCGGGATCGCCGCCGCGCCCGGCGTATGGCCATGATCCTGGAACCGCGCCTTGCGCCGCGCTTCGGCCTCATAGCTGTTGACCGGAACGTCATCATAATTGCGTCCGCCCGGATGCGCGACATGATAAACGCACCCGCCCAGCGACCGTCCGCTCCATGTGTCGAGTATGTCGAAGGTCAGC
Organism: Sphingobium phenoxybenzoativorans; assembly: GCF_001757355.1. GTDB lineage: Bacteria > Pseudomonadota > Alphaproteobacteria > Sphingomonadales > Sphingomonadaceae > Sphingobium > Sphingobium phenoxybenzoativorans. Next base: position 7,100 of record NZ_MINO01000088.1, read on the forward strand.
GGCGCGTTGGAGGGCAGGCGGGGGTGCAGGCAATTTGCCGGCGTCCACGCCTTGTACCGCACGCCCCCCACCGCCTCGCCCGGAACGCCCGTCGCGGTCATCGGCACGCGGCGGCCATTGCAGGTGACGACATGCCGCTCGGCATTCAGGCCCGCGACCCGCACCTGCAGCCGCTCGGTCGAACTGTCAACATAGCGCACCGTGCCGCCGATCGCGCCCGTCTCGCCCAGCACATGCCATGGCTCCAGCGCATGGGCGATCTCCAGCGTCACGCCGCCCGCTTCGACCGCGCCATGCACGGGGAAGCGGAACTGCCGCTGCGCCTCGAACCAGGCCGGGTCGAAATCATAGCCAGCGCCTTTCAGGTCGCCCAGCACCTCAAGAAAATCGCTCCACACGAAATGCGGCAGCATGAACCGGTCGTGCAGCGTCGTGCCCCATCGCACCAGCCCGCCCTGCAACGGCTCGCGCCAGAACCACGCGGTCAGCGCGCGCAGCACCAGTTGCTGCGCCAGGCTCATCTGCGCGTCGGGCGGCATCTCGAACCCGCGAAACTCGACCAGACCCAGCCGCCCGGTCGGCCCATCGGGCGAAAACAGCTTGTCGATGCAGATTTCGGTGCGGTGGGTATTGCCCGTCACATCGACCAGCAGGTTGCGGAACAGGCGATCGACCAGCCATGGCGGGGGAGTTTCCCCTTCGCCGGGCTTGGGCACCTGGGCCAGTGCGATCTCCAGCTCGAACAGTCCGTCATGCCGCGCCTCGTCGATGCGCGGCGCCTGACTGGTCGGGCCGATGAACAGGCCGGAGAAAAGATAGCTGAGCGCGGGATGCCGCTGCCAGTAGATGACGAAGCTCTTGAGCAGGTCCGGCCGCCGGATGAAGGGCGAGTCATTCAGGCTCGGCCCGCCCAGCACCAGATGATTGCCGCCGCCGGTGCCGATCGCGCGCCCGTCCACCATGAACTTGTCGGCGGTCATGCCGTTGCGCCGGGCGATGGCATAGACTTCCTCGGTGATCTTCACCGTCTCGGCCCAGCTTTCCGCCGGCTGCACGTTGATCTCGATCACGCCGGGGTCGGGCGTGACCTTCAGCACTTTCAGGCGCGGGTCGGACGGCGGTGCATAGCCCTCTATCCGCACCGGCACGCGCATCTGCTCGGCGGCGGCCTCGACCTCGGCGATCAGCTCCAGATAATCGTCCAGCGCCTTTACCGGCGGCAGGAATACGGACAGGAAATGCCCCTTCGGTTCCACCGTCACGGCGGTCCGCACCGCGCCCTCGATGATCTTCTGCTCGACCCGCTCCTGCGCGTCGGCGCCCTCCGCAGCGCCCACCCGCTCGGCGCGCTGCTCGCGGAAATCGGGCAGCGGCTCGCGATCCTCGCTCGGGTCCTGCGCATGGATATAGGGGAAGTCCGAAGGCGGCACATAGGGCAGGGAGCCGAGCGGCAGGCGGTATCCCAACGCCGAATCGCCCGGCACCGCGAACAGCTTGCCGCGCCGCACATTCCATATCTCGCTCTGCCAGGCCTTCGCCTTCACTTCGCTCTGCCAGCGCTGGACGGGCAGGACATAGCCGACCGGATTGGACAGCCCCCGCTCGAACGTGCGCACCATCCGCGCCCGCGCTTCGGGGTCGTCGATCTTCGGGTCCTCCGGCGACGTATTCTCCGGCAGATCGGCTTCCTTCACCGACCAGGCCAGCGCATCTTCGAACACCGGCCGCACATAATCCCGGTCGACGCCAAGGCCCGCCGCCATCGCGTCCAGGAACGCCGCCGCCATCTCCGCCGTGGCCGGGGGCAGCCCGGCCGCATCCTCATTGGCGATCAGCGACACGTCCCGCCACGCCGGAACGCCATCCGCGCGCCAGTAGATAGCATAGGCCCAGCGCGGCAGGCTCTCGCCCGGATACCATTTGCCCTGCCCATGATGCAGCAGCGCCCCCGGCGCGAAGGTCTCGCGCAGTTCGCGCACCACCTTGTCGGCATAGCCAGCCTTGGTCGGTCCAACCGCGTCGCCATTCCACTCCGGCGCCTCGCCCCCGTCCACCGCGACGAAGGTCGGCTCACCGCCGGTGGTCAGCCGCACGTCTTGGCGCTTCAGGTCGGCATCCACCGTCTCGCCCAGCGCCATCAGCGCATCCCACCGCCTGTCGGTAAAGGGCTTGGTGATCCGCACCGCTTCGGCGATGCGCGACACGCTCATCTCGAAATGGAAATCGACCTCGGCGGGTTCGGCCATGCCGCTGATCGGCGCGGCGGACCGGTAATGCGGCGTCGCGCACAGTGGGATATGCCCCTCGCCCGCGAACATGCCCGATGTCGCGTCCAGTGCGATCCACCCCGCGCCCGGTACATAGGCCTCCGCCCAGGCGTGCAGGTCGACCACATCCTGCGTGACGCCCTTCGGCCCCTCGACCGGCTCGACGTCCGCCACCAACTGGATCGAATATCCCGACACGAACCGCGCCGCGAAGCCCAGCCGCCGCAAGAGTTGCACCAGCAGCCAGGCGCTGTCGCGGCAGGAGCCGATGCCGGCCTCCAGCGTCTCCTCCGGCGTCTGCACGCCGCTTTCCATGCGGATGACGTATCCGATGCGCTTCTGCAGCGCCGCGTTGATCTCCACCAGGAAATCGATCGTCCGGCCCTCATGACCGGCATGCTCGGCGACCAGCGCCTCGAACAACGGCCCCTGCGGCTCGACGTCATGATAGGCGGCAAGGTCCGCGGCCAGCCCCTCGTCATAGGCGAAGGGATACTCCTCCGCATAAGGGTCGACGAAGAAGTCGAACGGGTTGATGATGTCCAGATCGGCGAGCAGGTCGACCTCTATCGAGAAGCGGTCGACCGGATCGGGAAACACGATCCGCGCCAGCCAGTTGCCATGCGGGTCCTGCTGCCAGTTCAGGAAATGGCCCGCCGGCTCGATCTTCAGCGCATAATTGGGAATCTTCGTCCGGCTGTGCGGCGCGGGTCGCAACCGTATGACCTGCGGCCCTAGCCGGATCGGCCGGCTATATTTGTAGGACGTAAGGTGGTGCAGGCCCGCTTTCAGCATTTCTCCAGCAAACGTCATCCGCTGCTGCGATGCAACAAAGAAATGCGGTGTGGAACAGAGCGGCCCCCTCCCTCCATCGTCATTCCGCCGAAAGCCGGAACCCATCTTTCCCATGAGAGTAACAGACCCGGAGGCGAGATGGGTCCCGGCTTCCGCCGGGATGACGATGTAAGTTAGGCGGCTTCCCTTACACCCGTTCGCCCTGAGCTTGTCGAAGGGCTGTCCTTTCTTGAAGGGGAGTGCAGGGCTTCGACAAGCTCAGCCCGAACGGATGTAAGATCGCTAGCTAAGCGGTCAAATCACCGCTTCCACCAGCCCCAGATTCAGCGCCTCCTGCGCCTCCAGATACCAGTTCTCCGTCGCCCGCTGCAGCACATCGTCCAGCGTGATCGTCGATCCCACCACCAGATTGGCGAACCCTTCATTCTGGATGGCGATGCTTGCCTCGATCTCGTTGATCGTGGCTTTCAGCGACGCGATGCAGGTGGTCAGCGGTCCCTGCACGTTCAGTGTCTTGGTCAGCATCCGCTCATGGATCATCAGCCGCGTGCCGCGTGTCAGGTAACGGTTCTGCCGCGCGAAGAAGCTCATGAAGGTCGCGCCGGCCGAATAGATCGCCGTCTTGCCCAGAAACACCAGCCGCCGCTCCGGGTGCATGTCGCTGTGGAACCGGATGTCCTCGCCCATCATCCGCGCGACCTCCGGGTCGCCGCCCAGCGTGGACAGCTCCACCGCAACCAGCCCCTGCTGCGGCGCTTGCGACAGCATGTTCCGGAAATGCGTATACATATTATAATCAACCGGCCCGCTCAGCATGATCGCGGGGAATTCGAAATCCCTGGGCGTCAGGTTTTCGGGATAGGGAGCAACCGGAGTCTGGGCGGCGGTTGCGTTGGCTGGAGGAGCGGGGGCAAAAAGCGTGTCGGTCATGAACCTCTCATGCGTGAATGCGCCGCAAGGCGCTCAGGAACTTGTCCTGTCGAGCGGCCGCGTGCTCCTGCGAAAGCAGGAGCCCAGTTCCAAGCTCCGAGCTGGACTCCTGCTTTCGCAGGAGCACATGCTGTCTGTCAGGACTGGCCCTAAACGGCGCTCGGCGGCCTTTGTTGCAGGAGAAACGAACTTATTTCCCGGAGGGCGAACCGGCATTCAGATGATGGCGTGGCGAAAATGGTGATTTTCTGAAATCCGGAGCGGAGCGTACAAAAAGTACGTGAGCACCGGAAGTTCGGAAAATCGCCATTTGCAGGCCGTCAGCGCTGAATGCCGGCCTGCCCCAGCGCCTTCTTCACGCTCGGCGCGATGCCCCGCACCACAACCGCAACGCCCGGCCCGGTCGGATGCATATTGTCCTTCAGCAGCAGCTTCGGGTTTCCCGTCACCCCGCGCAGGAAAAAGGGGTAGAGCGCGGCGCCATATTGCTTGGCCAGCGCCGGATAGATGGGGTTGAACTTTCTGGCGTAATCGCTGCCTAGATTGGGCGCGGCGAGCATGCCCGCCAGCAGCACCGGCATCTTCCGCTTCTTCAGCTCGGCAAGGATCGCCGACAGGTTCGCCCGCGTCTGCGCCGGGTCGATCCCGCGCAGCATGTCGTTCCCGCCAAGCTGGACGATCACCAGATCGGGCTTCTGCTTCATCGACCGCAACACCCAGTCCAGCCGCGCCCGCGCCTGCGCCGTGGTGTCGCCGGACACGCCCGCATTCTGCACGCGCACGGCGATCTTGTCCCGGCGCAGCGCCGCCTCCAGTTGCGCGGGGAAGGCTTCGGCCGGTTTCAGCCCATATCCGGCCGTCAGGCTGTCGCCGAACGCCAGGATCACCTTGTCCGCGGCATGGGCGGGCGCGGCGGCGGTCAGCATAACCAACACAATCGCAAGCATCCCTTGGGTCATCACTTGGATCGTGCGCCGCACTGCACCATATAGTCCCCGATCATTCCGCATCCGAAAGCCTTCTCCGTCGATGAATCAGCCTCATATCGTGATCGAAGCCCGCGATGTCACCCTGTCGCTGGGAAAAGGCTCCGCGCGCGTCGACATATTGAAGGGCATCCATCTGGACGTCGCATCCGGCGAAAGCCTCGCCCTGCTCGGCCCCTCCGGCTCCGGCAAATCCTCGCTGATGGCGGTCCTCTCCGGCCTGGAGCGCGCCACGGGGGGCAGCATCCGGGTCGCGGATGCGGATTTCGGCGCGCTGGATGAGGATGGGCTTGCCCTGGCCCGGCGCGGCCGGATCGGCATCGTGCTTCAGGCTTTCCACCTGCTCCCCACCATGACCGCGATAGAGAATGTGGCGGTTCCGTTGGAACTGGACGGCGTGGAGGACGCCTTTGCGCGGGCGGAGAAGGAATTGGCCGCCGTCGGCCTCGGCCACCGCCTCTCCCATTATCCGGCGCAGCTTTCGGGCGGAGAGCAGCAGCGCGTCGCCATCGCCCGCGCGATCGCGCCCCGCCCGGCGCTGCTGTTCGCGGATGAGCCGACCGGCAATCTCGACGCCGCCACTGGCCAGTCGATCATGGACCTGCTGTTCGCGCGCCAGCGGGAAACCGGCGCGACGCTGGTGATGATCACCCATGACGAAGCGCTCAGCCGCCGCTGCGACCGCATCGTCACGATGCGCGACGGCGTGGTGATCAGCGACCGGAATGGCGATGGGCAGAACGGAGATGGGCGCGCATGATGCTTGCCCTGCGCATGGCGGTGCGGGAATTGCGCGGCGGCCTCACCGGCCTGCGCCTGCTCGCCATTTGCCTGTTCCTGGGCGTTGCGGCGCTGGCGGGCGTCGGCAGCCTCGGTGCCGCGATCGACGCGGCGCTTGCCGGGCAGGGGCAGGCGATCCTTGGCGGCGACATCGCCTTCGACCTGAACCAGCGCCCCGCCAACGCCATCGAACGCGCC
>NZ_MINO01000089.1 GCF_001757355.1 Sphingobium phenoxybenzoativorans
TCCGCCCCACTTTGCCGCGCTTCTCCATGCCGCGCCTGAAGGTCACCGAGGCGGGCGAGGAAGTGATCGAGGAGCAGGAGGCCGCGCCCCGCCGCCCCGTCTCCGCCGAGCCAAAGCCGCCCATCACCATCCAGTCGCCCAAGCCCGCCCCGGCCCAGCGCGCCATCGCCCCGGTGTCTCAGGATGACCTGTTCGGCAACAGCTCGCTGCCGTCCGCCGACCTGCTCTCCGCCCCGCCGCCGTCGCAGGGGCAGAAGATCGACCGCGCGGGCCTGGAGCGCAACGCCCGCCTGCTCGAAAGCGTGCTCGACGACTTCCATGTGAAGGGCAATATCATCGAAGTGCGCCCCGGCCCCGTCGTCACCATGTATGAGCTGGAGCCGGCGCCGGGCATCAAGGCCAGCCGCGTCATCGCGCTGGCCGACGACATCGCCCGCAACATGTCGGCCCTCTCCGCCCGCGTCGCGACCATCCCCGGCCGCACCGTCATCGGCATCGAGCTGCCCAACGCCAAGCGCGACGCCGTGGTCCTGCGCGAACTCATCACCAGCGAGCAGTTCGCTGCGGAGGGCACCCTCCCCATCGTGCTGGGCAAGAATATCTCCGGCGAGCCGATCATCGCCGACCTCGCCCCCATGCCCCACCTGCTGATCGCGGGCACCACCGGGTCGGGCAAGTCGGTCGGCCTCAACTGCATGATCCTCTCGCTGCTCTACCGCATGACGCCGGACGAGCTGCGCCTGATCATGATCGACCCGAAGATGCTGGAGCTCAGCATCTATGACGACATCCCCCACCTCCTCTCTCCCGTCGTCACGGAACCGCAAAAGGCGATCCGCGCGCTCAAATGGGCGGTGGAGCAGATGGAGGACCGCTATCGCATGATGGCGTCCATCTCCGTCCGCAACCTCGCCAACTACAACGAGAAGGTCCGCGCCGCGAAGGCGAAGGGCAAGCCGCTCGGCCGCCGCGTCCAGACCGGCTATGACCCGGAAAGCGGCCAGCCGGTCTATGAGGAGGAACAGCTCGATTTCCAGCCGCTGCCGCAGATCGTGGTGGTGGTGGACGAACTCGCCGACCTGATGATGACGGCGGGCAAGGAAGTCGAATTCCTGATCCAGCGCCTCGCGCAGAAGGCGCGCGCCGCGGGCATTCACCTGATCCTCGCGACGCAGCGCCCCTCGGTCGACGTCATCACCGGCGTCATCAAGGCGAACCTGCCCACCCGCATCAGCTTCTTCGTCACCAGCAAGATCGACAGCCGCACCATCCTGGGCGAACAGGGCGCGGAACAATTGCTGGGCAAGGGCGACATGCTCTACATGGCGGGCGGCAAGGGCCTCACCCGCGTCCACGGCCCGTTCGTCAGCGATGATGAAGTGCGCGCCATCGCCGACCATTGGCGCGCGCAGGGCACGCCCGACTATATCCAGGCCGTGACCGAGGAGCCGGAGGACGGCAGCTTCGCGCTGGACGGCGTTGACCTGGGCGACGACAGCCCGGACGCGCAGCTATACCGCAAGGCGTGCCAACTGGTGTTCGAAAACCAGAAGGCGTCCACAAGCTGGCTGCAACGCCAGCTCCGCGTCGGCTACAACAGCGCCGCGCGGCTGATTGAGAGGATGGAGGAAGAGGGCCTGGTCGGCGCACCCAACCATGTGGGACGGCGCGAAGTGCTGCGCGATGAGAATGGACAGGCGGTTTAGAGGGGGAGGGCAGCAGATTGCAATAAGATCGATCTGCCTTCAACTAGATTGACCGCATGTCGGGATGATCGCGTCTGCGGCCTTCAGACGAGGTGTCTAGAAGCATGAAGATATTGAAGCGCATCTTCACGACTGCTGGCGTTTCGGCAGATCAATTAGCACCGGAGCATGGACACCTCACTGAGAAACCAGAGAGCAACTTAGCCATTCAAGTCGATCGGCCAATTAAGAGCGTTGCGGAAGACATCTTTGATCGCGCCTCATTTGCCAAGCAGATAGCCAAAACCATCTCCCATAGACGGGATCCGTCTAGTCTCATCATTGGAATTTATGCACCATGGGGCGACGGTAAGACCTCGACGCTTGCGATGGTCGAGGAATATTTGAAGCCGGCACCCGACATTCTTACAATGTATTATAATCCATGGTTTTATGGCGATAGCACCGAGGCCATAACGCGCAGTTTCTTTTATTCCATCAAAAACAAACTGGAAAAGAGCGGCTGGTTTTCAAAACAGAACATTGGCGACTTAATGGCGGCATATGGAAAGGCAATTCCAAAAGTTGGGGATGTAGTTCATAGCGTAGGTGAAGCGATCACTACCGAAGCGTTGGTAGAAACCCGCGATAAGGTGGGAGGCCTCCTAAGGAAACATGGGAAAAAGGTCGTTGTCTTTATTGACGATATAGATCGTCTCGACAGGCGCGATATCCAAACTTTGTTCAAACTAGTCCGCTTGTCGGGTGATTTCGATCATACGACCTACCTGTTGGCTTTTGATGACGCGATTGTTTCCGAAGCCTTGGGAGAGGCTTATGGAAAGGGCGACCCCCTTGCTGGAAGGCGATTCCTCGAGAAAATCGTGCAAGTTCCACTGCACCTACCTCCAGCACGCTCGGATAAGTTAAGGGACTTGATGTTTGCTGCTTGCGATCGAGTAATTAGTGAGAACAACATTGAGCTAGGTGAAGCGGATGGTCCAGAACTTGGACATGCCTTGATGGAAGCCTTTGGATATACGCTGAAAACGCCTAGGCGGGTAAAACTGTTCGACAACGCCATTAGCTTCGCAGTCCCCGTTTTAAAGGGAGAAGTACGTGTTGTTGATCAAATTCTAATCGAAGGATTAAGGATTTTCTATCCCACAATCTATGAAGCCGTCCGCGCCAATTCCGAGAACGTACTCAAGGGACGCGACCGTCGCCAAGAATATAGACAACCACCATCCTCACCAATTGATAGAGCATTTGAACAACTGAAGGCTGATGATGTCGAGAAGGATGCTATTCGAGACCTGCTAGTGCAGCTTTTCCCCCGCCTAAGCCAAACGGAATATGGCGATGATTGGGATTCCAATTGGGCAATCGAAAAACGCATATGCAGTAGTGACTACTTTCGACGCTACTTTACCTATGCCGTTCCCACAGGTGATATGCCTGATCAAGAGATTGATACCATACTAGCTCGGGCTCAGGCAGACGATGGAGATGGTGTCGGAGCGTTATTCGATGACGCGTTCGAAAGAAATGCAGCCGAACTGCTGATCCGTAAGCTGAGACGCCACGAGGAAACACTTGATCTAACGGCAGTTCCCACCTTGAGTTTAGCACTCGCAAAGCGCGCTTCCAAAATACCGATATCTGGAGACTTTCTGTTCGGGACGTTTGCCATTTCCCAAGCAGCTATTCTCATTTGCCAGCTAATGCAAAGGATGGAAGCAGCGCGACAAGATGCAATTCTCATGTCTGCAGCGGAGAACACTGACTCCCTGTTTTTTATAAGCCAACTTCTACGGTGGGCTCGCATACGTGAAACCGAAGGGCAAGAACGAGGGTTTCTCACTCCTGAGAGAATACACCCAATAACCGCAGTTCTGGCGAGACGCCTTTTCGCAAATGCCGATGAAAGTAACATCGTCGACTGTGCGGGTGACCATTTTGGAGAATTAGTATTTTCTATTTTCAGGAATTGCGATGAGATAGTCAAACATTCATTGCTGGACCGACTATCCGCTTTTCTGGATGCAACTCCGCAAAATGCACTTCTGCTACTCAGAGGCCTTTGTGGTCGGTCCAAAATTGGAAATGGGATCGTCCGACCGTCTGAATTTACCACTGAAACATATGAATCACTTTCCGCACTGCTGGATTTAGATCGCGTATATTCACAGCTCCGCGCAATCTACGGCATCGAACTCGATACCGCGACATGGGAGAATAATTGGAACGATAACTATGATGTTGACCGTCGCATCGCTGATCAATTTTCGGTTATTCATCGTCGTCAAGCTCCAAAGGCTAAATCTGCAATGCAGCCAGAGAATTGAATTCGTGTCAAAATAGTTCGTAAAATTTTTGACCTTTCGGTTTGCACGTCTTATTCGAGCAAAAGAGGCATCTTATCTCCCCCTGTCCTACACCCCACGCCCCATGCTTCACTCTCCGCATGGAACAGCACCCTACCCCCACCCCGCCGCCCGCCGCGCCTCGTGGCGTGACCTCCCCCAATCCTGCGCACTGGACGCCCGCCAAGCAGCGCATCTTCCTTATGGCCCTGGCCGACACCGGCAATGTCGTGCGCGCCGCGCGGGCGGCGGGGATGACGTCGCGGAGCGCCCATCGGCTTCGCGCAAAGCTGTCGGGCACGCCGTTCGACCGCGCCTGGTCGCAGGCGATCGCCCATGCCGTGCGGATGCAGGGGGACCCGTTCGATCCCCTCCACATGCCCGCCCGCGCGCCTGCGGCCAGGGCGAAGTCATGATCCGCCACTATTTCGCCCTCTCGCGAGCGCGCCGAGGGAGCGGTCCGGGTGCGACGTATATGGGACGCAAGTGCGACGTATATGGGACGCAAGTGGGACTCATATGGGACGTAAGTGCGACGCAAGTGAGACGTATGTGGGACACAAGTGCGACGTGGGAGGGACGCATGTGGGACGCAGGAGGGACGCACATGCGACCTACATGGGACTCAGGAGGGACTTTTGTGGGACCTACATGCGACTTCCCGGCCAAAACGCGTCACAACCCGCAACTTCCGCAACTTCGTTGGATTTTCTCTGCCCGGCGCTGCGTTTGTCCCGGCCTCCAACCGGGCTGATCCTCCTGCGCGGACGGGGGTATGGCGTAGGGATGGAGCCAAAAAGCGGCCGCATAGGATGCGCGCGAAATCCGCGCCGCCGCACCTTTTCCTTGCCCTTTCGGAACGATCGGGTTCACAGCCGGTTCAACGGCGATGCCGCAGGCTGGCGCACATCTGGCCCCCCGGCCCAACATTCGGCCCGACGATTTGGAGAGACGAGATCCCCGTGAAACGCCCGTTCAAGACTATCGCAATGGCCCTTGCTGCGACGGCCCCGCTTGCCCTTGCCGCGCTGCCGGTGGGGCGCGCCGCCGCGCAACAGGCCCCCAATGCCCAGCAGGCCGACCTGCAGAAGGTCAACGCCTATATCCGCGCCGTCACCTCCATGACCGCCGATTTCACCCAGACCGACCGCAACGGCCAGTCGCTGACCGGCAAGCTGACCCTGAAACAGCCGGGCAAGATACGGTTCCAATATCAGAAGGGCGTGCCCTTGCTGATCGTCGGCGACGGCAAGGCGCTGACCGTGATCGATTATGAAGTGCGGCAGGTGCAGCGCTGGCCTATCGGCAATTCGCCGCTGGGCGCGCTGCTCGACCCGACCCGCGACCTCAGCAAATATGGGAAGGTTATCCAAACCGGCGACCCGTCCGTACTCAGCGTCGAGGCGCGGGACCCCAAGCGGCCGGAGTTCGGCACGATCACCATGATCTTTCAGCGCAAGGCGTCCGCGCCCGCGGGGCTGGAGCTGTACGGATGGGTCGCGCTCGATTCGCAGAACAACCGGACGTCGGTGCGACTCGCCAATCCGCAATATGGCGTGCCGGTGCCGGATTCGGCCTTCAAATGGACCGATCCCCGTCCGAAGGGGCGCGCGGGCTGATGAAATGGGCCTGATGAAATGTGGCCCTGGCGCGATGGTTCGCAAGGCTGACGCTTTCGTTCATCTGCCGCTCATATGGCCGGGGCTAATCAGGAACTCACGGCGCGGTTGAGGCCGGGGATTTCCCCCCTGTTACCCTTGGCTCTCGGCTCCGTCGCGAAGCGCACAAAGGCGCGATCGAGACCCCCGTTCCACGCCCCCGGAGCGGGGGTCTTTCGTTGCCCGCGCCGGGTCAGGGGCATGGCGCGCCCATGCCCTTGCGACTCTCCCCTTTGGTCCGTAGTGGGATGGGATGTCCGAACCCCTGAAGATCGCCTCCTGGAACATCAACAGCGTCCGCGCCCGGCTTGATATCGTGGAGCGGTTCCTGGTGGAGGAGGCCCCCCATATCCTCTGCCTTCAGGAAACGAAGGTGATGGACGACATCTTCCCCGGCGACCTGTTCCGGCGGCTGGGCTACACTTGGCAGATCCTCCACGGCCAGCGGATGCACCACGGCGTCGCCATCATGAGCAAGGTACCGGTGCGGGAGGATGACCGGTTCGACTGGCAGGCCAATGGAGAGGCCCGGCATGTCGGCGTCTGTCTGGAAAACGGCGTGCGGATCGAAAATGTCTATGTGCCCGCCGGTGGGGATATTCCCGACGCGGACCTCAATCCGAAATTCGGGCAGAAACTGGCGTTTCTGCAGCGGATGATTGACTGGTCCACCGCGCTGGACAGCAAGCCGACGATCCTGACCGGCGATTTCAACATCGCCCCGCTGGAATGCGACGTGTGGAGCCACAAGCAGCTTCTGAACGTCGTCAGCCATACGCCGGTGGAATGCGAAATCCTCGGCCGGCTGCAGGCGTCGAATGACTGGGTGGACCTGGGCCGCCAATTCTACCCCGCGCCGCAGCGGCTCTACACCTGGTGGAGCTACCGGGCGCAGAACTGGGCGGAATCGGATCGCGGCCGTCGCCTGGACCATATGTGGGTGACGCCCGACATCGCCGGCAAGGCGGTCAGCCACCGTGTGGCAGAGCCTGCGCGTGGCTGGACAAAGCCCTCCGACCATGTGCCGCTGATTACGGAATTCGCATTCTGATGGACCCGAAAGCCGCCGCCCGTGCAATCGACGCTCTGCGCCGGGGCTGGCCGGTCGAACTGCGCGCGGCGGACGGCGCATGCCGGGTGATGGCCATCGAGGGAGCGGACGACGTGACCCTCGCCGCGTTCGATCCGGACGGAAAGGCGGCGCTGCTCATCTCCTCCTCCCGCGCCGAAACGCTGAAACTCACCAACCAGCGCGCGGCGGCGGACCCGGAGCTTCCAGTGCTGATCGAACGGTCTCCCTGGATCGACCGGGATGTCGCGGCAGCCATTGCGGATCCCGTGCGCGACCTTGGCTCTCCGCTGAAGGGGCCGTTCCGCGCCGGACGCATCGATGCGCCGTTGGCGGCCAAGGCGGCGCTGCGGATCGCCCGGCTGGCCGGTATATTGCCCGCCTTCTTTGTCGGCGGCGAAGGGCCGGTGGAGGCCAGCGTCAGCGCAGACGAGATCGCCGCCTATGACGACGCCGCGCGTCTGGCCATCGCAACGCGCGCGCGCCTGCCAGTGTCAGCCAGCGAAAACGCCGAAATCGTCGCCTTCCGCAGTCCGGAGGAACCCCGCGAGCATATCGCCCTGATTGTCGGGAACCGTGACGGCAGCCCGCCGGTCGTGCGCTTGCACAGCGAATGCCTGACCGGCGACGTGCTGGGATCGCTGAAATGCGATTGCGGGCCGCAACTGCATGAGGCGCTGCACCAGATCGCTGACGCGCCATGGGGCGTTCTGCTCTATCTGCGGCAGGAGGGGCGCGGCATCGGCCTGGTCAACAAGCTGCGCGCCTATGCATTGCAGGATCAGGGGTTTGACACGGTGGACGCCAACACCCGGCTGGGCTTCGCCATCGACGCGCGCGATTTTTCCGTTGCGGCGCGGATGCTGAACCTGCTGGGGGTTGGCGAGGTGCGCCTGCTGACCAACAACCCGGCGAAAGTCGCGGGGCTGGAGGCGGCAGGTGTCAGTGTGAAGGAGCGGCTCCCGCTCGCCATCGCCGCCAATCCGCATAATGAACGCTATCTGGTCACCAAGCGCGACCGGACGGGGCACCAGCTTTGAGCGTTATAGAGGTCGACGCCGCCGCCGGGCGATTACGGTTTGGCGACATCGACATTCCCTGCGCCATCGGCAAGGGCGGTAGCTGCCCCGCATCAGCAAAACAGGAAGGCGATGGCTGTACGCCACTGGGCGTCTGGCCAGTGCGCGGCGTCCTTCTGCGCCCCGGCAGGGTGTCGCTCGACCGCTTTCCCTCAGCGCCGTGGCGGTGGACGCGCGAGGGCGACGGCTGGTCGGATGACGCGGCCGACCCCAGCTACAACCGGCCGGTGCAGTTGCCGCGCGGTTTTTCAACCGAAACGCTGCAGCGGGACGACCAGGCCTATGACGTCATCGTGGTGCTCGGCCATAATGATTCCCCTCCGCAGCCAGGCGCGGGCAGCGCCATCTTCTTCCACATCTGGGTCGAAGGCAGGCCCACGGAAGGCTGCGTGGCGATCGCGCGGGAGGAGATGTTGCGGATCGCGCCCATGCTGAAGGGCGACACGGCGATGCGAATATTCTGAGCTATCCGGCCCGGTTCAGGCAGGCGCTGTTTCCTTCACCTTCTCCACCGGTTCCTCGGTAATCGCTCCCGCCGCTTCAAGAAGGCGGCGTTCCAGGCTCTGCAGGCGCGCCTTGCTCTCCACCTTTCCGCCCAGCAAGTCGGTCAAATAGAAGGTATCCACCGCTCGCTCGCCATAGGTGGCGACATGGGCGCTGTGCACCGTCAGCTTCGACTGGAACAGCGCGTTGGCCAGCGAGAAAAGTAGCGCCGGCCGGTCGCGGGCATTGACCTCCACCACGGTAAAGCGGTTCGACGCCTTGTTGTCGATCAGGACATTGGGGACGATCTGAAACGCTTCGGCGCGGGTGCGGGGCAATGGCCGCGCCTCCAGCTTCGTGACTAGCTTGTGCCGGTTGGCGAGCGCTTCCTCAATGCAACGCTTGATGCGGGCCAATTGGTCGGGACTGTCGAAACGGCCGCCGAGCGGGTCCTGCACCAGGAAATTGTCGATCGCCATGCCGTCCCGCATGGTGTGGATACGCGCGTCGATGATGTTGCCGCCCGCCAGATGGATGGCGCCCGCGATCCGGTAGAACAGCCCAGGATGGTCGGCGGCATAAACCGTGACCAGCGTCGCGCCGCGGCGCGGATAACCCTCCGCCGCGATGGACAAGGGCGAATCCCCGGCAGCGAGGATATGGCGGGCGTTATGCTCCAATATGTCCTCTGGTTCGGCCACCCAATAGGATTCGGGGAAACGCTTCTGCAGAGCCGAGAAATCCGCACCCGGCAGGGCCAGAATATCGCGCAACGCCTGCTGCTTGGCCGCCACCCGTTCGCTGCGCCCCTTCTGCTTGTGGCCCAGGCGCAGAACCTCCTCGGCGGAATCGTAGAGGTCCGTCAATAACTGTCGTTTCCATCCATTCCAGACGCCGGGGCCGACCGCGCGGATATCCACCACGGTCAGGATCAGGAGCAAGCGCAGACGTTCCGGGCTTTGCACAACCTCAATGAAATCGAGGATGGTTTTGTAATCCGACAGGTCGCGCTTGAAAGCGGTCGCCGACATCAGCAGGTGATAACGGACCAGCCAGGACACCGTTTCGGTCTCCGCCGGCGTCAGTCCAAGCCGCGGGCACAGGCGCAGCGCCAGATCCGCGCCCAATATGCTGTGGTCACCGCCCCGCCCCTTGGCGATGTCGTGCAGCAGCACCGCGACATAAAGCGCACGGCGGGAGATCAGCTTGTCCATCAGGTTCGAGGACAGGGGATGATCGTCCTTGAAATCGCCCTTTTCGATTTTCGCCAGTAGGCCCACGGCGCGGATGGTATGCTCGTCGACAGTGTAGTGATGATACATGTCGAACTGCATCTGGGCGACGACGCGGCCGAAATCGGGAATGAAGCGGCCGAATACGCTGGCCTCATTCATCCAGCGCAGCACGGTTTCCGGGTCGCGCGGCGACGTCAGCACATCCATGAAGGCGGCGTTGGCGCGCGGGTCCTTGCGCACCCTGGCGTCGATCAGCCGCGCGTCGCGGCTGGCGGTGCGCATGGCGGCCGGGTGAATGGCCAGGCCGTGACGATCCGCCACCGCAAATATCTCCAGCAAGCGCACAGGGTCTTCGACGAAGAAATTGTCGGATGGCAGCGCGATCCGACCGCGATCCAGGATGAAGCCGTCCAGTTTTCGCGGGCGGCGGAAGAAGGAGGGGATATAGCGCCGCCCGCGCGCGGCCCAGACATCGTCCAGATGCGCGAGGAACACCGCCGTCAGGTCGCCGACGGTTTTCGCGTTGAGGAAGTAATAATGCATGAACCGCTCGACCGCCGAGCGGCCTGCGCGCGCGGCAAAGTGCGTGCGCGTGGCGATCTCAAGCTGAAGGTCGAAGGTCAGCCGGTCCTCAGCGCGCCCGGCGATCAGGTGCAAGTGGCAGCGGACAGCCCACAGGAAATCCTCCGCCTTCTGAAACTGGCGCAACTCGTTGGTGGTGAGGAGACCCGCATCGACCAGTTCCGACACGGACCGGACGCGGTTCACATATTTACCGATCCAGAACAGCGTATGGAGGTCGCGCAGTCCGCCCTTCCCCTCCTTCACATTGGGTTCGACGACGTAGCGGCTGTCGCCCATACGTTTGTGCCGGGCGTCGCGCTCGGCCAGCTTGTCGGCGACAAATGCGCGCGCCGTATCCTCCATCACTTCGGATGAGAATCGGGTGGCGGTCTGTTCATAGACCCCCCTGTCGCCCCAGACATAGCGCGCCTCCAGAAGCGCGGTGCGAACGGTCAGGTCGGCCTTCGCCATGCGCATCGTCTCATCGATGGAGCGGCTTGAATGGCCGACCTTCAGGCCCAGATCCCACAGCGAATAGAGCATGGATTCGATCACCTGCTCTGTCCAGCCGGTCGGCTTGTACGGCGTGATGAACCCGATATCGACGTCGCTGAAGGGCGCCATCTCCCCCCGGCCATAGCCGCCCACCGCGATCAGGGCGAGGCGTTCCCCGGTGCTGGGATTGCTGATCGGATAAAGATATTGCGTGGTCGCATCATAGAGGATGCGCAATATCTGATCGACCAGAAAGGCGAGCGCCGACACCATCTCTCGCCCGCGCGTCGGCCGGGCCGCCAGACGGCGGGCAGCCTCCGACCGGCCATTTTCCAGCGCCACCCGCAATTCCCCCACGATCGCGGCGCGCAGTTGCGCGGAATCGCCCTTCTTTTCCTGGGCGATGGCGGCGATCGCGTCGGACAAGGCGCGACGGTCGATAATGGCGCGGCGTTGGGGCAATGTATCGAAAGGGGTTGTCATTGCCGCCTATGTAGGGCGTTGCACGGTAAGGGGAAACAGCGATTTCAACACCCGTGCAAAGCGCGCCTATGCCTCGCCCTGCGCAATCTGCTTGAGGCGGTAGAGTTGATCCAGCGCCTCACGGGGGCTGAAGGCATCGACATCCATGCCAGACAGGGCTTCGCGCAGGGGATCAACCCTTTCCGGTTCGGCCTGGATGGTGGCGGCAAACAGCGGCAGATCGTCAAGGCCCGCAGCGATGCCGCCCGTTTTCGCCTTCCCTGCCTCAAGCCGCGAAAGCACCTCCTTCGCGCGGGCGAGGACGGCGGCGGGAAGCCCGGCGAGACGCGCAACGGCAAGGCCATAGCTGCGGTCGGCGGGTCCGGGCACGACTTCGTGCAGGAGCACGAGGTCGCCTTTCCACTCGCGCGCGCTGACATGGTGGAGCGAGAGCGCATCCAGCTTCTCCGCAAGCCGGGTCAGCTCATGATAATGGGTGGCGAACAGGCAGCGGCAGCGGTTCGTTTCATGCACCGCCTCCACCACGGCCCAGGCGAGAGCAAGGCCGTCATAGGTGGAGGTGCCGCGGCCGACCTCATCCAGAATGACGAAGCTGCGCTCGGTCGCCTGGGCGAGAATCGCCGCTGTCTCCACCATCTCGACCATGAAGGTCGACCGGCCCCGCGCCAGATTGTCCGATGCGCCGACGCGGCTGAACAGGCGGTCGACAAGGCTGAGGCGAGCGCTGGCGGCGGGCACATAGCTGCCCGCCTGCGCGAGGATGACTATCAGCGCGTTCTGGCGCAGGAAGGTGGACTTGCCGCCCATGTTCGGGCCGGTGACGAGCCAGAGCCGGTCGTCGCCGACCAGACGGCAGTCATTGGCGACAAAAGGCTCCCGCTCCTTCGCCAGCGCGTCCTCCACCACCGGATGGCGACCACCGGTAATGTCGAGGCACTGGCCATCCTCAAATTGCGGGCGGCACCAGCCGCCCTCGGCGGCGCGCTCGGCCAGGGCGGAGGAGACATCGAGCCGGGCTAGCGCCTGCGCCGCGGCGGCGATGGCCGAACGGTGCGCGACGACCGCGGCGATCATATCCTCCAGATGCGCAGCCTCCGCCGCGAGAGCGTGTGCGCCCGCCTGCGCAACGCGGCTCGCCTGTTCATGCAGGTCGACCGAATTGAAACGCACGACGCCGGCGAGCGACTGGCGGTGGGTGAAGCCGCTCCCTTCCTTCATCAGGGCGTCGGCGGAGCGGGCGGGCACCTCCACATGATAGCCAAGGACGCCATTATGCCGGATCTTGAGCGCGGTGATGCCGGTCTGCTCACGATAGCGCGCCTCCAGCGCGGCGATGGCGCGGCGGCCATCACCCGCCATCGCCCGCAGTTCGTCGAGCGCGGCATCATAGCCGTCGGCAATATAGCCGCCGCTCGACGCTTCCGTCGGCGGGCTCGGCACGAGCGCGCGGGTCAGATGATCGACGAGTTGGCCATGACCGTCGAGCGCGGGGAGCAGGTCGCGCAGCAAGGCGGGCTTATCCTCGCCATTGCCGATCCTTTCGCGCAGCAATCTCGCGCCGGTAAGGCCGTCGCGCAACTGGCCGAGATCGCGCGGGCTGCCCCGGCCCATGACGATGCGGCCAAGCGCGCGGCCGATGTCCGGCAAGGCCCGCAGGGCGCTGCGCAGATGGTCGCGCTGACCGCTGGCGTCGTGCAGATGGCGCACAAGGTCGAGACGCCGGTCTATC
>NZ_MINO01000090.1 GCF_001757355.1 Sphingobium phenoxybenzoativorans
CGTGATGCGGGATCTATTGGCTCCACCCTGGCGTGACTGCACAAGCGCCTGCGCTCATGGATCCCGGATCACGTCCGGGATGACGAAATGGGGGATATGTCCGCATCCCACCCCTTTCGTCATCCCCGCGCGTGCGGGGACCCAACGTGCCTTGGGCATGCAGGGCTTAAGAGGGAGAGATGGGTTCCCGCCTGCGCGGGAATGACGGGTGTTGGGGCAGCGCGTAATGCTTTTTCGCTTTCCATCCAAACAGGCGATCAGACGCCCAAACAAAAAGGCCGCCCTCACGGGCAGCCCTCATCGTTACAACGGAGGTGAAGCGCCTTAACCCGCGATCATCGCCAGCAACTGGTTGTTGCTCAGCCGCTTGTCGAATTCCAGACCGAAGCGTTCGCCCTTCACCCACACGACCTTGGCGGAGATCAGCTTGCCTTCCCATTCGATTTCGATGGGTTGCTTGACCTGCGGATTGCCCAGCGTCTGGCCGCGTGCGCCCTCATTCGAAACTTCGATGAGCTTGCCGGGGGCCTTGGCGCCATTCTGCCTGATCGTGATCGGCAGCAGGACCTTGAACCTGCTTCCCTTGCGCGCTTCGTCGGGCTGACCCGGCCGAAACAAAGCTGCTAACCCCATGTCTGTCGGCTCCGCGAAAGTGTTGGCGCTGCCGAGTCCCCGGCTTCGCATGTCTTGACATGGGAGTAGAACGGTATTGGTTTCCAAAAGCTTAGCTTAACGCCGAAGCGGTGCGGCCTTCTGTCCCATATTAGGACGAACGCCACGAAACTCTCCGATCCGGCGCGCGTTTTCCTATCGAAACCATTGTCACCCCTGTCGCCAAGAGGAGCCATAATGGCCGCAAAATCTTTCATGCTGGTAAGCGTCGCCATGCTTGCCGCCTGCGGATCGACAAATTCGGATGAAGGCGGCGCGACTCAGCGTCAGCAAATCGGCCAGGTCTGGAAATATGAGGCCAAGACCGATCCCGCGACCGGCAAGGCGACGCCGCTCGCCTATCTGGGCAGCGCCAACAGCGTAAAGACGATGACCGCGCCTGACACCTTCGCCGTCATCCTGCTCCAGAAGATGCGCAACGGGGAAACCGGCGTGACCGTGAAAGCGGTCGGCGCGCCGTTTACCTGCGACCTGTCGTCATGCGCGGTGGAGGCCAGCATGGACGGCGGAGCGCCGAAGAAATGGCAGGGCCGCATGACGGAGACGAAGGACGGCATTTCCATCCCGCCCCCGCAAAATGCGTTCGAGGCGATCCGGGACAGCAAGTCCGTCAAGGTGAAGATCGATCTGGGGACGGAAGGCGCTCAGGAATTCACCTTCAATACGGCGGGTTTCGCCTGGCCCAAGCCCTGAATGCCGGAAAAGCCCGAGACAGCGGGGTAGCGCAGCGATCAGCCAGCCTGGCCGATCAGCGGCCACCATTGGGACGCAGAGGCGATAGCGAGCGCCAGCAAAACTATTCCTGCCCTTAACGCCACGTCTTGCCCCGATTCATCCCCGCTTCGGCGCATATCAGGCGGGGCCTGGGATTCATAACCCCTTAACCATGATTAGTTTTACGAACGTATTCCTTCACCGAAAATCAATCCTTTGGACCTATCCGGTTTTCAGCTTCCCATAGCTGGATGCGGCCTGCCGCATCACTCTTATCGTTCCCGGAGGGCGGATGTTGTGACCATCCGTTCTCCGGGATCGAATAGAGACCGGCGCACCGCTCGCCCATAGGCCGCAAATCCGGCAAATCCCGATCGGCCCGTCTCAACCGCTCTTTCCTTCGCTCTTTCGATCGCCCATAGTCGGGCGACTATGACTGACGACAAGAAAATAGCGGCCGGAGAGGCTGCCCCGCCCAAGGATACGCCAGCAAAACCCGCTGAAAACAGCCCGCCCTCCGCTGGCAACAAGACGCTGTGGATGGGGACGGCCGTGGGCATCGGCTCGGCCGCGATCGTCGCGGCGCTGCTCTATACGCGCCGCCAGAAATAAGGCTTTTCCTCGCCGCATATGACGAAGCCGGGAAGCGTCAGGCTCCCCGGCTCAATACGCCATGGTTTGACGGGCGGCTTATTGCTTGGGCGGAGCCGCTGGCGCGGGCGCTGCGGCCGGGCTTGCCGATGCTGCGGCCTGGATCTTCTGTTGCAGGGCGGGATCGCTCTGCGCCGCCTGGCCGATCGCGTTGAACTTCTGCGGATCAAGGCCGGTCGCCTGCACGGCCGCCAGCATCTTGGGCTGCTTCTGCTCGGCAGTCACCGTTGTGTCCGACTGAATCTTGTTCAGTTCGACGGCGGCGGCCGCAAACTTCTGAATTTCCTCATCGCTGAAGGTGGCGGCGCCTGCGGGCGCCGCGGGCGCCGGAGCCGCCTGCGCCGGGGCGGCTGGCTCGGCCGGGGCAGCGGCCTGCGCGAATGCGGTTCCCGCAGCCGAAAGCGGCAGGATGGACATGATCATGAGCTTGGATATGCGGTTCAAGATGCTTCTCCTCTTAATAACCATCCCGAAATGTGGTCGCCCCGCCACAGGTCAAAGCCAATTCGGACGGGCTGTGGCATTTCGGGGATGTCGGGAGCCGCAATTGGACGCTCGTCTTTGCGAGTTTGATCGAAAGCAAGAAGGATTGATAACGAATCGCGGGTGGAACCTCCGGCCTGCCGGGCGGTCTTGATGGCATCCACGTCAGCAGGAGATCATCATGGCTCAGGAATTTACCGACGCGATCGCACTTCTGAAAGCCGACCATCGCAAGGTCGAGGAATTGTTCGAGAAATTTGAAAGCGCAAGCGAGGGCAAAAAACAGGCCATCGCCCAGCAAATTTGCGTCGAATTAAAGGTGCATACCTCCATCGAGGAGGAGATTTTCTATCCCGCCTTCCGCGGCAAGATAGAGGATGACACGCTGGACGAGGCGTATGTCGAACATGATGGCGCGAAAGTGCTGATCAATGACATTGAGGCAGGCAGCCCCGGCGATGATTTCTACGACGCCAAGGTCAAGGTGCTGTCCGAGGAGATCAAGCACCATGTGCATGAAGAGGAAATGCCTTCTGACGGCATGTTCGCCCAGTGCCGCGCCACGGATGTCGATCTGGTCGCCCTGCGTGACGCCATGATGGCCCGCAAGCAGGAGCTTCTGGCGCAGGCGGAGGCCGGCAAGCTTCCCGCCGCCCGGCCGACGGCGGTCAATCTGCAACCGGCGTGATCCGGGCCTTTTCCAAAGCATGGGCGCGGGGGAACAGTCCCTCGCGCCCTTTTCATGCCCGTCGAGCGCACTCCGAAATTTTTCTGCGGGAACAATGAACCAGATCCGGTCCGGGGGATTATCTCTGCATGACCCAATATCGTTTCGTGACCCCCGACCGCTCCGGAAAATGGTACAATAATGTGGAGGCCGCGCAGAAAGCGGCCGGCAAGATTGGCGCTGGTTTCCGGGACGAACGATCCGGCAATTTCTACCCCTATCCCAATACCGTTCTGGAAACCCGCCAGCATGCGACTTGCGCGGCTGTCGTCGGGCAGAAAATGGGCAAGGCGCGTCAGGCCGTGCGCGGCATACTGATGCTTCCTGCGCCGGCGGAGACGCTGCGCCTGGCTGCGGACTGAACCGGAGCGGACAGACTAAAAGGACATTGACCCACGCACTGCAGAGGCTTGGCGGACCAGGGTCTGAAAAGGTTGGTGCGGGCGGTCGGAATCGAACCGACACTCCTTTCGGAACCGGATTTTGAGTCCGGCGCGTCTACCAGTTTCACCACGCCCGCACAAAGACGCCGCAATAGGGGCTTTTCACCCGATATTGGCTGGGCGGCCCCAATGGCAAAAACCGCTCGCCCCGTCCAGCCCAATTACGCGGGACATAGACATGCGCAAGGCTCGAAAACCGGAAAAACATATAGAAGCTAAGACCTTGGTCGTACCGGATGCGGCAGTTAGCATTTCGGAAACCTGAAAAGCGCAGGCGATGAATTCTTGCTCTAAATCAAGAAAACAGGATGGATCGGACGGAATATGATCGAACGCCTTCTTCAGGATCATGACAAGATGCGGTCCCTCGCCAAGGAGCTTTCCGAAATTTTGAGCCAGCCATATCCGGCGGACCTCGACCATCTGGCGGAATTGCGTTGGGACATGGCGAGCACGATCATGACCCACCTCGCTTTTGAGGACCGTGCCTTCTATAGCAAGATTGAGGCCGATCCCCGTGAGCATGTCCGCGTGCTCGCCCTGAAATTCCGGGCGGAACTGTCCGAAAAATTCCGCGAATACAGCGCACATACGCGCAATTGGACGCCCGCACGCCTGCAGATGGAATGGTCTGCCTATCGCGCCTGCGCCCTGGAATTCCTCAATTGGCTGATCGATCGCGCGGACCGGGAGGAGAAGCAGCTTTTCCCACTCATCACAACCGGCATGGTCGACAGCAGTTCGCGCAACCTGACCTCGGTCAATTGGGCGCGTGAAGCCTTTGCCATGAAGGATGCGATCGTCGGCATTTGAGGGCCGATCGGCCCTGCCCGTATCTCAGATACCGTTTCTTGCGCTTTTTCGCGCCTTTTCGTTGCGGTGCGGCAACCAGCCGCTATAAGCGTCCCTACGTGCAGAAAACCAGTTGATGAAAACGGTAAGGGGAACGCCTTTTGACCGAACAATCTGCCACGCTTATCCTGTTCGGCGCGACCGGGGATCTGGCGCACCGCATGCTCTTTCCCTCACTTTACAATCTTCTGGGTGACGGCCTCCTGCCCGACGATTTCCTGATCGTCGCATCGGGACGGACGGCGCTGGACGATGCCGGCTTCTGCAAGGATGTCGACGCCGCCCTGCGCAAATTCCTGCCCGCCGACCGCTATGACGCGGCGCTGGCGGAGAAGCTGTGCGGCATGGTCATCTATTCGCCGGTCGAGGCGGGCAATGCGGACCAGTTCCGCACGCTGGCGGACCGGGTGTCGGACCGCATGGACAAGGGCATCTCCGTCTATCTCTCGACGCCGCCCGCCCTGTTCGCCCCGACCGCGCAGGGCCTGGCCGACGCTGGCCTCATCGGCCCAAAGACCCGGATCGCGATGGAAAAGCCCATCGGCAAGGATCTCGCCTCCTCAAAGCAGGTGAACGACGCCATCGGCGCGCTGTTCGACGAGGAATCGATTTTCCGCGTCGACCATTATCTCGGCAAGGAAACGGTCCAGAACCTGCTCGCCCTGCGCTTTGGCAACATGCTGTTCGAACCGTTGTGGAATGCGGGCGCGATCGACCATGTGCAGATCACCGTGGGCGAGACAGTGGGCCTTGAAGGCCGTGTTTCCTATTATGATGGCGTCGGCGCGCTGCGGGACATGGTGCAGAACCATATGCTGCAGATCCTGTCGATCATCGCGATGGAGCCGCCCGCCCGCTTCGATTCCACCGCCGTCCGTGACGAGAAGGTGAAGGTGCTGCGCTCGCTCCGCCCGATGGACGGCGACAGCGCCAAGACCCAGAGCGTGCGCGGCCAATATACGCCAGGCGCCGTCGCCGGGCAGATCGTCACCGGCTATGTCGATGAACTGGGCAAGCCGTCCGACACCGAAACCTTTGTCGCGCTGAAAGCCTATATCGACAATTGGCGCTGGACCGGCGTGCCCTTCTACCTGCGCACCGGCAAGCGCATGCCCGCGCGCCAGTCCGAAATCATGATCCAGTTCAAGCCGGTCGCCCACTCCATCTTCGGCAAGCGCGGCCCCAATGGCGTCGGCCGGACGGGCCTTGAACCCAATACCCTGATCATCCGCCTGCAGCCGGAGGAGAATATCCGCCTGCTGATCATGGCGAAGGAGCCGGGGCTGGACGGGGTCAAGCTGCGCGAGGTCGGCCTGGACGTGTCGCTCGACCATGAATTTGGCGGACAGCGCCGCCGCATCGCCTATGAACGCCTGCTGCTCGACTTGCTGGAGGGCGACCCCACCCTGTTCGTCCGCCGCGACGAGGTGGAGGCGCAGTGGATCTGGATCGATTCCATCATCGACGGATGGAAGGAGGCGGGCGTGAAGGTCGCCTCCTATGCTTCGGGGAACTGGGGACCGTCCTCGGCCATTGCCCTCATCGAACGCGATGGAGCAAGCTGGCATGACTGATCTTCACCCCATTGTCGCCGCCGTCACGGAGCGGATCGTCAAGCGCAGCGCCCCGCGCCGCCGCAAATATCTCGACCTGATCGAGCGCGGCCGGGACGCGGGCACCAACCGCGATCAGCTCTCCTGCGGGAATCTCGCCCATGGCTTTGCCGCGTCCGGCGAGGACAAGGCCGTCATCCGCACGGGCACGTCGATGAACATCGGCATCGTCACCGCCTATAATGACATGCTCTCCGCGCATCAGCCCTATGGCCGCTACCCCGAAGCGATCAAGATCGCCGCGCGGGAGGTTGGCGCGACGGCGCAGGTCGCGGGCGGCGTCCCCGCCATGTGCGACGGCGTGACGCAGGGGCAGGCAGGCATGGACCTGTCGCTGTTCAGCCGCGACACCATCGCCATGGCCACAGCCATCGCGCTCAGCCATGCGATGTTCGAGGGCAATCTGATGCTCGGCATCTGCGACAAGATCGTGCCGGGCCTGCTGATCGGCGCGCTGCGTTTCGGCCATCTGCCGACGATCCTGATCCCCGCAGGCCCAATGCCATCGGGCCTGGCCAACAAGGAGAAGGTCCGCATCCGCCAGCTCTATGCGGAGGGCAAGGTCGGCACCGCCGAACTGCTTGAGGCGGAGAGCGCCTCCTATCATGGCGCGGGCACCTGCACTTTCTACGGCACGGCGAACAGCAACCAGATGATGATGGAGGTGATGGGCCTTCACATGCCCGGTGCTGCCTTCGTCAATCCGGGCACGAAGCTGCGCGGCGAACTGACCCGCGCCGCCGTGCATCGCGTCGCGTCGATTGGCTGGGACGGCGATGACTATCGCCCGCTTGGCCATTGCATCGACGAGAAGGCGATTGTGAACGCGATTATCGGCCTGCTCTCCACCGGCGGGTCGACCAACCATGCGATCCACCTGCCCGCCATTGCGCGGGCGGCGGGGATCAGCATCGACTGGACGGATTTCGCCGAACTGTCGGAGGTCATTCCCCTGCTCGCCCGCGTCTATCCCAACGGTTCGGGCGATGTGAACCATTTCCACGCCGCTGGCGGCATGGCTTGGATCATCACCCAATTGCTCGACAATGGCCTGCTCCACCGGGACATCCTGACCGTCGCCCGCCGCGACCTGACCGATTATGGTAAGGAACCGGCGCTGGAGAATGAGGCGCTGGTCTGGAACGATTGCCCGGCCGAACCGCGCGACACATCCATGCTGCGCCCCGTGTCGGACGCCTTCAGCCCGGATGGCGGCATGAAGCTGCTCTCCGGCAATCTCGGCCGTTGCATCATGAAGGTCAGCGCCGTCGACCCTGCTCGCTGGACGATAGAGGCCCCCGTCCGTGTCTTTTCCGATCAGGACGATGTGTTGAAGGCCTTCAAGGCCGGAGAACTGGAGCGCGATGTTGTCGTCGCCGTCCGGTTCCAGGGGCCGCGCGCCAACGGCATGCCGGAACTGCACAAACTGACCCCTTCGCTCGGCGTGCTGCAGGACCGCGGATTCAAGGTCGCGCTGCTGACGGACGGCCGCATGTCCGGCGCCAGCGGCAAGGTGCCCGCCGCCATCCACCTTTCGCCCGAAGCCCTTGGCGGCGGCCCGATCGGCAAGCTGCGGGACGGCGACATGGTCCGCGTCTGCGCAAACACGGGCGTCGTCGAGGCGCTCGTCGATCCGGTGGAATGGGAAGCCCGCGAAGGCGCGGACGCCCCGCCGCCGCCCTACGACACCGGACGGGAGCTGTTCGCCCTGTTCCGCCATCATAGCGACCTTGCCGAGGAGGGCGCGTCCGCGATGCTCGCGGCGATGGAAACGGAAATCTGACATGGTTGAGATTATCGCCGCCGACATTGGCGGCACCAACGCCCGTTTCGCACGGGCAACGCTGGACGACCGTGGCGTCCCCACTCTTGGCACAGTCCGCAAATATAAGGTCGCCGAGACGCCCAGCCTGCAGGCGGCGTGGGAGGCGTTCGCGCGTGACGATGGCCAGCCTTTGCCCAAGGCGGCATCCATCGCCTTCGCCACCGCCATCGGCCGCGACGTCATCAAGCTGACCAACAGCAGTTGGGTGATCCGGCCCAAGACCTTGGCCGCCGATCTTGGCCTCGATCATCTGAAGCTCGTCAATGACTTCGAGGCCGTTGCTCACGCCGTATCTAAGCTGCCGCAGGACAATCTGGAGCTACTTTTCGGGCCGGACGAACCTTTTCCCCAGGACGGCTCAGTCACCATCCTTGGCCCCGGCACCGGGCTGGGCGTCGGCATGATCGCCTATGATGACGGCATCCCCCATGTCGTCGCGACGGAGGGCGGGCATCTCGATTTCGCCCCGCTCGACCAGCTAGAGGGCAAGATCCTCGACTATCTGCGCGACAAGTTCCTGCGCGTATCGACCGAGCGGATCGTGTCCGGCCCCGGCCTCAACAATATCTACAAGGCGATTGCCACCATCAACCATGAGCGGGTCGAGCTGATGAACGACGCCGATCTGTGGCAGGCGGCGCTCGACAATAGCGATCCCTTCGCCCGCACGGTGCTTGACCGCTTCTGCCTCTGCTATGGGTCGGTGGCGGGCGATCTCGCGCTGGCGCAGGGTCCGCACAGCGTCGTGCTGGCGGGTGGACTCACCCAGCGGATGAAGGATGTGCTGCTGGAAAGCGGCTTTCACGACCGTTTCACCGCCAAGGGGCGGTTTGCCGGGCTGATGGGGTCCGTCCCTGTCCGCCTTGCCGTCCATGAAGAAATCGGCCTGTTCGGCGCCGCCGCGGCCTTCCGGGAGTCCCACGCATGAGCATCACCGTCGATCAGGTCATGGAGCTTGCCCCCGTCATCCCCGTCCTAGTCATCGAACGGGTCGAGGATGCGGCGCCTATCGCCGAGGCGCTCGTAAAGGGCGGCCTCCCCGCCCTTGAAGTCACGATGCGCACCCCCGTCGCGCTGGAGGTCATGCGGGAAATGGCGCAGGTGAAGGGCGCGGTCGTGGGTGCGGGCACTGTCCTCAACCCTGCCGATCTGGAAAAGGCGCTGAAAGCCGGCGCGCAGTTCATCGTCAGCCCCGGCCTCACGGAACCGCTCGGCAAGGCGGCGATTGACGCGGGCGTCGCCTTCCTCCCCGGCACGGCAACGGCAGGGGACATCATGCGCGGCATGGATATGGGCCTGTCCCGCTTCAAATTCTTCCCGGCGGAAACGTCCGGCGGCTTGCCCGCGCTGAAAGCCCTCGCCGCCCCGCTCTACACCGCCCGTTTCTGCCCTACCGGCGGCATCACGGCGGAAAGCGCGCCCAAATGGCTGGCAGAACCGGCGGTCAAATGCGTCGGTGGAAGCTGGGTCGTGCCCAAGGGACCGGTGGATGTCGCGAAGATCGAGGAACTGGCAAGGGCGGCGGCGGGATTGCGGGGTTAAGGCTCACTCTGCCCAACGGATCAGGGATATACCCGTTCGTTTCGAGCGTAGTCGAGAAACATATGCGCGAGGCTTCTCGACTGCGCCCGAAGCGAACGGACATTGGGATGTTTCGCCAGGTCAAACGCTAATCCCAAATCCGTTCGGGCTGAGCCTGTCGAAGTTGAAACGAGGCACGTGACTCTTTTCAACGCCCGAACGAAGTGAAGGCACTTCGCTCCGCTCCAAAGCACCCCCTCTCCGTTCGCCCTGAGCCTGTCGAAGGGCTGCACTTTCTTCAAGAAGGACAGGGCTTCGACAGGCTCAGCCCGAACGGAGAAGATATCAGTTCAAATTACTCCACCCCGCGTCCCGCGCCGCCTTCTCGCCCGCCGCATCCGCCGGATCGCCGGCGATCAGCGCCTCGACCGTAGCACTGACCCGCGCATCGCCTGACGAAGCCTGCCGGTAGTCACCCGCAGCGCCGCTCCCCGGCACCGCCTGCTCCAGCCGCCAGCCGCCGCCATCCCGGCAGGCCACGCCAGCCACAGCCGCGCCCTCGAAGCTCCGGCACCACCCGCCATCCTTCGCCCGGAAGCTGAGGCCGATCCGCACATCGCTCCCACCCTGCGCAGAGGCGAGCTGCGTATCCAGCGCCTTCGCCAGCGATCCCTGCGCCACCATCTTCCCGCCGGAAACGCCCACCGGCCCGGCCTCGCCGTTCATACTCCGCCCAAGGCCAAGCCCCAGCACCAGGCTTGCCGCGATCGCCGCGCCCATGCCCCATGAGGTCCACAGGCGGCCGCTGCGCTTCTCCCGGACATCCGAAAGGCTCACCACATTGTCCGCCGCACCCTGCGGCTCCAGCAAAGCCCTGAACCGGTCGGGCACGGCCTCCTGCGCCACCGGCGCGAAATGTCCGCTCAGCCGTTCGCGCAGCGCCACGTGCGCCGCCAGCCGCTCGGCGAGCGCGTCATCATCCGCTATCGCCCGCTCCACGCGCCGCCGGTTCACCTCGTCCAGCTCGCCATCGGCATAGGCGACCAGCATGTCCTCGCTCACCGCGCTCATGCCGCCTCTCCCAGCAGTTCCAGCAAGGCCCCACGCCCGCGCACCAGGCGGGACGTCAGCGTCCCCATGGGAATGTCCAGCACCTCCGCCGCCTCCTTATAGGCCAGCCCCTCGACCAGCACGAGCGCGATCACCTCGCGCTGCTCGTCGGGCAGCTTCGCCATCGCCCGCGCCACGTCGGACAGTTCGACCGCCGCCTCAATGTCCCGGTCGCCGGCATGGCCGACATGTGCGCCCTCCTCTTCCGGGGCAAAGGTCTTTGCCGCCCGCTGGCGCGCCCGCGCCTCATCTGTCCAAAGGTTACGCATGATCCGGTACATCCAGCTATCCAGCCTTGTGCCCTCCTGCCATTGCGCGCGGGATTTCAGCGCGCGTTCGATCGCCGCCTGGCACAGGTCGTCGCCATCGGCCGCGTTGCGCGAGAGGCTCGCGGCAAAGCGGCGGAGGCGCGGCACCAGTGCCAGCAATTCGCTTTCGAAGGCCATTCAGGCTCCGTCTGTGGTTTCTGTGGGATGAAACGACACGGCACGGACGTTTCATCCCAAAGGCCGATAAAAATTGCGCATAAAAATCGCGCGAACAAAAATCCGCCTCAACCCGTTCTGCATGCGTAAGGATAAAGAGACAATGCCCCGCCCATCCATCCGCCTGTTGGCCATCGCCGCCGCGCTGTGCGTTCCCGCATGGGCGGGCGCGCAACTCGCATTGCCCGGCGGAGACCTGCGCGGCGGGATTGGAGGCGGCTTGCGCGACACGGTGCCGGACCTGATCGATACGGTTGGGGGAACGCTGCCGCTCGACCAGTTGGAGCGCCTGTCCCCGGCCCGCCCCGCCGAAAATCTGCTCGCAGTGCGCACGGACCGGCTCGCCAGCCTTGTGCGCCGGAACAGCGACAGCATCGCCTTTGACGACCGGGGACAGCCCGCCGTGCGCGACACCATATTGGTCATGGGCGCAGACGCCGCCGCGCTGGAGGCGTTGCGCAAGGCCGGCTATGATCCGCAGGCCGAACGCATCGAGGGCCTGGACCTGCCCCTCACCCGGCTCACCGTTCCACGGGGTCAGGCCCTCGCCCGCGCCATAAAATCCGTGCGCAAACTCGCTCCCGGCGCAGAGGTAAGCGGCGACTCGCTTTATTTCCCCAGCGGCGCAGCACCCTCGGCGTCGGGCGCTTCTCTCGCCAGCCGCCCCGGCTCCAGTTCCGGCGCATTGGGCCTGATCGATGGCGGTGTCGCGGCCATTGCCTCGCTCGGCGGCCCCATAGAACAGAAAGGCTTTGCAAGGGGCGCGCCCGTCCCCAGCGCCCACGGCACCGCCGTCGCCAGCCTGCTAACCGGGTCAGGCCC
>NZ_MINO01000091.1 GCF_001757355.1 Sphingobium phenoxybenzoativorans
TTGCCCAGCTTCTGATTTCTCTGAAGCTGCCATCGTTGATCCCCGCCATTCATGCCGATCTTGCGCGCGGCGATTGTGTGGTGATCCAGCTCGTCTCGACGGCCGAGGCGATGCTCGACCGGACGCTTGCCGCCCTTGATGCCGAAGCGAGGGCCAATCTCGATATCGAATTGTCGCCGCGCGAATTCCTCATGGACTATCTGAGCGCGGCGTTCCCGACGCGACAGATGCGCACCTTCACCGACGATTCCGGCAATGTCCGGTCCGAGCCGATGACCGACGAAGAGGGGCGACCTGTTCACAGCCAGGAGGCGCTGCGGATGCGCGAACAGCTGCTGGAAGAACTGTGCGCTCTCCCGGTCGTCGGGTCCGCGCTGGACCATATCATCGGCCATTTCGGCGTCGATCAGGTTGCCGAGGTCACCGGACGATCGCGCCGGATCGTGGCAGATGCGCGTGGCGGGCAGCGTCTCGAAAGCCGGTCACCACGCAGCAATCTTGCCGAGACCGATGCTTTCATGCGCGGTGCCAAGCGCATCCTGATCTTCTCGGATGCCGGCGGCACTGGCCGCAGCTATCACGCCAGCCTCGCGGCCGAGAATCAGAGCCGCCGCATTCACTATCTGCTCGAGGCGGGCTGGCGGGCCGACGCTGCGATCCAAGGGCTGGGACGTACCCACCGCACCCATCAGGCCTCTGCACCGCTGTTTCGCCCGGTATCGACCGATTGCCGGGGCGAACGCCGCTTCATTTCGACGATCGCGCGACGGCTCGACAGCCTGGGCGCACTCACTCGCGGGCAGCGCCAGACCGGCGGGCAGGGTCTGTTCAATCCCCGCGACAATCTGGAATCGGATTTCGCCAAGGACTCGCTCGTCACCTGGTTTCGGCTGCTCTTCGCCGGCAAGCTCGCTTCGACCAGCTTCACAGAATTTCAGACGCTGACCGGCCTTAATCTGGAAGGGGAGGGTGGTGGCATGGTCGAGGACCTTCCTCCCATACAGCGCTGGCTAAACCGTATCCTTGCGCTCAGGATCAGCCTGCAGAATGCGATCTTCGACGAGTATCTGGGCTTGATCGAGGCCCGGATCGAAGCGGCGCGGGAAGCCGGCACGCTCGATGTCGGCGTAGAGACTATCGATGCCGAGCGGATCACCATCCTCGACCGGACCTGTATCAGGGAAGACCCGGTGAGCGGCGCCGTCACGGAAATCCTGCGACTGGAAACCGAGCAGCGCTACCGTCCAGTCAGCCGCGATCGTGTCGAATGGCTGCTGCAAGATGGCGAGAGCCGGTGCGTGGTGAACCGTCGCTCGGGCAAGGCCGCCATCTGCAGCGCGACCCATTCGCTCACCGACGAGGACGGCCAGCTGGTCAAGCGCTGGGAGTTGGTCCGCCCGGCACGAACCGAGCGTCACCGTCAGGACCTGTTTCTCGAGACGCTGTGGGAGGATGCCGATGCCGAAGAGTTTGCGAGGCTTTGGGATCAGGAGGTCGAGGAGCTGAGACACCGCACGCGAACCGAAACGATCTACCTCGTCACCGGCCTCCTGCTCCCTGTCTGGGGAAAGCTTCCCGACGATCATGTCCAGGTCTGGCGCCTGAAGACTGAAGATGGGCAGTCACTGCTTGGCCGTCTCATCCCCGCGCCGATGGTTTCCAAGATCAGCAGCGCGTTCGGCGTGGCGGGCGGGATCGAGATCGCACCGACCGATATCGTCGGGCACGTTCTCGATTGCGGCGGCGTGGAGCCGGTCGGTGCATATCATCTCAAGCGCAGTCTCGTGGCGGGCGAGCAGCGCCTCGAGCTGATCGATTGGCCTCCAAGCCGCCTCGCTGAACTCAAGGCGCTGGGCTGCTTCTCCGAGATCATCGCCTATCGCACCCGACTGTTCCTGCCGCCCACCCGCGCGGCCGTTATCCTGGCGCGCATCGCTGCCTGATCTTCTCGGCGACGATCACGAGTGCCGCGCCGCGACAACCGGCGATGCAAGGCCGTGATCGTCGCCGCATTGGTCCCATCGCGCAGTGAACGGCGCGGGGCCGCGCGCCTTCGACCGTCCTGATTACCCTTCGTGTGAGAGGGGAGGGGGCTTCGCCTTGGTGGGCCTGATGAGCAGGTCCCGAGCGCGGCACGCTGGCGCTCGTCTCTCCTACGGAGAAATAAGATGATCCAATCCGTCAAAGTGAAGAACCTGTCCCTTTCCAAGGACAATGTTCGCAAGAGCAATCGCGACCTCGATATCGAGTCCTTCGCTGCCACCATCGCGGCGCACGGGCTGCTGCAGAACCTCGTGGTCACCCCCCTGAAGAAGAACGGCCATTTCACGGTCAAGGCCGGTGGGCGTCGCCTGCGCGCGCTCCAGCATCTGATCGCGACGGGTGTCCTGCCTGCTGATCATGAAGTGCCGGCCTTGGTCCTGGCTGACGATGCCGACAGCACCGAGGCGAGCCTCGCGGAAAATTTCGGTCGCCTGCCAATGAACCCTGCGGACGAAGCGACCGCATTCAATCACTTCATCGACAAGGGCGCGTCGGCCGAAGACGTCGCCAAGCGGTTCGGCGTGACCACCCGCTTTGTCGAGCAGCGCGTTCGCCTTGCGGAACTGGCACCCTGTATCTTCCAGGCGCTCGCTGCCGGTGAAATCAGTCTGGGCGTCGCGCAGGCCTATGCGGTCACCGGCGATACCGACCGCCAGGCGCGGGTCTTCGAACAGATGAAGTCTGCCTATTACGGCAATCAGCCCGACAATATCCGGCGTGCGATCCTGAACGGCACCGTCAAGGCGAACGACGCCAAGGCGCGCTTTGTCGGCCGGGATGCCTATCTCGCCGCCAGTGGCCGCATCGAGGGGGACCTGTTTGCCTCCGAGGGTGACGAGAACTGGATCGATGTCGAGCTCCTGGAGGATCTGGCGGCACAGAAACTCGAAGCGGCTGCCGCAGAACTGGCCGAGTCCCAGGGTCTCGCATTTGTCACGCCGGTGGCGGCGACGCATGTGCCCTATGATACCGAACGGCAGCTTCACGAATATCATGCCACTGCCCGCCCGCTGACGGAGGCCGAACAAGTCCGGGTCGAGGCCCTCGAGATGGAAAATGACACGCTGGTCGATCAGCTCGAAACGGAGCTGGCAGACGGCACCGAGGAGGCTGACGCGGCAAATGCCCGGCTCGAAGAAATCGAACGTGAACTCGAGGATCTTGATGCCGCTCGCAAGGTCGTCGAGCCCGAGGTTCGCGCCCAGCTCGGCACGTTCGTCTATATCGGCGGCGACGGCGCTGTCCGCGTCCACACCCGGATGTTCAGTGAGAAGCCGGTGGTCGATCCGAACGCACCTGTCGTCATCAGCCCGATTGGCGGGGCAGGCGACGTGGTCGAGCGGGGGGGCAAGTTCAGCGCGACCCTGGTCGACGAGCTCGCAACCCAGCGGCGTCAGATCCTTGTCGCCCACCTTGCAAGCGATCCGGCTCTCGCGCTCGACCTGACTATCTTCCTGATGGCGCAGGATGTCGTCTTCGCGAACAACTATGTCCGCAGTCACTCGACGCTGAAGGCATCGCCCTCCCAATTTCCGATCTTCGCTTTCCGCGATGAGGGCTCTCTTGCGTCGCAGACCATCGCCGATCAACGCCAAGCGCTCGATACCAGCTGGGCGGGGCACGACACGATGTCGGCGCGCTTCGATGCCTTCCGCGCGCTTGACGACGAGGCTCGTGGTGGCTGGGTCGCCTTCGTCATCGCTCAGACGCTCGAGCCGACGCTGAATGCCGGTGATGGTGCTCGGCTCAACGGGTTCCACGATCACCTCGGCCGGATCCTCGACATCCAAGTCGAGCAGTGGTGGCGTCCGACTGCCGCAAACTTCTTCGGCCGGGTGAAGAAGGATGTGATGCTGGACGCGCTGGAGGACATCGGCGGCCCGATCCTGCGCGGTCGCTACAAGGACGCCAAGAAGGGCGACCTCGCCACCACCTGCGCGGCGCTCTGCAATGGTCAGGGTATCGTCGAGGCCGAGATTCGCGAAAAGGCAACCGCCTGGCTGCCCGAGGCCATGCGCTTCGATGCGATCGAAAAGCCGGAAAGCTATCCCGCCCGCTCCGCCTTCCTTGAGACGGAGGATGAAGAGGATGTCGAAGACGCGCTGGACGGCGAGGACGGTGAGCCGGTCGGCGACATCACGGAGGACGATGATCTGAGCGAAGCGGCCTGACGCTCAGTCCACAGTTCGAGGCGACTTGGGGCGGTGCTCTTCGGAGTGCCGCCCTTTTTTTCATGATCCGTCACCCCTCGGGTCCGCCTCTTTTCAAATCGGAGATTGATCGTGGCCAAGACCACCGACAAGCCATCGCCTGCCGACATCATCACCAGCACCATCATGGACCGGCTCGAAGCTGGCGTCCGACCGTGGGTGAAACCCTGGCGCCCCGGGCTCGGCGGCCGACCGCTACGCGTGACCGGCGAACCGTATCGTGGAATCAACTGCTTCTGGCTCTGGCTGGTGGCGGAGAGTGCTGGATATAGCGCGCGCACCTGGATGACCTACAAGCAGGCTCAGGCGCTGGGTGGCCAGGTCCGCCAGGGCGAAAAATCCCAGTTCGCGATCTTCTACAAGACCTACACAAAGGAGGTCGCCTCGCCAGTGACGGGAGCCGTGACCGACGAGGTCCGGGCGATGCTGCGCAGCTATGCGGTCTTCAACGTCGATCAGATCGAGGGGCTGCCCGCAGACTTTTATCCGAGCCGTGTCGCACTTGTCGCACCGGGTGACGTGCTGCCCGACCGGGCAGATCGGTTCGTGCGCGCACTTCCCGCGTCCGTGCAGGTTTGCGGTGACCGCGCCTTTTACGACCGGGTCGCCGACAGCATCACCATGCCGCCGATCGAGCTGTTCACGACGAAGGCCTATTGGGCATCGACGCTCGCACATGAGGCTGGACACTGGACGGGCCATCCCGACCGACTCAATCGCGAGTTCGGCAAGAAATTCGGCGACGACGCTTATGCGTTCGAGGAACTGTGCGCCGAGATGACCGCTGCGCTGCTCGGGGCTGATCTTGGACTACCGACCGCGCACCTTGATGACCATGCCAGCTACATCGCCTCATGGTTGCGGGTGCTCAAACGCGACAGTCGGGCGGTCATGACCGCTGCCGCCAAGGCGGAAGCTGCGGCGGGCTATCTGCTGCGTGCTACCGGCCTTGCCGATGCCCATGATCGTGACGAGACCGTTCGTGAAGCGGCGTGATCATGGACGGCCTCCCCGACCTCGCCGCCTACCGCCGTTTTTTCGTCGTGGCCTTCAGCGGCGGCAAGGACAGCCTCGCCAGCCTCCTCGTCTTGTTGACACGCGGCGTTCCTCCAGAGCGGATCGAATTGCATCACCATGAGGTGGACGGTCAGGGGCCGAGCTTCATGGATTGGCCCTGCACCCCGGCCTACGTCGATGCTCTCGCCCGCCATCTGGGGATCGTCCTATATCGTTCCTGCCGGGTCGGCGGTTTCGTGCGGGAACTCGACCGGGAAAATGCGTCGACCGCGCCGATCATGTTCGACACTCCCGAGGGTTCGCGCGTTGCAGGCGGGGTCGGGCCATTGGGCACTCGCGGCCTGTTCCCGCAGGTGTCGGCCGATCTTCGGGTGCGCTGGTGCAGCCCGGCGCTCAAGATCGATGTGCTTGCGGCGGCGATCCGCAATCAAGACCGCTTCTTCGAGGGCAAGACCCTCGTTCTCACCGGGGAACGCGCGGAGGAGAGCCCCGGTCGTGCCCGCTATGCGGCGCTCGAGTCCCATCGGACCTGGAGCAGCCGGCGCCATGTCGATCATTGGCGGCCAGTGCTCCGTTGGAGCGAGCAACAGGTGTGGGACATCATCGCGTCGGCGCGGATCAGGCCCCATCCTGCCTATCGGCTTGGCTGGCGCCGTCTCTCATGTCGATGCTGCATTTTCGGGACGGCCGATCAGTGGGCGACGCTGCGCTTGATCTTCCCAGAAGCGTTCGAGGTCATCGCCCGCCGCGAAGCGGCGAGCGGCAGGACGATCCACCGCGCGCTGAGCGTGACAGATCTGGCCAACCGGGGGTGCCCCTATCCGGCTGCACTCACCCATGAGGACGATCGGGCGCAGGCAGACGATCCCGTCTGGCGGCTGCCGATTATGCTCGACCCTTGGACGTTGCCGGCAGGCGCGTTCGGAGAACTGGCTGGTCCGACCTGATCGGGGCTGTAGCGAGAGGAGAGGGGGCCTTCGGCGGGGTGCGCATCAATGCGCCAAGCTGGAGACTGACCGATGTTCTACGATACGCTCTATCGCCATAATCAGGCGCTCACTCCCGACGCGGACGCAACTATAGGCGCTGCGCTTCATGGCTTGCTGAGCGCGATCGACGACTGTCGCCGCGCCGGTAAGGCAATCGAACGGGACGCAGCAATCCTGCTTCTCATCCGTGCGCTGGCCGGCAGCGCTGCGCGCGCCGCACCGGATGTCGCCGCTCTCGCCGCACGCTGCGCGGCCGATCGCGCAGCGATCCTCGCGCATCCGGCTCTGCTTGCCATTGCCGGCCACCGTGTCAGCGGGGACCCGATCGCCAAGCGGACCTTTCACGCGCAGGCGCGGCAGGCGCTTACGCGCGTTGCCGCCGCGCTCGGTCTCGCAGCAGCGGAGTTCAAGATCGTCGTCATCGCCGGTGGCGATCATGAGGATGGCATGACCGAGCTGCGCCATGCTGACTTCACTGTCCGCGTCGTCCCGCGCGGCTTTCTTCCCGATAGCGAGGTGATCTGGTTCCGTTGCGCGCGCGGCGTGATTGCCGGCCATCCCTGTCACGGCAAGGCGGCGCTTCTCCTCGATCCCGGCGCCTTCGCCCACCGCCTCTTGGCGCTGCGCCACGCTCGCGCGCCTTTGCCGGTCGCGGCCTGACCACCG
This sequence comes from Sphingobium phenoxybenzoativorans, assembly GCF_001757355.1. Taxonomy (GTDB): domain Bacteria; phylum Pseudomonadota; class Alphaproteobacteria; order Sphingomonadales; family Sphingomonadaceae; genus Sphingobium; species Sphingobium phenoxybenzoativorans. The sequence goes on from NZ_MINO01000091.1 coordinate 6,926, forward strand.
GCTCCAACCATGCGCCGGTTCATCCGGCGCGCAAATCAACGAGGCTGTCATGGCTGACTATTACACGCATTTCTCCTGCACGTTGGATGTGGGCAACCGCGCCAATCTCGAGCAGGCGCTTGCCTTATACGCCAATACGCTGCCGAATGAGGATGGCCTCACCTTTCCCGATGGCTTCCGGCTCGAACCGCAGTCCGATGACAGCGCCGAGCTCTGGATCCACGATGACGGTCGGGGCGACGTAGAGCTGCTCATCAGCTTTGTGCTGCTTTGCGCTGAGACGCTCTTCCTGGAAGGGCGGTGGGGCTTCGAATATGCCCTGACAGCTTCGCGTCCGTTGCTCGATGGCTTCGGCGGGGGCGCGCATGTGGTCGATCTGTCCGACCGCAGCTCCCTCAGCTGGACGTCGACGTCGGATTGGCTGGCCGGCGTCCTGGCAGGAGGCGATGGCGATGCCTGAGCAGATCACCACCACCGTCTATCGGCTCCACGAGCTGTCGGCGAGCGCGAAGGATGCAGCGCGCCGCTGGTATCGGCAGGACGCACCCTGCGATGACTGGCATGAGTTTGTGTTCGACGATTTTACCCGCATTTGCGAGCTCATCGGTGTCGAACTGAGCCGCCATCCCGTTCGCCTTTATGGCGGTGGAACCCGACAGGTGCCCCGCATCTGGTTCTCAGGCTTCTCGAGCCAGGGTGACGGAGCGTGCTTTGAAGGGCGCTACTGCTACGCCAAGTCTTCGACAAAGGCGATCCGCGCCCATGCGCCGAGCGATGGCGAACTTCATCGGATTGCGGATACGTTGGCGGCGATCCAGCGGCTGAACTTCTACCAGCTCGGGGCTGGCATCGCCTATCGCGGCCGCTATCACCACGAATATAGCATGACGATCGACGTCGAGCGGTCCGGTCCTGTCGAAACCGCGATGGCAGGCGGTGCCGAAGAGGTGGTGGTGGAGGCGCTGCGCGACCTCGCACGGTGGCTCTATCGCCAGCTCGAAGCCGAATATGAGTATCAGACGGCTGACGAGCAAGTCGACGCGGCGATCATCGCCAATGACTACAGCTTCACCGATGACGGCGCGCGGTTCTCATGACGCGGCCCCCTGTCATCGCGGCGTGGGGCGCCGGCGTCGATTCCACAGCGATGATCATCGAACTGGCAGAACGGGGGGAGCCCGTCGACATGGTGCTGTTCGCTGATCCCGGTTCCGAGAAGAACCAGACCTATGCCTTCATCCCGCTCTTCCGCGCCTGGATGGAAGAACGCGGCATTCCTTCCGAGATCGTTCGGTATCAGCCGCGCAATTTCAAGCACTGGCCGCCCTATGCCACCATTGCCGAAAATATGCTCTCCAATGCGACGCTCCCTTCGGTCGTCTTTGGTGGGGGTTCCTGCTCGTTAGGTCCTGTTCCCCATCCTGTCCGCTTAGCACCGGACGGAGATAGGGTCAGGCCGACCGCCGCGCTAACCCAAAGAGCTGGCGGTGGTCGGCCTGACCGCTATCGCGGCGGAACGACGACGCTGTGGAAAATGTCGCCGGGCGAATGCATTGAAAACTATCGTCAAGCTTCGATCTCTTTTCGTCCGAACCGAATATATAGCGTCGGCAGAACGAACAGTGTGAGCAGCGTTGCTGAGATCAGCCCGCCGATCACCACGGTCGCGAGCGGCTTCTGGACTTCCGCGCCAGCGCCGTCTCCCAGCGCCATTGGTAAGAACCCCAACGAGGCGACCAGCGCGGTCATGACGACGGGTCGCAGGCGCGCCAGCGCGCCCTCCCGAGCGGCATCCTCGCGGTGCCGACCAACGCGCATGAGGTCCTGGATCGATGCAACCATGACGAGGCCGTTGAGGACCGCGATGCCGGAAAGCGCGATGAACCCGACTGCGGCAGAGATAGAAAACGGCATGCCGCGGACGACGAGCGCGAGGACACCACCGATCAGCGCCAGCGGGACGCCGGTGAACACGATCGCGGCTTCGCGGACGGTGCCGAGCGCGCCATAGAGCAGCAGCAGGATGAGGGTGAAGCAGGCCGGCACGACCAGCATCAGCCGGGCTCGCGCCGAAGCCAGATTCTCAAACTGGCCGCCCCATTCGAGATAGATGCCGGCGGGAAGCCGCACATCGTTCGCGATCGCCGCCTGCGCCTCCGCCACGACGCTCGCTACGTCACGACCGCGCACATTGGCCTGCACGACCACCCGCCGCTTGCCATTTTCACGGCTGATCTGGTTGGGGCCGTCGTCGATGCGGATGTCGGCAACACTGGCGAGCGGCACCGACGCGCCCGACGGCGTCGGCACCGGAACCTGTCCCAGAGTCTCGAAATTGGCGCGATCGGCATCGGACAGGCGGATGACGATCGGGAAATGCCGATCGCCCTCGAAGATCACGCCGGCTTCGCGGCCGCCGACCGCCGCGGCGACCACATCCTGGACATTCTTCGCGGTGACACCCAATGCCGCCGCCGCATCGCGGTTGAACGCGATGTCGAGCATGGGCAGGCCCTCGGTCTGCTCGACCTTGACGTCCTGCGCTCCGGCAGTCTTGCGCAGGATCGCGGCGACCCTGTCGGCTGTATCGTTCATCTGCCCGAAGTCGTCGCCGAAGACCTTGACCGCAATATCGCTGCGGACGCCGGCGATCAGCTCATTGAAGCGCATCTGGATCGGTTGGGTGATCTCGTAGGAATGGCCGGGCACGCGGGCCAACCGCTTCTCGATGCGCTCGACGACCTCGGCCTTGGCCTCACCGGGGTCGGGCCACTGATCGCGCGGCTTGAGCATGATGAATGTGTCGGTCGCGTTGGGCGGCATTGGGTCCGAGGCCAGCTCTGCGGTGCCGGTGCGCGAGAATACGACCTTGATCTCCGGCATTCCGGAGAGTGCCTTCTCGATCTGGAACTGCATCTTCTGGCTCTGCTCGACCGATGTGCCAGGCACCCGGTAAGCCGACACCAGCACATTGCCCTCATCGAGTTGCGGCAGGAATTCCTGGCCGAGCGCCGCATAGCCACCAACCGCGAGCGCCAGAGCACCCAGCGCGATCCCGACGGTGAGCGACGGCCGACGCATGGCCCGGTCGAGCCCCGGCTCGTAGCGTCGGCGCAGCCAGCCGACGATCCGGTTCTCCTTCTCCTCGACCGGCCTGCTCAGCCAGATCGCGATCGTCGCCGGCACGAAGGTAAGCGAGAGGATGAAGGCGAAGACCAGCGCCATGATGACGGTGAGCGCCATCGGCTCGAATGTCTTGCCCTCGACGCCCGAGAGGGTGAGCAGCGGCACGTAGACGAGGATGATGATCGCCTGCCCATAGACCGAAGGGCGCACCATCTCGCGCGCGGCATGGGCGACCACCGTCATGCGCTCGCCCAATTCCAATGCGCGTCCATGATGATGCTGTCGCTCCGCGATACGTCGCAGTGCGTTTTCAACGATGATGACCGCGCCATCGACGATGAGGCCGAAATCGAGCGCGCCAAGGCTCATCAGGTTCGCCGACACGCCGACCTGCAGCATCCCGAACCCGGTCAACAGCATCGTGATCGGGATGACGGCGGCTGCGATCAACGCCGCGCGGAAATTGCCGAGCAGCACGAACAGTACGATGATGACCAGCACGGCGCCTTCGCCGAGGTTGCGGGCGACGGTCGATATCGTCGAATTGACCAGCACGGTGCGGTCCAGCACCGGCTCGATCAAGATGTCGGGCGGCAGCGACGGGCCGATCCGCTGGAGCCGTGCGCCGACCCCGGTCGAGACGGTGCGGCTGTTCTCGCCGATCCGCATCACCGCGGTCCCGGTCACAACCTCGCGGCCATCTTCCGATGCCGAGCCAAGCCGGATTCCCTGGCCGAGCCGCACGTCCGCCACCTGCCCGAGCAGGATCGGCGTGCCTTCGCGCGTCGCGATCACCGTATTGCGAAGCTGGGCGATGCTGCGGATGCGCGCGTCCGACCGGACCGCGAGACCCTCGCCGTTGCGATCGACCACGCCCCCGCCGATCGCGCTGTTGTTCGCCTCGAGCGCCGCGGCCAGGTCGCTCAGCGACAGCTTTAAGGCGGCGAGCTTCTGGACGTCGGGCACGACGAGGAATTCCTTGTCGTAACCGCCCAGTGAATCCACGCCGGCGACGCCGGCAACCGACTTGACCTGCGGGGCGACGATCCATTCCTGCACGCTGTGCAGATAGGTCGCCTTGTCGGCCTCGCTCACCAGCCGATCGCCCTCGGGCGTGATGTAGCTGCCGTCGGGCTGGATGCCGGGCTCGCCGGGCTTGTGCCGGTCGTGGCCGCGCTCCTGATAGTGGAGCGTCCACATGTAGATGTCGCCCAGGCCCGTCGCAATCGCCCCCATCTCGGGGGTGATGCCCTCGGGAAGCGAGTCCTTGGCGTCGACGAGCCGCTCGCCGACCTGCTGGCGCGCGAAATAGATGTCGGTCGCGTCGGAGAAGACGGCCGTGACCTGCGCGAACCCATTGCGGCTCAGCGAGCGCGTGCTTTCCAGTCCTTTGATGCCGGCCAGCGCAGTCTCGATCGGAAAGGTGACCTGCTTCTCGATCAGCTCGGGCGAGAGATTGGGTGCGCGAACATTGATCTGCACCTGATTGTTGGTAACATCGGGGACGGCGTCGATCGGGAGGTGCCGAAGCGACATCGCGCCGATGAGGGCCGCAATGACCGTCAGCACCAGGACGAGCCAGCGGCGCTCGACCGCGACGGTGACGATGCGATCGATCATGGCTCAGTCGTCGTCCCCGCCTGCGCCTTTGCCAAGTTCGGACTTGAGCGTGAAACTGTTGGCAGCAGCGACCTGTTCGCGGCCCGTGAGCCCGGAGGCCACCACGATCGTGTCGCCGGCCTGGGCACCGAGCGCCACTGCGGTCGCCCTGAACCCGTCCTGCGTCCGCACGAACACGACCGACTTGCCGTTCACCGTCTGGATCGCGGTCAGCGGTACGCGGATCGTGGGGTC
>NZ_MINO01000092.1 GCF_001757355.1 Sphingobium phenoxybenzoativorans
CTTCTTCCTGCGGCAGACGCTTGGGCGGCCGCATGTCACGCTGAAACTCGGCCTGTCGCTGGACGGGCGCATCGCCATGCCGGATGGCAGCAGCCGCTGGATCACTGGTCCCGCCGCGCGCGCGCATGCCCATGTGGAGCGGGCGCGCCATGACGCCATATTGGTGGGCGGCGGCACCCTGCGCGCTGATGCGCCCTGCCTCGATGTGCGCTTGCCGGGGCTTGAGGCGCGCTCGCCCCGCCCGATCCTGCTAGGGTCCGGGGACGCACCGCCGGGCTGGACGGTCATCCGCAGCCCGGAGGAGATCGCGACGCTCGAACATGTCGATCATCTGATGGTGGAGGGCGGCGCGTCCACGGCCGCCTCCTTCCTGCGGGCGGGGCTTGTCGACCGGCTGCTGCTCTATCGCGCGCCGATCCTGCTGGGCGCGGGGAAGCCGGCGCTGGGCGACTTCGGTCTCGCCTCGCTCGACGCCGCGCATGGCCGCTGGCGGCTGACCGGCAGCCGCATGCTCGGCCCGGACCGGCTGGAGGTTTACGAGCCGGTGGAGAGCGCTTAGAGACTCCGCCATGTTCACGGGCATCATCACAGACATCGGCACCATCCGCTCCGCCGAGCAGCGCGGCGACCTGCGCCTTGTCATCGGCTGCGGCTACGACATGGCGGGCGTCGCGATCGGCGCGTCCATCTCCTGCTCCGGCGTCTGCCTGACGGTGGTGGAAAAGGGACCGGACTGGTTCGCGGTCGACCTGTCCGCCGAAACCGTCTCTCGCACCGCACAGGGGCAGTGGACGCAGGGCCGCCGCCTCAATCTGGAGCGCGCGCTGAAAGTGGGCGACGAACTGGGCGGCCATATCGTGACCGGCCATGTCGATGAGATTGGCGAAGTCACCGGCCTGCGCAACGAGGGCGACTCGCTGCGCGTCACCATTTCCGCCGGTCCGGCCATCGCCCCGCATGTCGCGCCGAAGGGGTCGATCACCCTCGACGGCATATCGCTGACCGTGAACAGCGTGGAGGATACGGCTGGGGGGGGCGTGGACTTCGGCGTGAACATCATTCCGCACACGGCCGAGGTGACGACATTTGATTCGCTGGAGGTCGGACGGCCGATCAATATCGAGATCGACGTGCTGGCGCGCTATCTTCATCGCATGCAGGCATTTCGCCCCGCCTGACCTTTGCGCAATCGCGTAATGTGATTTGCTATTGAAATAATCACACTGTGATGTGATATGCCGCTTCTCGGTCAGCAGGACCGAAGGTTAAGCAAGGCCTATTCGCATGTCCTCCTCCCTCATCGACTCGCTTCGCAATCTGGTCACGGAAGGCGGCCTGTCCCGCTCCGGCCTTGCCCGCGCCGCCGGTCTGCACGCCAACAGCCTGCGCCGCCTGGGCGAAAGCGACTGGAACCCCACCGCCGATACGCTGGTGAAGCTCGAATCCTATCTGCTGCGGCGGGAAGGTGGCACCGCCCTCGCTTCGCCGGAGGAGATCATCAACGAGGCCCGCAACGGGCGGATGTTCATCCTTGTCGATGACGAGGACCGGGAGAATGAGGGCGATCTGGTCATCCCCGCGCAGATGGCGACGCCCGACGCGATCAATTTCATGGCGACGCACGGCCGCGGCCTCATCTGCCTTGCGCTCACCAAGGACCGTGTGGACGATCTTGGCCTCAACCTGATGAGCCGCCACAACGGCACCCGGCACGAAACCGCCTTCACCGTCTCGATCGAGGCGAAGGACGGCGTGACCACGGGCATCAGCGCCGCCGATCGCGCGCGCACCATCTCCGTTGCGATCGACGGGTCGAAGGGCGCGGCCGACATCGTGACTCCGGGCCATGTGTTCCCGCTGGTCGCCCGTCCCGGCGGCGTGCTGGTCCGCACCGGCCATACCGAGGCGGCCGTGGACGTGGCGCGCCTGGCCGGTCTCAACCCCTCCGGCGTGATCTGCGAGATCATGAATGACGACGGCACGATGGCCCGCCTGGACGACCTCATTCCCTTCGCGCAGAAGCATAGGCTGAAAATCGGCACGATCCGCGACCTGATCGCCTATCGCCGCCGCAACGACCATCTGGTGGTCAAGCGGTCCGAAGTGGCGTTCCCCAGCCGCTGGGGCGGCGACTGGAAGGCGATGGTCTTTTACAACAAGGCCACCGGCACAGAACAGATCGTGCTGCAGAAGGGGCGCGTCGACCCGGATCAGCCGACCCTGGTGCGTATGCATGTCCTCTCCCCGCTGGACGACACGTTCGGCCACATCAGCCCGCGCAGCGACCTGCTCCGCCGGTCGATGGAAATCATCGGGGAGGAAGGCGCGGGGGTCATCGTGATCCTCAACCGCCTCGAATCCAACGGTCTCAGCCGCCTGTTCCAGCTTATGAACGGCGGCGAGATGACCCCCGGCGACATGGACCAGCTCCGCGACTATGGCGTCGGCGCGCAGATTCTCGCGGAAATGGGCGTGCACGACATGATCCTGCTCACCAACAGCCATCACAGCCTGATCGCGCTGGACGGCTATGACCTCGCCGTCGTGGGCGAGCGCTCCATCGACCTCTAAAATCGGGATAAAGATAATGGCGAAGTTTCTGATCGTCGAAGCGCGTTTCTACGAGCATCTGAATGACATGCTGATCGAGGGCGCGAGCGCCGCGCTCGACGAGGCCGGTCACAAATATGAGGTGCTCACCGTTCCCGGCGCGCTGGAGATTCCGGGCGCCATCGCGATGGCGGCGGAAAGCGGCCGCTATGACGGCTTCATCGCCATCGGCGTGGTCATTCGCGGCGAAACCTATCATTTCGAGGTGGTGTCGAACGAAAGCGCGCGGGGCCTGATGGCGCTGTCGATGGACAGCATCCCCATCGGCAACGGCATCCTGACGGTCGAGAATGAGGCGCAGGCGCTCGCCCGCGCCCGCATGACGGAAAAGGACAAGGGCGGCGAGGCGGCCAAGGCCGCCATCGCCATGCTGGACATCCGCCAGCGCTTCGCCTGACGGATGTCCGGGGCAGGCCGGCCGTTCAGGCCGCCTGCGGGGCCAGCGCCGGATAGTCGGTGTAACCCTCCACGCCCTGGCTGTACCAGGTCGCCATCTCCGCCTGTTGCAGCGGCAGGCCCTTGCGCAGCCGCTCCGGCAGGTCCGGATTGGCGATGAACGGCCGCCCGAAGCTGATGGCGTCGGCCAGACCCGAATCCAGGTCGGCCTGGGCCGTCGCCCGGTCATAATCGCTGTTCAGCACCAGCGCGCCGTTGAAATGCTGCCGGATGATGGGCGACAGCCGGGGGACGTCGGTGCTGCCGAACGTGCCATGCGGCTTCTGCTCGCGCAGTTCCAGGAAGGCGATGCCGAGCGCGTCCAGCGCCTGCGCCGCCAGCGTGAACACCGCTTCCGGGTTGCTGTCATCCACGCCCTGCGAATCGCCATTGGGCGACAGGCGGACGCCGGTGCGCCCCCCGCCGATCTCGCTGGTCAGAACCTGCGCCACTTCCCGCAGCAACCGCACGCGATTTTCCGGGCTGCCGCCATAGGCGTCCGTCCGGTGGTTCGATCCGTCGCGCAGGAACTGGTCGATCAGATAGCCGTTCGCCGCGTGCAGCTCCACGCCGTCGAAACCCGCGGCGATGGCGTTGCGCGCTGCAGCGCCATATTCGTCGAGCAGGCGCGGAATCTCCGCAATCTCCAGCGGGCGCGCCTGGGTATAGGGCTGCTTGCCCGCATAGGTATGCGCGTCGCCGGGCGCGGTGGTCGCGCTTGCGGACACGGGCTGCGCCCCGCCAAGGAAGCTGGGGTGCACGATCCGGCCCATATGCCAGAGCTGCAATGCGATGCGACCGCCCGCCTCATGCACGGCTTCGGTCACGGGCTTCCACGCCTCGACCTGTTCGGGGGACCAGATGCCCGGCGCATAGGGCCAGCCCAGCCCCTCCTGCGAAATGCCGGTCGCTTCGGTGATGATCAGCCCGGCGGTGGCGCGCTGCGCATAATAGGTGGCCATGATATGCGTGGGCACATGGCCTTTGGTGCCCCGCGCACGGGTCAGCGGCGACATCAGGATGCGGTTGGGCGCTTCTATGTCGCCTAGGCGGATGGGATCGAACAAATCCGGCATGGGGAACTCCTGTTATTTAGGTATCGAATTGAAACGTAAATGGGTGCCGACGCGAGTTAGGATCGGGCGATGCGCATTTCAACCGCCTCAGGACTCATTCCGGGAATCATTCCGGCGGCGCTTGTCCGTCCGCCTGCACGGGTCTAGGGAAAGGCCGATGGTCGATCTGCCCGCCGATCCTACGCTGGATGAAATCCGCGCCGCGCTCGCGCCCCTGCTGCCGCGTCAGGCGGCGTTCGACGGCTGGCGTCCGGCGGCGGTGGAAAATGCCGCCCGCCTTGCGCATGTCGATCCCGCCATCGCCCGGCTGGCCTTTGCGGACGGCGCGGTCGGCATGATCGACGCCTGGTTCGCCAGCATCGACGCGCGCATGGCGGCGGCCATCCCGGCCGATACCCTGGCCGCGATGAAGATCCGGGAGCGAATCGCCGCTCTGGTGGAGGCGCGCCTCGCCCTGCTGGCGCCCGACCGGGAGGCGCTTCGCCGCGCCCTGGCGATCCTGGCCATGCCGCAGAATCTCGCCCGCTCGGCAAAGCTGGGCTGGCGCGCGGCGGACGGCATCTGGCGTCTCGCGGGCGATACCGCGACGGACTATAATCATTACACCAAGCGGATGACGCTGGGCGGCGTCTATGCCGCGACGATGATCGCTTTCCTCGACGATGAGAGCGAGGGCCATGCAGACAGCCGGGCCTTCCTCTCCCGCCGTCTCGATGGCGTGATGCGTTTCGAAAAGGCGAAGGCGCGCCTGTCCTCGCGGAAGGACAATCATTTCAGCCTGTCCCGCTTTATCGGGCGGCTGCGCTATCCGGTGGCCTGATTGGCCCATCGTCTCATTGGGGCTGGCGTTGAATAGGGGTTATTGATACTCAGTCGCAAACACCGCACCCTGAGACTCACCTACATTGCGCCTGACCCAGCTTCCCCTCCGCAAGCCCGCTTATGTCGACAGCATTGATTGGACCCTGCTCTCCCCCGCGGAGGGTCAGCGGCTGCGCGAATATGGCCTGTGCGAAGGGGCCAGCGTAGAGGCGCTGCATCATGGCGGCATTTTCGGCCGCGGCCCCCTGGCCTGCCGGATCGGCCGCATGACCATCGCCATGCGCCGCCATCACGCCGCCGCCATCGAAGTCCGCACCGGGCCGGGGGAGGACGCATGACCGCGCTGCCGCTCGTGGCGCTGGTCGGCAATCCCAATGCCGGCAAGAGCGCGCTGTTCAACGCGCTGACCGGCGCGCGGCAGAAGCTGGGCAATTATCCCGGCGTCACGGTGGAGCGCAAATCGGGCCGCCTGTCGCTGGACGATGGCCGCCCGCTGGAGATCGTCGACCTGCCCGGCACCTACAGCCTCGACCCGACCAGCCCGGACGAGCAGGTGACGCGCGATTTCATCCTGGGCAAACAGGCGGGCGAACGCCTGCCCGATGCGCTGGTCATCGTGGTCGACGCCGCCAATCTGCAGAATCACCTGCGTTTCGCGCTGGAACTGATCGCGCTGGGCCTGCCGACCATAGTGGCGCTCAACATGGTGGATCTGGCCGCGCGCGACGGGCTGGAGCTGGATGCCAATATCCTTTCCCGCGACCTTGGCGTGCCGGTCATCCCGACCGTCGCCGTGCGCAAGCGCGGCCTCGATCATCTGCGCGCCGAACTGGACAAGATCATTACCGGCGGTCCGGTCGCGCTGCGTCCATCGCCTGACGAAAAGAGCTTCGATGCCGTGCGTGACGAGGCGCATAGGATTGCGCGCGCCGCGATCGTGCGCGAAACCCCCTCCCGCCGCCTGACGGCGGCGGTCGACCGGATCGCGCTACATCCGGTTATGGGCCTCGTCTTCCTGCTCGCGCTGCTCTTCGTCATGTTCCAGGCGGTGTTTTCCTGGGCGTCTGTCCCTGCCGACATATTGGAAGGGTGGGTCACTGCGCTGGGCACGGCGGTTACGGCCATCCTGCCGCCCGGCATTGTGCACGACTTCCTGCTGGAGGGCGTGGTCGGTGGCGTCGGCGCGGTGATTGTGTTCCTGCCGCAGATCCTCATCCTGTTCTTCTTCATCCTGATGCTGGAGGCGACCGGCTATATGGCGCGCGCCGCCTTCATGATGGACGGCATCATGGCGCGGGTCGGCCTTTCGGGCCGCGCCTTCATTCCGCTGCTTTCGTCCTTCGCCTGCGCCGTGCCCGGCATCATGGCGACCCGTACGATCAGCGATCCTAAGGACAGGCTGACCACCATCCTGATCGCGCCGCTGATGACCTGTTCGGCGCGGCTGCCCGTCTATGGCCTGATCATCGCGGCCTTCATTCCGGCGCGCACCGTGCTGGGCGGGATCGGACTGCAGGGGCTGATATTGTTCCTTCTCTACGTCGCCGGTATCGTCGGCGCGATGGTCGCGGCGCTCGCGCTGCGCCTGACCGTGGCAAAGGGGAACAGCAGCGGCTTCCTGATGGAAATGCCGAAATATCAGTGGCCCCGGCCGCAGGACATATTGATTGGCCTGTGGCAGCGTGCGGTGATCTTCCTCAAGCGCGCCGGCACCATCATCCTTGCCACCAACGCCGTGTTGTGGGTGCTGGCGAGCTTTCCCACCGCTCCGGCCGGTGTCAAGCAGAGCGAATACAGCATCGCCGGCCGGATCGCGGGGGGCATCAACGTGCTGGTCGAGCCGATCGGCTTCAACCGCGACATCTCGCTGGCCCTGCTGCCGACTATGATGGCGCGCGAAGTCGCGGTTTCCGCGATCGCGACCGTCTACGCTATCGATGCCGACCAAGGCGAGGATGCCGTTAGCATGGAACTGGGCGACCGCCTCAAAGGGCGCTGGTCGCTGCCCACCGCTCTCGCCTTCCTTGCCTGGTTCGTGTTCGCGCCGCAGTGCATTTCCACCATCGCCGTCACCCGGCGGGAAACCAATGGCTGGAAATGGCCGATGTTCATGGTCGGCTATCTGTTCGCTCTGGCCTATGTGGCGGCGGGCATAACTTTCTGGACTGCGACAGCCGCGGGTCTTTGATGTTTACCACGCCATCCGCGCGGCTATAAGGACCCCTTTCACGCCTTCGGAGGGATCATGGCAGGCTCGGTAAACAAGGTCATTCTGGTGGGCAATCTGGGCGCTGATCCAGAGGTGAAAAGCTTCCAGAACGGCGGCAAGGTCTGCAACCTGCGCATCGCCACCAGCGAAAGCTGGAAGGACCGCATGTCCGGCGAGAAGAAGGAGCGGACCGAATGGCACACCGTCGCCATCTTCTCCGAAGGACTGGCCGGTGTCGCCGAACGCTTTCTGCGCAAGGGATCGAAAGTCTATCTGGAGGGCCAGCTTCGCACCCGCAAATGGCAGGACCAGTCGGGTAACGACCGCTATTCGACCGAAGTCGTGCTGCAAGGCCCCGGCGCTGTGCTGACGATGCTGGACGGCGCGCCGGGTGGTGGTGGTCAGGGCGGCGGCTATGGCGGCGGTGGCGGCCGTTCCTCCGGCGGCGGCAGCGACTGGTCGGGCGGCAGCAGCGGCTATGGCGGCGGCGACTATGATGATGGCCCCAGCTTCGGCAGCGCGAGTGGTGGCCGCGGTTCAGGCTCCGGCTCGGGTGGGCGCAGCAGCCCCAATTTCGACAATGATCTGGACGACGAAGTGCCGTTCTGATCCCGGCAGGGCATCGGTCCTGGCGGGCAGGGTCCGCCAGTGATCTTCATGCCGGAAATCAGGGCCGGGAGGAGCGTATATGGCATTGCTCCATCGCCTGATCGGGCGTGCGGCGCGGCTTTACTGGCACGTGCGCAGACCGCGCACGCTGGGCGTGCGGGCCATCGTCCTTGACCCGCAGGACCGGATCGCCCTCGTCCGGCACAGCTATATCGACCATTGGTATCTGCCCGGTGGCGGCGTGAAGAAGGGCGAGGGTTTCGGCGTCGCCCTGCTGCGGGAATTGCGGGAAGAGGTCGCGCTGACCGATGTCCGGGTGGAGCGCGTCCTTGGCGTCTATCACAGCCGGAAGGAGGCGAAGGACGACCATATCGTCATCTTCGTCGTCCGCACGGCGCAGGAGCAGGCGGCCGGACTGCGCCGGGCCGATCTGCTGGAGATAGAGGAGGCAGGCTGGTTCCCGCTCGATGCCCTCCCGGACGTCTCGGCCGCCACGGCCCGCCGCATCGCCGAATATCGCGCGGGCGCGATGGGACTGGGGGAGTGGTAGGAAAGAGATTAGTCTCTTGGCGCCGCGTGCTCCTGCGAAAGCAGGAGCCCAGATCAGACGGGGGGACTGGGCTCCTGCTTTCGCAGGAGCACCATATATTTCCGGCTTGGCGGGAAATGCCCCACCTCACCCCACCAGCTTCTTGGCGAACGCGCGGATATGCGCGCCGATATCGTCCCGTTCCAGCGCCAGCGCCAGATTGGCCTCGATATAGCCCGCCTTCGATCCGCAGTCATAACGGTCGCCCTTGAAGGTCACGCCGTGGAACGCCTGCTTGCCGATCATCGCGGCCATCGCGTCGGTAAGCTGGATTTCGCCGCCCGCGCCCTTTTCCTGGGTTTCCAGGACCGTCATGACCTCCGGCTGCAGGATGTAGCGCCCGGCGATGATCAGGGTTGAGGGCGCGGTTCCGGCGGCCGGCTTTTCGACCAATCCCTTGATCACGGTCAGGTCGCCCTTCACGCCGTCCGGGTCGAGCACGCCATAGCTGGGCGTCTGCTCCATCGGCACGTCGAGCGCGCAGATCAGGTTGCCGCCGACCGCATCATAGGCATCGACCATCTGCTTCAGGCATCCGGTGCCCTTGCCGCCATACATGAATTCGTCGGGCAGGATGATCGCGAAGGGCTCGTCGCCGACAATATGCCGCGCGCACCAGATCGCATGACCCAGGCCAAGCGGCTCCTGCTGCCGCACGAAGATCGCATTGCCCGGCGTCAGGCGCGTGCCCTTCAGCCCCGACATGTCCTTGCCGCGCTCGCGCTGGGTCGCTTCCAGCTCATAGGCGATGTCGAAATGGTCCTCGATCGCGCCCTTGCCGCGTCCGGTGACGAAGATCATCTCCTCGATCCCGGCCTCGATCGCCTCATCGACCGCATATTGGATCAGCGGGCGGTCCACGACCGGCAGCAATTCCTTCGGCACGGCCTTTGTCGCCGGGAGGAAACGTGTACCGAGTCCCGCCACGGGGAACACGGCCTTGCGTATCTTCTTCGTCATTCTGCCCTGTTCTATATATGTATTGCAGGAAATGCTGCACCGCACTCATTGCGGCTTGGCCGGAGAAGGTCAAGCCTGCGCAGGGCCGGAATTGGACGATAAAGGGTTAGAGGGCGATCAACCGTTCGCTGATATTTTCCAGTTGCCCGATCTCTGAATCCAGTTGCTCCATCGATACATGCAGTTCGTTATTCTTCTGATCGCGGCAGGAAAAGCCGCCCGGCTCCGGCGCGCCGAAGCCCGTGATGATCAGCCCGCGAAACCGGTCGATTCGCTGGATGTCGCGTTCGATATCGGCGATTTGTGACAGGGCGCTGACGTCGCGCCGGTCGCGCATGGAGATCATGGCGCGCAGTTCGGCCATCAACCGGCCCATGCCCGGTTTAGTGCGCATGCTGGTGTTGCGCACATCGCCCGCCGCCTCGCGCAGCGCGCAGAGTTTCTGTTCCAGCCCCTGTTCCAGCGCCCCCCAGGCGCAGATGAGGCGGCCCACGCCATACATCAGCGGTGCGTCCTCCGGCATTTCAATATCGGCAAACAGTGGAAGATGACCCATGAATTCCCTTTTTATCCATCAAATCAATGCACAAGGCATGCTTCAGACTCAGGCGCGACCCCTGTCATGACGCCACGGCACCTCCTAGCTCCGACGGGACAGAGCCTGTACCCGTCAGCGCCCGGAATGCCGAAAGGCCGTGCAGTAATTTGGATGAACGGAGGATGAGGCAGGGAAAAACGGCGGCGATACCGGTCAGAAATCGATCGCGATTCCCTTTTTCTCCCAGTCGCCATAGCGTGTTGGGCTAAGGCCCTCCTCGGCTTCCGGTACCTTGTCCAGCGGGTCGGGCTGGGGCACGGGCGGGCTTTTGGACAGATAGGCTGGCGGCTTCACATGGTCGGGGCGCTTGCCCATTGCGTTTCTCCCGGATGTCCAACTGTTGCGCATGATTGAAGGCGGCGCAGCGCCATCCCACATTCATGCCTGCCATGCTATATGGGCTGGCGTTGGATGACATGAAAGGATGGTTTTTCCGTGAGCGGGTTCAAGACGATGATGCTGCTGTCGGCGCTGACCGCGCTGTTCATGGCATTGGGCTATACGCTGGGCGGCAGCGGCGGGGCGATCATCGCGCTGCTGGTGGCCGCGGGCATGAACCTTTTCACCTTCTGGAGCGCCGACAAGATTGTCCTGTCGATGCACGGCGCGCGGGAAGTCGATGCAGCGAGCGCGCCCGACTTCTATCCCCTGGTGCAGCAGCTCGCGCAGCGCGCCGGGTTGCCGATGCCGCGCGTCTATGTGATCGATTCGCCGCATCCCAACGCCTTCGCCACCGGCCGCAATCCGGAAAACGCCGCCGTCGCGGCCACCACCGGCCTGCTCGCCATGCTCAGCCGGGATGAGGTGGCGGGCGTGATGGCGCATGAGCTTGGCCATGTCCGCAACCGCGACACGCTGATCATGACCATGGTCGCGACGATTGCGGGCGCGATTTCCATGCTCGCCAATTTCGGCCTGTTCTTCCGGGGCGGCGACAATAATGGCCATCACAATATGGTGGCGACCCTGCTGGCGGTGATCGTCGCGCCCTTCGCCGCGATGATCGTGCAGATGGCGATCAGCCGCACCCGCGAATATGGCGCCGACCGCGCGGGCGCGGAGATCAGCGGCAACCCGCGTGCGCTCGCCTCCGCTCTCGCAAAGATTTCCGGCATGGCGGAGCGCATTCCCAACCCGGTCGCGGAACGCAATCCGGCGGCGGCGCAGCTCTATATCGTGCCCGCCCATGTCAGTGAGATGTTCTCCACCCACCCCGCGACCGAAAAGCGCATCGCGGCGCTGGAGGATTTCGCGGCGCAGATGGGCCACGCGCCTGCGCTGGTTCCGGCTCAGTCAGCGTCTGCGGTTGCGCCGCGCAACTCCGCCCTCAACCCCAATGGGGCCAATCCGAACGGCCTTAATCCCAATGGTGCGCCCAAACCGCGCCGCTCCAGCGCGCTCGATCCGCTACGCCGGGATTGACGCCGCGCGGCTGACTTTAGCGCTCCGTGCTCCTGCGAAAGCAGGAGCCCAGTCCCGCCGTTTGAACTGGGCTCCTGCTTTCGCAGGAGCACGGTAAGCTTCGGGATGAACGGAGGGCGCATAACCGGACTCGCCGGATGACGCCGCCCTGCAAAGCCGCTAGAGGCCCGCAATGTCCTCGCCGCCCACATCCCGCTATCCCGCCAGCCCCCCGCCGCCTGCGGGTCTCCCCGCCCGCCGCGCCGCCCTCAAGCTGCTTGATGCGGTGCTGCGCCGGGGCGAGCCGCTGGAACTGGCCTTGCACGCCGCGACACAGGGAATCCCGGCGGGCAATGATC
>NZ_MINO01000093.1 GCF_001757355.1 Sphingobium phenoxybenzoativorans
GCCGCCGCGTCCATGTCTGCACCCGCAGTATCGACCAGCGCTGGCTGGGCGTGGTGGTGCAACCCTCCCCGCCCGAACCGGCGTCTGGGCCTGGGGCGGACAATGGGACGGCCGATGGGACGGAAGGGGTGGCCAAAGCCCCCGAAGCCGCCGATTGTGGCGTCTCCCACCCGGTGGAGGTCAAGCGCGCCTATGACGGCCCCTGCGAAAGCGGCTGGGTGTCGAGCGCTTTCGTGCGGCTGGTGGGGGGTTAGGGGGACGCAGGCCAAGCCCCCTCGCGCCTCAGGCCATATCTGGGCCTGCTCCCGCGCCCTTGCCGAACATGAAGAAACAGCGGGATCCCGGATCACGTCCGGGATGACGAAAAAGGGATGGAAGGGCCAAACGTCACGCTCCGCTCCCCCACCGCGTCATTCCCGCGCAGGCGGGAACCCACCTCCCACCATGTCCTTCACTGCCCAAGGCGCGTTGGGTCCCCGCGTTCGCGGGGATGACGGATTGGGTGGGTGGCGAACTGTCTGTTTCCCCGTCATCCCAATGCAGGCTGGTATGACGGTAAGGGGTGGCTGGCGAATATTATCGCCGCAACACACGGCCGCCATCCCGAATGGCTGTCGTCATCCCGGACTTGATCCGGGATCCATGGGCGCGAGCGTCCGCGCAGTCATGCGTACCGGGAGCCAATGGATCGCGCATCAAGTGCGCGATGACGGATTGGATGAGGGGCGGATTGTTAGTTTCTCGATCCTCCCCTTTGAGGGAAGGTGGCATTCCGCAGGAATGACGGAGGGGTGTCGCCCTATCGAGAGAGTGATACCCCTCCACCAGCTTCGCTGGTCCCTCTCCCCTCATAGGGGAGGATTTTAGTCCACTATTGGCCGCTCCAGCCGCCGCCTAACGCCCCGCGACAAACGCCGCGCGATATTCCGGCTTGATCGCCTTGATCATCGCCGCGTCGACCGGCACATCTATTTCATAGCTGCCCTCGGCATAGGGTCCGGCCTCATAGGGGCCGATGATCACGCGGATGCGGTCGATGCCGCCGCCCTTGCCCGCTTCGGGCGTCAGCACCTGCTGCATCGGATCGACGCAGATGCTGAAATCGTCCGCCCCACGCTTCACCTTTTCGCCCCGCTTTTCGGCGCGGGCGTCGTCCAGCGCGTCGCAGAAACGGCCGGACATAGAGGCGGCGAACGCCGCCGGCGAGGTCATCAGCGCCGTGACGGGAATATCCTTCGCCGCCTGCTTATCCCACAGCAGTCCCGACCATGCCGTCATCCCGTGCGCGCCGCCGGTATAGACATAGGTTTCGCCGACCAGTCCCAGAAAACGGGGCGTGTCGGCATGCACCGTCCATGTCGTCTGCAGGCTATGCTGGCGGAAGGGATAGTCCGCTTCCTTGGCGGACTTCTGATCCTCGGCCGCCGCTTTCAGCGCGTCCGCCTTCGCCTTGTCCATCTGCCCGGTCAGTTTTTCGGCGACAGCGGGAATCGCCGCCGCCTGTGCGGGATAAGCGTAGGAAAATTCCAGCGCTTCCGACTTATCCTCCAGCTTGAACGGCTTGGCGGGCGCAGCCGGAGCGGCGGCGTTGGTCGCGGCGGCGTTTGATCCAATCGCATCCGCCGCGTTCACGCTGTCATTCCCGGCATCGTTTCCGGCCGGTCCGGACGGTCCGGAACAGGCCGCTGCCAGCAGGACGCAAACCAGCGCCAGGCGGCGGCGCACCCGTTCCGGCGCGCCGATCAATGCGCCTGGTCCGGCAGCCGGTCCTGGATCGCCTTGCGGGCATAGTCGCTGGAAAGCGCCGCGCCGACATTGGGCCAGCCTTCGCCGATCAGCGCCTGCTCGACGGCGTGGACATTGGCGAAGCTGCCGCTTTCGGCGAGCTGATACGCCCGGTCGCGTACGGCGCGATCGCCCTTGTTATCTGTCAGGTTCATGGCCTTCTCTCCTTCCTCTCCAAGGTTGGTGATGATCGTCAATCTAGGCTTTTGGCCGCATAACGCAAACGATCAGAGCGGCATAACGGTCCGCAGATCGGGTGAAATTGCGCTTCACAATCCTTCCATATTTCCCCTACACCGCTGGCAATGACTGATTACGCCGAACTCCTCAAAGCCGACCATGATCAGGCGGCCCATGCCATCCAGCTTGTCGACAGCGAGGGGTTTCCGGCCTGGCTCCGCAAACAGCCGGAACGGGTGCGCACCGCGATTGCGGGACAGAAGTTCAACGGGAAGCCCAATGAAGTGGCGATCCTCCCCGGAGACAAGGCGGCGGAATGGTCGGCGGTCGGCGGCGTCGCCGATACGGAGAAGCTGTCCACCTGGTGCCTGGCGAAGCTGGCGGAGACGCTGCCGGAGGGCACATACCGCCTGCATGACGCGCCGGGCGGGGCGGCAATGCTGGGCTGGCTGACCGCGCAATACAGGTTCGAGACATATCGCAAGGACGACGCGGCGCCCGGTCCGCGCATCTTGCTGACCCGCGACATCGCCCGGATCGCGCCGACCGTTGGGCAGGCGGAGGCGGTTGCGCTGGTCCGCGACCTGGTGAACACGCCGGCCGCCGACATGGGTCCGGCCGATCTGGAGGCCGCGGCGGTGGAGATTGCCGAGGCGTTCGGCGCGGTGCTGACGGTGGTGCGCGGCGAGGAGTTGCAGACGCAGTTTCCGATGATCCACGCCGTCGGCCGGGCCGCCGACCGCGCCTTTTCCCCCCGCCTGATCGAATTTCGCTGGGGCGACCCCAGCCATCCGAAGGTCGCGATCGTCGGCAAGGGCGTGTCGTTCGACAGCGGCGGGCTGGACATCAAGCCGTCATCGGGCATGCGCCTGATGAAGAAGGATATGGGCGGCGCGGCCCATGCCCTGGCGCTGGCGATGCTGGTGATGGAAAGCCGCCTGCCGGTGCGCCTGCACCTGCTGATCCCCGCCGTGGAGAATGCGATCGCGGGCAACGCCTTCCGCCCCGGCGACATATTGCGCAGCCGCAAGGGGCTGTCGGTCGAGATCGGCAATACCGATGCGGAGGGCCGCCTGATCCTGGGCGATGCGCTGGCCAAGGCGGTCGAGGACGGGCCGGAAATGATCCTGGACTTCGCCACGCTGACCGGCGCGGCGCGGGTGGCGCTTGGCCCGGACTTGCCCGCTTTGTTCGCCAATGACGATGCGCTGGCCGCCGATCTGGAGCGGGCGGGAGGACAGGTGGACGATCCGCTGTGGCGGCTGCCGCTCTGGTCCCCCTATGCCGACATGCTGAAATCCGACATCGCCGACATCAACAATGCGGGCGAAGGCGGGTTCGCCGGGTCGATCACGGCGGCGCTTTTCCTGCAGAAATTCGTGCCCGCCAGCATCGCCTGGGCGCATTTCGACACCTTCGCCTGGCGGCCCGCGGCCAAGCCCGGACGGCCGAAGGGCGGCGAGGCGCTGGGGCTGCGCGCCGCCTTCGCCATGCTCCAGCAGCGCTACGGCCGCACAGCCTGACGTAAAATCGCTGTTTCGCCCAACCGTTACGCAACCGCTTCGGCTATCGTGCGTTAGGGGCCTTATGAATGTTCATGCCACTTCCGACGAGCGGGTGCCGGTGGAGCATCGTGCCCTCCGCGCGCTCAACCACTGGATGCATACGCTGGTCGATTATGTGCGATCGGGCGAGCCTGATCTGACCAACCGGCAAATGGCCCTGATGATGACCGTTTATGTCGAACCGGGGCCGCATACGGTGCGCGGCCTGGCCGAAGCGCTGAACGTATCGAAGCCCGTGATCACGCGCGCTCTTAACAAGCTGTCCGCCCTCGGTTATCTGCGCCGCGAACGCGACGCTGCGGATCGCCGCAACATATTCGTCGCCCGAACACCGAAAGGCGCGGAATTTCTTGACGGTTTCAACGATTTCATCGCAGGAACCAGCCGCGATGAAGGGCACCGACACACAAACGGCGGACATTGACCCGCCAGAGAGGCACAGCTTCCGCCTGAACGGCCGGTCCGTCGTTCTGGACAAGCGCGTGCATGCGGTGCGCGGCGACCTGGCCGACCTCTCCCTCGCCGGCATATTATTCTCCGCCCATTACGCCCGCGCGGTCGAGATGACCTGCGTGCTGCCCGGCGCGATGGTGCTGGAGTCGGGACAGACCGGCGCGGCGGCCGTCACCCAATTGTTGCGGGGCGAGACGTTCCACGCGCTGGACATGACGACGCACTGGGCCTGGGGCTTTTGCGGGCATGACGGCTATGTCGGCTATATCCGGCGCGAGGCGCTGGATGTGCGGGAAACGCCGACGCATCAGGTGACGGCCCTGTCCGCGCCGCTGTTCGAAAAGCCGGACATCAAATCGCGCATCATCGATTTCTGGCCGCTGGGCGCGACCTTTTCCGGCGCGGAGGCGGACGGCTTCGTCGCCTGCGCAGAGGGGCATGTGCATGCGCGCCACGCCGCGCCGCTGGGCGAACTGGAAAGCGACTGGGTCGCGGTGGCGCAGCGCTTCCTTGGCCAGCCCTATGTCTGGGGCGGGCGGGGTCATGACGGCCTCGACTGTTCGGGCCTGGTGCAGATCGCCCTGTCCCGCTGCGGCATCGCCGTCCCGCGCGACACCGACCTGCAGCGCGAGGGCATTGGCAAGCCGCTGGCCGACGACGACGCGCTCCGACGAGGGGATCTGGTCTTTTTCCCCGGCCATGTCGGGATCATGGCGGATGGGGAAAATCTGCTCCACGCCAACGCCCATTGGATGGAGACGGTGATCGAGCCGCTGGCCGACGTCGTCGCCCGTCTTACACCCACATATGCGCAGCCTGTGCTGGCGCGCAGAAGGATCGCCAAGTGACCACGACTGTTTTTATCGACGGAGGGGCCGGGACCACCGGCCTGGAAATCCGGGAGCGGCTGGCCGGACGGCCGGAACTCTCGCTCATCACCCTGTCCGACGCGGAGCGCAAGGACGCCGCCGCGCGCAAGGGCGCGCTGAACGATGCCGATGTCGTCATCCTCTGCCTGCCGGACGACGCCGCGCGCGAGGCGGTGTCGCTGATCGGCAACGACCGCACGAAGGTGATCGACGCATCCACCGCGCATCGAATCGCCGCCGGATGGACTTACGGCTTTCCCGAACTGGAGCCGGACCAGGGCGAGAAGCTGGCCGCCACCCGCTTCGTCGCCAATCCGGGCTGCTACCCGACCGGCTATCTGGCGCTGGTGCGGCCGCTGGTGCGCGCCGGGCTGATCCCGCTTGACTGGCCCCTGACGGTCAACGCCGTGTCCGGCTATTCGGGCGGCGGCAAGGCAATGATCGCCATGTTCGAACAGGGCGATGCGCCCGACGCCACGGACACCGCCTACCGTGCCTATGCCCTGTCGCTGGCGCACAAGCATGTGCCGGAAATGCAGGTGCATGGCGGCACCAACCACCCGCCGCTTTTCTCGCCAGCGGTGGCGAAGGTCTATCGCGGCATGCTGGTCGAGGTGCCGCTGCAGTTGCGGGCGATGCGGGAACGGCCCTCGGTCGTGGCGCTGCACGATGCGCTGACGGCGGCTTATGCGGGATCGGACGTGGTGTCGGTGCATCCGCTGGTCGACGGGCTGTCCATGCCCGCGATCGACATCGAGCAGGCGGGCGCAAGCGACCGGCTGGAACTGTTCGTGTTCGGCAATGAGAAGGCGGGCCAAGTCCGCCTGATCGCCGCCCTCGACAATCTGGGCAAGGGCGCGGCCGGCGCGGCGGTGCAGAACCTCAATATATTGGCGGGTTTGCCGCAGACGGCGGGGTTGCGGCTTTAGATATTGAGGGCGCCGCCCAAACCGTTCGTCCTGAGCTTGTCGAAGGACTGTCCTTCACTTGAAGAAAGTGCAGGGCTTCGACAGGCTCAGCCCGAACGGAAAAGTTACTTCCCAACTCGGTTGCCTATGCTCAAAATACTTAGTGAATCGTACCGATTGCCTGTTTGATCGACAGCACGATGATCATCCGTTCGATCTGCCGCCAGTGGCAGAAGCGGATGTGGTTGCCGAGGTCGCGGCTCTTGTCCGCCAGCGCCGCCGCTTCATAGCCCGCATCGTCGCCGAAGCGCGTGATCAGGTCCGCCGCATCGTCATAGCTTTTGCGGTCCGACAGAAATGGTAATTGCATTGCGAAACCCCGACATATTCTTTTGCCCGCATGCACACTCTCAATGGCCGTGCCAGAAATGGCGGATGATGCGCGCAGGCCCGTCGCGGTGGTCAACGGCCGGTTAGGGATATGCCAATACGGGACAGCCGTACCGGTATGGGTCGGAAAGCGTCCCGTTCTGGGTCAGTGATTGTCCCACTGGCGACGCGCCGCGAAGCGTGGCAAGGGGCAGGCATGACGACGCAAAAACCCAAGCCGCCGACGGGCGCAGGCGCGATCATCGCCTTTCTGGTTCTGGCCGGAACCATTGGCGGCGGCTTTCTGGGCCAGCCGACCATCGGCCTGCTCGGCGGCCTTGGCGCGGGCGTGCTGATCGCGCTGATCCTGTGGCTGCGCGAACGCGGACGCTGACTTGCGGGCGACGGCCCGGGGGCATAAGTCATAGGCCATGAAGAAACATCTGATCCTGTTCCCGCTCGTCCTGCTGCTCGTCGCGGGCGCGGTGATCCTTTACCTGGCGCGCGGCGACACCGCCCGGCTGACCGACGACCAGAGCACCGGGCGCGAACCTGTGTTCACCACCGCCCGGACGCAGATCATCCCCACGGTCAAGATCGCCGAGGTGCAGGGGTGGAAGGCGGGCGAGAAGCCGGTGGCGGCCAAGGGCCTGACCGTCGATCGCTTCGCGGAAGGGCTGACCCATCCCCGGTCGATGTACCGCCTGCCCAATGGCGACATATTGGTGGCGGAAACCAACAGTCCGACGCGCCCGGCCAGCGGCATCCAGGACCGCATCATGAACTATCTGCTGGACAAGGCGGGCGCGGGCGTTCCCTCCCCCAACCGCATCATCCTGCTGCGCGACGCGGACGGCGACGGCAAGGCGGAGGTCAGGACGACTTTCCTCACCGGTCTCAACTCGCCCTATGGCATGGCGCTGGTGGGGGACCGCCTCTACGTCGCCAATACCGACTCGCTGATGTCCTTCCCTTATAAGGAGGGCGACACCAAGATCAGCGACGCCGGGCGGAAGGTCATGAACCTGCCCGCGCAGGAACCGAACATGCACTGGAGCCGCAACTTGGTCGCCAGCCCGGACGGGAAGCTGCTCTATGTCGCCGTCGGGTCGAACAGCAATATCGGCGAGAACGGCCTGGATACCGAGGATAACCGCGCCAACATATTGGAGGTCGACACGGCGAAGGGCGATTATCGCATCTATGCCGCGGGCCTGCGCAATCCGGTCGGCATGGCGTTCAACCCCAAAACCGGCGACCTGTGGACCGTGGTCAATGAGCGCGACATGATTGGCTCCGACCTTGTGCCCGACTATCTGACCCGCGTGGAATTTGGCGGCTTTTACGGATGGCCGTGGAATTATTGGGGCGGATATGAGGATAAGCGGGTGCAGCCGGAGCGGCCGGAACTGCGCGAATATACCCACCGGCCGGACTATGCGCTGGGCAACCATGTCGCCCCGCTCGGCCTGACCTTCACCGACAAGATCAATTTCGGCGCGCCCTATGACAATGGCGTGTTTGTCGGCCTGCACGGAAGCTGGAACCGCAAGCCGGTCGCGGGATACAAGGTGGTGTTCGTGAAGTTCGACGCGGGCGACCGCGCCGGGGGCAAGCCGGTCGACATCCTCACCGGCTTCCTGACGCCGGAGGGCAAGGCGCATGGCCGCCCGGTCGACGTGACCGCGGACAAGACCGGCGCGCTGCTGGTCAGCGACGATGTCGGCGGCGTGATCTGGCGGGTGCGGAAATAAGGGCGAAAATACAGCAAATCGCCGGCGCTCCACTTCTCGTCATCCCGGCGAAAGCCGGGATCCATCTCTCCCAATATCGCGGCCGTGCCGAAGGCGCGTTGGGTTCCGGCTTTCGCCGGAATGACGAATGAACGGTCCTATTTCCGGCAATTCTCCTGATTGGCCAAAGACGCAGCGTGCCCCTGCGAACGCAGGAGCACGCCTTCGCCCAAAGGGGGTGAAGTTCAAACCGCCCTATATTGAATCAGAAGCATCTCACCACCGTTCGGGCTGAGCCTGTCGAAGCCCTGCCCTTCTTTGCAGCGTTAGGAAGAAGGACAGCCCTTCGACACTGACACGAGTCACGCGCCTCGTGTCAGCAGGGCGAACGGTTCCGATGTACCGTATGATGCTCTATCTTCCCGCCGCCCGCATCTCCGCGATCAGGGCGTTGTCGATCTCTTTCTGCTTCTTGTAGGCCGGGCGTGCGCGCACCCGGATGGCATATTCCTGAAAGGCCGGGCGTGAGGGGATGGTGCCGAACGTCAGCCCCCAGTCCACCTGCGCGCCGACATAGACATCGGCGGCCGTGAACCGCCCGCCGCAGATGAAAGGACGGCCGCTCAGCGCCTTCTCCAGCGCGCCCATCGTATCTTCAAATGTGCCATAGCCCATCATGCGCGACTTGCCGCTGTCCGCGCGGAAACCCGCCGCCCGGTTGGTGACGGCCGCCTCCACCGGCCCGGCCGCAAAGAACAGCCAGCGATAATAATCCGCCTTTTCCGAAGGCCACGGCCCCAATCTCGCCGCCGGAAACACATCCGCCAGATAGGCGCAGATCGCCGCGCATTCCGTCACCACATTGCCCTCATGCACGATGGCCGGAACCTTCCCCATCGGGTTGATCGCCAGATAATCCTCATCCTTCATCGACGTATCATAGGCGAGGATCGTCTGCTTATAGGGCGCGCCCACCTCCTCCAGCATCCAGCGTGCGATCTGCCCACGCGACATGGGGTTGGTGTAGAAGATGATCGGATCGGTCATGGCGTACCTCCTGCCTGCGAATCGCCTTCGAACATATCATGAACATTTTGATCCGGCTATTCGCCTCAGGGCGTTGGCGCGCTCCGATATTTCTCGAACCAGGCCAGGATCGCCGACGCCTTCGCCGCCGACTGGCTGGGCCGCGCCGCGATGCCGCCATGGCTTGCGCCGGGCACCTTGACCAGGGCGGTCGGTATCCC
Organism: Sphingobium phenoxybenzoativorans; assembly: GCF_001757355.1. Taxonomy (GTDB): domain Bacteria; phylum Pseudomonadota; class Alphaproteobacteria; order Sphingomonadales; family Sphingomonadaceae; genus Sphingobium; species Sphingobium phenoxybenzoativorans. Next base: position 9,110 of record NZ_MINO01000093.1, read on the forward strand.
CTGCAATTTCAGCGCGGTATAATATTGCTCGGACTCGCTGACCGGGGTGCGGTAATCCTCCGACCCCACGACCACCAGCGTCGGCGTTTTCACATTGCCGACCAGGCTGAGCGGTGAGCGCGCCCAATAGCCCTCATGATCCTCCCACGGCTTTTTCGCGAACCAGTAGGGCGTGTAGAAATTCGACCCGTCGGAGGTGAGGACGAAGCTGGACCAGTCGATCACCGGCTTCTGCGTCGCCGCCGCCTTGAACCGCTGCGTCTTGCCGACGATCCAGGCGGTCAGCACGCCGCCGCCCGACCCGCCGGTGACGAACAGATTGTCCGGGTCGGCAACGCCCGCCGCGATCGCCGCATCGACCGAGGCCATCAGGTCGCCATAATCGTCGGCCGGATATTTCTTGTCGATCAGGTTGGCGAACTCCGCGCCATAGGAGGTGCTGCCGCGCGGGTTGGTGTAGAGCACGGCATAGCCCGCCGCCGCATAAAGCTGATAATCGGTCGAGAAGCTGGGGCCATAGGCCGCGAACGGCCCGCCGTGGATTTCCAGGATCAGCGGCGCTTTCGCCCCCTGCGCCAGTCCCGGCGGCGTCACCAGCCAGGCGTCGATGGCGCGGCCGTCCGGCGCGGTGACGGGCAGCTTGCGCACCTGCGCCATCGCCTTGCCCTCCAGCAGCCCGGCGTTGAGCCGGGTCAGCCGCCGCCCGTCCTTGCCGCCCGCGACATAGACGTCCGCCGGATTGAGCGCGTCGCCGCCGGTATAGGCGACCGTCCCGCCCTTCGACACGCTGAACTCGCCATCGGTATAGGGGCGGTCGAATGCGTCGCCCGCAAGGCCGGTGGCGAGCGTCGTCATCTTCCCATCCAGGCCGACGCGCGCGACCCGCTTCACGCCATGATCGTCATAGGAGACGATCAGCGCGCCATTGCCCGCCCATTTGACGGCATCGATGCTGCGATCCAGGGAGGCGGTCAGGGCGCGCGGAGAACCGCCATTGGCGTTCATCACATAGAGCACCGCATTTTCATAGCTGCGCTCCTTGTCGTCGAAGCCGAGATAGGCGATCTTCGTGCCGTCCGGCGACATTTGCGCGCCCTCGTCCGGACCGTTGCGGCTGGTCAGCGCCCTGATGCCGCCGCTCGCCACATCGACCGAGAATATCTCGCTGTTCAGCGGATGCAGTTCCCAGTCCGCGTTGCGGTTGGCGCTGAACAGGATCGTGCGGCTGTCGGCAGACCAGCTCAGCGGGCCATTGTCGTTAAACTTGCCGAAGGTGAGCTGGCGGGGCGCGCCGCCGTCCGCCGCGACGACAAAGACATGGTCGAAACCCGGTTTCAGATAGCCCGCACCGTCCGCGCGATACGTCACCTTGTCGATGACGGTCAGCGGCTCGGCCCATTTCGCGCCTTCCGGCTTGTCCGGCGCGCTGCCCAGCTTGGTGTCCGTGTCCGGCACGGTCATGGTGTAGGCGATGCTGCGCCCGTCCGGCGACCAGGCGATTGCGCCGGGGCTGTCGGGCAGGCCAGTGATCTTCGCGCTCGTCCCGTCCGCCATCCACAGCACATGAAGCTGCGGCGCGCCGTCGGTCGCGGAAACATAGGCAAGGCGCTTGCCGTCCGGCGACCAGCGCGGGGACTTGTGCGACCCCGGCCCGGCGACCAGCGGCGACTGGCCGCCGCTCGCCACATCCACCAGCCAGATGGTCGGCCGCGCCTTGTCGGTCATGATGTCATTGGACATGCGGACATAGGCGATGGCCCTGCCGTCCGGGCTGATCTGCGGATCGCTCGCCGCCTCCAGCGAGAAAAGGTCGCGGCCGGTGAAGGCCCGCACCGGGCCATCGGGCGCGGGCTTGGGGTCCTCTGCAAAGGCGACTGTCGCGCTGCCGAGCAGCAACAGGGCGATCAGGGGCCGCGTAATCAGGGGCTGGCTAAAGCGGAGCATCAGGGGCCTCTCTCTTATTGGGGGAGGCGGCAGCATGATCTTTTTGGGGAGAGACGCAAGGGTTTGCAGCGTTCCCAGATTTGCTGTATTTTTCCTGTCATGACCAAGCTGTCGCCCATCGTGTCCGAGTTCGACACCGCCGAGCAGGCGGAATCCCATGACCATTGGGTTCGCGCCAAGGTAGTGGAATCGCTGGCCGACACACGCCCATCTGTTCCCCACGATGAAGTCATGAAGCGAATTGATAAAATCATAGATGCGCAACGCGATGCTGACTCTCGTCTGGCGCGCTAGCGCAGTCGATGACGTCGAAACCATATTCGCATACATCGCCAGGCATAATGTAGCTGCGGCAGACCAGTTGAAGGCAGCGATCATGGCATGCGCCGAGCAACTACCCCGGCATCCCCTGCTATATCGCGCCGGACGCGCCGAGGGTACGCGCGAAGCAATCGTACATCCCAACTACATCCTCATATATCGGGTCAGCGCCAATATGGTGGAAATTGTGCGCGTCATTCACGCGCGACGAGAATATCCTTGAAGAATGGCAATCGACGGATAGCGAATTGAGGATGAGGTTGAAAATCATTTTGCCCGTCGCCG
>NZ_MINO01000094.1 GCF_001757355.1 Sphingobium phenoxybenzoativorans
GGCGTGTTCGGCGTCGCCGCGCCCGCCGCAGGGCAGGGCACGGTGATCGCGGGATACAGCTCCGGCGAGCTTTCCGCCTATCGGTATGAAAATGGCCGGTCGCTGTGGGGCGACGCGCTGTCGCGCACCAGCATCTCGACCTCGGTCGCCTCGCTGGCCGATATCGACGCCGACCCAGTGATCGACCGCGGCCGCGTGTTCGCCATCGGGCAGGGCGGGCGCATGGCGTCCTACGAACTGGTCAGCGGCCAGCGCCTTTGGGAAATCAACATTGCGGGCATTTCCACCCCGGCCGTGGTCGGCGAGTGGGTGTTCGTGGTGACCGACGACGCCAAGCTGCTCTGCGTTGCGCGGGCGACGGGCAAGATCCGCTGGATCAGCCAGCTCCAGCGCTTCAAGAAGGTCAAGAAAAAGTCCGGCGCGGTGCGCTGGACCGGGCCGCTGCTGGCGGGCAACAGACTGTATCTGGTCTCGACGCTGGGTGATATGGTCACTGTCGATCCGCAGACCGGAAAGGCCGCCGAACCGATCGACATGCATCATCCGATGTCGCTGTCCCCGGTGGTGGCGAACAGGACGCTGTATATCCTTGCCGATGACGGCAAGCTTATGGCCCTGAAATAAGGCCACGCGCAAAGAAGGAAGCAAGGCACGCATATGCTGCCCGTAGTAGCCATTGTCGGGCGGCCCAATGTGGGCAAGTCCACGCTGTTCAACCGCCTGATGGGCAAGAAGCTGGCGCTGGTCGACGACCAGCCCGGCGTCACCCGCGACCGGCGGGAGGGCGACGTGTCGCTGCTCGGCCTCGATTTCCGGCTGGTCGACACCGCCGGTTATGAGGATGAGGACGAGAATACCCTGCCCGGACGGATGCGGATGCAGACGCAGGCGGCGGTGGACGGCGCGGACGTCGCCCTGTTCATGATCGACGCGCGGGCGGGCATCACGCCGCTGGACGAGGAAATCGCCCGCTGGCTGCGCGGCAATGACGTGCCGGTCGTGGTGATGGCCAACAAGGCGGAGGGCAAGGCGGCCGACGCGGGCGTCATGGAGGCGTTCGGGCTGGGGCTGGGCGAACCGATCCCCTTTTCCGCCGAACATGGCCAGGGCCTGTCCGATCTGTTCCAGGCGCTGCTTCCCCTGCTGGAGCGGGAGGAGGATGAGGAGGAGCCGGAGGAGGATTTCGCCGAGGATGACGACAGCGCGCCGCTGAAGCTCGCCATTGTCGGGCGGCCGAACGCGGGCAAGTCCACGCTGATCAACCGCTATCTGGGCGAGAACCGCCTGCTGACCGGGCCGGAGGCGGGCATCACCCGCGACAGCATCGCCGTCGACTGGGTGTGGACCGACATCGACCAGCGGGACCGGCATGTGCGCCTGATCGACACGGCGGGCATGCGCAAGCGCGCCAAGGTGCAGGACAAGCTGGAGAAGCTGGCGGTTTCCGACGGCCTGAACGCCGTCAATTTCGCCGAGGTGGTCGTTCTGCTGCTCGACGCCACGCGCGGGCTGGAGGCGCAGGACCTGCGCATCGCCGACAAGGTGATTGAGGAAGGCCGCGCCCTCATCATCGCGCTCAACAAATGGGATACGGTGGAGAATGGCTCCGGCCTGTATCAAGGCATCAAGAAGGCGCTGGAGGACGGGCTGGCGCAGGTGAAGGGCCTGCCGATCCTGACCGTCTCCGGCTATACCGGCAAGGGGCTGGACGAGTTGCTGCGGGTAGCGTTCGAAAGCCGGGCCACCTGGTCGCAGCGCGTGTCGACGGGGCAGCTCAACCGCTGGTTCGAAAAGGCGCTGGAGGCCAATCCGCCGCCCGCGCCCGGCGGCAAGCGGATCAAGCTGCGCTATATCACCCAGATCAAGACGCGGCCGCCATCTTTCGTATTGTTCGGCACGCGGCTTGACGCCCTGCCGGAAAGTTATCGACGCTATCTGGTTAACGGCATCCGGCGCGAACTGGGCTTTGGCGCGGTGCCGGTGCGACTCACCCTGCGCAGCACGAAGAACCCCTTTGATAATTGATCCGGTTCGGATCGATGCGCGGGGCATGCGCTGCCCCTGGCCCGCCCTGCGGGCCGCAAAGGCCATGCGCGCGGCCGATCGCGTGATGATATGGGCCGACGACCCCAATGCCCCGAAAGAACTGGCCGCATTGGCCGCCAGCGGCTGGCGGCTGACCGATATTGCCGATCCGCTGGGGCCATGTTTTCTCATCGAGAAAGAAAACATAGTCAAAACGGTGCTTTAACCGGCCGTTTACTGCGCCCGCCTTACAAGTGCGAAGGTAGGGACGTGGAATTGCCGCAGGGAGCACCTCGTGGGACATATGGACGCAAAGCTGATCGACCCGGCCGGGTTCGCGCAGGCGCGGACTGAACTGGGCGCGGGCTTCGTCCGCATCCTTGGATATTTCCGGGAGGACGGCACCAAATCCGTGCTCGCGATCGAGGAGGCGATGCGCAACCGCAACGCCACCGCGCTGGTATTGCCCGCCCACACGCTGAAGGGCGAATCCCGCCAGTTCGGCGCGGAACGGCTGGGCGACATGGCCGAGGAAATCGAGACGGTCGCGCGCCGCTGCGTCGAATATCATGAAAGCCCGGAGGAGCTGATCGAGACCGTGGTCGAGATCCGCAACTGCTTCAACGAAACGCTGGTCGAACTGGAAAAGGCGAGCAGCCCGCTGGTCGCCCGCAAGCCCGCGGTGTTCGGCCGCCGTCCCGAAGGCGCTGCGCCGAGCTTCGGCCGCATGTGATCCGCACCCTTCCGGCGACGGAAGGGGCATCCCATAAATAGCTATATTGGGCGCTGGCGCGGTTTTCTCGCGCTGCCCAGGGCATCCGGTGGGTTCATCCGATGTGCGAATGCGCCAGAGCTTGTCCCGCGTGAAGGGACGCGCGGTCCTGCGCAGGCGGGGACCCGGCCTCCCGCTTTGATCTGGCTCCCTGTTCGGGATGGACTCCTGTTTTCGCAGGAGGAGGTGCGGCGCCCGCTTGCCGGACCGCGCTTCAGGCTGGCCTTGGACCCCACAGGATCACGGCGCCGCCCAGAAGGCAGATGCCCATCCCGATCATGTCCCAGCGGTCCGGCCTGACGCCCTCCGCCGCCCAGAGCCAGAAAATCGCCGACATGATATATATCGCGCCATAGGCGGCATAGGCCCGCCCGGCATTGCCGCTTTCCACCAGCGTCAGCAGATAGGCGAACAGGCATAGCGAGGCGATGCCGGGCAGCAGCCACCAGGGCGACTTGCCCAGTTTCAGCCAGGCCCAGAAGGCGAAACAGCCGGCGATTTCCGCAAGAGCGGCCCCGATATACGCAAGAACAGCCATAGCCGGTTGGGTGACAGCCCGGCAGCGATACCGCAAGCCTTTCCCGTTGGCCTTCGCGCCAGCCTTTCCCACAGGGGGGGGCGGGCCGGATGGCGGAGGGAATGACGGGTGGGCGGCGGCCATTTGCAGGTCGTCAGGGCTGAACGCCGATCCGTCCTGGCACCTCGTTCTGCCAGTCCATCGGCCCGGCCAACAAAAGAGCCGCCGGATCGCCCGGCGGCTTTTTGTTTCGCGCTTTCCCGGTGGAGGGAAGGAGGCGGGCTATCAGTCCTCGGCGGCTTCCGACTGGAGCTGGATATAATTCTGGATGCCCATGCGCTCGATCATTTCGAACTGGGTTTCCAGCGTGTCGACATGTTCTTCCTCGCTGTCGAGGATGCGCTGGAACAGGTCGCGGCTCACATAGTCGCGCACGCTCTCGCAATGGGCGATGGCGTCCTTCAGCAGCGGCAGCGCCTCATATTCCAGCTCAAGGTCGGCCTTCAGGATTTCTTCCACGGTCTCACCGATCTTCAGGCGGCCCAGAAGCTGGAAGTTGGGCAAGCCGTCGAGGAACAGGATGCGCTCCGCCAGCTTGTCGGCATGCTTCATCTCGTCGATCGATTCTTCATATTCGAACTTGGCGAGCTTGGTGACGCCCCAGTGATTCAGCATGCGGTAATGCAGGAAATACTGGTTGATCGCGGTCAGCTCATTCTTGAGCGCCTCGTTGAGAAATTCGATGACCTTGAGGTCGCCCTTCATGGGATAGGCTCCGGAACAATTGATGTCGGAGCGCTATATAAGGGCTGGACGCACTTTTGTTAAGGCAAAAAATGGCGGATTTCCGCCACTTTTTGGGATGCAACTGCTAGGCAGTCGCACGCTCCGCAGCGATAATGGTTCGCGCAAAAGATACGCACTGGCCGCATTTCGGACGGCGGCCGAATTTGGCGTAGGCGCTGCAGGGCGTGTCCGCGCCGTCGCGAGCGGCCTCCCGAAGGTCCTTTTCCCGAATGGCATTACAGACGCAAACGACCATGCACGCTCTCCTGAAACCCAGAGATAGCGATAGTGATAATAGGTCGCAATAGTAAAGAATGGCTAATGCGCCGAATTGTGTCAGCGCGGAACGCTTTTGCGCATCGGTTGCAACTTGCCGCGCGCCAGGCTGCGCCACAGCCATTCCATCGGCCCATAGGCGAATCGGTCCAGCCAGGGCTTCGACCATAGCAGCATCAGCGCCCAGGCAAGCAGCACGAACAGATAGAGCGGTGCGCGGTCGACCTTCCCGAACAGGCCGAGGCCCCAGCCGTAGAAGATGGCGCACATGACAAGGCTGGTGCCCAGATAGTTGCTGAACGCCGCCCGGCCCGCGGCGGCGATGCGGATGACCAGCCAGTGCCCCTGCGCCCGGCCTATGATCCACTGGAACAGCGCGGCATAGCCCACCGTCAGGGGAATGCGGAAGGGGAAGGACCAGGCCATGAGCGCGCCGAAGGTGGCGAGCGTGTCAAAGCCCGACAGCAGCACCCAGGCCGCCAGCGCGATCATCGGCGACAGGCCGATGAGGAAACAATGCCGGGCGGTGCGGCGATATTGCTCCCCATCCCAGCCGCCGGTCAGGAACCCGCCCTTCAGCATTGCCATGCCGAGCAGCATGAAGCCCAGCGTATCGAGGCCGAAATAGAGCAGCATCGCGGGGAAGGCGGCCGGGAAGGCATGAAGCTCATGCGCGAATATGGCGGAGAAGCCGGAGCGGTAGATGGCGGCCTGCTCCATGATCGCCTGCGTGCCGGGCTTGCCCAGCGCGGCGGCCATGGCGGCGAATCCCTGCACCGTTTCGGCGGATGCGCCGGGCTGCGACGCGGCATGCTGATAGGCGTAGAGCGGCGCCATGATGGCCGCGACGATCAGGAAATGCAGGGCGAAGGCGGCAAAGGCCCATTTGACCAGCGCGATCGGTTCCTTCCCCACGAACAGCAGCGCCACCATCCCGACAAGGGCGTAGAGCATCAATATGTCGCCCCACCACAGCAGCAGATAATGGGCGAGGCCGAACCAGAACAGCCAGAAGGCCCGGCGCATATGGGTGCGGCGGCCATCCCCGCCGGACATTTCCGCCCGGTCGATCACCAGCAGCATCGACGCGCCGAACATCAGGGAGAACAGCCCGCGCATCTTGCCGTCGAACAATACCCAGGCGATGGCCCAGGCGGCGATGTCGGCCGCGCCTTGCCCGCCCCAGGCGGCCGGATTGATATAGGCCTGCTCCGGCATGGCGAAGCTGACGATGTTCATCAGGAGAATGCCCATCACCGCGAATCCGCGCAGGGCGTCTAGGGGGAAAATCCGGTCGCTGGCGTGCATCGGCCGGGGCTAGAGCGCTTTGCGCCATGCCGCAAGGTTCAGCGGCGATCCTTGCGGATCATCAGCTTCAATCCCGACCAGACGGCGTCAACGGCGCAGACCTTCACATCCACAAAATCTGTCGCGGGCAGGACGGCTGCGCGGATCGCGTCCTCGGTAATGTCGGTTTCGACCTTTGCGGCCTTCTTGGGCCAACTGACCCACAGGAAACCGGCGGGAGCGAGGAGGGGACGGAGGGATACGATCTTCGCCGCCATATCAGCGCGGCGGGTGACGAAAATATGGGCGGCGTCGAGCGGCGCATCGGGGGCGGGGCGTTCATCGAAGGAAAGGCCATGGGCGGCGATTTCCGCCCGGACGCTATCCGGCATCGCGTCGAACCAGACGCGCATGCCGTCCTTCAGGGACAGCTTCTGCGCCAATGGCGCGCCGGAATAGCCAGCGGTCAAAATCGCGTCCTTATGCGGATGGCCCCTATAGCGCCAAGGCCCGTGCATATCAGTATCGCGGGGCACTGGAAATCATGCGCGGCTTCTGTCAGGCCCAATCGCATGAGTCCGACGCGGAAAGACAGGATAGGCGCTGCCTTCGGCGCGGCGACGGCGGGCTATGACGATCATGCCGGGGTGCAGAAGATCGTGGCGCGGACGGTGGCCGATCTGGCGGGGCTGCTGAAGGTCCCCGACAGCGCGCGGATATTGGAGATTGGCTGCGGCACCGGCCTGCTGACGCGGGAGATTGGCCTGCGCTGGCCGGGGGCGGAGCTGGTGGCGACGGACCTGTCGGCCGAGATGGTGGGGCAGGCGGCGAAGGGCGCGATGACCGCGGGCACGTTCCTGCCGATGGATGGCGAGTTTCCCTGGTTCGAGGGGCCGCATTTCGACCTGATCCTCTCCAGCCTGGCGTTCCAGTGGTTCGACGATCTGCCCGGCGCGGTGACGCGGCTGGCGCGGTTGCTGCGACCGGGGGGGAGCCTGATCTTCTCGACGATGGCGGAGCGGAGCTTCGCGGCATGGCGGGCGGCGCATGCGGCATGCGGGGTCGTGGCCGGGGTGCCGGATTATCCATCGCTGGCGGATGTGCAGGCGATGCTGGGGGCCCAAGCGGACGCCTTCGCCTTCGACGAGGACTATGTGCTGGAATGCGGGAGTGCGAAGGGGCTGATCGCGCATCTCAAGGGCATAGGCGCAGTGGTGCCGGTGGAGGGGCGGACGCCGCTATCGCCGGGGGACTTGCGGCGCGTGATGGCGGCGTTCGACGCTGGCGGGGCGCGGGATGGATATCATGTGGTTTTTGCGCGGGTGACGCGGGTGTAGCCCAACTCCGCTTGGATGTTTTTTTCTCGTCATTCCCGCGAAGGCGGGAACCCATTTCGCCTTCGGCACGCCAGTCGTCTGGGGAGAGATAGGTTCCCGCCTACGCGGGAATGACGAAGTGGAGAGGGATGTCTAATCCGGCAATCGCTCGAACCCTAAGCCGATAGCCAGATCATCCCAATGCGGGTTCAACGCCTCGATCAGCGCGATCTTCCAGGCTCGGTTCCATTTCTTGAGACGCTTCTCGCGAATGATTGCTTCATCCATTGTGCCGTGCTGCTCAAACCACATCAGACGCTTTACGCCATAGTCCTGAGTGAAGCCCGGAACCGCGCCTATGCGATGTTGATGGATGCGCTGGATGAGGTCGGACGTTACGCCGATATAGAGCGTTCCGTTGCGTTTGCTTGCTAGGATGTAGATGCAGGGTTGGCGGGGCATGGGCCGACGCTAACCCGTCCGTCATTCCCGCGAAAGCGGGAACCTATCGTGCCTTAGGCATGCCAGCCGTGTGGGGATAGATGGGTTCCCGCTTTCGCGGGAATGACGAAGTTAAGGGGCGGTCAGCCGTCCATCAATGCGGGAAAGAAGCCTTCATGCGCAGTGCGGAGGTCGGCGAGAGAAACGCCAGCAACCATAAATCCGCTGACCGTGCCAATCTGGATAGCGTTTTCCAAAAATTCGTCGGCAGGTGCGGCCAGAATATAACGGCCTTGATCTTCCCCAAATGCCTTAGCTGTGTCGAGTGCGATGGTCAGTTCACAACCCAAATTCCCGGCGAGCGCCATCTCAGTAAGCGCTACCAGCAGACCGCCGTCACTAATATCATGGACGGCGTTGGCTTTGCCCATTTCGATGAACCAGCGAACATCCTCACCCCACTCCTTTTCCTGGGCAAGATCGACCTTCGGCGCCTCTCCATCTTCCCGGCCAGCAACCTCGCGCAGCCATATGGACTGGCCAAGATGGGTCCCTTCTCCGCCGAGCAGCCAGATAGCATCGCCCTCCGCCTTGAACGCCACGGTCGCCATCTTGTCGACATCCGCCAGCAATCCAATCCCGCCGATCGCGGGGGTCGGCAGGATCGCGCTGCCACCGCCGGTCGCCTTGCTTTCATTGTAGAGCGACACGTTGCCGCTCACGATGGGGAAATCCAATGCGCGGCAGGCGTCGCCCATGCCTTCGAGGCAGCCGGTGAACTGCGCCATGATTTCCGGGCGCTGCGGGTTGGCGAAGTTGAGGCAGTTGGTGACGGCGAGCGGCGTTGCGCCGACCGCCGACAGGTTGCGATAGCATTCGGCGATCGCCTGCTTGCCGCCTTCATAGGGGTCGGCATAGCAATAGCGCGGCGTGCAGTCGGTGCTGATCGCGATGCCCTTCTGCGTGCCGTGGACGCGCACGACGGCCGCGTCGCCGCCGGGGCGCTGGACGGTGTCTGCGCCGACCATATGGTCATATTGCTCCCAGATCCAGCGGCGGCTGGCGATGTCCGGGGAGGCCATGAGCTTCAACAGGTCAGCGGCGATGTCCGTGCTTTCGGGGATGTCGCCGAGCGGCTTGATGCCCGCCCATGCCTTATACTCTTCCTTGCTGGCCGCCGGGCGGTCGTAGAGCGGGGCGTCGTCGGCCAGCGGGGCGAGCGGGATGTCGCAGACGGTCTCGCCATGATGGACAAGGACCATGCGGCCGGTGTCGGTGACTTCGCCGATGATCGCGAAGTCCAGTTCCCATTTGTGGAAGATCGCCTCGGCAAAGGCTTCGCGGCCGGGCTTCAAGACCATCAGCATGCGCTCCTGCGATTCGGAGAGCATCATCTCGTACGCCGTCATGCCGGTTTCGCGTTGCGGCACGGCGTCCATGTTGAGCAGCAGGCCGACGCCGCCCTTGCTGGCCATCTCCACGCTTGAGGAGGTGAGGCCCGCCGCGCCCATATCCTGAATGGCGACGATGGCGTCCGACGCCATCAGTTCCAGACACGCCTCGATCAGCAGCTTTTCGGTGAAGGGATCGCCGACCTGCACCGTGGGGCGCTTGGCGTCCGAATCCTCGCCGAAATCGGCGCTCGCCATGGTCGCGCCGTGGATGCCGTCGCGGCCGGTTTTGGAGCCGACATAGACGATGGGATTGCCGACGCCGCTGGCGGCCGAATAGAAAATCTTGTCCGTGTCGGCGACGCCGACGGTCATGGCGTTGACCAGGATATTGCCGTCATAGGCGGGGTGGAAATTCACCTCGCCGCCCACGGTCGGCACGCCCACGCAATTGCCATAGCCGCCGATGCCGCGCACTACGCCGCTGATCAGGTGGCGCATCTTGGGATGATCGGGCCGGCCGAAGCGCAGGGCGTTCATATTGGCGATGGGCCGCGCGCCCATGGTGAACACGTCGCGCAGGATGCCGCCGACGCCGGTCGCCGCGCCCTGATAGGGTTCGATATAGCTCGGGTGGTTGTGGCTCTCCATCTTGAAGATCGCCGCCTGCCCGTCGCCAATGTCGACGACACCCGCATTTTCACCGGGGCCGCAAATGACCTGAGGCCCTTCGGTCGGCAGCTTCTTCAGGTGGATGCGGCTGGATTTGTACGAGCAATGCTCCGACCACATGACCGAGAAGATGCCGAGTTCGGTGAGGTTCGGCTCCCGCCCCAGCGCGTTCAGGACGCGGGCATATTCCTCCTCGTTGAGGCCATGCTCGGCGACGATTTCCGGGGTGATCTGGGTGGCGGTGCTGGACATGTGCGCGCGTTTAGCGAGGCCGCGGGGATTGGGCAACCGGGCGTGCGGATTTCCGGACGTTGGTTGGGACAATGCAAGGCCGCCGCGCTTGTCATCCCGGACTTGATCCGGGATCCATTGGCTCTGCGCCTGAATGATTACACCCATGTTTATGCTCATGGATCCCGGATCAAGTCCGGGATGACGAAGGCATGGATGATGCCGCGCGCAAAGAAAAAGGGCCGGGCGCTTGTCGCGTCCGACCCTGTTGTCGTGTGGAATGTCAGGTCCGTTGGGGCGGACCCGGCCGTGCGATCAGGCCTTGCAGCTCTGCGCGCTCTTGCCGGGGACCGTGGCGTTGATGGTCGGGCCGCTGCCGTCGACTTCAAAGCCTTCCGCCGTGTAGGGCTTGCCCGCTTCCGCCGCGACCAGCTTGGTCGGCGCGCCATTCTTTTCCAGGCGCAGGTTCGCGGTCGTGTCGTCCGACAGGAAGTCGACGAAGATCAGGCTGTTGTCCTTGCAGCGATAGGTGCGGCTGTTCTTCACCGACGGGGGCAGCTTGACCGCCGAGGCGTTCGCAAGCTGATCCTTGAGCGGATCGGCAGGGCCGCCAACGACTTCGGGTTCGGACTGGCCGCAGGCGGAAAGGAACATCAGCGGTGCGGCGGCGAGCAAGGGGATATAAAGTTTCATAGCATTATCCGTATGTGCAATTGCAGCATCGACCGTCAATGGAAAACTGCGCATTAACTATGCTTTTCCGGCCTGCAATTTTGCAGGGCAGCATGACGGCTTCATGACAGGCGCGTCATGAACGCGCGCTGAAGCGCGCATGGCTGTCCGCCAAGGCTTGACCCCGCCCCTGCCGGACGTCAATGCATGCACATGGTCGAAAATGGTGAACTTGCTGGACAGGATGCGTCGGGACAGGATTTTTCCGCCCTGACTTTCGAGGCCGCCTTGCGCGAGCTGGAACAGATCGTCCGGCAGTTGGAAAGCGGTGACGTGCCGCTGGACGATTCCATCGCGCTCTATGCGCGGGGCGAGGCGCTGCGCAAGCAATGCGCCAAGCGGCTGGAGGACGCCGAGGCGAAAATCCAGAAGCTGACGGTCGACGCCAGCGGCGCCATCGGGGGTGCCCAGCCCTTCGGCGCGGACTGAGGAGCCAGGTTTTGGCACCGGGGGGCGCACGCGCGACATTGCTGAGCGAGGCGGCGCAGGAGACGGCGCAGGCCATCGATACGCTGTTCGATGCGATACTGCAGGTGCCGGACGATCCGCGCCACCGCCTGTATGAAGCGATGCGGCACGCAGCGATCGGCGGAGGCAAGCGGCTGCGGCCCTTGCTGGTGCGCGCCACCGGATCGCTGTTCAGCCTGCCGGAAGAATCGCTGGTGCGGGTGGGGTGCGCGGTCGAGTGCATTCACGTCTATTCGCTGATCCATGACGATCTGCCCGCGATGGACGATGACGCCCTGCGCCGGGGCAAGCCGACAGTGCATATCGCGTTCGACGAGGCGACGGCGATATTGGCGGGCGATTGCCTGCACGACATCGCGTTCGAGATATTGAGCGACGAGCGCACGCATAGCGACCCGTTCGTGCGGGTGGAGCTGATCCGCGCGCTGGCGCTGTCCAGCGGCCCGGCGGGCATGGCGGGCGGACAGATGATGGACCTGGAGGCGGAGAAGGCGAGCTTCGACCTGCCGACCGTCACCCGGCTGCAACAGCTCAAGACCGGCGCGCTGATCGGCTATTGCGTCGAGGCGGCGGCG
>NZ_MINO01000095.1 GCF_001757355.1 Sphingobium phenoxybenzoativorans
GCAGCGGCGCGCGCATCGCGCTGGGGGAGGGCGGCCGCTTCTCCCTGTCCTGGCCGAAGGTCGACTGGGCACTGGATGGCAGCGCGACGATGGAGGGCGGCGGCTTGCCCAAGGCGGCGTTGCGCCTTTCCAAGCGGCCGGGCGGCGGATTTGGCGGCCAGCTTTTCATGGACCCCTACACGGCGGAGGGCGGCGCCAGCCTCGCGCTCGAACCCGTGCGCTTCACCGCCGGGGGAGGCGGCGTCACCCGCTTTCAGACGGAGGCCCGCCTGGATGGCCCCTTGCCCGGCGGCGGCCTGCGCGGGCTGACCCTGCCCATCGACGGCAGCGTGGACGGGCGCGGCAACCTGCGGGTCAATCCGGCGTGCGCGCCCGTAGCGCTCACCAGCCTCGCCTATGAAAATGTCTCGCTCGGCCGCACCCGGATGACGCTGTGCCCGGCGGACGGCGCGATCCTCGCTTATGGGCCAAAGGGCCTGTCCGGCGGCGCATCGGTGCGCGCGCCCTTGCTTGAGGGGCGGCTGGGTCAAAGTCCACTGCGCCTCTCCGCCGATCTGATCCGCTTCGCCTTCTCCAGGCCGGGATTTGAGGCGCGCAACGCCGACCTGCGCATTGGCCCCGCTGATTCGCCGGTGCGCATCACCGCCGCCCAGCTTACCGGACTGGCGGCGGGCGACGGGATGGGCGGCCAGCTAAGCGGCGGCGCAGGCCGGATCGGCGCGGTGCCGCTGGCGGCCAGCAATTTTTCCGGCCGCTGGGGCTTTGCCAAGGGCGCGCTCACGGTCAATGGCGGCCTGACGCTCAGCGATACCGCCGTGCCGGACCGCTTCAATCCGCTCGACAGCCGCAATTTCCGCCTGACCATGCAGAATGGCCGCATCACGGCAAAGGGAACGCTGGTCGAACCAGCCAGCGGCGCGACGGTCCTGCTCGCCGACATCGTGCATGATCTGGGACCGGGCCGGGGCCATGCCGATCTCGACGTGCCGGGCATCACCTTCTCCCCCACGCTACAGCCGGAGGCGATCACCCGGCTTGCGCTCGGCGTCGTCGCCAATGCCGCCGGCACGGTGTCGGGCAAGGGGCAGGTGCGTTGGAATGGCAATGCCGTCACCAGCGACGGCGTGTTTCGAACCGACAAGATGGACCTTGCCGCCGCCTTTGGCCCGGTCAGCGGCCTTTCGGGCGAGATTCGCTTCACTGATCTTGTCGGTCTCGTCACCGCGCCGCATCAGGAGGTGCGCATCGCCAGCGTCAATCCGGGTATCGAGGCGACGGACGGCATCGTCTATTACCGGCTGGAACCGGGGCAGAAGGTGCATATAGAGGGCGGCGCATGGCCCTTTTCCGGCGGCGACCTCAAGCTTTTGCCGACCACGATGGATTTCAGCGCCGATACGGAGCGCTATCTGACCTTCCGGGTCATCGGCCTTGATGCAGGGGCCTTCATTCAGAAGATGGAGCTGGAGAATATCTCCGCGACCGGCACCTTTGACGGCATCATGCCGCTGATCTTCAACATGGACGGTGGCCGGATCGCGGGCGGCGTCCTTGTCGCCCGGCAGGAGGGGCTTCCGCCGCTGATCATGCCGGAAGGGGTTCTGCCCTCCATTCCCTGCGATCCGCAGCGCCAGTCCGGCACGCTTTCCTATGTCGGCCCCGTTTCCAACGAGCAGGTCGGCGTTTTCGGCAAGATGGCCTTCGATGCGCTCAAGAATCTCCAGTATAAATGCCTGTCCATCCTGATGGACGGCGCGCTGGACGGAGAAGTCGTGACCAATGTCGTGTTCAACGGCATCAACCGGGGTCAGCCGGAGCAGAAGGGCATCGCCAGCAATTTCCTGGGCCTGCCTTTCCTGTTCAACATCCGCATACAGGCGCCCTTCCGCGGGCTGATGAGCACGGCCAAGTCCTTCGTCGATCCGAGCGGCCTCATCCGCAACAGCGTGGGCGACCAATATCAGGAACAGGTGTTGAAGGGGCTTGCGGTTCAGCCTGCCGAAAGCGACAAAGTGCCATCTGGGGAGCAGAAATGAAGACAGCAGGATATTTTGCGGCCGCCATCGCGGGCCTTTCCTTGGGAGGGTGCATTCAGGTGCGCGCGCCGGACAAGCCGATTGAGATCAACCTCAATGTGAAGGTTCAACAGGAAGTGGTCGTGCGCCTGCAACGCGACGCACAGGATCTGATCCAGAATAACCCGGAGTTGTTCCCGCAATGACACGCAAGTTTATCGCTCTCGCCGCAACCGCCGCCGTCATCGTCGCCGGAGGGCTTGTCCTCACCGCACCCGCGCGCGCCCAGTCCGGCGCTGTCGCGGCCGCTATGGCCGCCGGAACCGTCGGCGAGCAGGCGGACGGCTATCTCGGCATCGTTGGCTCGGTCGGCGCGGATGTGAAGTCGGAAGTGGATTCGATCAACATCAAGCGCCGCGCGGTCTATACCGATCTGGCGTCGAAGCGCGGCGTCACCGTCGCCGATGTGGCCGCCGCCACGGGCTGTCAGACCCTCGCCAGCCGGGTGAAGGACGGGCAGATGTATAAGCTGTCCGGCGGTGGTTGGCAGAAGAAAAGCGGCGCGATCGCGCTGCCGGACTATTGCGCAACCGCTGGCTGATCGCCCGCGATTCCGTCCCGAAATCGGCCTGCCGCACTGTCCTTTTGGCCGGGGTTGGCAGAAGTGTTGACTCGGACACACACCCTTTCTAAACGGGCCGCGCCTTGACGGGTGCAGCCGCACGGGCCATGCCGCCTCCATACGGGAAATGTGGAGAGGATGATGGTCGAGGATGCGCCCGGGGAAGACCCAGTCGGCGAGGACGCGCGGATCAAATCGCTCAGAGAGCGGATTGTCCGGGCCGAGCATGACGAAGCGGTCAGGACCGGAAAGGGGCAGGTGCACGGGGCGGACGAAAGCTATCGCCTTGGCAACCGCGTCCTTGGGGAACTGATCGGCGGTCTTGCCGGCGGCGCGCTGATCGGCTGGTTGCTTGACCGCTGGTTCGGAACGTCCCCCTGGCTCCTGTTGGCGCTCCTCGCTCTGGGGACCATCGCCGCCTTCAGGAACATCATTAGGATTTCGACGAAGCGTCCTGATAAATAAGGGCGCTTTTGTCGCAGTATTGGAAGGCTTGGAGTAAGCGTGGCAGAGGCAGGCAAAATCGACCCGATGCACCAGTTTGCGATCGAGCCTTTGTTCGGCACGGAACATTGGGCGATCGGCGGCTATAATATCGCCTTCACCAACAGCGCGCTCTGGATGGTCATTACTGCCGTCGCGCTCTGGGCCTTCATGCTGCTGGGCATGAAGCGGGAACTGGTTCCCGGCCGCTGGCAGGCCGCTGCGGAAACGATGACCGGGTTCATCGACAATCTGCTGCTCGCCAATGTCGGGCCGGAGGGGAAGCGCTACGTTCCCTACGTATTCTCGCTGTTCATGTTCATCCTGTTCGCGAACCTGCTGGGCCTGCTGCCCCTGGGCCTCATCGGCAGCCACGCCTTCACCTTCACCAGCCACTTCACCGCCACCGGCGTCCTCGCGATCCTCAGCTTCTCGATTGTCTTGATCGTCGGCTTCGCGCGCCACGGCCTGCACTTCTTCTCGCTGTTCGTGCCGCACGGCACGCCCGTCTGGCTGCTGTGGCTGATCCCCTTCATTGAACTGGTGTCCTTCCTGGTCCGCCCGTTCAGCCTTGGCCTGCGACTCTTCGTCGCCATGATGGCCGGCCACATCCTTCTGGAAGTGCTGTCCAGCTTCGTCATCAACAGCGGCAACGCCGGCGCTGGCTGGGGCCTGATGATCGGCGTGCCCAGCTTCATCCTGATGATCGGCATCAGCGCGCTGGAACTGCTGGTCGCCGTGATCCAGGCGTATGTTTTCGCACTTCTGACCTCGCTCTACATCAACGACGCGGTCAATCTTCACTGAGTTTTATTGGTTGTTTTTCAAAGTTTCTTAGAAGGAGTTACGTAAAATGGACGCAGAAGCCGCAAAGCTGATCGGTGCCGGTCTGGCTGCTATCGGTGCCGGTATGGCCGCGCTCGGCGTGGGCAACGTCTTCGGTTCTTTCCTTGAGAGCGCGCTGCGCAATCCGTCGGCCGCCGACGGTCAGCAGGGCCGCCTGTTCATCGGCTTCGCCGCTGCCGAACTTCTCGGCCTGCTGGCGTTCGTCGTGTCGATGATCCTGATCTTCGTCGCCTAAAAATACTTCCGTTCGCCCTGAGCCTGTCGAAGGGCTGTCCTGTCTTCAGAGGTGTGAAGAAGTAGGACAGGATTTCGACAAGATCAGTCCGAACGGATTTCGGGACAGGTTTTCCAATGCCTCAAATCGCGCAACTTGCTGAAGTATGGTCGTCCCAGATCTTCTGGATGCTGGTGACCTTCGGCTTCGTTTTCTTCGTCGTTGGACGCGGCATGGTGCCAAAGATCCAGTCGACCGTGGAAGCGCGGGACAGCAAGATCGCTGGGGATCTGGAAGCCGCCAAGGCCGCTTTCGCCCGCGGCGACGAGATCGAGGCGGACTATCGCGCTCGTGAGAATGAAAGCCGCGCCGCAGCGCAGGCCCTGGTCGCAGAGGCCAAGGCCAAGGCCGCCAAGGATGCGGAGAAGAAGATCGCGGCGGCCGACGCCAAGATCGCGGACAAGATCGCCGCTGCGGAAGCGGAAATCCGCGCCGCCAGCGCATCTGCCATGGCAGAGATCGAGGCGGTCGCCGCCGAGGCTGCGCAGGACATGGTGGTCAAGATTTCCGGCGTTCAGCCCACCGCGGCTGCGGCCAAGAAAGCAGTAAAGGCAGCCCTCGCTCATGGCTGAACAACTCGACGCAGGCTCGGCGGAAGTCGCGCACAATCTGGCGGAAGCCGATCATCAGGAAGGGCTTGTCGCTCATGGCGGCGAAACCCATTCGGAGCTGGCGCTTTTCGGGGTCCTGACTCCCGGCGCTCTTGTCAGTGGCGCGATGGCGGTATTCCTGCTGGTGCTGGTGTTCAAGAAGGTGCCCGCCCTGATCGGCAAGGCGCTGGACGGCAAGATCGCCGGCATCCGCGCCCAGCTTGACGAAGCGTCCAAGCTCCGCGCCGAGGCCGAAGCGCTCAAGGCCGAATATGAAAAGAAGCTGTCCGGCGCCGCCGCCGAAGCCGACGCTCTGCGGTCGCGCGCGGAGGAAGAAGCCGCCCAGCTCGTCGACGACGCCAAGACCCGCGCCGCTGCGCTGGTGAAGCGTCACCAGAAAATGGCCGAGGAAAAGATCGCCGCCGCCGAGCGCAGCGCTGTCTCCGACATCCGCGCCAAGGCGGTTCAGGCCGCGACCACCGCCGCTGCCTCGATCATCGCCGAAACGCATGATGCGAAGGCTGACAAGGTGCTGGTGGATGGCGCCATCAAGGGTCTTGGCCCGGTCGTCTGACCGCCATTCCCCTAAGAAACGAAAAAGGCCGCCCGGAATGCCAGAGCGGCCTTTTCTTTTGCTGTCGGTCCGTTCGCTATCGGTCCGGCCGCCTATCTGTCCCGCATCACCACAGCACGCCTCCGGCATCGGGCTTCAACGGTTCGGGCGCGGCTTCGCCAATCGCCTGCAGCAGGTCGATCTCGATCGTCCGGCACATGGCGGTCAGGGGCACGTCATGCGGCGTATTGGCGAAGGGATCGACCAGATCGTCCCCAATGGCCAGCACCGCCAGGAACATCAGCCCCGCCATCGTCGATCCCAGCGGCGTCGCAAAGCCCAGCGTTTCCACCAGTCCGATGGGCAGCAATATGCACAACAGATGCGTGAACAGCGTCGGGAAGAACCGGTAATGGCTCGGCAATGGCGTATTCTTCAGCCGCTCCATGCCGCCCTGCGCATTGGCGATGTCCACCAGCACGCTTTCCATCGACGTTTGCTGGATCGTGTCTATCCAGCCCTTTTCCCGCGCGACATTGATGCGCCGTCCCGTGCCGTCGACAATGCCGTTCGCCACATTGGTCCGCGCCAGCGCGAAATCCGCTTCGCCCCGCGTCAGGAAGCGATGCACTTCGTCATCCGGCTTCTGCCGGCGTAGCTGGCAGCGCAGGGCGTTCACATAGGCGATCTGGCGCAGGACGATGGACCGCTTCAACTCGTCGGCTTCGTCGGGCAGGAAGTTGCGCGCCTGCCGGGCGAGGCTGCGGCTGGCGTTGATCATCAGTCCCCACAGACCGCGCGCCTCCCACCAGCGCTGATAGGCCGAGTTGCTGCGAAAACCCAGAAACAGGACCAGGGCCGATCCGAACAGGGTCAGCGGCAGGGAAGGGGCCGTGAACGGCAGCACATAATAGGTGACGGTTACGAATACGTCCCACACGAAAAGCAGGGCCAGCGGCTTCCATACTTCCCGGATAATCTGTTTGAAACTTGGTGCGGCGGTAATGATCATAGGCCCTCTGGGTCATGGACGCGCTCGTCAAACGACGAACGGCGGAAATGTTCCTGAAACAGAAGCCGTTGTCAGGCTATTCTGTACCCTCCGGCATCCTCTCCCTCTCATGACGGCCGGCTTTATGCGGTCCGTGGCGGCATGCCTGCGCCGCTTATTTATGTGGGGCGAAGTTGGACGCCTTGGACATGGCGGCGGCGGTGCCGGACGCCGGGCGCAGGCTGAACCATTCGGGGTGATCGATCGCGATCAGGAACGCCAATATGCCCAGACCGAATGACAGCAGCATCAGCGATCCCACTATCGTTTCCAATTTGCTCTTGCCGCTCTCATCATCGTCGGATTGGCCCATGCATAGTCTCCTCTGTTGGGGGGAGCGCCTATGTAGGTCCTATCAAAGCGAACATGTGTTAGCACTTTGTGAGCTGTTATTGCTGCAACGCAACGTAATGGAGAGTTATAAAATTGGGGCGATAAATCACCGATTATACAACATATTGTAGGAAATTATCGGCATATCCGTCGCGAATATGTCTGCCGTAATTCGCAAGCGCAATAATCCTAAAGGCTTGATTGCTGCTTTGCGTGAAAAAGGCGGCATGATGCGCGCAAGGCGCGTCAGCCCGGCCGGAATTGCAGCGATCCATCGCCGTCCTGATGCAGAAACTGGCTCCAGCATATCTCCCAGCTATTGCCTTCGGGGTCGGCGACATATCCCGAATAGACGCCGAAATCCCGCTCGCGCACGGGACTTGTCTCGGTCGCGCCAGCGTTCAGCGCCTTTTGAAAAGCGGCATCGACTTCCGCCTTGCTGGACAGGAACATCGCCAGGCTGACATTGCCCCGGGGCGTCGCGGAAACGCCTCTCTCGGCCTCGAGATAGGGCAGCGGCAGGAAAACGAGCACCGTCCCGCCAAGCCTGTATTGCACCTGATTGTCGTCGGCTGGCGTCCAGGGCGTCCAGCCAAGCCCATCCTCATAGAAGCGGCGAAGCGCGCCAATATCCTTGGCCCCGGCCATGACCATGCCCAACATCTGTTTCATCGACACTCTCCCCAATCCACACCTATGCGCACACTTATGGCCATCCAACATGCCATTGGAATGAGAAATGACCATCGCAATCAGGGACCGGGGGATCGCCATGGCCAGGCTGCTCGACAACCCGGCGCAGGGGGGAGGGCGGACGGCGTCCGTCCCGCCCGATGGCCAAACCGTCCCCGCCGCCATTCCCGGCCTTTGCTTTCCCGCTCCCGCGCTCTATCTCCCCACCATGTCCCGCCCGCAATCCCCAGACCGTTTCAACGAGGATCAGGCGACCTATGCCGTGCGCGGCGCTGGCCAGCCAGACATCGACGCCGGTGTCGAAGCCATCCGCAATGTCCTGAAAACCCTGCCCACACGCCCCGGCGTCTACCGCATGCAGGATGCGCGCGGCGACGTGCTCTATGTCGGCAAGGCCCGCGCCCTGCGCAATCGCGTCACCAATTATACGCAGGTCGATCGCCTGCCGAAGCGGCTGCAGCGCATGGTCGCCCAGACCCGGTCGATGACCATCGTCACGACCAATAATGAGGCGGAGGCGCTGCTGCTGGAGGCGCAGCTCATCAAGCGGTTCCGGCCCGCCTATAATGTGCTGCTGCGCGACGACAAAAGCTTCCCCTTCATCCTGCTGCGGGAGGATCACGCCTTCCCCCGCATTCAGAAGCATCGCGGCGCGCGCAAGGCGAAGGGGCGCTATTATGGTCCCTTCGCCAGCGCCGGATCCGTCACCCGCACCATCAACGCGCTGCAGAAGCTGTTCCTGCTGAGAAGCTGCACGGACAGCTTCTTCGCCAACCGCTCCCGTCCCTGCCTCCTCTATCAGATCAAGCGCTGCTCGGCCCCCTGCGTCGGGCGCATCGACGATGACGCCTATGGCGATCTTGTGCGCGACGCGCAGGATTTCCTCGGCGGCAAGTCGACCAAGGTGCAGCAGAAGCTGGGGCAGGCGATGCAGGCTGCGTCCGACGCGATGGATTTCGAGCAGGCCGCCGTCATCCGCGACCGGTTGAAGGCACTGACTTTCATTCAGGGGTCGCAGGCGATCAATGCCGAGGGACTGGGCGACGCCGACCTGTTCGCCCTCGCGTCGAAGAACGGCGCGATGTGCATCCAGGCGTTCTTCATTCGCGGCGGCCAGAATTGGGGCCATCGCAGCTTCTTCCCCGTCCACACGGCGGAGGTCGCGGAGGATGAGGTTCTGGCCAGCTTCATGGCGCAATTTTATGAGGAAGTGCCGCCGCCGCGCCTGATCCTCGCCGATCGCGCGCCCGCCGAATGCGATCTGATGGCCGAGGCGCTGACCGAGCGGATCGGCGTCAAGGTGCGGATAGAGGTGCCCCAGCGCGGCGAGCGGATGAAGCTGATCCGTCAGGCGCAGCGCAACGCCGTAGAGGCGCTGGACCGCCGTCTCGCCGAATCCACGACCCAGGCCAGGGTGCTGAACGATATGGTCGATATGTTCGGCCTGGACGGCGTGCCCGACCGGATCGAAGTCTATGACAACAGCCATATCCAGGGCACCAATGCGCTGGGCGCGATGGTCGTCGCCGGGCCGGAGGGCTTCCGCAAGAACGCCTATCGGAAATTCAACATCAAGCGGCCGGAAACCATCGCCGGGGACGATTTCGGCATGATGCGCGAAGTGTTCGAGCGCCGCTTTGCCCGCGCGAAGGATGAGGACCCGGATCGTGACAGTGGCGAATGGCCGGACCTTGTGCTGATCGACGGCGGCAAGGGCCAGCTCAACGCCGCCCGTGCCGTGCTCGAAAATCTCGGTATCGAGGATGTCTGCATGATCGGCATCGCCAAGGGGCCGCATCATGGCAGGGAGGGCCGCGAAGTGTTCCACCTGATGGACGGGCGGGAGATCACTCTCCCGGTCAACGACCCGGTGCTGTTCTACATGCAGCGCCTGCGCGACGAGGTGCACCGCTTCGCAATCGGCGCGCACCGGCAGAAGCGCAGCAAGGCGATCACCGTCAGCTCACTGGACGAGGTGCCCGGCATCGGCCCCGCCCGCAAGAAGGCGCTGCTGATGCATTTCGGCACCGCCAAAGCCGTGAAGGGCGCGACGCTGGAGGATCTGCAAAAGGCCCCCGGCGTCTCCACACAGGTTGCGCAAACGGTCTATGACTATTTTCATGGGTAGGGGTACGCCGGTGGATCGGACTATCTGCCCCAACGGTTAACACCGCCCCCCGTTCGCCCTGAGCTTGTCGAAGGGCTGCCCTTCCTTTCAAGAGAAGTGCAGGGCTTCGACAAGCTCAGCCCGAACGGACATAATTGTCGAGGAGTCTTCCATGCTCAGAAGCATAAACCCCGCCACCGGCGAACAGATCGCCACTCATGCCGAACTCGACGCCGCCGGGATCGCCACGAAACTTGACCGCGCCGCCGCCGCCTTCGACCATTGGCGCACCGTCGATGTGGCGGAGCGCGCTGCGCTGCTCGACAGGATCGCCGACGCCTATGAAGCCAATAAGGACCGGCTCGCCCGCATGGCGACGCTGGAAATGGGCAAGACCCTGAAATCCGCCGTGGCGGAAGTCGACAAATGCATCGCCGCCTTCCGCTATTATGCGAAGGCCGGTCCGGCCATGCTGGAGAGCAGCGCTATCCCGCTTGCGTCGGGCGGCTCCGCGACCGTCACCTGGCTGCCCATCGGCCCTGTGCTGGCGGTCATGCCCTGGAACTTCCCCTATTGGCAGGTCGTCCGTTTCCTCGCGCCCGCCCTGCTGGTCGGCAATACCGGCTTGTTGAAGCACGCCAGCAATGTGCAGGGCTGCGCCGCGCTGATGGAGGAGATGGTCCTGGCCGCTGGCGGGGCGGAGGGCCTGTTCCAGAATCTCCCCATCCGGTCGGACGCCGTGGCCGCCATCATCGCCGACGATCGCGTCGCCGCCGTCACCCTGACTGGCAGCGAGGGCGCGGGCAAGGCGGTCGCCGAGCAGGCGGGCAGGGCGCTCAAGAAGGTCGTGCTGGAACTGGGCGGGTCGGACCCGTTTATCGTCATGCCCTCGGCCGATCTCGACAAGGCGGCGGAGCAGGCGGTCACCGCCCGTATCCAGAATAGCGGCCAGTCCTGCATCTGCGCCAAGCGGATGATCGTCCATGCCGCCGTCTATGACGCCTTCCTGGAGAAATTCTCGGCCCGGATGCAGGCGGTAAAGACCGGCGATCCCCTGGACCCCGCCACCGGCATGGGTCCGCTCTCCAGCGCGGAGCAGCGCGATACCGTGCTGGGCCAGCTTGCCGAGGCGGAGAAGGCCGGGGCGAAGCTGCTGTTCGGCGGAGAGCCGCTCCCTGGTCCCGGTGCTTATCTCACCCCCGGAATCCTCACGGACGTCCCGCTCGACAGCCCCTTCATGGAGGAGGAGATTTTCGGCCCCGTCGCCATGCTGTTCCGGGCCGCCGACATTGACGAGGCGATACGGATCGCCAACGCCATCCCCTTCGGCCTCGGCTCCTCTGTCTGGACCCAGGATGAGGGAGAGAAGGCCCGCTTCGTCCGCGACATCGCCGCCGGGATGACGGCGGTGAACCAGATGCTCGCCTCCGCGCCGGAAGCGCCCTTTGGCGGCATCAAGCGCTCCGGCCACGGCCGCGAGCTTGGCCCCTATGGCGTCCATGAATTTATGAACCTCAAGACGGTCTATTCCGGCGCCTGATATTACGCCTGACATGGCGCGCGCGATGGCGCCGGGGCCGGGGAGGCTGTAAGCACCTCCCATGCCCGCTTTGCTCACAGAGGCGATTGTCTGCGCCGTCCGCCCGCATGGGGAGCATGGCGCCATCGCCCGCCTGATGACGCCGGACAACGGGCTGACGGCGGGTTATGTGCGCGGCGGCCGCTCCCGCCGCAT
>NZ_MINO01000096.1 GCF_001757355.1 Sphingobium phenoxybenzoativorans
TTCCGGTCCGGTGACATATGGTTGGCGGGATCGCGCCGCTATGGCGACCTCAAGCAGCTTCTGGTCCCGCCACAGGCGATAGAGCAGACCGCGCGGCTCGCCGTGCCGCTGCGACCCGGCGAATGGCTGGCCGAGCGCAGGGCTCGACTGGATACACGGCTGAAGGAGTTTGGCCGCGCGGCGCGAACCGGCACGATCCCAGGCGGCATCATCGAGAACGGCAAGCTGCACATCGACAAGCTGAGGGCCGACACGCCCGAAGGGGCCGAGGATCTCGTGCTCGATCTCTATCAACAGCTCCCGCCCGCGAGGATCACCGATCTGTTGCTGGAAGTCGATGAGCGAACCGGATTTTCCGAGGCGTTCACGCATCTGCGCACCGGCGCGCCCTGCAGCGACCGGATCGGCCTGATGAACGTGTTGCTGGCGGAAGGCGTCAATCTCGGTTTGCGCAAGATGGCGGCGGCGACCAACACGCACAGCTTCTGGGAATTGCTGCGGATCGCGCGCTGGCATGTCGAAGGCAGCGCCTATGATCGGGCGCTCGCCATGATCGTGGAGGCCCACGCCGCCCTGCCCATGGCCGCCTTCTGGGGACAAGGGCAATCGGCATCCAGCGACGGGCAGTTCTTCCTTGCTACCGAGCAGGGCGAGGCGATGAATCTGATCAACGCGAAATATGGCAACGTCCCGGGCCTCAAGGGATACAGCCATGTGTCCGATCAATATGCGCCGTTCGCAACCCAGGTGATCCCGGCAACGGTCAGCGAGGCTCCCTATATCCTGGACGGGCTGCTCATGAATGACGCGGGCCGCCGCGTTCGCCAGCATTTTGCCGACACGGGCGGCTTCACCGATCATGTGTTCGCCGCCTGCGCCTTGCTCGGCTACAGGTTCGCCCCCCGTATCCGCGATCTCCCTCAGAAAAGACTCTATGCCTTCACGCCCAACGCGACGCCGGCCAATGTGCGAGCGCTGGTCGGAGGTAAGATCAATGAACCGCTCATCGAGCGCAACTGGCCCGACATCCTGCGCATCATGGCGACGATCGCAGCGGGGATCGTCGCCCCCAGCCAGATTCTTCGCAAGCTCGCCTCTTACCCGCGCCAGAATGAGCTGGCCCTCGCATTGCGAGAGGTGGGCCGCATCGAGCGAACCCTGTTCATGATCGACTGGATTCTTGATGCCGGCCTCCAGCGCCAGGCTCAGATCGGCCTCAACAAGGGTGAGGCCCACCACGCCCTAAAGCGCGCCATCAGCTTCCACCGCCGAGGTGAAATCCGGGATCGATCCGGCGAAGGCCAGCACTATCGCATCGCCGGAATGAACCTGCTCGCCGCCATCATCATATTCTGGAACACCATGAAGCTCGGCGAGGTCGTCAATACCCGGGCCGCCAGCGGTACCCATATCGCGCCTGATCTACTCGCCCACGTCTCGCCGTTGGGATGGGAACACATCAATCTAACCGGGGAATATCGCTGGCCCAAATCCTTAGCGTAGGATTCCGCCCCCTCCCGCAAACGCCCCCTACGATTGAGAAGCGCGGCGGAATCTCTTAGATTGATCGCTGGAGGCTTTGTTCGCGGAGACGCGCACATTGCCTTCTTTTCGTTTTAGGAAGCGCTGCCCTAAGCGACAGAAGCCAGAGCTTTGACAATGCGGCATTCCGCGATGGAGCCGACCATGTATCTTGATCCTATCGGTGCAGACACGCGATGATGGCGGTCACGACGGCGGTGGTTTCCGCGACGTCGCGCACCCTCACTGTGTCGAGGCCGATTTCAGCAGCGGGATAGTCATTCCCACCGGGGAATATCGCATCCCCAATGAACAGCATCCCGTCGAGCGGGACACCGCTCTCGGCACTCAGGCGCTTCAGGCCATAGCCCTTGTCGATCCCTGCTCTGGTCACGTCGATCGATGTCGTGCCACCGAGATTGATCGAGAGCTCCGGCAGCTTCGCGCGCAACGTGGCCTGCAACGCGGTCCTCTTCTTTCGGTCAGGATCCCACGCTTCCTTTTCCTTCAGCGGCGCTGCCTGCCCCAGGCCCGAAAAGGTGATCTGGCTGCCCCGGTCCTCGATCCGTTCGCCCCAGATACGTTCGTCGGCGAGACCGGCATCGGTCAGCGCCTGATCGAAGGCCGTGCGGATCTTCGCCTTCTCCGCGTCGTCGAACAGTTCGGCATAGACCGCGCGCCAAGCGCCATTGATGAACCGATAGAGTTTCGTGCCTGTGGTCGGCATCAACCAGAGACGGTCGAGCGCGACGCCGGCAGGAAGGCGCGAGGCGATCTGCTTTTCGAACTGCGGCCAGTCCCCGCCCGAGATCACCGCCACATCCGTGATGGCGAGCAATCGGGCGAGGATTGCGGCCATATCCTCCGATAACGGCCGCTTGCTCTCGGCAAGCGTGCCGTCGAGGTCGAAGGCGATCAGCCACTTCATGCCGCCTTCCCTGCCGGATCGCGGTAGGCGAGCAGCCTGAGCGCATTGATGACGACGAGCAGCGTCGATCCCTCATGAACCGCCACCGCTGGCCCAATGCCGAGGCCGAGGATGGTAGCAGGCACCAGGAAGGCGACGACACCCAGGCTGACGAAGACGTTCTGCCGGATGATTCCACGGGTATGGCGGCTAAGACCGACTGCGAATGGCAGGTGCGCCAGATCGTCGGCCATCAGCGCCACGTCGGCTGTCTCCAGCGCAACGTCCGACCCCGCCGCGCCCATCGCGATGCCGACCGTGGCGCTTGCCATCGCCGGCGCATCGTTCACGCCGTCGCCCACCATCGCGACCTTGTCTTCGCCGGCGAGCTTCTTGATCGCGGCAACCTTGTCTTCGGGCATGAGGTCGCCCCACGCTTCGTCGATCCCGACTTCGTCGGCGATCGCTTCGGCGACTTTCTGGTGATCGCCGGAGATCATTATCATCCGCGACACGCCCATCTCGTGCAGCCGACGCAACGCGGTCTTGGCAGCTTCGCGAGGCGTGTCCATCAGGCCGATCGCGCCCAGGTCGCGGTCCCCCTTGCGGACCACCATTGTCGTGCGGCCGTTCTCGCGCAGCTTCGCGATTGCGTCCTGCGCGCCCTGCCCCAGCGCCGGAATGCCCTCACTTCCGAACATCTCGGCCTTGCCGATCCACACCGTCTCGCCATCCACGCTCGCGGTGACGCCCCGACCGGTCAGGCTCTTGAGGTCGCCGGCAGTCGGCACGGCACGATCGTTCAGACGTTCGCGGCCGTCCTTGACGATCGCTTGGGCCAGGGGATGGTCGCTCAACGCTTCGACGGCGACAGCCAGCGCCAGCAACTCGCCTTCATCGGCGCCATCGACGGGCACGACATCAGTGATGCGCGGACGACCTTCGGTCAGCGTGCCCGTCTTGTCGAAAGCGATCGCTTTGAGCGACCCGAGGTTTTCGAGCGGTGCACCGCCCTTCACGAGCACGCCGCCCCGCGCTGCACGGGCAACGCCCGACAGGACCGCGCTCGGCGTTGCGATCGCGAGCGCGCACGGGCTTGCCGCCACCAGCACCGCCATCGCGCGATAGAAGCTGTCGCGGAACGGCTCGTCGACGACCACCCATGCGAACAGCAGGAGCACTGACAGGACCAGGACGGCGGGCACGAAGATCCGTTCGAACCGGTCGGTGAAGCGCTGCGTCGGCGACTTCTGCGTCTCCGCTTCGCTCACCATCTTCACGACCTTGGCAAGCGCGCTTTCATTGGAACGGCGTGTCACCTCGATCTCGATCGCGCCGCCGCCGTTGATCGTACCAGCAAAAACCCGGCTTTCCGCGTCGACTGCATCGGGCTTGGCGCGTGCCGCTGCGGCATCTGCGACCGGCACCTTGTCGACCGGGATGCTTTCACCCGTGACCGGGGCCTGGTTGATCGCGCTGGTGCCCTTGATGACGAAGCCGTCGGCAGGCAGGCGCTCGTTCGGGCGGACGATGGCAATGTCCCCGACGACCATCTGCTCGACCGGGATTTCGCTGGTCTGCCCGCCGCGTCGCACGGTCGCGGTTTCGGGCGCGAGCTTCGCCAGCGCCTCGATCGCCTTCTTGGCGCGGCCCATTGCATAATGCTCAAGCGCATGGCCGAGGCTGAACAGGAACAGCAGCAGCGCACCTTCGGCCCATGCGCCCAGCGCAGCGGCGCCGGCCGCAGCGACCAACATCAGCGTGTCGATCTCGAACTTCTTCATCCGGAGGTTGTCGATCGCCTCGCGCAGCGTGAAGAATCCGCCGAAGAAATAGGCTGCGATATAGCAGGCGGTCGGCAGCCATTCGGGCGCGCCAGCGACCAGCCTCTCGATCGCGTAGCCGATCCCCAGCAGCGCGCCACAGGCGAGCGCGAAGATCAGCTCGGTATTGGGGCCGAGAAATTCGGCGTGGCTATGGTCGTGGCCATCGCCGGGGCCGTGCTTCTCTTCGCCCGCGCCGTGGCCCCCGGGGCCGTGGTCGTGGCCGGCATGTTCATCGGCAGCGACCCGCTTGCCCACCCTCACCTTCAGCTTGCGAAGCGCAGCGCGCACCTCCTCTTCGGTGGTTTCGCGGCGATCATATTCGACCCGGACAGACCCGCTGGTGCTGGCGCTTGCCTGGACCACGCCGGGCAAGGCGCACAGCGCATCGCTGACCGTGCGCGCCCGACGTTCGTGGTTGATCCCCGTCACCTGCCAGATCGCATGGCCGTAGCGCTCGGTGATTTCGGCACCTGCGGCGCGCACCATTTCGCGCAACCGTGGCAGCGGCAGCTTGGCGGCATCGAAATGGATGCACAGCGCCGCTGGCGTGTTGCCGTCGAGACAGATCACATGCGCCCGCTCGACACCTTCGCGCTTTGACAGGGTTGATACGAGACGGTCCAGGCAGGCATCGGCCGCGTCAGGAAGGTCCGGCAACAACACTGGAATGTCGAGTTCGAGCTTGTCGTTCATGACGACCTCCTTTCGCTTTTCTTGGTTTCGGCGCGCGCGTCGCGCAGGATTTCGACACCGCCCTTGATGGCGATGATGGCGGTGGCGAAGCCGACCAGCAGGTCCGGCCAATTGGTACCCAACCACAGCACCAGCACGCCGGCGATCAGGATGCCGCCGTTGGAAATGAAGTCGTTGAAGCTGAAGGTGGTTGCGGCCCGGAGATTGACGTCCGGATCCTTGAGGCGCTGGAGCAGCCGCAGGCAGAGGTAATTCACGACGCCGGCGATCGCGGACATGACCATCATGGTAGGTCCGATGGGCTCGCTGCCCTGCACGTAGCGCCGTCCGACATCGATCAAGATGCCGCCCGCGAAGATCAGCAGCATGACGCCCGAAGCGACCGCGGCGCGTGTCTTCCATGTCTGGCCCCGGGTGAGCGCCACAAGGCTCAGCGCATACACAGCCGTATCGGACAGGTTGTCGACGCCGTTGGCGATCAGCGCGCTCGAGTCCGCGAAGAAGCCGGAAACGAAGAAGCCCGCAGCGATCGCCGCGTTCAGCAGCAGGACGATCCACAGTGTGCGGCGCTCCTGCCCGCCATTGTTGTCGTTGCCCGGGATCATCCCATCATCTCCTCAAGTGTCAGCAGGGCCAGGAAGCCGACGAAAAACATCGAGCTGATGAGCGGGGTGTCGGGTTTCTCGTGCGCCTCGACCAGCAACTCCTCCGTGACGAGGTAGAGCAGCGCCATCAGCCCGAAGCTGAGGAAGCCGGCGATCATCACCGGCGACAGCGCGGCGACCGGCACGGCAGCGAGCGCGCCGATCGGCAGCAGCAGGGCCAATGCCGAGACGATCACGATGATGCGCAAGCGCGAGCGATAGGTTTCCGCCAGCTCGTCGGTCAGCGTCAGTCCCAGAAATAACACTTCCAGAGTGAGCGCGATCGTCAGCAGGAGACCTGCCTTCTCGCCCGCCACGAAAGCGAGGCCGAGCACCAGGCCGTCGACCAGAATGTCGATGCCGATCGCGGCGAGTAGCGCCATCGGCCCCTTGAAGCGGGCCTCAAGAGCCTTGAGCCCCAGCATGGTCGCGACGCCCGCCGCCCCGCCGATCAACGTCGCGCTGGGCGATGCCTCATGCTTGACCTGCGGCAGGATTTCGGTCGCTGCCGCCGCGAACACGACGCCGGCAGCGAGATGCTGTAGGCCCGCCACGAGGCCAGGTTTCAACTTGGTGCGGCTCGCGACAATCGCGCCGAGCACGACCGCCAGCACAGGCGCAAGCGTATAGAGCAGTGCCTGCATTTCCTAGGACTCCTCCGGGGTTCGGTGGCAGACGCGGATCTTCCCGCGTCGCGTGAACGCGATCGATCCGCCCGCCACGACAGCCCGCGAATGGTCGCCGCGAAACTCGTCACCGGTTCGCTGCGCGCGCAGGATCTCGGTCCTGCCCTTCGGCAGCCAGGTGACGGCCATTTTCAAGCCGTCATCGATGAAGTCGACATCGGCGCGTGTGCCGTCGTCGCAGTACATGATGCGCTGCGCGATTAGTTTCGACGTCAGATGCTTTTCATGCGCCGGCTCGGTAGGCTGGGTCGGCGCTGGATTACACGCCCCTATAACCGCCCCGGAGACGAGAACGACGCCGAGGCGCGCGATCGCCAGACCGGCCCGATTCAGGCCGCACAAGGTTGTCACATTTGAAATCGACGTGTCAGACATCGGTCTCTTCCGACGAAGCGCCCTGTGGCGTTCGAAGGCAGGGCAGTTCATCGCGTGCCTTCCTGCTCGCAGATCCGGGTACGGCCATCGCCTTCCACGATGGTGAGCTGCGACCCCTTGAAGGTCGCGGTGGCTGTTTCGCCGACATATTGCAGGCCCTGCGCTGGCGCGGTCAGCATCATCGGCGGTCCCCCGTTGGAGCGCCGCAAATCGATCTGCAGGCCGTTGTCCTTGTAATCGACGAACAGCGGTTCCCCGTCGGAACAGCGATATCTATGCCGCCCCATTTCCCCGGTCGCCACGGCGCTGTCGGACGAATGGATCTGCTGCTCCGTTGGCGGGGCTGGCGGCTTTCTTTCCGAGCACGCCGCGAGCCCGACAACGAGGATGACGGCGGGCAGCACCCGCTTACAGTGCATCATCATCGCGCCTTCCTCCTGTAGCGGAAGGGGACGCGCTGACGATTGATAGCCCGGGCAGGCTGACCTACCCGCCAGCGGAGATAGGTTGCGAGGCGATCGTCAGATTCGACCATCAGGGATCGCAGGCGGCGCAACATCATCGCCGCGAACGGCAGGGAGAGCGCCCCGCGCAGCGTGCAGCTATGCGTTAGCCTGGTGCCGCCATCGTCCCCCGCCAGCTCGTACCGCTCTTCGAGCGTGAACAGATAGGGGATGCCGCAGGACCAAGCGAAGGCGTGCGGTTTATCGAATCGATCAATCCGTGCTGGCGTCCGAATTGGCCGGGTGATGCCCTGGATCGCAAAGGTGCATTCTGTGTCGCCGAGCCGGGACGGATCATCGAGAAATACGAGCGGACTCCACGCCCGGCGATGATCCGGATCGGTGAGTGCCGACCAGATGCGCAGTGGCCCGCCGTGAAGCATCGAGCTGGTTATGGTGCGAGGCATATCCCCATCTCCCAGAGATGGGCGGGGCGATCGCGGATCGCCCCGCCCATCCATCAGGCCAAGTTGTTCACGAAGGTCTGACCGTGGTCGTCCCCTTCATGCTCCTCATTGTAGTGCTCGGGTTTCTCGATCACTTTCTGCCCGAACCGGGCATAGAGTGTCGGCAGCACGAACAGCGTAAGAAGCGTCGCCGAGATCAGACCGCCGATGACGACCGTCGCCAAAGGCTTTTGAACCTCTGCGCCGGCGCCTTCGCCCAGCGCCATCGGCACGAAGCCGAGGCTGGCGACTAGCGCGGTCATGATGACGGGTCGCAGACGCTGCATCGCGCCAACATGCGCGGCTTCCTCGCGGCTCATCCCTGATCGGATCAGATCTTGGATCGAGCTGACCATGACGAGGCCGTTGAGGACCGCGATGCCCGAGAGGGCGATGAAGCCCACTGCCGCCGAGATCGAGAAGTCCATGCCCCGCAGGAACAGCAACAGGACGCCGCCCACCAGCGCGAAAGGCACGCCGGTGAACACGATCGCGGCGTCGCGGACCGATCCCAACGCCCCGTAGAGGAGCAGCAGGATCAAGATGAAGCAAGCCGGAATGACCAGCTTCAGCCGTTCGCTTGCCGATTGGAGGTTCTCGAACTGGCCGCCCCATTCGAGATAGGTGCCGGCAGGCAGCCGGAGTTGGCTGCCGATCGCCGCCTGCGCATCCGCCACGACGGATCCGACGTCGCGGCCACGCACGTTGGCTTGCACCACCACGCGCCGCTTGCCGTTCTCGCGGCTGATCTGGTTCGGACCATCGACCACCTTGATCTCGGCGACGCTGGACAGCGGTACATAGCCGCCGCCTGCCACCGGCACCTGCACCTGTTGGAGCAGGCCGATGTCGGCACGCTGCGCCTCCGACAGGCGGATCACCACGGGGAAGCGACGGTCGCCCTCGAAGATCTGGCCCGATGTTCGCCCGCCGATCGTCGCAGTCACGGTGTCCTGCACATCCTGAGCCGTAACGCCCAACCGCGCCATCGCGTCGCGGTTGACGCGAATGTCGAGCATGGGAAGACCGGTCGTCTGCTCCACCTTCACGTCCGCTGCGCCTTGCGTTCTGCGCAGCACCGCCGCGATTTGCTCGGCCGTCCGGTTCATCTGGTTGAAGTCGTCCCCGAACACCTTCACCGCGATGTCGCCGCGCACGCCGGCGATCAGCTCGTTGAAGCGCATCTGGATGGGCTGGGTGATCTCGTAGGCATTTCCCGGAATCTTCGCGAGATTACCCTCGATCCGGCTGACCAGCTCCTCCTTGGGAAGCTCAGGATCCGGCCAATCCTTGCGCGGCTTCAGGATGACGAACATGTCGGTCGCGTTCGGCGGCATCGGGTCGGCCGCCAGCTCGGCGGTGCCCGTCTTGGAATAGACGAATTGCACCTCCGGCTGCTTCGACATCATCCGCTCGATCGGCACCTGCATCGCCTGGCTCTGCTGGACCGACGTTGCCGGAATGCGGAGCGACTGGATCAGCAAATCGCCTTCGTCGAGCTGCGGCAGGAACACCGAGCCGAGCGTAGTGAAAGCAAGCGCCGCCACCACAAGGCTTCCCACACCCGCACCGATCGTCAGCGTCGGGCGCTTCATGGCCCGGTCGAGACCGGGTTCGTAGCGCTTCTTCAGCCACGTGATGATGCGGCCGTCCTTCTCCTCGACCTTCTTCGACAGCCAGATCGCAATCATCGCCGGCACGAAGGTGAGAGAGAGGATGAAGGCGAAGGCGAGCGCGATGATGACGGTCAGCGCCATCGGTCCGAACGTTTTACCCTCCACGCCGGTCAGCGTGAGCAGCGGTACGTAGACGAGGATGATGATTGCCTGCCCGTACACAGAGGGACGGATCATCTCACGCGCAGCGGCTGCCACGGTCGCGAGCCGTTCCTTGACGCTGAGCAATCGGCCTTCATGATGCTGTTGCTCGGCAAGCCGGCGCAGCGCGTTTTCGACAATGATGACGGCGCCGTCGACGATCAGACCGAAGTCCAAAGCCCCAAGGCTCATCAGATTGGCCGAGACCCCAGCGCGCAGCATACCAAAGCCTGTCAGCATCATGGTGATCGGGATGACCAACGCCGCGATCAGGGCCGCACGGAAGTTGCCGAGCAGCAGGAAGAGCACGACGATGACCAGCACCGCGCCTTCGGACAGGTTTTTCGCGACCGTCTTGATCGTCGAATTGACCAGCTCGGTGCGGTTCAGCACCGGCTGAATTACGACGTCAGGAGGCAGCGAAGCGTTGATCGTCTTCAGTTTCTCAGCGACCGCGGTCGACACGATGCGGCTGTTCTCGCCGATCCGCATGATCGCCGTGCCGACGACGACTTCGGTACCGTTCTCCGATGCCGAACCCATGCGGATCGCCTGACCCGTCTTCACAGTCGCAACTTGTTCGACCGTGATCGGCACGCCGTTACGTGTCGCGATCACGGTCCTGGCCAACTCGCTGGCATTGCGAACGAGCGCATCCGAGCGAACAGCCAGACCTTCGCCATTGCGATTGACGAAGCCACCGCCGACGCTGGTGTTATTGCGCTCCAGCGCATTTCCCAGGTCCGTCAGCGTGATGCCGAGCGAGGCCAGCTTCTGCACGTCGGGCACGACGAGGAACTGCTTGGCGTAACCGCCAATCGAGTCGACACCGGCGAGGCCCGGTGTGGTCTTCAGAAGCGGCGTCACGATCCAGTCCTGCGCGGTGCGCAGGTAGGTCGCCTTGTCCTCTTCGGTCGTCAGTCGCTCGCCCTCTGGCGTGATGTAGCTGCCATCGGGCTGTTGGCCCGGTTCACCGGGCTTGTGCTTGTCGTCCTCGCGATGATCGAGACGAACGGTGTACATGTACACCTCGCCCAGGCCTGTCGCGATCGGACCCATTTCAGGGTTCACGCCGTCGGGCAGATTCTCTTGCACGCCCCGCAGACGCTCGCCCACCTGCTGGCGGGCGAAATAGATGTCCGTCGCGTCCGAAAAGACCGCCGTGATCTGCGCGAAGCCGTTGCGGCTCAACGAGCGCGTATATTCCAGGCCGGGGGTGCCGGCGAGCGCGGTTTCGATTGGAAACGACACCTGCTTCTCGACCAGCTCGGGCGAGAGGGCAGGCGCGCGGACGTTGATCTGGACCTGATTGTTGGTGATGTCCGGCACCGCGTCGATCGGTAGCCGGTAGAGGGAAAAGGCGCCGATGGCGGCGACGATGACGGTGAGGAGCAGGACTAGCCAGCGCTTCTCGACCGCCCAGGTTACGATACGGGCGATCATGGCTTAATCCTCGTGGCTCGCTTCGCCCTTGCCGATCTCGGCCTTGAGCGTGAAACTTCCGGTGGTGGCGATCTGTTCGTTGCCGGTCAGGCCCGACCGGACGATCACCGTGTCGCCCGACGCATCGCCGAGCTGGACCGGGGTCGCCTTGAAGCCGGTGGGCGTGCGCACGAACACGACCGACTTGCCCTCGAAACTCTGGACCGCCGTCGTCGGCACGCGGACCGCCCCGCTCCCGCCGCTGCCCGTGAGCTGCACGGCTGCCGTCACAGGCTCGCCGACCCGCCA
>NZ_MINO01000097.1 GCF_001757355.1 Sphingobium phenoxybenzoativorans
AGCGCGGCCGGCGTCGGGTCCTTGAGGTCGAGGAGCTGATGGATCTTGGCGATCGACGCCTTGTAACGAGAAAGCGACGCGGGCCGGCTCCCGCTCCCCGCCCGCGCGTCGAGATAGTCGGCCACGGTCTCGGCCGTCGCCGGCAACGCGATCCGGTTGGTGTGTTGGCACCAAGCGTCGAACGCCTCAATGTCCGACTTCAGCGCGCGGATGCTGTGGGGCGATGACGCGCGCTGATAGGCCGAGATCAAGGCCTCATTGATGACGACCCTCTCGCCGGCGCGCATGTGCACGATCGCCCAGCAAAGGTCGCTTGGGGCCATGACGGCCGGCAGGCCCGCCTCAGAGGACGCTACAGCGGATTCTGGCCCTTCCCGGACGATTTCGGTGCTCACGACGCGCCACGCTCCTTAGCAGCGCTTGTAGGCCACATTATAGAACGGGTCAATTCCGCTTATGTGATAACTGCAATTATCGCATGTCGATTTGAAATCAGTATCAGGTGTCTCAACTAACATATGACTTTGGTTGAGATCGCCGGTAACGATGTCGGATGCCAAGGTCGCCCTCCCCTGCCCCGTTGCTGCTCATCGGGCGGCTCGATGGCCGTCTCTTTCGCAGTTCAGCACGCGACATTTGGCTTGGGAGAGCGCGAATGTCAGCGACTTCGACAGTTGCTGCGCTGGCAGGATTGCCGGTCGATACGAGCGACTTGCTTGCCTGGATTACAGGCCGGAGCCCTCCTCCTCGCCACTGTGAAGGCCTGAATGACCCCATGTCGATCGCAGCACTCGCGCACTTCGTGCTGCTCGCACAGGAAGCCGACAGCGACGCCGTGGCGAGGGCATCCCTCAATGCGCTGCGTCTGCTGCTCGACGATCGAGAGGAGGTGCAGGTCTGGGGCCGCGACGACCTCGTGCTCTTTGGATCGGCGTTCCGGGCGGCGAAGTCGAGGTTGGCTGAGCCATATGCAGCCCCTACCCTTCTGGCTGTCGCCGAACGCCTCTTGGAGGTCCACGCAGAACTCGAGATCGCACCGGTCGGAGGTCGCTCCCTAGCGACGCTGGACGGGCGCCAGCTCACCGTCGAGCCCCGGACCTTTGGCACGATCTGGCTGTTGGCCTGC
Source organism: Sphingobium phenoxybenzoativorans (assembly GCF_001757355.1). GTDB lineage: Bacteria > Pseudomonadota > Alphaproteobacteria > Sphingomonadales > Sphingomonadaceae > Sphingobium > Sphingobium phenoxybenzoativorans. The sequence continues at coordinate 1,127 of NZ_MINO01000097.1, forward strand.
CACCTTCCGACGGCGCTCCTCGCCGCAGGATTTACCTCCCAGATCATTCCCTCTTTCGTGTGCCTTCCAAAATTCCTCGGGGTCACTGCGCGCGATCTTGCCGGTGACCTCGAACAGCGGCTTGGAGACGCCGCGATGGCTGGCCTGAAAGAACTTGATGCCGTTGAAAGGCTCGATGCCAAACTTCCCAAGGAGCTCGGCGTCACCCGGCGCAGTAAGCTCCCTGCCCTCATGCGACTAGAGGCAGCCTATCCGGGCATCCGCATCCCAGCGATCGCCCGGCTTCTTAATATCTCGCCACAAGGGGCGGCGAAGCTTGCCAGCCAAGCGCGAGAGATGCGCGGCCACCCTTATTGAGGCCAGTGATTATCAAGAAGGTCGCGTAATGCGGCCTCGGCTTCCGCACGACTACCGCCGCCTTTGTGAAAGAGCGTCAGTGTCACGCCACGCCTGTCCTTGCCATCGACACGAAGCAGAGCCGTCCCGCCAGGGCTATGCACGACCACGGCATCCGATCCTGTCCTCTTGGGGGCTTTTGCCGGCTTGGGCTCTTTCTTGCGCGGCGCAGCCGAGCCAACAACCGCGATCAGGGCGCGGATCGTCTCGGGAGCATTGGCGGGCAACCCCTCGCTGCCTGCTGAGCGCTCTTCGAACAGGCGACGCGCCTCGGCCAACACTCGCGCGCGATCATCGTCGGACTTCAGCACAGGCTTCAAACTGCCGATGTGCGAGATCTTCAGCTCGAACGGATCAGGAAAAGCCGCGACCACCGCGTCAGGCAATCTGGCGAGATCAAGGTATCGGCTTACCCATGCCTCAGACTGGTTCAGCCGCCTAGCCATCTCTTTCTGGCTGCCGCCGTAATAGAGATCGAGCGCTTTGAGATAGTCCCGCGCTCGCTCCAGGTCGCTGAGATCCTCGCGTGCCCGGTTCTCCAGGTCGGAAATGCGAAATGCCTGCTCATCCGTCAAGTCGCGCACTTCCACGAGGTAGCGCACTTCGGGGTGATTGTTTGCCCTCAGCCACGACACCGACCAATGGCGGCGAGCTCCGCAGATGATCTCGAAATCATAGTCCGGCTCATGAATGCGCCGAACGATCGCGGGCACCTCCTGCTTGCCCTGCGCGAGGATACTTTCGATCAGATCGTCACACCGCTCACGGCTCAGTGCGCCATAGTCCCGATTGTGCCGTTCCCAAATCCGGCAACGCGCCGGATCGACGAGTTCCTGCGGATTGTTCACCACCGCGCCAGAAGCCAGTTCGGCCAAGCGGTTGTTGCGGCCACCAAGGACCCCTACTCCCAAACGCGGGCCACGCTCCAGCCCCTCAGCGCTCGGCTCCACAGAGGACGCAAGATCGCCTAGAAAACTCTTGTTCTTCGAACTCATTTTGCCCCCCTATTTGCCAAAATTGCAGGGCTGCAATTCTTGTAAATCACGCATGCCCATCCTTGCGCAAACGGCTCAGATGGCTGGGCCAGGTCTTACGAATATCAAGCTCGATTTCGGCATTCACGCCATCGAGATAGGTCAGGCAGCGGTCACGCACGGTCTTGCTCGTCATCGGGCCGTCCAGTTCGTAAACGGTCATCAGACGGCCCGTAGCGTTATCGATCTCGGCAGAATCCTTGAGCGGCGAGCGCACCATGGCGGTTCCGTAGACCTGCCGCATGAGGTCGAGCAGGCCCTTCTGCATCGATTTGCCCTCATCCACCTTCGACGCCACGAAGCGCAGGAAGGACAGCTGCGGCGCGAGATCGTGCGTAGAGAGTTCCTGAATGGTCTCGTCGAGCATCGCAAGAAACGCTGCCGTCGAGGAGAAGTCCATCACGGTCGGCGGAACCGGCACCACCAGAGCGTTGGCTGCTCTTAGAACCGATAGGGAGATCGCTCCCAAGGCTGGCGGCGGGTCGAGGATCACCACGTCGTAGAGATCCTGCACCGAGGCAATGCCCTGTGCCATGCGATCAAGCAGAGCCCCCTGCCCCCGTGCCATGCGCGCCGCGAGTTCATATTCCGACTGGAAGAGACGCAGGTTGGCCGGGATCAGGTCGAGACCATCGAAATGGGTCTTGCGGATCGCATAATCGAGCGACTTGCGTTCGCCCTCTCGCAGATACGGATAGAGCGTGTCGTTCTCGTTCAAATCGAGGTCGGGCACATAGCCGAAAAGCGTCGTGGCAGATGCCTGGCTGTCGCAATCAATCAGGAGGACACGGTAGCCGCGGATCGCCAGATACTGCGCCAGATGGACCGACACGGTCGACTTGCCGACACCACCTTTGAAGTTTTGTACCGCAATGACGGAGCAGGGGTCACTTGGATCGCGCCATGGCCGCGTTCCGAAGGCGCCACGCATATCGTTCAATTGAGCAAGCGTGTATCCCATCCGCCGACCGCTCTCTGTCCGCGGCGGCGGCACAAGACGGCCATCGCTCTCAGCCTCGCGAATCGCTCCGGTCGTCCGCCCCACCAGATCGGCGGCCTTTCCGATCTGAAACGTCGGTTCTCGCCGCTCGTCGGCGCGCGCGCTTCGGGCCGAGTTGCGCAGCTTTTCAAGGACAGAGGAAGACCGAGCAGCGAGCGACGCAACATCGAGTGTTTCCCCCATCCGCACTTCATCAATTGCGGACGCCATAGCTGCTCCTGTTAAAGTCTGGAGCATCCATGTTCGATTTTCACTTTTTGGTCAATATCCACCCGAAATTTGACAGTTGGACCATGGAGACCGTCATATTGCCAGCCCCTACTCCTATCCTGTCCTCGTGGGGGCTAATCGGACGCCTTAATGGCAGGAATTGCAACCCTGCAATTTGTGCCAGACGCGCAATCTGCCCGCAACCTGACTCGATGGGGGCACAGGATCGCCGGTAGCGCGACGTTCATCCTTGCGGGTCGCAAGCGACCGCGTTGATATGTGTCGTTATGACAGAGAGCCTCACCCCCGGGCTTGCCCGACGCATCGCCCTTGCCGCGCAAGGTTTTGGTGAGGCCCTGCCTTCTGTTGTCAGGGCTCACCATTTGCGGCGTACTATCGCCCGGCTTGGGCTCCACCAAATCGACAGTGTCAACGTGTTGACGCGAGCTCACTACCTTCCGGCCTATTCGCGCCTTGGTGCTTTTGATCCGAGGTTGCTGGAGGCCGACGCCTGGGGGCCTCTCCGATCGCGCCGGCTCTTCGAATATTGGGCGCACGAAGCGTCTTTGATCCCCCTCCCCCTCCAGCCGTTGCTGCGATGGCGACAGGCAATGGCAAACGCCGGCGAGACTGGATGGAAGGGTCTGCGCATATTCGCGCGCGATCGGCGGGCGGACGCGCTCTCGATCCTGGAGCGCATCCGCAACGAGGGGCCACTCGCTGCATCCGACATCGAAAGTGGGAAGCGACGCGCAGGCTGGTGGGAGTGGGGCGACAGCAAGATGGCGCTGGAGTGGCTTTTCTGGTCCGGCCACATCACCACTGCAACACGACGTGCGAGTTTCGAGCGGGTGTATGATCTCACCGAGCGCGTGTTGCCCCAGACGATCCTCGCTCTCCCCACTCCGGAACCTGCGGCAGCCAGACGCCAACTCATAGAGCACAGTGCCCGCGCCCTTGGGGTAGCAACGGCAAAGGATCTCCGTGACTATTTCCGGCTTTCGCCAGCAGAGGCTCAGCCAGCTATTGCGCAACTTCAGGAAGAGGGCGTCCTTCAGCCCGTGAAGATTGATGGGTGGAACCAGTCAACATGGTTGCACCGGGAGGCCAGGCGCCCACGACGAATACGCCATGCCGCCCTCCTAGCGCCGTTCGATCCATTGATCTGGGAACGCGACCGCGCCGAGCGCCTCTTTGGCATACGCTATCGGATCGAGATATACGTCCCTGCGCCGCTGCGCACCTATGGATGTTATGTTCTACCGTTCCTGCTTGATGAGCAGATCGTCGCACGGGTCGATCTGAAGGCGGACCGGAAAGCGAAGGCGCTACTCGTTCAACAAAAGACGTTCGAGAGCGATGCGCCTGCTCACGCCAGCGAGGAGCTGGATAAGGCCCTCCGATCAATGGCGCGGTGGCTGGGTTTGGACCATGTGATATTCGGCGAAGCGGTGAGGGGCGTGTAACCGCCTGTTCGACGCTATGTGGCACAAATTGCAGGGCTGCAATTTGTGCTGTTATGGCCGTCCTCGCCGATTGAAAAAGGCTTCGCACCAGCCCTTCCAGGACTTTTCAAGTTTCGTACCGGACAGGGTGTTCAAGCGAGCGCCCATATGGTCGCGATAGGCCTCGGCGATCATGTCGACGTCCCAGCCACCACCATAGCGAACTCCAATCTCACGAGCTGCCTCCTCGGTAGCCCCGAAATGCAGCCGGCCCCGAGGGAACCTTGCCCACAATTCTGTCCCGCCCGACGACGCCGCGTCCGAGCTTACCAGCGCAGCAGTTACCTTCTTCAGAACATTTGCCACGTCCGCGCCGTCGACGGTCGGGCTGTGGGGAAGGGGACTATCGCTTGCCACAACCTTCTCGACGGTATCTTCGCGCCTGGCTTTCCGTCCCTTAGAATGACGCTCGAGTTCGTCGACTGTTGCAATCTGCGCCGGCGCATCTTTCGAGACGAACCGGAACTCGATCTCGATCACGGCACGGCCTCGCCGGATCTCTTGCCATTCGACGGTGAAGTGGGCGAGCTGGTCGATCTCTGCCTTGGCGACCGTCAAAACCTTACGGCGTAGCTGAGCAAAGTCGGCATATTTGTCGGGGTCGATCCCCAGCGCCGCGCGCAAACCCACCATATCGACTTTCCACACAGGTTGCCGTCGGTGGAGGCGAAGGGCGCCCTCTTCGTACAACTTTAGGGCATAGGCCGACCTGAACCCTAGCACTGCCTGGCGGTTCATCACCGCATAGGTTTCGGACTCCTGGATAAGCCGGCGAGCGTCAGGCGTGAACTGCCACTCGATCCAGCCCGTTTCCTTATCGTTGTCCTCGACCTCTTCCCAAGAGGCCTGAATGAGGTTGAAACGCTTCGTGGCGCGCTTTCCGCGCCATGATTTGTCATCCTCTGCGAAGAGCGTTCTGTGCAGCTCTTCAAGCATATCGACAATACGTTCGTTACCTTTGTGACCGCGACGGATGTCCGACTTTCGCATACGGTGCGTCGTGTCTTGCCAGGCATCTCCGCCCGCAGTCAGGATCATGAGGGCGAGGAGGCGGGACGCGGTCAGACTGAGCGATTGCCCTTTGACGAACCGGACCTCGACGAGGCGTCCGGGTTTGGCGAACTGGTCACCGCCTTTGCGAGCGAGCGCTGCAGCCACGCGCATCGAACGGGCGGCCGAAGTCTCTTCGCCGCCTTCATCGTCTACGCTTTCCGCTGGCACTCCCATGCGATTCACCTCACACTGCCGCGGAAACTGCCTGTCCTGACCTCATTCGTCAAGTCAGGTCAGGTTATACCCGTCTGTAGGCCCCCAAGAGGTCAGGATAGTTTTGCCGTACGAATCCGACATTCCGCCTGTGATTCTGCCGAGTCGCGATTGTCCGCCTGATCGTGTGGCACAGGAGCCAAAAAGCGCTTCGAAACGCCTGATAAGGACATGATCCTGACCGCCCCCCAAGAAGACAGGTTGATCCCCAAGACGTCAGGATAGAGCCCCCGCCAGGACAGGTTACATCCCCCGCGAAGTCAGGCAAAATCCCCCACGAGGTCAGGTAAGACCCTGATTCAGGCCTTAGTTTCAAACACATAGCGGCCCTGAATCATAGAATCATTAGAATCTTAGAATCACCCCGACGCTGCGCGCCGGGCGTTTTTATAGATGGAGTTATCAGAGGAAGTGATTCGGTAGTGTCCGATCGCAAGCCGCAGCAGCTATCGCACACCCGGATTCGGTTCATAGGTCGCGACCAGTGCGTCCCCCAAGGTCAACCAGCAGCCTTAGAGAGGGGACTGGCTGTTGCGTCTCCTGCCTATCCCTCCAACTGGGGGGATAGGAGCCCGGGTCTTGCTACCGTACCGTGCGGCCCACGGCAGCTCAGCAGTCATATGGCGTGCGAAATCCGATCGTTTGCTCATTCATGCTTGCTCAGCGCCAAGCTGGAGGCACCATGATCAACTTCGCAAAGTTCGAGATTATAGGGCGGATCGGGGAAATCGACGCCAAACTTAAGGTCACCAACGTCTCGGTCTGCGCGAATTACCGCCGCCGTGGTGAGGGCGATGAGTGGATCGAGGATAGCTACTGGAACCGCGTCGTGATCTTCAGCGAGGGGCAGAGGAAATATATCGAAGAGCGTGTGCATGTCGGCGATCTTGTCCGGGTAGCGGGTCGACTGCGCGACAGTTCCTACGAGCGTGATGGAACGACCCATTACACGACCGACCGGATCGTCGAGGAATTCGGTGTCCTCGCACCCAAGGCAGCGTAGCGCCGCGAAGAGGGGAGGGGGCAGGCCGGGTTTGCGCTTCCGGTTCGATAAGGAGTTTCCCTATGCCAGCCTCATTAGATGCGGCGACCCGCGCAAAGCAGATCGTCGAACATCTTGGCGGCCGATGGACAGGGTCGCACGGCGAATGCCGCTGCCCCGCCCATGACGATCGCTCACCAAGTCTCTCCGTTCGCTTGGGAACGAAGGCCATCCTGTTCAAATGCTTTGCCGGCTGCACCCCAATCGACATCCTGATGGCCCTCGATCGGCAAGGTCTCCATGACCGCGCGCCCGTCCACGTCGAACCGCGGCCGCCTGCTCGCGATCTGAGCGGTCTCGCCAAGACCTTATGGCACCGCAGCGTTGCGATCGATGGTACGCTTGCCGAAACCTATCTCAGCGCCCGAGGCGTGTTCACCCCGACACCGGAGTTGCGGTTCAATCCCACTACGATCATCGGGAAGGGTAAGGATCGCCGAAGTCTGCCGGCGATGATTGCCGCCGTGAAAAACGAACTCGGATTGGTCGCGGTCCATCGCACGTTCCTGGATCCTTCCGACATCTTGCATCGCCCGTTTCGCAAGCCGAAGCTTGCGCTGGGGCTGCTGGGGTCGGGCAGTGTGCAATTCGGCGCACCGCAGGACACCCTTGGTTTGGCCGAAGGGATCGAAGATGCCTTATCAGCGCGCGACTGGTTCGACCTGCCAGTCTGGGCAGTGCTCGGCGCCGAGCGCTACGCACATGTCGGCATACCCTCGAGCGTCAGACGGGTGATCGTATTCGGGCAGCGCAATGAGGCGGCGCGGACATGCTTTGAGCGCGCCTACGACCATCTATCTGCCAGCGGCCGCCAGGTCGAACATTGTCTCCCAAAGGATCATGACGACTGGAATGACGCCCTGCGCGACAGGCTTGCCCGCAACTTGGTCCCCAGGTCCGAGCTGCTGACCCAGCCAATGTAGAGAGGAGAGGGGGCCTTCGGCGGGGTGGCCCGGTGCTGATCATCGGGCGACACCAAGGAGCCCCATCATGTCCGCTACCGCCTCCGCCATTGCTGAACTCGACTTCTCCGATCCCGCCATCACCGCCGCGCGCGAAATCGCGGCTAAAATCGCGACCAATATTTCCATTGATCGTCCCACGCTGATCGGCGTCATGGCCCGGGCCTATGGCTCGACACCCGCGAGCGGGGACTGGTCGATCCGTGACGCCTATGATGTGCTCGAACTGGGGCAGGTGCTCTTCCTTTCTGGGAGCACATTGCCGGACGCGGCACCGGCTCAGCTTGCGCTTGTCGCCGCCATGGTCGCGCGCCTGCCGGTTCATAGCGTACGCAGCGAGAAGCAGATTGATCTCCAGCAATTCTCGACACCGGCATCGATCGCCCTGATCGCGACCCGGCTAGCCGGCATCGGCGAGCGCGACATCGTGCTCGAACCCTCGGCAGGAACCGGCCTGCTCGCCATCTTCGCCCGTCGTGCACAGGCTCGTCTGATCCTCAACGAGATTGATCCGTGGCGCCGGGCCATGCTCGCGGCCGCTTATCCCGATGCACGCATCTTCGGCCATGACGGTGAGGTCATTGACGACCTCCTCCCCGTCGATCTGGTGCCGGATGTCATTCTCATCAATCCGCCCTTCTCGCGCAGTGAGGGTCGCGGCCGTGATCGGGTTGCCGGCCTTCGCCACCTGCGTTCTGCCCTCACGCGCCTGCGTGAGGGTGGTCGCTGTGTCGCAATCCTTCCCACCCGCGTTGATCCGCAATCGAGTGAATGGAAGATCGCGACGGCCGGTTCTACGCTCGTCCGCCAGATCGAATTGCCAGCATCTGCCTATGCGCGGCACGGTACGACACAAGCTGTCCAGCTTCTCCTCCTGCACAAAGGCGTTGAAGGCGTCCCGGCCAATGCGATCGCCTGCGCCACCTTGGACGAAGCCCTCGACGCCTGTTCCTTTAACCCTGTGCCGAATGGAGCAACGCCGTCCACGCGCCCGGGCCGGGTGGTTTCGCGGCCGTCAGCTCTGCTCGCCGGCGCGCGCCGTGGCGGGATCAAGCCCTTGGTGCCGAGGCGCATCGACGTAGCTGCCCCGGCGGAACCCATCGCATTCGAGGTGCTCGACGCTCCCGCGCCGGTTGGTGAACCCTCCGGGCTCTACCTTCCCTATCGACCGAGCCGGATCGCCCTGGCAGCAGCGCGGCCCCACCCGACAGCACTCGTGGAATCGATCGCCATGGGTTCGATTGCAGCCCCTAAGACACGCTATGCACCGATCCTGCCGCCCAGATTGCTCGCCGAGAACATTCTTTCGGATGCGCAGGTCGAGACCGTCATCTACGCGGGCGCTGCGTTCGAGCGAGATCTTCCGGGCCGATTCCTGACCAAGGACGAAGGTCTCACATTGACGCCCGACGAAGCGGGCAGCGGGGTTCGCACCGGCTTCTTTCTGGGCGATGGCACCGGGGCGGGCAAAGGCCGCCAGGTCGCAGCGATCTTGCTCGACCAGTGGCTGCGCGGCCGCCGCAAGCATGTCTGGATCTCCAAGACCGAAACGCTGCTCGAAGATGCCCGTCGTGATTGGGTTGCGGTCGGCGGTCTGGCGCTCGACCTCCAGCATCTCAACCAGTGGAACCTTGGAACGGCAATCGGGGCCAGTGAGGGCGTGCTCTTCCTCACATATGCTACCTTACGGTCGAGCCGGGGCGACAAGGGCACGCGCCTCAAGCAGATCACCGACTGGCTAGGTGACGATTATGAGGGGATGATCGTCTTCGACGAAGCTCATGAGATGGCCGGGGTCGCGGGCGGGGAAGGGCGGTTCGGCACCTCCAAGGGGTCCGAGCAGGGCATCGCGGGCGTCCGGTTGCAAAATCTCCTCCCCCGCGCCCGGGTTCTCTACGTGTCCGCAACGGGGGCCTCGGACGTCAACAATCTGGCCTATGCTACTCGGCTTGGCCTGTGGGGTCCGGGGACGGCCTTCTCCGACCGCCGCGATTTCGTCGAAAGCCTGCGCCGGGGCGGCATCGCCGCAATGGAGTTGATTGCACGCGATCTGAAGGCACAGGGTCTCTATGCGGCGCGGGCGCTCAGTTTCGCTGGCGTCGAATATGACATTCTCGAACATCAGCTAACCCCTGACCAGATCGCTATCTACGATGCATATGCGGACGCCTGGGGTATCATTCACCGCAACCTGCAGGCCGCGCTCGACGCGACCCGTATCACCGACAGCTTCAGCAAATCGACCTATAATGGCGGCGCCAAGGCTGCGGCGATCTCGATCTTCGAATCGACCAAGCAGCGC
>NZ_MINO01000098.1 GCF_001757355.1 Sphingobium phenoxybenzoativorans
CCTTGTCCTTCTTTTTCTCCTGCGCCGGCCGCGCCCCGCCCGGCGGCGCCATGCCGGGCATGTCGTGCATCGAATGATCCTGGGCAAAGGCGGGTGCGGCGGCGAGAAGGGCGATCGCGCTCACCAGCGGCGTGAGGATGCGGGTCATTGCGCGTCTCCCTTCGGACGCACGCTCACGACCCGCATCATCCCTGCATGCATGTGGTAGAGGAGATGGCAGTGGAAGGCCCAGTCCCCGACCGCGTCGGCGGTGAAGTCCCAGCTCACCTTGCCGCCGGGCTGGACGATGACGGTGTGCTTGCGCGGCGCATGGTCGCCATGCCCGGTCACCAGCTCGAAGAAATGGCCGTGGATGTGGATCGGATGCCCCATCATCGTGTCGTTGATGAGATTGACGCGCACCCGCTCGCCTTCGATGAACGGGATCGGCTCGTGATGGTCCGACATTTTCTCGCCGTCGAACGACCACATGAACCGCTCCATGTTGCCGGTGAGGTGGATGTCGATGCTGCGGCTCGGCGCGCGCACGTCTGGATTGCGCTCGAGCGCCATCAGATCCTTGTAGACGAGCACCTTGTGGCCGACGTCGGTGAGGCCCTGGCCGGGCTCGCCGGTGCGGTCGACGGGCATCGGCGAGATGGTCTGGACGCTCGGATCGCGCTTCACCTGCGGCGCGTTCGAGAAGTCGCGCATCTTCATCGAACCCATCGCGTGCCCGCCATGATCCATGCCCGCCATCTGGCCATCGGCGCCCATCGCGCCGTGGTCCATGCCGGCCATCGATCCATGATCCATCCCGCTCATCGCGGAATGATCCATCCCCGAATGGTCCATGCCCGCCATGGCGCTGTTGTCCATGGTCGCCATCGCTGCCGCCGCGCCGGTCGCGAGGCGCGCGGACGCGTTCTTCTCGGCCGTCGGATCGACGCCCCGCATAGCGCCGCCCGACATGTCCATGCCTTCCATGCCCGGCATCGAGGACATGTCCATGCCCATGTCCTTCATGTCGGCGAGCGGCCGTTTGCGTAAGGGAGGCACCTCGCCAGCCATGCCGGCGCGCGGCGCGAGCGTGGCACGCGCCATACCCGAGCGGTCGATGGCCTCGCCGACAAGAGTATAGGCCTTGTCCTCGCCTGGGCTGACAACGACGTCGTAGGTCTCGGCGACACCGATCTGGAACTCGTCGACGGTGACGGGCACCACATTCTGCCCGTCGGCCTGGACGATGCTGAGCGGCAGGCCGGGTACGCGGACGTTGAAGGTGGTCATCGCCGACGCATTGATGACGCGCAGCCGCACCCGCTCGCCCGGGGTGAAGAGCGCGGTCCAGTTGTCCATCGGACCATGGCCATTGACGAGATAGGTGTAGGTCGATCCGGTGACATCGGAGATGTCGGCGGGGTCCATCCGCATCTGGCCCCAGTCGAGCCGGTCCTTGAGTGGCTGGTCCTTGCCCGAGAGCAGCCCGGCCAGCGTCTGGCGCTGGAAGTTGAAATGGCCGGGGTTGACCTTGAGACGCCGGAAGATCGCCTGCGGCGAGAGTGCGCTGTGATCGGCGAGCACGATGACATGCTCGCGGTCATAGGCGACCGGATCGGCACCGGCGGGGTCGATGATGATCGGGCCGTAATGGCCTTCCTGCTCCTGCAGGCCCGAATGGCTGTGATACCAGTAGGTGCCGCTTTGCACGACGGGGAACTGGTAGAGGTAGTTCGATCCCGGCTTGATGCCCGGAAAAGACACGCCCGGCACGCCGTCCATATTGGCCGGCAGGATCAGCCCGTGCCAGTGGATCGAGCTGTCCTCCTCGAGTTGATTGACGACGTTGAGCCGCACGCGCTGGCCTTCGCGCAGCCGGATCAGCGGGGCGGGGACCGTGCCGTTGAGACCGATTGCGCGGAACTGGCGCCCGTCGATGCTCATCGACTGCCGGGCGATGGTCAGCGTGATGTCTTCGCCCGACACGGTCGGTAGCGTCGGTCGCATCCCCGGCGAGATGGTCTGCGCCCAGGCAGGCAGCCAGGCTGATAATGCGGCGCCACCACCGGCGAGGGCCGCGCCGCGAAGGAACTGGCGGCGGTCGAGGGCAGAAATCATTCGGTTTGTCTCAGCTTGCGGAAAGAGGGCGGACCTATTGGAAATACGCAGCCCACCCGCCTGCCCCTCAAACTTTCTTCAAACTTTCCGCGAGGCGCGCCCGGGCGCGGTAGAGGCGGGTCTCGACGGCCTTCTGGGAGATGCCGAGGATCTCGGCGGTTTCGGCTTCCGATTTCTCGTCGATCGTCCGCAAAATAAGCGTGTCCTTGAGGGAAGACGGCAGGGCAGCAATCGCTTTCATTGCTTGCGCGAGCTGCTGTTCGGCCCCGATCGCCTGATCGGGCAGCGGTGCGTCGTCGGCGACGCCGTCCGCCTCGCCGAGCGGTAGGGCTAGGGCAAAGAAATTTCGAACCGCTCGCCGACGCCGCCAGTCATGGCATTTGTTGATGACAATCCGGGACATCCAGACCTGGAAGGGTCGGGTTACGTCATAGCGGTTGAGTGCGGCAAAGGCCGCGACGAAGCTCGCCTGGGTGACATCCAATGCCTCATCCATAGATCCGACATGGCTGCGCACGAGCCGGTGAACCCAACCTTGATGCCGGCGGACCAGCTCGCCATAGGCCGCTTGCCGGCCTCCAAGCGCCAGAGCCGCGAGCTCCCCGTCCGAGCAGTCGGGGAGGCACGCGGTCATTCGGATTTGGCCGTCAGCGCTTTCACCACGGCGTCGTCGAATTTGTCCGTCTGATCCGGGCGCAGCACGGCCCGCATCGCGAAGATATGCTCAAGTGTTTCTTTCTGCAGCGCGCCCATGGCCTGGTGCGAGCGATCCACCGCAGTTGCGACTTGCGGGCCATAGCCATGCTCCGCTTCGATCGCTTCCGCGAGACGCGCATTGTCGGCGCGCAATTCGGCCTCCAGCGCTTGACGCCGGATCGCGTAGTTCTTCTCGATTGTCTCGAGTCGGCTGTGTTGCGCTGAATTCAGCTTCAGATCGCGATGGAGCAGCTCGTGCAGCTCATTTTCGACCGGGCGCACTGGAACCACATAGACGCGGCCAATGACAACGCCAGCGATCGCCGCGGCGAAGGTCACCAGGACGAGGAGCAGGAGCCGGCGGCGGTCGCGCATCACTGCGAGCTCAGCAGCGTCGAGGGCGCAAGCGCGAGCCGAGCATCGAAGGGCGATAGCGGTTTGGCATCAGCAGACCGTGTCGGAACTGCCGAGCCGGCAATTCCGATGAACAGCGCGGTTGCGGCCGCGATGCCGAACGTCATAGCGCCAAGGCTTGGTATGGCCCGGATGCGCGCTATTTCCGCCATGACCCGGCTTTCCAGGCCGCCGAGCCTGGGATCGAGAGGCGCATCGCGCAACCGCGAGAGCAGGTGGTCAAGTTCATCCATGGTGCTTCTCCGTCTTCATCCTTCAATACGCACGATGGTCCAGGAACCCTTGCTGTAGATTGAAAAGAATAATTGCGAGGGGTGGGGGCTCGGGCTGCGTATTGTCTCATGGGATCTACAGGAGAATGTTCCAATGCGTTTCTTTTCGCCTCTCGCAGTTATCGCCGCCGTCGGCCTGAGTGTTTCTGCTCCGGCCTACGCGCATCCCAAGCTTGTGTCCTCGACGCCCGCCGCGAACGCCAGCGTCTCGGCGCCTTCGCGTATCACGCTCACCTTCAGTGAAGGTCTGATGCCGAAGCTGTCGGGCGCCGAGATCGTGATGACCGGCATGCCCGGCATGCCCAACCACCGCATGGCGGTTACCGGCTTCAAGACGGCCGTCGAAGGCGGCAAGACGCTCGTGCTGGCGCTCGACAAGCCGCTCATGGCAGGCAGCTATCAGGTCGCCTGGCACGTCGTCTCGACCGACACGCACCGCATCCAGGGAAATCTCGCCTTTACCGTCAAGTGAAGCCATGAACGACGTGGCACTCGTCGCCGTCCGCTGGGCACTCTACGTCGATCTCGGCCTGCTGTTCGGCCTGCCGCTGTTCGCGCTCTATGCGCCTGGCGGCGGCCGGATCGTTCAGCGGCATATGCCGATGGCGGCAATGGTGGCCTGTCTCGCCTGTCTCGCCCTCTTGCTGTCGGCGCTGGGGTTCGCGTTGCAGGCTGCGGCCATGACCGGCCTGCCGCTCACCCAGCCTGATCTATCCATGGTCGCAGACCTCATCAACGGCACGTCCATGGGAACGGCGCTGAAGGCGCGTCTTGTCGCGCTTCTTGTTCTTCTGCTCTGCATCCCCTTCTATCGCCGGCAATCCCGTCCTGTCTTTATCGCGTCCACTCTGGCAGGCGCGGTCGCGCTCGCGACCCTCGCCTGGAGCGGGCATGGCGCGGCCGGCGAAGGCGAGGCGGGCTGGCTGCAACTGGGGGCCGATCTCATCCATCTGCTCGCCGCCGGCGCCTGGGTCGGCGCGCTTGCCGCATTCCTTGCGCTGGTTCTTACCAGGCTCGCAACCGATGATCTCGCCACTGAAGACATGGACCGGGTCATGCTCGCCGAGGAAGCGCTGCGGGGCTTCTCCCTCGTCGGCACGATCATCGTCGCCCTGCTGATCCTGACCGGGACGGTGAACGGCTGGTTCCTGGTCGGCCCGGGCAACATCGCGTCTCTCGGGCAGTCGACCTACGGCCTGCTGCTCATCGCCAAGCTGCTGCTCTTCGCCGGCATGCTGGGCCTGGCCGCGCTCAACCGTTACCGCCTGACCCCGGCACTGGCGCAGGCGATCGAGGAAGAGGACGCGCCCCGGGCGCAGGCGCTGTTGCGGGCGAGCCTCGTCGTCGAAGGCGGTCTTGCGATCGTCATTCTCGGGCTGGTCGCCTGGCTGGGGACACTGTCGCCACCCATGTCGATGTAGTTTATCGTTTCGAACGCCTCGCGTTGGGAGAAGCCAATGCAATCGTACACCCCGCCGCGCGGGACTGGATCGACGAAAGACTATGATCGCGCGATCCGCCTGTGGGCGCGGGAGAAGCGGTGGCGTGCCGCCATGCTTGCCATGCTGCGTCCGGATTGGCGCCTGGTAATCGCCGATTATGGCCGCCAGCACGGGTCTCATGCGGCTCGCCTTCCGCCTGACCGTGCAGCGGCTCGATGGCATCGACGATACCCAGCCCAATGCCGACGGCGTGCTCCCCGGCCTGATGGCGGCCAAGCGAACGGGCCCGCCGATTTGGCCGCTTAGGCGATTACGTATTGAGCCTGACACGGTGTCAGACCCTAGATCGTCAGGCGTCGAAAGGAGCGAGGCGATGAACGAGACACATGGAGCGGCGCATGGCGGCGGTTGCTGCGGCGGCCACGGCACCGCTAAAGCGGCGACCGGCGTCAAGGACCCGGTCTGCGGCATGACCGTCGACCCGGCGACCACGGCGCATCGCGCCGAGCATAGCGGTGAAAGCTATCATTTCTGCAGCGCGGGCTGCCGGACCAAATTCATCGCCGATCCCGAGCGCTATCTCGGCCCGCCGACGCCGCCGGTCGCGGCGCCCGAAGGCACGATCTGGACCTGCCCGATGCATCCCGAGATCCGCCAGGACCATCCCGGGTCCTGTCCGATCTGCGGCATGGCGCTCGAACCCGCGACCGTGACCGCCGACAGCGGCCCCAGCCACGAGCTAGTCGATTTCACGCGGCGCTTCTGGGTCGGCCTCGTGCTGGCTCTCCCGGTGCTGATCCTCGAGATGGGCGCGCATGTCTTTCCCGCGATCCATCGCCTCGTGCCGATGTCTATCTCGGTATGGATCCAGTTCGTGCTGGCGACACCCGTCGTGCTGTGGGCGGGCTGGCCGTTCTTCGAGCGTGGCTGGGCCTCGCTCAAGACCCGCAACTTCAACATGTTCACCCTGATCGCGATGGGGACCGGGGTCGCCTGGATCTACAGCGTCATCGCGACGCTCGCGCCTCAGCTGTTCCCGCCGGCCTTCCGCGGCGAGGACGGCATGGTTGCCGTCTATTTCGAGGCGGCCGCGGTGATCACCGTCCTCGTGCTGCTCGGCCAGATGCTCGAACTGCGCGCGCGGGAACGCACCTCGGGCGCGATCAAGGCGCTGCTCAACCTTGCACCAAAGACCGCGCGCCGGATCGGTTCTGATGGGAACGAAGAGGAAATCAGCCTTGATCTGGTTGCGGTGGGCGACCGCCTGCGGGTGCGGCCGGGCGAGAAGGTGCCGGTCGACGGCGTAGTCGAGGACGGCCGCTCCTCGCTCGACGAGTCGATGGTCACCGGCGAATCCATGCCCGTCACCAAGGCAAAGGCCGACACAGTGATCGGCGGCACGCTCAACCAGACCGGTGCGCTGGTGATCGTCGCCGACAAGGTCGGCCGCGATACCATGCTCGCACGCATCGTCCAGATGGTCGCTGAGGCGCAGCGCTCGCGCGCGCCGATCCAGCGCATGGCCGATCAGGTGTCGGGCTGGTTTGTGCCCGTGGTCATCGCGGTCGCGGCCGTCGCGTTCATCGCCTGGGGCATCTGGGGTCCCGAGCCGCGCTTCGCCTATGGGCTGGTGGCGGCGGTCGCCGTGCTGATCATCGCCTGTCCCTGCGCACTGGGGCTGGCAACGCCGATGTCGATCATGGTCGGGGTCGGCCGCGGCGCCGGGCTCGGTGTCCTCATCAAAAATGCCGAAGCACTCGAGCATATGGAGAAGGTCGACACTCTCGTCGTCGACAAGACAGGCACGCTGACCGAAGGCCGGCCTGCCGTCACCCAGGTCGTGCCGGCGCCCGGCTTCGACGAAGCCGAGCTGCTGCGTCTTGCCGCCTCGGTCGAGCGGGCGTCCGAGCATCCGCTCGCGCTGGCGATCGTCGAGGCCGCCAAGGATCGCGGCATCGCCACGAGCGACGTCACCGACTTCGACTCGCCGACCGGGCGCGGCGCGCTCGGCACTGTCGATGGCTGCAGGATCGTTCTCGGCAACGCGCGGTTCCTCGGTGACGAGGGCGTCGCCACCGAGGCGCTCGCCGACCAGGCCGACGCGCTGCGCCGGGATGGCGCCACCGCGATCTTCATCGGGGTCGACGGCACAGTCGGCGGCGCCTTCGCGATCGCCGATCCGGTGAAGGCCACGACACCAGAAGCGCTCGCCGCGCTCAAGGCGGAGGGCATTCGCGTGGTCATGCTGACAGGCGACAACCGCACGACGGCGGAAGCGGTCGCCCGGCGTCTGGGCATCGACGAGGTGGAGGCCGAGGTGCTGCCCGATCAGAAGAGCGCCGTGGTCGCGAAGTTCAAGCGCGAGGGGCGGGTGGTCGCCATGGCCGGCGACGGTGTCAACGACGCCCCCGCGTTGGCCGCCGCCGACGTCGGCATCGCCATGGGTTCCGGCACCGACGTCGCGATCGAGAGCGCTGGCGTCACGCTGCTCAAGGGCGACCTGACTGGCATCGTCCGGGCGCGGCGGCTCAGCCAAGCGACCATGTCGAACATCCGCCAGAATCTCGTCTTCGCCTTCATCTACAATGTCGCGGGCGTGCCCGTAGCGGCGGGTGCGCTCTATCCGCTGTTCGGTATTCTGCTCTCGCCCATTATCGCGGCGGCGGCGATGGCGCTCTCTTCGGTGAGCGTGGTCACCAACGCGCTGCGCCTCAACCGGAAAGCACTGTGAACATCGGCGAGACGTCACGGCAGAGCGGCGTCTCTGAGCGGATGATCCGCCATTATGAAAAGATCGGCCTCATCCCGGCGCCGGCGCGTCGGGGTGCTGGCTATCGTGACTATGGCGAGCGCGACCTCCATCGCCTCCGGTTTATCGCCAATGCCCGCGATCTCGGCTTCCCGATCGAGGAGATCCGCACGTTGCTCAGCCTTTGGGCCGATACCGGCCGTGCCAGCGCGGAGGTGAAGCGGCTTGCCCTTGCCCGCGCCGATGAGTTTCAGCGCAAAGCCGAGGCGTTGACGGCGCTGCGCGACACGCTAATCGACCTGGCCGAGCGCTGCCAAGGCGACGAGCGGCCGGATTGTCCGATCATCGCCGAACTGGCCGCGGCCCGATCCGCATAGCATCCGGCATCGCACGGCCGAGAATTTTAGGGGTGCCCGTTTTCGGTCGATTCGTGCAGGTCGACGGCGAAAGCGATCCGCAACAGGTCGGGCAGGCTTTGCGCGTTGAGTTTGATCATCAGACTGGCCCGATGCAGCTCGACCGTGCGCGACGTGACGCCGAGTTTATCTGCGATAAGGCTATTTGGATAGCCTCGCGAAATTCCTCTCAGAACGGCCCGTTCGCGCTGCGTCAGTCTCGCGGCTTTCGAAAGAGCGTCGGCCTGTTCGGAGGCACGACGGGCTATACTCTCAAGCCAGCTGAAGCCGCGGTCGATCGCGCCGAGCAATGCGGCCTTCTCGACCGGTTTGGCGAGAAAGTCGGCAGCGCCCGCCTTCATCGCCTGTACGGCGAGCGTAGGATCGCCATTGCCCGTCAGCACCACGACGGGCATGTCGATACCGCGTCGCGTCAGCTCCGCCTGAACCTGCAGGCCGTCCATGTCGGGCATGTGCATGTCGAGAACCACGCAGCCTTTCTCGGCGTCCTCTGCGCTCAACAGAAACTCCGGCCCCGAAGCGTAGGCTTCTACGGCAAACCCTGCGGTCCGCAACGTGAAACTTAGTGCTTTTCGTATTGTCTCTTCGTCATCGACGATATGCACGACGCGCTTGTTCCCCATAGCCCCCGAGATCGATCAATACGCAGTGCCGCGAGGGCAGCGCTTCAAGGGATACTTCTCTGCACGTTGGACTATGGTCCCAGGTCAAGAGTAAAAATTTGGCGAGGCAAAACGGCGAAGGACAGCGAAACTGTGAGGGTTCGGCTACTCCGCTCACACCAATGCCGCGGTCGCTGCGGCTCATTGCCGGGTCTCTGCTCCGGACGATGCATGCGAGTTGCCCGCGCCGCCCTCGGCGCGATCGAGCCATCGCTACGCTTCCATCACATCGTCGACCGGCAGCGGGTTACTGGCGCCCGGCGGGCGAGGGGGGCGGGTTGGCCCTTGACGGCTGCGCGATCGGACGCCCAGGATAGCAGGGTGGCGCGCTTTACTTCGGGCTCAAGCTTCAGGTGCCCAGCAACGTCGAGGGGATCGATGAACGAGCGTGTGTGCGACACGACATATCCTCCTTCCCTGCCGCGATTTTCTCCGAAAGGGAGATCTCAGGAGATTGGTTCGGACTCGTTTAGGGTCAATGGATGAGGACGCGCACAGCGTTTGCCGGGCGTTCATTTCCGTCTTAGAACTGACGCGCAGCACGCCATTCAATCCGGTGGCGAACGGCCTCCGCGATCGCTGGCATGACGTCTATATCATTCGACGCATGTGCAACCGCGTTCGTGCTGACGATCCTTTCGATAAGCCCACCCAGAACCTGCGCTGCATCGCCGGCAAAAAGCGGATGCACGACCACGCAATCCGGTCGCGCGAACCCCATGCCGACCAGTTGGCGCGCCGCCTCGGTGAGGGTCCGACCGGATGAGGCGATATCGTCGACCAGCACCGGCTGGCGATCGAGAAACGCTGGGGCATTCGGAATCGAGATGGTGACGTGACGGTCGCCGGATCGGATTTTCTCGCACACGAGAAACGGAGCATCGGCATCGGCCGCCACCTGCGAGACCCACTGTTCGCTTTCCAGGTCCGGACCGATGATCAGCGGGCGAGCGACATTGCGCTTGATCCACGAGGCCAAAAACGGCGCGGCATGAACAACCTGGGTTGGGATGCGGTAGATTTCCGACAATTCATGGTAGCGATGGAGATGCGGATCGACCGTCACCAGCCAGTCGAGATGGCGAGACAGGATCGCAGCAAAGGTTCGCGACGTCACCGCCTCGCCGGCATGGAAGCGTATGTCCTGGCGCATGTAAGCGAGGTAAGGGGCGACGAGCCCGATCCTGCGAGCGCCAAGATCGCGCGCGGTGTCGGCTGCGAACAGCAGCGGCAACAGCTTGGCGTCCGGATGATCGAGACTGGACAGCAGGATGACCTCGCGGTCGCTGACGTCGTTTCCGACCCTGAGATAGGTTTCCCCGTCAGGAAACTGACGATGCTCGATCGTGCCGACCTCTGCATCGAGCGCGGCGGATAGCGGCTGTGCCAGGGCCTCGCTGCCAGACAGCGCGAACAGGACGGGACGGTTCATAGCGCTTCAATCCCGAAGATCGGCCCGTCGCTCACGGCATAGGCCGCCGCATAGTCGAGCTCGCCCGGGCTCTCGGCATGAATGCTACACAAGGGAGCCCCGGCATCCACCATCTGGTTCAGCCGACACTGCAGTGCGACGCCAGCGGCCTTGGCCACCGGCGCGCCGGCGAGCTTCGCGACCGTCGCAAGCTTGCGGTTGTCGATACTCACCAGGCGGCCGCTATAGGGAGCGATCATATCCTGCTGAAACCGGGCGACCGGTGGAGCCCGCATGCCGCCCTGCGCTTCGCAGATACGTTGGAACTTGGCCCAGGCCCCGCCGCTTTCGAGACACGCCCGCGCACGCGCATAGCCTTCGCC
>NZ_MINO01000099.1 GCF_001757355.1 Sphingobium phenoxybenzoativorans
TATTGATCCGCTACGATCCGGGCGCCGGCATCGGCTGGCACAAGGATCGCCCGGTGTTCGAGCATGTCGTCGGCATCTCGCTCGGCAATCCTGCTACCCTCCGCCTGCGCCGCCGCACCCCGACAGGGTTCGACCGCGCCAGGGTTCAACTGGAACCGCGCTCGATCTACCATCTCGCCGGCGAGGTGCGGCACGCATGGGAGCACAGCATCGCGCCGATGGAAGTGCCACGCGGGTCAATCACCTTCCGCAGCCTCGGTCGCCGCTGACCCGCCACCAGCGGAGACGGTCAGTCTATCCATCGCGTCTTGTAAGACGTTCGAGCGCAATGGTTTGCAGCCTTGAACTGCCACTGTCTCACACCCACATTTCGCTCATCGTCAACAAGCGAAAGGAGGTGGTCAGATGCCTCATTGTCCCATGCCACATGCGGCAATTCGTCTGGGCGCGGCCTCCGCGGGGGTCGGGCTCTAAAGGGCCTGCCGCAAAAGGCACAGACAATGGAAAGGCCGTCCCGAGAGGGGCGGCCTTTCGCTTTTATTCGCCCGCGATTGCTGTTCGCCACGCACCCGCTCGGCACCAACAGCGATCCTTGCCTTGAAACCCGCGACCCCATCCGCCGATTGTGGCGATATGCTGGTCTTTCTTGACTTCGAAGCGTCCTCGCTGGCCAAGCGCAGCTATCCGATCGAGGTCGGCTGGGTGTTCGAGGACGGCAGCAGCGCTGCCTATCTGATCCGCCCCGCTCCCGACTGGACCGACTGGGATGCGGGGGCGGCCGCGATCCACGGCATTGCCTGGTAGATCTCGCCACCGGCACGCCCTATGACGAAGTCGCCCGCATCATGGTCGCCCAACTGAATGGCCAGACCTGCTTGCCAGCGCGCCGAGCTGGGACGGCAAATGGCTGAGCGCGCTTTTGCGTGCCGCGGGCTTCCCGCGCCACACAAAAGCGCGCCACATTCTATGCCGACTGGTTGGCAGCGCTTGGCGACGACTGATCTTCCGATCACGGGTGCCTCGTAAAGCTTATCGGCAACCCCGAGGACGGCGGAGGGTTCTCTCTCTATCCGAGGAGAGTGATCATGGCCCACAGAGCAACCGAGACCCAGCCCAACCCCAATCTCTCGACCGAGCCGGGTCGCAAGGGTGACGCGCCCAACAGTGCTACCGAGACCCAGCCGAACCCCAACATTTCGACCGAGCGTCAAAAGGAGGGCGATGCCCGCAGCCCGAGCGATACGCTTAATCGCGGCCAGGAACAGACGCCGGGCGGACAGCCTCAGGAGGATGTCGAAGACCGGCCCAATGTCGGCAAGGTAAAGCCCGAAGATTATCCCAAAGACCTGCCGGATCATTGATCGGACATGGCGCCGCGCGCTTCCGCCAAACCGCAGAAATCCCCGCCGCGCGATGCTCCGCTCGCGCCGATGGAAGCGCTGCTGGTCGAGACGCTGCCCGACGAGCCGGGCTGGCAGTTCGAACCCAAATGGGATGGCTTCCGCGCCATCGTCGCGCGCTACGGCGACGAGATCGAGATCTGGTCCAAATCGGGCAAGCCGCTCGGCCGCTATTTCCCGGAGATGGTCGAGCGCATCGCGAAGCTGAAGCAACGCCATCTGCTGCTCGACGGCGAGCTGGTGATCCCTATCGGCGACACGCTCTCGTTCGACGCGCTCCAGGCCCGGCTGCACCCCGCCGCTTCGCGCATCGCCAAACTGTCGAAGGAAACACCCGCGCAGCTTATCCTGTTCGATGCGCTGGCGATCGGCGGCAAGGATTTGCGCGATCAACCGCTGAGCGATCGCCGCGCCGCACTCGAGGCGCTGCACCGGACCATGAAGGACGATCGCATCCTGCTGTCACCGGCCTCGATGGATGTGGAACAGGCGATGGATTGGCTGAAGTCCAGCGGCGGCGCGCTCGATGGCGTGATCGCCAAGCCGCTCGAGGAACCCTATCGTTCGGGCGAACGCGCGATGCGCAAGATCAAGCAGCTGCGGACCGCCGATTGCGTGGTCGGCGGCTATCGCAAGGCGGACAAGGGCGGCGTCGCCTCGCTGCTGCTCGGGCTCTATAATGAGGCGGGCAATCTCGACCAGGTTGGCTTCTGCTCGGGCTTTCCGACCAGCGAACGCAAGGCCCTCATCGAGCGCCTGGCGCCGCATGAGGGCGAACCCGGTTTCACCGGCAAGGCGCCGGGCGGCCCCAGCCGCTGGAACCCCGAGAAGATCGGCGCTTATATCAAGCTGCGCCACGAACTGGTGATCGAGGTGATCTATGACCAGATCACCGCGGGGCGCTTTCGCCATGGCACGCGCTTCCGTCGCTGGCGCCCGGACAAGGCACCCACGCAATGCACTTATGACCAGCTGGTCCGCGAATTGCGGCCGGCCGAGCTTCTCCAGCTCATCGATCAAGGGAGGGATGAAGATGGCTGAGGTGACGGGCGGATGTCTGTGCGGCAAGGTGCGGGTCGCGGCGCGCGGCGAACCCAACCGGATCGGCATCTGCCTTGCCTAGACTGTCGCAAGCATCATGGCGCACTGTTCTTCGCCGCTGCCATCTTCCCCGAAATGGCCGTCAGCATCGAAGGCGAGAGCCGCGCCTATCGGGGACGCCACTTCTGCCCGGACTGCGGCAGCTCGGTGTTCGCGCATCATCAGGACGAGATCGAACTGTATCTGGGCGCGCTCGATGCGCCCGACCAGTTTCTGCCGACCTATGAGAATTGGACGGTGCGCCGCGAGACCTGGCTCCCGCCCTTCCCGCTCGATCATTATTATTCGCATGATCGCGAAACGCGCGACCGCCACGATCGCGGCGAGACCGAATGAAGGCACGCCACTCAGGCCGCGTCAAAACCCGAGCGATTTCGCCTTGCTGTCGGCCCAGCGCTTGCCGGCATGCCGCCCCACAGCAGCCAGGCGATGAACCCGGCGAACGGGTTGCTGTCCGAATTCCATGTATGCGACTTGGTGTCCTTATCGACCGCATGACGCGCGAAGAAGCTGTGCATCGATTTCACATCGGCTTCGGACAGGTCACGCCGCTCGGCGAGCTGATGCGCGCGGTCGACACCGACTTGTGTGCCGCCCCGCTCGAACTTCGCGCGCAGCCTCAGGCCACGCCGCGCAGCCGACGGCATGCGCTGGGTCGGGGTGAAACTCTTGTCGGTCATGCTGCGCTCCTGACTGCTGTCCGATCCTCCAACATTCGACGTCGGGAAGCGGCTGCCAGGCTTTCGGTCAGAAGGTGGCGGGATGAAGCCGAATTGCGATCGGCTCGGGCAGCATCTTCCAGCCTTGGGCGATGACGGTGTTGCTGTCCTACGCTTCCCGGCCGGCGGCGCGGTCGAGCGACCAAGTGATATGATAGGTGCCGCCATCGGAACGCCGCGTCGAACCTTCGATCGCGACCACCATCGCCTGCAGGCCGTGCCCGTCATCGGCCTGCCCGATGATCATCGCATTGACCTCGGGCGGAAGTGGCGCGTCATCGTCCGCCTCGGCATCGCGCGTCACATGATCGGCGACGACATCCCGCCAGATCGGAAACAGGCGCGCAAGCAGCGCGGTCCGGTTGACGAAATCGAGTTTCCAGCCCGTCGGCATGATCGATCATCCCCCTCGTGTCGGCGCGCTACCGACCCTGGTATCGGGTCGCGCGGTCGTCGCCCAGTAAAGATGGCAGGGCGGGACGTTCCACCATTCATAGCCATGCCGCAGCGCTGCGAAATGACGCTCGATGAGCGGTCGGATGGCGGTGCGCATCTGATAGGCGGCGAAAATGCCCGATGGGGCCAAGGCCACCGCCGTAGCCCGCATGATCCTGGCAGCATCGTCAGGCACCAGCGTCGAGAACGGCAAGCCGCTTAGGATCAGATCGGCGTGATCCAGATCGCAGTCCACCAGATGCCGGCCGATATCTTCCGCCGATCCCTCGACCACGATCAGTCGCGGATCTTCGGTCGCGGCGCGCAGCTTTTCAACGAACTCCGCGCCGGTCTCGATCGCGATCAGCTTGGCGTCGGGTCGTAGGCGCTCGAGCATCGCGAAAGTGAAGCGACCGCTGCCCGGCCCATATTCCACCGCGACCTCGATCGTGGACCAGTCGACCGGCGCCAGCATGCGGCGCACCATTCGCCCGGTCGCGGGAAAGGCCGAACCGACCATCGAAGGATGGCGCAAGAACTCGGTCGCCGTGACTAGACCGGTATCCTTCATCCAGTCCTCATCGCATTGTCGCCAGCTTCGCGTGCGGCCCGGGACGGTCGATACCATAATAAGTGCCGCGGCCCTTCCGGGACGCAGCCGGGAACCACATTCGCCTGCCATCGCTCATGGGAACGAACAGTGGACAAGGACAGGCATATGCGTGAGCAGCTCCACAATCCCAAGCTCGAAGACCATCCTGGATCGAACGCCGAGAAGGACCCGGAAAATTGGGTTTCGGGCGACGAACCAATGACCGGCGCGCAGGCGAGCTATCTGACGACATCGAGCGAGGAAGCGGGCGAAGCACTGCCACCCGACGATTTGACGAAGGCCGAGGCGTCGCAGCGCATCGACGCGCTGAAGGAACAGCTCGGCCGCTGAGGTCAGGCACCGGTCCGGACTCCGCTTTCGCCGGTGACCGGATCGCGCCGCGGATCGGGCAGCGCCGCCATGCGCGTCCGCGCCGCATCGTCCGGCGCCTCGCGGCAAATGTCCCAGTCCTGCCCTTTCGGATAGGCGCCCACCACCTGAAAATCCGCGCTGGCGAAGATGCAGCGATGCCCGGTCCCGGTCGGCAGCAGCAGGGCATCGCCGGGCCTCAGCTCGATCCGCCGCCCGCCCGGCCCGCCCAGCTCGAGCGTCGCTGTCCCGACGAACATGCCCAGCGCCTCATGCGCGGTCGAGTGATAATGGTGATAGTCGAAGATGCCGTCGCGCCAGTCGGGCGGCCAGCCATGTCCTTCGAACAGCGCCTCGAACCGTTCAGCCAATTCCTCGCCTTCGCCATCCAGCGCGCCGCGATAGACGACCACTGGCACGCGCGAATTGTTGGGTACCCAGTCATTCTCCGAAAGAAGGAAGGTCTCGATTTCCATCAGGCGACCGCCTTCTTCGTGCGTTTGCGCTTCGGCTTGTCGGCCAGCTCGATCCACACCGGCGCATGATCGCTGGTCTTCTCCCAGCCGCGTACATGTCTGTCGACCTGTGCGACAACCAGCCGGTCGGCGAGCGCGGGGCTCAGGAGCAGATGATCGATACGCAGCCCGGCATTGCGGCCATAGGCGCTCCGGAAATAGTCCCAGAAAGTGTAGATGACCTCGTCCGGATGCAGCGTCCGCAGCGCATCGGTCCAGCCCTGACCGGTCAGGCGGAAGAAGGCCTCGCGAACCTCGGGCGCGAATAGCGCATCGTCGAGCCAGCGCTCGGGCTTATAGACGTCCAGATCGGTCGGCATGACGTTGAAGTCGCCCGCCAGCATCACCGGCAGACCGCTCTCGAGCAGCCCGGCGGCATGGTCCATTAGCCGCTCGAACCAGGCGAGCTTGTAATCGAACTTGGGACCCGGCCGGGGATTGCCGTTCGGCAGATAAAGCCTGAGTATGCCGTTTACCGCAGCCTCGATATAGCGGCTCTGACCGGGGTCAGGATCACCCGGTAGCCCGCGCCGCGTCTCGTGAATCTCGCCGACGCGGCTGAGCATCGCGACGCCGTTCCACGACTTCTGCCCATGCCAGATCACGTCATAGCCAAGATCACGGATCGGCTTTTCCGGAAACTTCTCCTGCAGCGCCTTCAACTCCTGCAGGACCACACCATCGGACTCGGCCTCGCCAAGCCACCGCAGCAGTACAGCGAGGCGGCCTTTGACGCCATTCACATTATAGGTCGCGATCTTCATGGGCACCGGCCGCTCACAGATCGGGCAGCACCTGATCGGCGCGCCCCCATCCCACCAAGGCCTTGGAACCGGCGCGCTTGACCAGCTCGGCACCATCGCGGATCGACCAGTGCGAAGGCTTGTCGATCGCCTCCATTTCCTTCCAGCTGATCGGCACCGCGACCGGTGCCCCTTCCCGCGCCCGCGCGGCATAGGGCATGACCGCGGTCGCGCCCCGCTGGTTGCGGAGATAATCGACGAAGATGCGGCCCTTGCGCTCCGCCTTGGGCAAGGCGGCGGTGAAACGCTCGGGGTCGCTCTGCGCCACCGCCTGCGCGAGACGATGCGCAAAGTCCTTCACCTCGGACCATTCGGCGTCTGGTACTAGCGGCGCGATCACATGCACGCCCTTGCCGCCGGTCACCATCGGAAACGTCTCGAGGCCGATGGATTTCAAGATGTCGCGGAAGTGGAAGGCGGCGGTGCGAACCGCCCCGAAATCCAACCCAACATCGGGATCGAGATCGAACACCAGCCGGTCGGCCTTCTCGACATCTTCGATCCGCGCACCCCAGCCATGAAATTCGATCGTGCCCATCTGCACGCAGGTCAAAAGCCCGTCGGCGGTGTCGATATAGAGATAGGGTTCCTCATGCCCGTCCTTCTCGCGGATCGCGACATGCTTGACCGCATCGCCGAAGCTGCCGGCATCATGCTTCTGGAAGAAGCATTTCTTCGCCCGGCCCTGCGGACAGCGCACCAGGCTGATCGGCCGGGACCCGGCCCAGGGCAGCATGATCGGCGCGACCTGCGCATAATAGTCCGCGAGCGCGCCTTTGGTGAGCTTGCCCTCAGGGAAGATCACCCGGTCGCGATTGGTGATGGTGACCGAAGATGCCGGCGCTGTCGCGGTCTCGACCGCCGCCTCGCGCTCGACGACAACCGCCTCGGGCTTCTTGTCTTCGCGCAGGCCCAGATAAGAGGGATGCCGCAGCGTTCCCTCATTGGTCATCTCAGTATAGGCGATCTCGGCGACCAGTTTCGGCCGCAGCCAATGCGCCCCGCGCACCTCGGCCCGCGGCGCCTTGACGGTCGCTGCATCCTGTTCGAGCTGCGCCATCACCGCCATCAGGTCGATGATCTCCTGCGTGTCGAAGCCGGTGCCGACCTTGCCGGCATAGCGCAGTACGCCATCTTCATGGACGCCCAGGATCAGCGAGCGGAACAGCCGCGACTTGTCCGACGGGGTCCAGCCGACCACCACGAATTTCTGGCGTTTGATACATTTGGTCTTGAGCCAGCCGCCCGAGCGCGCCCCGACATAGCGGCCATCGACCTGCTTAGAGATCACGCCTTCGAGATTGGCCTCGCAGAACTGGTGGAGCAGTTTCTCGCCATTGCCGACGATATGATCGGAGTAGCGCAACCGCGACTTGCCCTTGGGCAGGATCTTCGCCAGCCGCGCCTTGCGCTCGGTAAGCGGCATCTGGGTCAGATCCTCGCCGTCGAGCTCGAGCAGGTCGAAGGCAAAATAGTCTATTCGTTCCGGGGCGCCCTTCAAAGCATTCTGCAACGCCTGGAAGCCCGACCGCCCGTCGCTGTCGAGCACCACCGCCTCGCCGTCGATCAGCGCCGTACCGACTTTCAGCTGGGCTGCTGCCTCGACCAGCCCCGGGAACTTCTCCGACCAGTCGAGGCCAGAGCGCGTGTAAGCCACTGCTTCGCCGCCGCCGACAGCAAGCAGCACGCGGTAGCCGTCATATTTCATCTCATGAAGCCAGTGGTTGCCGGTCGGAACGGTATCGACCAGCGTCGCTAACTGGACGGGCCGGAATGGCGGCGGCGCGCCACCGCCTAGATTGCGAGGCACTTTCGCCCGCGCTGCGCTCATCCGCGCCATGCTGATGATCCCTGTTGGTCCACAACAACAAAATCCCCCGGCCCGGAACTCGTTCCGACGCTCGCCTGACTCGGCTGGCCGATGCGTCAGCCCGATCGCGGCTTCACAGGCAACTGCGCCACGCCATACGGTGTCACCCAGCCATGATAGATATTTAGCAGGAGACGATCATGGCCGACGACAAGACATCGCGCGGACCGGAGAATTCTTCGCACATCGCGCTCGGCGAGGATTAAGAAAGTCAACTATTGGACTGGCAAGTTCGGCGTCAGCCATGAGCGGCTCGATGAAGCGTTGAAGGCGGTCGGCAACAGCGCCGATGCGGTCGAGTAGCGTCTGAACAGCTGAACGCTCGCGGAGCGGTTCCATCCGCCCGCCGCCCATTGCCAGGTTACACGTCTCCTCGCGCTTCGACCGCGACCACTGCGGCCACGTCCCGGCTGATAGAACATCTAGCTGCTGGTGACTCGTCCGTCGGTCGGGACCTGGGCCATTGCCTGCTTCACCGCCTGATCGAGCTCGCCCATATTATAGGGCTTCGCGAGAATGGTAGCGCCCTGGGTGCCGATCACGGCGGCGGTATCCCCGCTCGCGAACACGATCGCCAGCGAGGACCGCAGGCCGCGCGCCTGTTCGGCGAGCTCGAGACCCGAGCAACCCGGCAGGTTGACGTCGCTGACCAGAACATCGATTGGCTCGCTCTCCAGGATCGCCATCGCTTCCTCGGCGCTGCCGGCCTCGACCACACCATAGCCGCGATCACGCAGCATCTCGGCGGTGTTGAGGCAGATGAGCGCATCGTCCTCGACGACCAGCACTAGGAGCTGGCCGAGTGCAGGAAGCGGCGATGGATCAGCGGCGCGCACCGTCGGCGAAACCATGGGGTCGATCGGATCACCGGCCGGTCGCACGGTGCCCGTGTCGCGCTGACGCTGGTTGGCGAGGACATGGCGAAGGCGGCGCGCCAGCGCTTCACGGGTGTAGGGTTTGGAGAGAAGTTCGACGCCGGCGTCGAGCTTGCCGCCATGAACGATCGAATTCTCGGTATAGCCCGAGGTGAACAGGACAGCGATGCCTGGTAGGCGCTCGCGGGCCTTGCGGGCCAGCTCCGGGCTCTTCAGCGTGCCAGGCATGACGACATCGGTGAACAATATGTCGATTGGCATGCCGCTTTCGATGACATTGAGCGCCGCCCCCGCGTCCCCCGCCTTCAGCACGCGGTAGCCGAGATCAGAGAGCATCTCGACCACGGTCACGCGCACTTCCTCGTCATCCTCGACCACCAGCACGGTTTCGGTGCCACCGACGATCGGGCCGGTCTCAACGTGGACCTCGATATCCTCGCTCTCCATTGAGCGCGGCAGATAGAGCTTGATTGTGGTGCCTTCGCCGACCTCAGAATAAATCTTTACATGGCCGCCCGACTGTTTGACGAAGCCATAGACCATCGAGAGCCCGAGTCCCGATCCCTTGCCTTCGCCCTTCGTCGAGAAAAAGGGTTCAAACACTTTCTCGATCAGCGCCGCATCCATGCCACAGCCCGTGTCGGAAACAGCAAGCATCACATATTGGCCGGCGGTGACCTCGTCATGGCCATCGGCATAGTCAGCGTCGAGATGGGCGTTGCCGAGCTCGATGGTGAGCTTGCCCTGCCCGTCCATAGCGTCGCGCGCATTGATCGCGAGATTGAGCAGCGCATTCTCGATCTGCGCGGTGTCGATATAGCTGTTCCACAGGCCCCCGCCGACGATCGTCTCGACCTCGACACCCTCGCCGATCGCGCGGCGCAGCATGTCGTCCATGTTGCGGACCAGCCGCGAGATGTTGACGACCTTGGGTTCGAGCGCCTGGCGCCGGCCGAACGCAAGCAGTTGGGCAGCGAGTTTCGATCCGCGTGACACGCCGGCAATGGCATTGGCGATGCGGGTCTCGGCGCGGTCGTTCCCCGCGACATCGAGCGCGAGCAGTTGGAGATTGCCCGAGATCACCTGCAGCAGATTGTTGAAGTCGTGCGCGACGCCGCCGGTGAGCTTGCCGATCGATTCCATCTTCTGCGCCTGGGCGAGCTTGGCTTCGGCCTTGCGCCGTTCGTCGATCTCGGCGACCACGCGCGCTTCGAGGTTGGCATTGAGCTCGCGCAGCGCCTCCTCGGCGGCGCGCTGGTGCGTGATGTCGCTATGAACGCCCACCCATTCGAGGATCGTGCCGACATCGTCGATGATCGGCAACGCGCGGATCGCGAAGCGCCGCCAAGCCCCGTCCTGCCGTCGCACACGATGCTCATGAACGAACATGGTGCGATTAGCCACGGCCGCGTTCCACGCTTCGATCGTCGGTGCGCGGTCGTCAGGGTGGACGGCTTCGGCCCATCCGAAATCCCGATATTGTGCTTCGCTCTGACCGGTGAGCGCGGCCCAGGCGGGTTGCTCGCCGACCATTCGGCCATCGGGGCTGTTGGTCCAGAGCACGCCGTGCATCGCTTCCATCGCGGTGCGGAAGCGCGCGTTGCTGGTAGCGAGACCGCGCTCGAGCGCGATGCGGGCGCTGTTGTCGATGCAGGTGCACATGACCCCGCCGACCCGGCCATCGGCCTCATAGACCGGCGTGTAGAAGAGG
>NZ_MINO01000100.1 GCF_001757355.1 Sphingobium phenoxybenzoativorans
GCGATTGTCGAGGGTGGCGAGCGCAGGCACGAGCCGCGTCTGCGGATCAAGCGCCGGCGACACGAAGGTCACGCGGGCGGTCGCCTGACGGCCTGCCGCCTTCACCAGCACCGTATTGCCGGGACGCACCCGGCCCGCATCCTCGGGCTTGAGATTAAGCGCGATCGACACCTGGCTCAGGTTGGCGATGCGATAGAGTTCGGCATCCGCCGCGACCGTTTGTCCCAGCGTCACGGGGCGCGCAATGATCTGGCCCGAGATCGGCGCGGCAATGCCGAGCCGGTTGAGCCCGCCGCCGCCGACACCCGCCGCCGAAACCATGCTCTGCGCCTGCGTCAGGGCGATCCGCGCCTCCGTCGCCGCTGTGCGGGCGGCGATCAGATCCTGTTCAGGGGAGACTCTCTGCGCGAACAGCCGCTGTTCGCGCGCGAGGTTCGAATTAGCGAGCTGAAGCCGCGCCCGCGCCGCCTCGACCTCGCCCTTGATCTGCGCCGCCTCGCGGCTTTCGATGACCGCAATGGTCTGGCCGCGTCCGACCGATTGGCCGAGGTTACGGGTGAGCGCGACCACGCGTCCCGCAATTGCGGCCGAGACGACCTGCGTTCCCTGTGGGTCGCCCTCGATGATCGCGGGCAGCTCGATCGTCCCGGCCCCGCCGATGATCGGCCGTCCGACCTGGACGCCCGCTGTGGCGATCTGGTCGGCACCCAATGTGACGACGCCTTCACCGGCATGACCGCCTTCAGCACCGCCCTTTTCCGTGCCCGCTGCCGTCTCATTGGCAGCTGCGCCTTCGGCAGTTGCCTCGTTTCCGCCATCCTTGCCGCCGCAGGCAGCCAAGAGCAGGGCGAGCGACGCCGCGCCCGCGAGATAAAAGCTCTTCATCACTGATTCCCCCCATTGGGCGCACGAGCGGTCAGTCGCTCCACTTGCGCGCGGGCATTCTGGTAATTGGCAAGCGCGTCGATCGCGGCGACCCGCGTTTCGGCGAGCGTGCGTTCAGCATCGAGCAATTCGAGCTGGCCGAACTTGCCCTCGCGATAGCCGATCCGCGCGATGCGGGCGGCCTCCTGTGCAGCCGCCAGCGCCGGCCCCGACGCCGCACGAGCCGTCGTTGCGGCATTGGCCGCCTGCGCCTGCGCGTCCGTGATCGCCTGTTCGATGTCGAGCGCGGTCACGCGGCGCTGCGCATCCGCCTGGGTCCGCTGCGCGGTCGCCTGCGCAATCGCGGCGCGACCATTGTTGAACACCGGGATCGGGATCGACACGCTGAACACCGCCGCCATGTCGTTGGTCGCTTCCAGGCGGCGGATCGACGGCCCGACGTTCAGGTCAGGCACGCGATTGGCGCGCGCGAGCCGCACGCCGGCTTCGGCAATGGAGAAATCCGCGTTGGCTGCCGCCAGCGCGAGTGTGCCGGTCGTGTTGACCGGTGCCAACGGCCCATAGACGTTCACATCGGGAAGGCGATCGAGCAGCGTGTCATCGAGCAGGCCGTCGATCGGCCGTCCGATCCGACGCGCCAGATTGGCGCGGGCCGCCTCGGCCAAGCGAAGCTGCCGCTCCACATTGGCGTCGGCATTGATACGCGCGACATCCGCGCGCTGTTGCTCGAGTGGCGATGCCCGCCCTGCCTGCACGCGAACGCTCGCGGCCCGCAGCGCATCGCTGGCGATCCGGGCCTGATCGCGGGCTGTCATTACCCGGCGATCGGCCGCGACCGCTTCGACATAGAGCTGCGTTACCTGAAGCCGGACATCCGCCGCGATGATCGCGGCCTGGATCTCGGCCCGGGACAATTGCGCATTGGCGACCGCGACGCGGGCGCCGCGCTTGCCGCCTAGCTCGATCGGGATCGCAAAGCCGACCGTGGTTTCCGCGCTGCGGACCCCCCGATACGGCCCGGAGCCGATGACATTCTCGACTTGGCCTTGAACCACCGGATTGGGCCGCAAGCCGGCGACTGTGCGACCTGCACGGGCCGCGTCGATTCCAGCTGTCGCCGCTTCCGCAGCAGGGGCCGAACCGCCCGCTGCACTGACCGCTTGGTCAAGCGTGTAGACCGGCGCATCCTGCGCAACAGGCGCGGACGGTCCGACCTGCGCCTGCGCCATCGTGGCGCAAGACGCTGCGGCCAGCATGGCCGCGAGGATACGATTCATGAAAATAGGACTCCTGACGATGATCGACAGGGGCGCGCCAACGCACGCCCAAATCGGACGTCAGGCTTGGGGGGGCCTCAAATGGACCATGCCGGTGCGGCCGTCGAGCGACGCAGAGGCGGAGATTGTCGGCTTGGGCACTGTGAGGACGGGGGTATATTCCATCGTCGTGCGCGCAGGCGCGCCGACGTCGTGTCCGTGACAATAATTGTGATGATGCGGGACATTCTTGTCCGAGTCCGATGGCACCTGATCGATGTCACCGGCGGTATGGACCGTGAACTCAACGCCCGCGATGCTTCCCCCCGCCAGATCGGCGGCATGGGCCATGCCGGAGAAGCTGGTCAGGACCAGCATCAGGCATGTCAGGAAAGGCAAAAAGGCTCGCACTAGCTTGCCTCTATCACGGAAGGGTTTTCATGTCATTGCACTAATTCGAACCAAGGGTCACTGAGCCGGAACCCGAGCGGGATCGGTCGCGCCCGTTCCAGGCGAACCCGACCGCAATGGCGACCGCCATCAGGAGTTGCGCCAGCACCGATTGCCAAGTGGGAAACACGCCGAGCATCGACAGCCGTGGCACGTCCGCGAGCGGTGCGATGTTGATAAGGCCGGCTTCCTGGAGCGCGGCGACGCCTTTACCCGCCAGCACGACGGTCAGGACCGCCATGAGCCAGGAGCTATAGCGGAAGAACTGCGCGATCGGCAGCTTGCGACTGTAGCGAAGCATGGCCCAAGCGATCAGGCTGAGCAGTCCAATCGCCGACCCGGCCCCCGCGAGAAGCATCCCGTTGTCACCTTGCGCCGAAAGCGCGGCATAGAACAGGATCGTCTCGAAGACCTCGCGATAAACTACGACGAACGCCAGCCCGAACAGGAACCAGCCCGACCCGCCCGAGAGCGCCCGCGACATCTTCTCGCGAATATAGCGCTGCCACTGATCGGCCTGCGCCTTGCCGTGCATCCAAATCCCGACCGAGAGCAGCACGACCGCGGCGAACAGCGAGCCAAACCCTTCCGTCAGCTCCCGGCTCGCACCGCTGATCCCGATCGCATAGGTGGCGACCGCCCAGGTGATCCCGCCCGCGATGATCGCGCTGACCCAGCCGCCATGCACGTACCGCAGCGCCTCGCCGCGCTCGGCTTTACGCAGGAACGCGATCATGGCGACAACGATGAGCAGGGCTTCGAGCCCTTCACGCAGCAGGATCGTGAACGCGCCCAGGAACGTGGACGCTTCGGTGGCGGCATCAGGCGCGAGCGCCGCTTCCGCATCGTCGAAAAGGCCGCCCAGTACTGCGACCTTCTCCGCGAGATCATCGGGCGACGCGCCCCGGTCGATCGAGGCGCGGAACTCCCCCATCGCGCCCTCGATTCGACCCATCAGCGTCGCGTCGCGCGCGGTGAGTGTTGGCTCGATCGGCTCGAACCCATCGAGATAGGCCGACAGCGCCAGCTCTTTCGCCATGCGCGCATCGCCGCGCCGCGCAGCCGCCACGCTTTCGGCGAGTTTGGCGCGGGCGACCGCGAGCGAGCCGGGAGCCTGTTGTATCACCTGTTCGGGATGACGACGCAGGAACGCGAGCACTGGGTCAGCCTTGGCGTCGCCGATCGCCGCGCCGAGCGCGGCCGGGGTGAGCGCGACCAGGGTTTTCAGGTCCGGAATGCGCCGGCGAAGGGTCGGGTCGGATTTCCAAAGCCGCTCGCCTTCGCGCGCCTGCGCATCCGTGAAGGCGAAGCTCCCGGCTCGGAATGCTAACGCCCAGCGCTGATCGTTGGGCAGATCGGCAAAGCTCTGCATCGCGGTCCCGTCGATGCCTTGCGTCACCACCTGATAGAGCGCGAACACGCTGCGCTGGCGCGCGCGCTCGGCATCGGTGAAAGCAATCGGGGGCGTAGCGAGCTTGGCGGCGTCAGGGCCACGGCCGTTGCCCGTCATCCCGTGGCAGGACGCGCAGGATTGTCGGAACAGTGCATCGCTGGAGACGAGGTTCGGAGCCTTATCGGGCGCGAGCGGCACCGGGTAGGCGCGCAACAGATCGGCCGCGAGCCCGTGCGCCAATGTTGCCACCTGTTCAGTCGGTCCCTTTTCCGCGATCACCGCCTGGAGGTTGGCAGCCCGCTGGATGAGGGCTTGACGCTCCGGCTTCGCCGGCAGGCCCTGAAGCCGTGTCGAGACCGACGCGGCGAACTCCGTCATCTCGGCATATTCCGACGTGCTCTTGATCCGACCGTTGGCGACCGCGCCGCCATAATCGACGGCCATATAGTCGAGCAGCCGCCATGCGGTTTGCACGTCGCCGGGTTCGGCGATTGCCGCAGCAGGGATCAGCAGCGCCGCGAGCGCGGAGAGCAGCCGCAACGAGAGCATTGCCCGGATCAACGCGAGCAGACGCACTACCGCTCTCCCAATTCGCGCCGAGCGCCAGTGACGATTTCATAAGCGGAGTGGAGGAACAGGAGGGCGATGAGGCCGGCGACGGCGAGGTCCGGCCAGGCGCTTCCTGTCCACGCCACCAGACCGGCCGCGGCGATCACCGCCACGTTGGCGAGCGCGTCGTTGCGGCTGAACAGCCAGATCGCGCGAACATTGGCGTCCCCTTCCCGGAAACGCGCAAGCACCAAGGCGGACACGACATTGATCGCGAGCGCGACAACGCCGATTGTGCCCATCAGTTCGGCATCGGGCGCGGTTGCGTTCAGGGCGCGCCAAATCGCGAAACCGATTACGCCCACGCCAAGCGCACCGAGAAACAACCCCTGCGTCAGCGCGACCTTTGCCCTCGCCCGTGCGGACCAGGCAAGCGCGAGAAGACCGATAAGGCTGATCGACCCGTCCCCGAGAAAATCGAGGGAATCCGCTTTCAGCGCTTGGCTATCGGCGATGAACCCGCCGAACAGCTCGGCGACTCCGAAGCCGAGGTTGAGCACCACGACGGTCAGCAGCGCACGGCGATAGGCCGGATCGGTTTGCGCGCGCGCGGGCTCCCCGTGGCACCCGCAGCTTTCGGTAGAAGCATTCATGCGGCCTTCCTTACCACCTCCAGTCGCTGTAGAAGCAAGCGAAATGTGCGACACGTTCGCATAAGCAAGGATGGCATGATGAAGCCGGTGATGATTGGGCAGCTCGCCAGCGAGACCTCGACGAAGGTGACGACGATCCGCTTTTATGAGTCGATCGGGTTGCTCCGATCCGCCCCTCGCACGGCGTCGGGTCGCAGAACCTACGATGCCAGTGACATTGAGCGTTTGCACTTCATCCGCAACGGTCGCCGGCTTGGCTTCTCCGTCGACGAGATCCGTTCGTTGATGGGGCTGGCGCAGAACCCGGACCAGGATTGTGGTGCCGCCTCAGCTATCGCTGCTCAGCACCTCAAGGATGTGGAGGAGAGACTGGCGCAACTCGCGGTGTTGCGGGATGAGTTGGCAATGCTCAGCCAGAGCTGCACCAAGGCGCGCATGGCCGATTGTCGGATCATGAAGGCGATCGGCAAAGGCCACCCTCAAGCCGATCAATAATAATCGGCCAGCCTGAGCTCGCGCACATCACCCGAGGCCATCGTCAGCTTTACGAGGGTGCCAGCAGGCCGGGAGCGCACTTGCCAGAGCTCCCCACGCGTATAGTTCGCATCGATCGAATGGCCGTTCACCGCCACGATCCGGTCGCCGACCGCCCAGCCAGCCTTTTCCGCGGGACTGTTCGCCGCCACATGAACAACGGTGAGCGCCGTTGGTGAGGCTGCGAGGCCAAGGCCGCTACGGTCCTTCAGCATCGGCAGGCGACGACGAGGACCGAGTGGCCGGAGCCACACGAATCCGGCGGTCACGTCGAACACCACGTCGAATTGAGCGATCAGCGGTAGGCCGACATTGCCAACCGTGCTGGTGGAGAGCCAAGCTCTCATCCCGAGTGTGGGGACGTTCGAGACGCCAAGCCCTTCGATGTTGATGTTCTGGATCGTGAAAGCATCGTTGATACGCACACCATCGACGCCGCCGATCGCCGCGGTCGAGACGAGCTTCCCGTTCAACAGCCCTTGATCGCGGGCATAGGCCGACGAGAGCATCAGCGCGGCCGAGCTGCCAAGATCGATCATCAAGGGCACGGGAGGCAAACCCGAGACGGAAGCTCGAATGAACAGCTCCTGCTTGGCACCGCGCCCGAGCGCGACAGCGCGCCAGTCGGGACCGGCGAGAAACGTGCCTGACTTGACGACCGCCATACGCCTTTTCGCGAAATCGAGCGCGATGCAGCTACCCGTGAACATATCGGCACCGAGGAGGATATCGATCGGTCGTCCGAAGGCCGCCGACACTGAACTCAGATCACCAACGACGGCAAAGGGTAAGCGACGGGTTTCGCGGGCGAGCTGTACGTCGATGTCGCGGACCAGCAGCACCGGGGCCTTGGCGCTCAGCCGCTAATCATGCGCCGCTCACCATCGTTCAAGCCGAGCTTCGCCGCGAGCGCCGTGCTCATGATCGACGCGCCGCTGCCACTGTCGAGCACCGCCCGCACCGGCACTCCGCGCACTTGTGCCGAAACAAGGAGGGTATCACCCGTGCCGACTTCCAGCGGCTCCCATTCGAGGTGAGCCGCACCGAAGTTCCACGAGCCCGCAGACCGGGAAGTCTGTCGCGCGAGCGTTGGAGAACCGAGCACCAAGCCGGTTCCACAGGCCACCAGCCGCGCCACTAATGAGCGTCGAGACATACCGATTGCTTCAACACGGGCCGTCAAAAAGCCACCTCCAGCCCCCCGTCCGCAGGAGAGCAAATTGCGGTTACATGCTCCAGCCACTGGAGGAGCAAGTGCTTTTGGTGCGCCCGAAAATCCTCAGAAGCGCTTGGAGAACTTTAGATGAAGGATGGTGCAGACCGCTTAGATGCCTTCCCGATAACGAACGGTTCCGGGGGACGCTGGGCCGATCGGGACCGCGAACGGTGTAAACGCTCGCGCTAAGTGGCGGCATTCTGATCGCGCTATTTGTCGGCGAGCGTCGCTACGCGGCTACCGGCTTGGTCTCGGCCGATCGCACATAGGCGTAGAGTTTTGGCTTGGAGATGCCGAGCATCGAGCAAATCTTGGCGATCGGCATCGTGTTCTCGTGGTAGAGCCTGACGGGCAGGTCGCGCTTGTCCTTGCCGAGTGCGGCCGGCCGGCCACCCTTCTTGCCGCGAGCGCGGGCTGCGGTGAGACCGGCCTGGGTCCGCTCGCGGATCAGGTTGCGCTCGAACTCCGCCAATGCCCCGAACAGGTGGAAGGTAAGCTTGCCCGACGTGGTGGTCGTGTCGATCGCCTCGTGCAGGCTCAGCAGCCCGACCTTTTCCTCGTCGAGGTAGGTCATCCATCCGATCAGATCACGGAGCGAGCGGCCGAGCCTGTCGAGGCGCCAGACCACCAGTGTGTCGCCGGCGCGAAGCAGCTCCTTCACCTTTTCCAATCCAGGGCGAGCGGCAGTCGCCCCGGAGGCCTTGTCGGTGATGACCTTCTCGCAGCCGGCAGCCTTCAGCGCATCACGCTGGAGGTCCAGGTTCTGCTCGGCGGTCGATACGCGGGCGTAACCGATTTTCATGCGTAGGGCCGGTGGCGCCCCGATCGGGCGCGGTTTGGGAAGAAAGTCGTCATCGGCAGGTCTATGTTGCCCTAGTTTTCTTTACCGGGTAGATTTACGTCGAACAGGCCGGTTTGGCAACGCGAGCGGACTCGCATGGCGATGGGCAGGCAAATCTCCGTTTTCCTTACCTGCGACACGGACCGTCGGCGGTGACGCATCCGGCGCTTGTCCCGCCGCTGGCGATCGAGCGCTACCGCGTCCTTGAACCGCACCTCGCCGATGGCATCCCGCTCGCGGACCTCGCCCGCACCGGCACGCTGAGCGAGCGGACGTTGCAGCGCTGGCTCGGGCGCTACCGTGCCGAAGGACTTGCCGGTCTCGCGCGTCTGCCGCGCAACGATCGGGGCAGGCTGCACCTGCCGGAACATCTGGTCGAACTGACCCGCACTCTCGCCACCAAGCGCCCGCGACCCCTGGTCGCCGCCATTCACCGAAAGGTGCAGGAACTCGCCATCGCGCATGGACACCGAACCCCCAGCTATGCGGCCGTCGCGCGTGTCGTCAGGGCGATACCGGCAAGCCAGATCGCCGCAGCCTCCGATCCGGCCGTCTACCGCGACCAGCACGAGCTAGTGCATCGGCGCGAAGCCGCGACCTCGAACGAGATGTGGCAGGCCGATCATACCGTTCTCGACATTCTCGTGCTCGATGATGCCGGAACCCCGGTGCGTCCTTGGCTGACCGTCATCGTTGACGATCACAGCCGAGCCATCGCCGGTTACTTCCTCAGCCTCGATGCCCCCAGTGCCCTCAACACGGCGCTCGCCTTGCGGCAGGCGATCTGGCGCAAGCCCAATCCCGAATGGATCGTCAGCGGCATTCCCGAACAGCTTTACGTCGACAACGGCTCGGATTTCATCTCCGAGCATATCGAGCAGGCGTGCATCGCCCTCAAAATCCGCCTCATCCATTCGCTGCCGGGGCGTCCTCGCGGGCGCGGCAAGATCGAGCGGCTGTTCCGCACCATCAACGACATGTTCCTGCCCGACCTGCCCGGCCACCTGATCGCGGGCAAGCCGCTGTCGGCGCCAGTGCTCACGCTCGACGAGCTGCGCGCCCGCTTCGAGGCGTTCGTGTGCGGCGTCTATCATCGTCGCCCGCATGGCAGCACCGGCGAACCGCCGATCACGCGCTGGCAGAAGGGCGGGTTCCTGCCCGCAATGCCCGACAGCCTTGAACAGCTCGACATGCTGCTCGTGCACGTGCCCAAGCCCCGTAAAGTGCTGCGCGACGGCATCCGTCTGATGGGCAGGCGCTATGTCGAACCCACGCTCGCGGCCTTCGTCGGCGAGCAGGTCGAGGCGGTCTATGACCCCCGCGACCTGACCGAGATCCACGTCTACCACCAGGGCCGGTTCGTCTGCCGTGCGCTCAGCTCCGAGCACGCTGGGCACCCGTCGTTGCGCGCGATCCAGCGCGCCCGGCGCGGCTCGAAGGAGCGCGACAAGCAGGTGCCTGCCCCCACGGAGACCTTCGATGGCGACCAAGAGGATACGGCTTCCCGGCCCACCACCTACCGAGGGCTCCGGCTCTACGCCGCTGACGATTGAGTTCCTGGTCGAGCAGCCGTTCCTGGCGACCCGCGAACATGCCCGGTTCGTCGAGTTTGCCGAAGCCTGCGCGCACTACCGCTATATCGGCGTGTGTCATGGCCGGCCGGGCGTCGGAAAGACGCGATCGGCGCGCGAGTTTTCCAGCTTCCCCGACCTGGGGGAATATGCCGCGCTCCGTCCCATTGCCGCGCTCCTTGGCGAAAAGGTCGCTCGCTGCCGCGCCGTCTTCTACACCGTGTCGGTCAGCAACACGCCCAAGACGATCGACGCGGTGTTGGGCCTCAACCTCATTAAGCTGGGCTATGCCCGGCTGACGGTCGCGGGCGGCTCGCAGGACGAAATCACCCATGACGCCGCCCGCATCGCCTGCCCCCTCGTCATCGTCGACGAGGCCGACCGCCTGACCATAAAGTCGCTCGAACATCTCCGCGACATGGCCGATCGCCACGGCTTCGGGCTGATCCTGATGGGTATGCCGGGCTTGGAGAAGCGCCTCGCCCGCTATGCCCAGCTCTACTCGCGGATCGGCTTCGTCCACGAGTTCAAACCGCTTACCGAGACCGAAATGCGGCTGCTGCTCGCGACCCACGCCGGCGATTTCGGGATCAGCTTCGACCCGGCCCAACTCGACGCGATCGAAGCGCAGGCAGCCGTGATCCGCATCACGCGCGGCAACTTCCGGCTCATGGAGCGCCTGTTCGCGCAGATGCGGCGGATCATGACCCTCAACCGCGTCGAGGAGGTCACCGCTGACATCGTTCAGGCCGCGCGCGATTGCCTCGTCATCGGACCCGGCAACTGACAAATAGCGCGATCAGAACGCCGCCATTTAGCGCGAGCGTTTACACAGG
>NZ_MINO01000101.1 GCF_001757355.1 Sphingobium phenoxybenzoativorans
GACGAAGGAGCCGCGCCGGGTGGCCCTGCCCCGCCTCCCAGCCGGGTACCACTTTCTGCGCTTGAGCGAACATTCGCGACCAACCTCCTCGGGACGGTGCGCCTGACACAAGCCTTCCTGCCGCTGCTGCTGCGATCCGCGCAGCCGCGCATCGTCAATGTCTCGAGCAGGCTCGGATCGTTCGGGCATCAGACCGACCCGAGCTGGCCCGGACACAACGTCGGCAAGCTCGGCTATTCGAGCTCGAAGGCGGCGCTCAACATGTTGACGGTCCTGCTCGCGCACGAACTGCGCGACACGCCTGCCCAGGTGAACGCCGTCACGCCCGGCATCATCGCGACCGACCTCAATGGTGAGGGCGCCGAAACGCTTCGGAAACGCGCCGGCTTCGCCTCGCCCGAGAGCGGTGCGATCCTGGTCGCGGAGGTCGCGCTGGCCCCTGCAGGAGGGCCGAGCGGCAAATTCTTCGGGCCCGGCGGAGAGCTGCCGTGGTAAGGCTGCGCCCGATATGATGCCGCAGAACAGAATTTCTTTTTGCATTGCGGAACTGGTTTGATTATGACGCGGGAAAGTCGCCGTCGCATGGCGATGCATAACGAGGTTGGGTTCGATGGCTGATTTGCGCACGGGTATTCTCATCGTCGGCGGCGGGCCGGTCGGCCTCGGGCTGGCGCTGGACCTCGCCTGGCGCGGTCAGCCCAGCATGCTGGTGGAGCGCGACCCAAAGACGGCGCCGGTGCTTCTGGCCAAAGCCAACGGCCTGCACGAGCGCACGATCGAGACGTGCCGCCGTTGGGGCATCCTGAATAAAGTCATCGAACGGGGATTCCCCCAGGACCTCCCAGGGGACAGCGTCTACTGCACTTCGCTCACCGGACATTTCCTTGGTCGCAGCGTCATCCAATCGACGCTTGAGCGCCCCCAGCCTCCCCAGACGCCGGTCAAGCGCCAACGCTGCCCGCAATATGAGTTCGATCCCATTCTTGCCGAGGAGGTCCAGCGGAGAGGACTGACCGATATCCGCTACGGCCAGGAACTGATCGACTTCGAGGAAGACGAGACGGGCGTCACCGCTACGCTCAAGGCGCCGGAGATGGGCGACATCACCACGGTGCGCTGTAACTACATGGTGGCTTGCGATGGAGCGGGCAGCCTCGCGCGCCGCAAGCTCGGCATTCCGTTCGAAGGCCGCATGCTCGATTTTTCGGTCAGCGCGATGATCCGCATTCATGACCTGGGATCGATAAAGCCGATCGAGGATGGCGAGCGCTATATCCTCTTCGGGCCCGAGGGTGCCTGGGGAAGCATGGTCTGGGTCGATGGCGACAAGATCTGGCGGTTCTCGATCGTCGGCAACCAGGAGAAGATCCACCCGAGCCACTTCGATATCGAGCCGGAGATCCGCAGGGCCCTCGGCTCGGACGATGTCGCGTTCGACATCCTGCGCATCATGCCGTGGCGCCGCAGCCAGTGCGTTGCGGCCTCCTATCGCAAGGGCAGGGTCCTGCTGGCCGGAGATTCCGCCCACACGACCTCGCCGACCGGCGGCCACGGGATGAACACGGGACTCGCCGATGCCGTCGATCTTGCCTGGATGCTCGATGCCATCGAGTCGGGATGGGGAACCGACGGTCTGCTGACCGCCTACGATATAGAGCGCCGGCCGGTCGGCGTGCGCAATTCGGCCAGCGCCGCGCGCAATTATGGCAATTGGGTCGACCGCTCGGGATGCACCGACGTCCTCACCGAAGGTCCCGCCGGCGACGCATGCAGAAAGGCGCTCGGCGAACGGCTGCAGTCCTCGCTTCAGGAGGAGTGGTACACCCTGGGGGTCGAGCTGGGCTATCGCTACGAGAACTCGCCCATCATCGTTCCCGATGGCTCGCTACCGACCGCCGACGACCCGTCGGACTACGTTCAGACCGCGCGGCCCGGCCACCGGGCGCCGCATGCCTGGCTTGCCGACGGCCGCTCGACGCTCGACCTTTTCGGACAGGGATTTACCCTCCTCCGCTTCCGCGACACCGAGGCCGAGGCGGGCCAGCTGGTTCGCGCGGCCGAGGCGGTCGGGATGCCGCTCCAGCTGATCGACATCCGCGAAGACAGCGCGGCGCAAATCTATCAACGCGCGCTCGTTCTCGTTCGGCCCGACGGCCAGGTCGCCTGGCGAGGCGATACATTGCCGAGGGACTGCGCCTATCTCATTGACACGCTTCGCGGCGCACACATCCCTTCAGCCGTCGGCGCCAGCCGAGCCATGACGCTCGAGCCTTGCGGCGCGTAGCGGCGCTTGCGGAGGCCGTGACCGGATGCGGGCTCCAGCGTCGCGCGCGGGAGCTTTCGCGCGGCAGGCAAGAATGCCATAGTGGAGCGAGCGGGCTTTGCCGCGATCGGATATCGGGAGAGGCGCTGTGGCGAGAGATGCAGGTTCGACGTTGAGAGGCGACGACGGCGCCGGCAAATCCCTTCTCGAGGACGACAGTTTCTCGGGCCGCCAGTTCATCACCGCCCTCGCCCGCGGGCTCGATGTCATGGCCGCCTTTCGTATTGGCGATCCGCCGCTCAGCAACCAAGAGTTGGCCAAGCGCTGCGGCCTCCCCCGCCCGACGATCTCGCGCATCACTCACACTTTGACCGAGCTCGGCTATCTGACCTATCATGAGGGGTTCGGATGCTATGAAGTGGGCGGCGCCACACTCGCGCTGGGTCACATCGCGCGCGGCAGCTTCGAGCCGCTTGACTCGGCGCGCCAGGAGATGGACAAGTTGGCTGCCTTTAGCAATGCCAACGTCGGGATCGGCATTCGCGACCGTCTCGAGATGGCGTACCTCTTCGTGTGCAAGTCGCCGTCGGGCATCGGCCTGCGGTTCGAGACAGGATCGAAGGTCCCGATCGCCCAGACCGCCATGGGACGCGCCTACCTCGGTGCGAGTGCTCCGGCGGACCGGGACACCCTTCTGGCCCGCCTTGGCATGCGTTATCCGGACGAGGCGGACGCCATACGCCAGATCGCTGACGAAGCGGTCTTCCAGTTCGAACAAGTGGGTTTCTGCACATCGACTGGAAGCTGGCACGTCGATGTGCATGGCATCGCCGCCCCGATCCCTTTCTCGTTAAACGCCGATCCGCTCGTTCTAAACTGCGGCGCCCCGAAATCACTGATGTCCGAATCGTTCATGGTGGACGAAGTCGCCCCTCGGCTGATCGAAACCGCGCAATCGATTGGCAGAGCAATGCAAGCCAGCGCCGCTCGATAATCGGCAGACTAACAAGCCACCCGGCCTAACAAGGCCAGCCTGCGCAGGTTGCGATTGCAGCCAATCACGGGGAGTCGACTGGCCAAATAGGCTCGCCGCGCGGAGAGCCGATAGTGTATGCGACATATATCGCTGTGCAAAATTATAGTTCGCAAAGCGATTGCATTTCGGCACTCGTATGATACGAAACAGCCATACGGAAAGTGCGCGGGATGGAACCCGCGAGCCGCAACGGCGTCACCGAACGGCTCGGATAGCTGACACCGGACGCCAGGCTGGAGAGTGTAATGTCCGATCCGGAAGCTGTACGCGGCGATACCTCCCCGCTCGCCACCAAGGGCGCGGCGACGCGTTCTCGCGGCCACACTTTGGCGATGCTCGTCGCCATTTACACGATGAGCTTCGTCGACAGAAACATACTTTATGTCGTAGCGCCATCCGTCCAGACCGAGCTCGGCCTGAACGACATGGAACTCGGGCTGCTCAGCGGCCTCGCTTTTGCGTTCTTCTACGCCGTGATGGCGCTGCCGATCGCAAGACTGGCGGAGCGGCGGTCGCGCGTCGCGCTGATGGCTGGCGCCCTGCTGCTGTGGTCCGTAATGACCGCGCTGTGCGGCGCAGCGTCCAAATTCTGGCACCTGTTCGCGGCCCGCTTGGGCGTCGGCGTCGGCGAAGGCGCCTGCACCCCCTGCGCCCAGTCGATCATCTGCGATCTCTACC
Source organism: Sphingobium phenoxybenzoativorans (assembly GCF_001757355.1). Classification (GTDB taxonomy): domain Bacteria; phylum Pseudomonadota; class Alphaproteobacteria; order Sphingomonadales; family Sphingomonadaceae; genus Sphingobium; species Sphingobium phenoxybenzoativorans. The sequence continues at coordinate 3,978 of NZ_MINO01000101.1, forward strand.
CTCCCGAAAAGCGAGCCACCGCGCTTTCGACTTACGCGATCGGCGTGCCCCTCGGCGTGATGATCGGCGGCATGGGCGGCGCGATCGTCGCGGATATGCTCGGCTGGCGCGGTGCGTTCGTCATGGCGGCGATCCCCGGCCTTATCCTCGCCGCGGTTTTCTGGCTCACCGTCCCCGAGCCGCGCCGCGGCGCCAATGAGGCGGCCAGGTATGTCGACGCAGCGGCGCCATCGTTGCGGGCGGTGGCAGCAAGGCTGTGGCAAAGCGCGAGCTTCCGCCACACCGCCCTGGGCTGCGCGGTAGCCTCGGTTCCAGGCAACGCACTGCAAATGTTCTTCATCGTCTATCTTGTTCGGGTCCACGGTCTCGATCTTCTGACCGCCGGCATCTCGTTCGGCCTCTTCGCCGGGGTGACGGGCGCGATCGGGATGTTCTGGGGAGGCCGCATCACCGACCTCTTCGCCAAGCGCGACGTGCGGGCCTATGGGCTTGTCCCGGCGATAACCTTCATATGCCTGCCGCCGCTCCTGGCGGCAGCGCTGACGCGCGATAGCTTGCTGGCGCTATCGCTCTTCATTCTGGTCCCGGCGACGACTTACGTCTTCAACATCGGGGCCAGCTATGCCGTGACCAACAATCTCGTCGAGCCGCGCATGCGCGCTACGACCAACGCGATCCTGCTACTTATCATCACGATCTTCGGTGCCGGGATCGGTCCTGCGCTGGTCGGCTGGGTGAGCGATCGCTTTGCCGCCGGATACTTCGGGCCAGGTTATGCGCTCCAGTGCATCGCATCAAGCAACGCCTCACCCCTGTCGCAATCGTGCGCCGCCGCCTCGGCCTACGGCATCAAGCTCGCGCTGATTGCGACGTCGGCGTTTTATTTCTGGAGCGCGGCGCATTATTTCCGGCTCTCGAGCAAGATCCGCCGCGAACTTCCCCAACCCTAGGATCTGCCCCCCGCCCGATCCGGAAGAGCGCGCCGCCCCGCACGCGCAAGTCGTGCGGGCATATTTTCTATTCCGCATGTCGAAACTTAGTTTCATAATATTGACAATCGGCAACGAGGGTCGTTAGGCAGGACGCATCTAGAATCGGGACAGGAAATGGAAATGGCCGGAACGGCGGCGAGCATCGATCTGGGGGCTGGTAGACAGCCAACGGCGTCACCGCCGAAGCGACCAAATCTGGGCGACTTCCTGGCTCCCCGGTCGATCGCCATCGTCGGCGCCAGCGCGGACCCCGCCACGATCCGCGGCAGATTGCTCGATTACCTGCTGCAGAGGAATTACGCCGGGGCGCTCTATCTCGTGAGCCCCAGCCAGCCCGAGATCCGCGGTCGCAAGACTTATCCCACCCTCGCCAGCATCGGCGAGCCGATCGATCTGGTGCTGATCGCGACCCGCGCCGATGTGACCTTGTCGATCGTCGAAGAATGCGCCCGCATCGGCGCCCGGTTCGCGATTTGTTACAGCTCCGGCTTCGCCGAGGCGGGCGAAGAGGGCGAGGCGGCGCAGCGCCGGCTTGGCGAGATCGCCGCAGAAACGGGACTGCGCATCTGCGGCCCCAACACCGCCGGATTCTTCAACGTGCGAGACGAGATCCCGGCGACGTTCGCGCGCAACGTCGACGAAAGCCGCGCCGCGATCGCAAGCGGGCGCACCGGCGCCGGAACCGTCACTGTCGTCGCCCAGAGCGGCGGCCTCGGCTATGCGATGAGCGATCGCTGCCGGGCCGAGCACGGGCTCGACGTCAATTTCGTGATCAGCACCGGCAACGAGGCTGACCTCGGCACGCTCGATTTCGTCGACCATGTCATCGAGGACGAAGGCACCAAGGCGATCCTCCTGCTGGTCGAGGCGCTGAAGGACACCGCGCGCCTGCCCGTGATCGCGGCGCACGCGCTCGCCGCCGGCAAGCCGATCATCGTCAGCAAGTTCGGCCGAACCGAAGCGGGCAGCCGCGCGATCAATTCGCACGCCGGCCGCCTGACCGGCTCCAGCGACGCTTATGACGCCGTCTTCGCGCGCTACGGCCTGCTCTCGACCGACGACGAGAATGAAATGGCCGACCTGGCCGCCGCCTTCTCGCTCTTCCCGCTGCCCCAGGGCAACCGGGTCGCGATCATGACGACCTCGGGGGGCGCGGGCGTCTGGATGGCCGACGCCTGCGAAGCCGCCGGGCTCGCCGTCCCGATCCTTGACGATGCGACGCAGGCCGAGCTTGCCAAATATGTCCCGAGCTATGGGGCGACGCACAATCCCGTCGATCTCACCGCGCAGGTGACGGTCAATCCGCTCGGCGGCGCAGCGGAAAGCCCGCTGGTCGCTTCGCTCGCGGCGCTCCACGACAGCGACGGCATCGACGCGGTCATCCTGATCGCCAACATGTCCGACGGCAATGTCCTGGCGCGCGAGCAGGCTGGGCTCTCGGCGCTCGCCGCGCGCCTGCGCAAGCCCGTCCTCCTCTATTCCCATGCGCCCGCCTCGCCCAAAAGCCTCCAGCTCGCGCAGGAGATCGGGCTCAGTGTGTTCGCCAGCACGCGGCGCGTTGCCCGCACCTTGGGCGCGATGGTGCGTTACGCCGAAACGCGCGGCAGAATCGCGGCAGCGACCCAGCCCGCGCCAGCGCCCGCACTCCCCGCCGCCGATGTCGCCGCGCTGGCCGGCGGGCTTTCCGAATACAAGGCAAAGGCCCTGCTCGCACGCCATGGCCTGCAGGGCGGAAGCGACGTGCTCGCGCACTCGGTGGACGACGCGGTCGCGGCAGCACGCGTCATCGCCGCGCCCGTCGCGCTCAAGATCCAGTCCGACGCGATCCAGCACAAGACCGAAGTCGGCGGCGTCGCCCTCGGGCTCGAAGGCGACGATGCGGTACGCGCCGCCTATGAGCAGATGATGGCATCGGTCACCGCGAAGCGGCCGGACGCCGCGCTCGACGGGATCCTCGTCCAGAAGATGTTGAAGCCGGGCACCGAGTTCGCGCTCGGCATCGTTCGCGATCCCGATTTCGGCGCGATGATGATGGCGGGTCTCGGCGGCGTCTATATCGAGGTTCTCAAGGACGTTATGATCGAGCCGCTGCCGGTGCGCCGCGACACCGCGCTCGCGATGCTCAAGCGCCTCCAGGCCTGGCCGGTGCTCGACGGCGCACGCGGCCGCGCGCCGCTCGATGTCGAGGCGCTGACCGCCGCGATGGAGCAATTGTCGCTGCTCGTCGAAGGTTCGGGCGACGCGGTCCGCGAGATCGATCTCAACCCGGTTTTCGTCTATCCCAAGGGCGAGGGCATCGCCATCGCCGACGCGCTCGTCGTCGGACGCGACGAGCCGTCGATCGAGGGAGCGCATTGATGAGCGGCCCCCTCGCCGGCGTCACGGTGCTCGAGCTCATCCAGAAGGGTCCAGGCGCATTCGTGACGATGATGCTCGCCGACATGGGCGCCGACGTCATCAAGATCGAAACGCCGTCACGCGCCAAGGAATCGGGCTCGGGCGGCTCGGCCAAGAGGGGGGATCCGGCGCAGCAGGTTGCCAACATCGGCAATCGCGGCAAGCGCAGCGTGGTCCTCGATCTCAAGCACGAAAAGGGGCGCGAGGCGCTGGCGAAGCTCGCCGCGAATGCCGATGTCCTGGTCGAGGGCTTCCGCCCCGGCGTCACCGCGCGGCTCGGCGCCGATTATGCCACGCTCTCGGCGCTGAACCCGCGGCTCGTCTATTGCTCGCTGAGCGGCTATGGCCAAGACGGACCCTATCGGGACCTTCCCGGTCACGACAATAACTTCATCGGTTTTGCCGGGATCCAAGACCTCATCGGCGCCGAAGGCGGCCCACCGATCGTTCCCCCCAATCTGATCGCCGATTTCGGGGGCGCCGCGATGCACGCCGTCGCCGGGATCAGCATGGCGCTGTTCGCGCGCGAGCGCACCGGCCGCGGCCAGCATGTCGATATCTCCTACCTCGACTGTGCGCTCTCTTTGCTGTCCTCGACCCGCCCGGTGCGCGACTATGTCAGCAGGGGCCGCGTTGCAGAGCGCGGGACCGGCGCGCTCGGGGGCAGCTTCGCCTATTACCGGCTGTATGAAACCGCGGGGGGCGGCTGGCTCAGCATCGGCTGCGTCGAACCCTGGCTCTGGGCAAACCTGTGCGCCGCGATCGGGCGCGAGGATCTTGCCGATGGCGGGCCGCGCCCTGAGGACTTCACGGGAACCCCAAGCGAGCGCCAACGCGAGGTCGGCGCCGAACTGGAGAAGATCTTCCGCAGCCGCCCCCGCGACGAATGGTTCGACCTTCTCGCCGCGGCGAACGTCTGCGTCGGCAAAGTCTATACGATAGCCGAGATCTTCGACGACCCGCAGCTCCACCACCGCGGCATGGTGAGCGAGGTGGAGCATCCTGAGCTCGGCACGGTCAAGCAGGTCGGAACCGCGATCAAGATGTCCGATACGCCAGGCAGCGTGCGCGGCTTCGCACCCTGGAAGGGCGAGCATAGCAACGCCGTGCTTCAATCCGCCGGATATGGCGAAGACGAGATCGCGGCCCTGCGCAACGAAGGAGTGATCTGATGGAGGCGTGCGCCGGCCTGAGGATCGTCGAAGCGAGCCGCGGCCTGGGGGCTGCGGCGCTGACGGGACAGTTATTTGCCGGCCTTGGAGCCAAGGTCGACCTGTTCGATTTCGCCCCTGCCGCCAGCAACGATCACCAACGCTACCTTCATTCGCTGCTCCATCGCGGAAAGGTCGAGACATCCGCCGCTGGTATCGAGGCGGCGGTCGAAGGTGCCGACACGGTTATCGTCGATCGCTCTATCGCCGAGTTGCCCGCGGTGCTGCGGGACCCGGCGCTGTTCGAGGCGCGCTGGCCGGACAAGATCCTGTGCGCGATCAGCCTTTATGGCGCCGGCAACGCCCGCTCGGACTGGACCGGTAACGAGCTCGTGACCGAAGCGGCGAGCGCGCTGATGGCGTGCAACGGCTATCCTGAGCGCCCGCCGGTCGCGAGCGGCCTTCCCTACGCGCTGCACACGAGCGCGCTTTTCGCCTTCGGCGCGGTGATGACCGCGCTCAGGGAGCGTGAGGGCTCCGGGCGCGGCCAGTCGATCGACCTCGCCCTGGTCGATTGCATCACCGCAATTCTCGGCAATTTCCTGCCGAGCTATTTCCTGAGCGGTAAAGAGCCGAAGCGGATCGGTAACCGGCACACTATCGCGGCACCCTGGAACCTTTACCCCGCCAGCGACGGCGCGGTCGTCATCTGCACGGGTACCGGCGGCACAGGCTGGTGGGCAAAGGTCATGGCGGTCATCGACCGCCCCGAGCTGACGGACGATCCGCGCTACGCCACCGAGGCCGACCGCGTCCGCAACGTCGAGGAAGTCGACGCGATCATGTCCGCGTGGACGAGCGAGCGGACGATGAAGGATATCGTCGAGCGGATGAACGCGCGCGCGATCCCCGCGGGCGAAATCAGCACGATCGAAATGGTGCTGGAAGATCCGCATTTTCGCGATCTGCGCGAGATGGTGATCGACCAGGCCGCGCCCGCCCCGCCGGCCATCGGCAATCCGCTCAAGGTCGGCGCGTGGGATGGGCCGAAAGCCAGTAACGCCGCCGCCCGGCGCCGCCAATCGGCGCAGCCTGGCCAAAGCCCCCTCGCCGGCATCCGCATCCTCGAATTCGCGTCCCGCACCAGCGTTCCGCTGGCGGGCCGCCTGATGCGGGATTTTGGCGCCGATGTCGTCAAGGTCGAGCCCGTCAAGGGCGACGCGCTGCGCGGCGCTGGCCAGCAGATCGCCGGGTCGAGCTATCTTTTCCACATCAACAATGCCGGCAAGCGCAGCG
>NZ_MINO01000102.1 GCF_001757355.1 Sphingobium phenoxybenzoativorans
CAGGTTAAGCTCGTCGCCGCCCTTCGGCCCGATGTCGATGGTCCAGACATTGCCGTCGGAGCCAAGCGCGATGCCCGCCGAATTGCGGAAGCCGATGGCCCACAGCTCCGGCCGGGCGCCCGGCTCCTTGCTGAACGGCCCATTGGCGACCGCGCTGCCGTCCCGGTTCAGGTGGATGATCTTGCCCGACTGATTGTCCAGCCGCTGGACCATGCCGCGACTGCCCTGACCGCCTGATCCGACGCCGACCAGCATCGTCTTGTCCGGCATGAACAGGATGCGCATGATGCTGGGGCCGCCCGGAGGGGCTGGCGCGGACGTGCTGAAGATCACTTTCTGGTCGACCAGCGTGTGGCCATCCAGCCGCGCTTTCAGGATGGATCCGGTGCGGGCGCTGTCGGTCCCGGTGACGAAGGTGAAGAACAGCGTCTGGTTGGACGCGAAATCCGGGTCCGGCTTCACATCCAGCAGCCCGTCGAAGATGCTGGTGTTCAGCACTTCGGGCGTGCCCTCGATCGGCTTGGGGTCCAGCACGCCGTTGCGCACGACGCGCAGCCGCCCCGGCCGCTCGGTGATCAGCATGTCGCCATTGGGCAGCCATGTCATCGCCCAGGGGTGATCCAGTCCCTCGATCAACTGTTCGGCCCAGTGACCGGGTTCTGCTACAGCCTGCTTTTCCGTGGCCGGCCCGGGCGTACATGCCGTAAGCGCCATGCCGGCCATGGCGAGGGCCGACGCGGCCGCAAGCGCCCAGCTCCGGCGAGAATGTCCATTGTCATGCTGTATTGACGCGCTTTTCACACTCACCTCTCCTGTCACAGCCGGCTCTTTTCAAGCTCAACCCGATGCCCGCCACACAAAGCGAGAATCCGAATCGGAGTATGCGTTATCCTCTTTGGAAAACAATCAACTTTGCTGCTTTTTTCTTTAAGGAAGGGGCGAGCCGTTGCAGGGCGCATCTCGCCTCACGAACATGCATGCACACATCCAAAAAATATTGCGCCTACTCGAAATTACCGGCAGTAAATCGCAATATTGCATGCAAATAAGGCTGAACGACTGTCATGCCCGCCATAGAGCCGTACCGCCTCGCCATCCCCGAAAGCGCTCTGGACGATCTGCGCGCCCGCCTGCGCAACGCGCGTTGGCCGGAGCGCGAGACAGTCGGCGATGCCTCCCAGGGCGTTCAGCGCGACGGTCTGCAGAGCCTGTGCGCCTATTGGGCCGATGGCTATGACTGGCGCCGGTGCGAGGCGCGGCTCAACGCCCTCGGCCAATATCGCACGCGGATAGACGATCTCGACATCCATTTCCTGCATGTGAAGTCGCCGCACCCGGACGCCATGCCGCTCATCCTGACGCATGGCTGGCCGGGATCGGTCATCGAATTTCTCAAAGTCATCGGCCCGCTCACTGATCCCGTCGCGCATGGCGGCGATGCGGCAGACGCCTTCCATGTCGTCATTCCCTCCCTGCCCGGACACGGCTTTTCCGGCATCCCGGAAAAGGCCGGATGGGGCGTGCAACGCATCGCCCGCTGCTGGATCGCGCTCATGAAGCGGCTCGGCTATGACCGTTTCGTCGCGCAGGGCGGGGATTGGGGGTCGCTGGTCACCACGGCCATCGGGGTCATCCATCCGCCGGAATGCCTGGCGATCCACCTGAACATGCCGCTCGCCTTCCCCAACCCGCAGGAGCAGGCGGACTGGACCAGGGAGGAAGCCGCCAGCGCCGCTGCCTTCGACCATTTCATGGCCGACGGGTCGGGCTATTCCATGCTCCAGCGCACCCGGCCCCAGACGGTCGGCTACGGCCTTGTCGACTCCCCGCTGTTCCAGGCCGCCTGGATCTACGAGAAGCTGACCGCATGGGTGGACGGCGACATCGGGGCGGTGCTGACCCGCGACGAAATCCTCGACAATATCATGCTCTACTGGCTGCCCGGCACCGGCGCCTCGGCCGCCCGGCTCTATTGGGAAAGCATGCTGGACGCCGCCACGCTCGGCGTCACCAGCCTTCCCGCCGGCGTCACCCTCTATCCCAAGGAAGTGCTCCGCCCCTCCCGCCGCTGGGTGGAGCGCCTGCACCGCAACCTCATCCACTGGAGCGAACCGGAAAAGGGCGGCCACTTCGCCGCCTTCGAACAACCCGCCAGCTTCGTCGAGGAAATCAGGACCTGCTTCCGCATGGTGCGGTGACGCCCCGCCGGTTTCAAAGCGCTCTGGGCATTGCGTGCGGTTCGGATTGCAGCAATGCGTTGCGGCGTGCCACCTCCACCGGATCGATCGGCGCATCGAACCGGATGCCGCATCTGTCGCCACTGCGCCACATGATCGTCCCGGCCACGTCCAGCGCCACGCCCCGTATCGCGACGCGCCGGCCAAGCCTTTCCGGATATTCAGTGACCAGCTTGGCCCCGTGCCTCGATATATCTTCGATCACCCCGAAAACCTGATAATCGCCAGAGGATATGACTGACGCGATCCGTGTTGGAAATCGCCTGCCGACCCTTTGACCGATCCTGCCTTCGCGTGCGGAACTCTCTCCCATTCCCTGTTCTCCTGCTGTCCCCGGTTACGCCACCCCGCCCCATCTCTCCGCGCCAGCGCCCGCGCCGGACGCCATGATCAGCCGCCGCACATCTGCGGCCAGCGTCCATGGGGTCGAAGGGTTTGGCGATGGCGTCCAGCGCGCCCAGGCGGCGGCACTGCGCCACCCGCTCGCTCCATATATTGCCGGTCAGGACGATAACCGGCGTCGCGCGATGCTGCGGCAGGGCGCGAATATCCTCAAGGAGAAGCACGCCGCTCTCCTCGCAGAGATGCACGTCCAGCAGGATGGCGTGAAAAACCGTCTGGGGCGCGGTAAGCAGAGTGAGGGCGCTGCAACTGTTCGAAGCCGTGCTGACGGAGATGCCCCGGTCCAACTGGAGGGCGAATGTCGCGATATCGCGAATGACCTCCTCATCATCGACACATAGAATATTGAGCTGACCCATTGGCCTGTTCTCCGAGGTGGAGACAGGCTAGCGCGAAGAAAAATGCCCTAAAACCAATAGTCTGGTTTTAGACAATCCATTTCGGTGCGATCATCGCGCGGGCGGATCAGGCGGGGGATTTGCCGAAGGGAGCGACCAGCCGGCGATATTCCGCCTCGGCCAGACCATATGTGTCCTGCGCGGCCGTCTCCAGCCGTGGCCGATCGACGATCCTGACAGAGCCGCGCTCCGTCTGGATCATCCTTTCGCCCTCCAGCACATGCAATGCGCTCGTCACCGCGCTGCGATGCGTGCCCAGCATCACGGCCATATAGTCATGGGTGATATGGATCATGTCGCCGTCCACCCGGTCGTGGCACATCAGCAGCCAGCGGGCGAGCCGCACGTCCAGCCGGTCGGACAGGTTGGCCATGGCGTTCGATCCGACCTGCACGAACAGCGCCTAGACATAGCGCAACAGCACGCGCCGCAGCGACGCGCTTTGCGCCATCAGGTCAAGCAGCGCGTTCAGGGGCACCCGGACGGTCCGGGCGTCATCCACCTGCACCACCACATCATGCGCGGCATGCTCCGCCATCATCAGGCCCGCCGTCCCGCACAGCCCGTCCCGGCCGATCAGGGCGACCTCGGCGCGCCGCTCGCCGGTCCGGGTGGACAGCATGGAGGCGATGCCGTCCTCGACGAAATGGATATGCTCGATCGGCCGGTGCGCATGCAGGATGCACGCGCCCCGCGCGAACGTGGCCTTCTCCATCTGCAGGGAAAGCCGCTCCGCATCGGCCGGCTCAAGCGCCGTCAGGACAAGGTTGGTGCTGCTTTGCATGGTGCGGGTCCGGTGATGCCCAAAGGAACAGGACTGACGGGGCAGACCGAAAGTTCCGCGGCCGGGCCGCTATATATCTTCCATTGCGGGGTTGCCGGACCGGTTGCGTCGGAGCGACCCGAAAGGCTGTAGCAATCTCACCGGTCCAGCGCGGACAGGATAGAATGGCGTGCCGCGTGAAAAAGCCATTGTCTGATTTCAGACATTCGGCCCGCCCGGTGCCCTTCTCCGCCGGTGCGCATTGCGCCTGCGGCAAAAGCTCCCATATGCCGGTTCTGCCCCCTTGCCCCGATAGAACAAATCTGGAACAAGTCTCTCCATGCTGACTCACATTAAAAAGCATCGGTGTTCCGAATGCTGACCCACATATCCGTGCGCGGCGCGCGCGAACATAATCTCAAGGGCGTGGACGTCGACCTGCCCCGCGACAGCCTGATCGTCATCACGGGGCTTTCGGGGTCGGGCAAATCCTCGCTCGCCTTCGACACCATCTATGCCGAGGGGCAGCGGCGCTATGTGGAGTCCCTCTCCGCCTATGCGCGCCAGTTCCTTGAGATGATGCAGAAGCCGGACGTCGAGCATATTGACGGCCTGTCCCCCGCGATCAGCATCGAGCAAAAGACGACCAGCCGCAATCCGCGCTCCACCGTCGCCACCGTGACCGAGATTTACGACTATATGCGCCTGCTCTGGGCGCGGGTCGGCATCCCCTATTCGCCCGTGACGGGCCTCCCCATCAGCGCGCAGACGGTCAGCCAGATGGTCGACCGCGTGATGACCCTGCCGGAAGGGACGCGCTTCTACCTGCTCGCCCCCGTGGTGCGCGGGCGGAAGGGCGAATATCGCAAGGAGCTGGCCGAATGGCAGAAGGCGGGCTTCACCCGCGTCCGCATCGACGGCGAACTCTACCCGATCGAGGACGCCCCCGCCCTCGACAAGAAATATAAGCATGACATCGAGGTGGTCGTCGACCGCCTGGCCGTAAAGGCCGACATGTCCACGCGCCTCGCGGAAAGCTTCGAGGCGGCGCTGAAGCTGGCCGATGGGTTGGCCTATGTGGATCTGGCCGATGGGACGGTCGCGGACCTCAAACTCCCCTCCCCTTCAGGGGAGGGGCCGGGGGTGGGGCCTGTCGAGGAGACGCAGCGTTTGGGGACACCCCCCACCCCAAACCCCTCCCCTGAAGGGGAGGGGCTTAAGAAAGGCATGAAAAACACCGGCATCCCCGCCAACCGCATCGTCTTTTCCGAAAAATTCGCCTGCCCCGTCTCCGGCTTCACCATTCCGGAGATCGAGCCCCGCCTCTTCTCCTTCAACGCCCCCCAGGGCGCCTGCCCCGCCTGCGATGGCCTCGGCGAGAAGCTGGAGTTCGACCAGCAGCTCGTCGTCCCCAATGAGGACCTTTCGCTCAAGAAGGGCGCGATCGTCCCCTGGGCCAAGTCCAACCCGCCCAGCCCCTATTATATGCAGGTGCTCGCCTCGCTGGCGAAGGAGTTCGGCTTCTCCCTCGACACCCCGTGGAAGGACCTGCCCGGCGAGGTTCAGCTCATCATCCTGCACGGCACCGGGGGCAAGCCCGTCACCCTGCGCTTCGTCGACGGCAAAAAGTCCTATGAGGTCAAGAAGCCGTTCGAGGGCGTCATCGGCAATCTCAACCGCCGCATGCTCCAGACCGAAAGCGCCTGGATGCGCGAGGAGCTTGGCAAGTATCAGACCGCCCAGCCCTGCGAGACCTGCGAAGGCGCGCGCCTGAAGCCGGAGGCCCGCGCGGTGAAGATCGCAGGCGAGGACATCTCCATCTCCACCCGCCGCTCGGTGGTGGACGCGCTCGGCTTCTTCTCCACCCTCCCCGCGCAGCTCAACGATCAGCAGAACCAGATCGCCAAGGCCATCCTGAAGGAGATCGTCGAGCGGCTCGGCTTCCTCAACAATGTCGGCCTCGACTATCTGAACCTCGACCGCACCTCCGGCACCCTGTCGGGCGGCGAGAGCCAGCGCATCCGCCTCGCGTCGCAGATCGGCTCCGGCCTCTCCGGCGTGCTCTACGTGCTCGACGAGCCCAGCATCGGCCTGCACCAGCGGGACAATGACCGGCTGCTCATCACCCTCAAGCGCCTGCGCGACCTCGGCAACACCGTCATCGTCGTCGAGCATGACGAGGATGCGATCCGCACCGCCGACTATATCGTCGACATGGGGCCGGGCGCGGGCGTCCACGGCGGCAGCATCGTCGCGCAGGGCACCCTGCCCGAACTGCTGGCGCACAAGGACAGCGTCACCGCCGATTATCTGAACGGCACCCGCCGCATCGATGTGCCGCCCAAGCGCCGCAAGGGCTCCGGCAAGAAGCTGACCGTCCACAACGCCCGCGCCAACAATCTGCGCGGCGTCACGGCCAGCATCCCGCTCGGCACCTTCACCTGCATCACCGGCGTCAGCGGATCGGGCAAGTCCAGCTTCACCATCGACACGCTCTACGCCGCGTCGGCCCGTGCGCTGAACGGCGCGCGCATCATCGCCGGCGCGCATGACAAGGTGACGGGCCTGGAACATTGCGACAAGGTGATCGACATCGACCAGTCGCCCATCGGCCGCACCCCGCGCTCCAACCCCGCCACCTATACCGGCGCCTTCACCAACATCCGCGACTGGTTCGCGGGCCTCCCCGAAGCGCAGGCGCGCGGCTACAAGCCCGGCCGCTTCAGCTTCAACGTGAAGGGCGGCCGGTGCGAGGCGTGCCAGGGCGACGGCGTGCTGAAGATAGAGATGCACTTCCTCCCCGACGTCTACGTCACCTGCGACGTGTGCCACGGCGCGCGCTACAACCGCGAGACGCTGGAGGTGAAGTTCAAGGGCAAGAGCATCGCCGACGTGCTGGACATGACGGTCGAGGATGCGGTGGAATTCTTCAAGGCCGTGCCCCCGATCCGCGACAAGATGGCGATGCTGGCCGAAGTCGGCCTCGGCTATGTCAAGGTCGGCCAGCAGGCGACCACCCTGTCGGGCGGCGAGGCCCAGCGCGTGAAACTCGCCAAGGAACTCTCCCGCCGCGCCACCGGCAACACCCTCTACATCCTCGACGAACCCACCACCGGCCTGCATTTCGAGGATGTCCGCAAGCTGCTGGAAGTCCTCCACGCCCTCGTCGAACAGGGCAACAGCGTGGTCGTGATCGAACATAATCTCGACGTCATCAAGACCGCCGACTGGATCATCGACATGGGACCGGAAGGCGGCGTGAAGGGCGGCGAAGTGATCGCGGAAGGCACGCCGGAAAAGGTGGCAAAGGAGCCGCGGTCATTCACGGGGCATTATCTGGCGCCGCTGCTGGGGTTGGAGAGTGTGGCGGCGGAGTGATCCCAAACAACAAAGGTTTTGATAACATGCTGCATACTTGCTCAATCAAATGACAAGGGAGCCATTATATCCCTTGAAACCTTCGCCCTAGATACCTCGTTATCAGATATTTTCTTATGTAATGCACTTATAGATTTTCTGATATTTTCAAGCCTCTTCGGCATTTCAGTTTTTATTAGCCAATTGCATCGGGAAATTCCTCCATCCACTCTAACAAACTCATCATCTTCACGATTTCGCGAACGTAATTTCTCTCTTATTATCTTAATGACTTCACATTTTGATTTTTCTTCTCTTATAAATTTATTTATATCACCAAATATTGATGATCTTCCGTCTTCAAAAAAATATTCATGGATCCTAGCTTCAGAATATATGCTATCTATTCTGCTAAAAAACATACAAGCTTTGCCATTATTTACTCTATAACTGGCAATATGCCCATCTCTGGCGGAGATATCAAAGCTATCGAAAGTTGCTGTTAGAAATTTTGACATTCCGCTAGCAGATTCTAGGTTTAATTTACCAACTAATTTCATCCACTCGGACAGTTTTGGCAAAATGTAATTCTTTTCTAAAATTTCCTGATCTATTTCATATAACATTTCTAAAACATTTTCAGAATGCCCTCGTTCAGCGACCCTATCTATTATTTGATAAACGTCAGCCCCCTATATAATGAGACAAATATGGCAGTAAAATATTCTTGAAAAGATCTATGCGCAAAAACGTTATCGAGACCTTCTTTCTGGATTAAACAAACCGATTCCATAGAATCTTTGACAACTAAATCTGCCTCTACATCCATTTGACAATATGCTACAGCATCTCTGAAAAGCTTTCCAAGCTCTCCATCAGAAAATTCAAATTTTGAATTTGCATATGACCGATAACAGAATGCTGAAAATATCCTTTCATATTCATCCATTGGCAGACCGGCGTAATGACCTCGTTTATAAACGCCCTTGGTAGCGTCATGCCTTTGATATAGCGTTTCAAATGCCTGTTTATAGAACGAGGTTACTTTTGTCGGTATCTCCGCCGTTTGATCATATGTTAATAACATTATCGTTGCCAATAATGGATTTGATAGAAAGCTCTTATGTTTCTTATATAGTCCAGATTTCAACTCTGCTATGAGTTTTTGCTTAACATCGTTGTTATAGTCTACCTTATCTAAAACCTGCACAATTTGACTTAGGCTCATCGGCAACGTTTTTAATACTGAAAATTCCGGTATGGATTCTATGCGAGGCTCGGGACGGGTAGAGACAATCATACCAACATCAGGCATCGCGCTGGCCATTTTTCTAATGCTTTTTAAGACATCATCTCTTATTTCGTTATTTATTTCATCGACAGCATCAAGAATTATCACAAAAATACCAGATTTTATGCCTTCTAGAAACTGATTATATGTAGCTTTATTTTTTATTGATGACGTGTTTTTGAAAAGAAATTCACAAAAATTTTCAGTATCATCTTTAATTCCTATTTCTCTTAATTCTAGGAATAAAGGAATTAGTTGATGATTTATAATGCTACTAATTAATTCGAGAGAGCACCATTTCATAAACATTGTTTTTCCGGCCCCAGCGGTGCCAGAAACTATGAACTTTTGCCCATTTTTAAGGCCTTCTACGACTGATAAGTCTGAAACTTTTCTGTCATTTTGCATAAATTCTATATTAACATATTTTTCTTTTATATTTGCTGATTGATCTTTATAAATTAAGTTTTTGACCGATGAAGTTTTCCTTATAACTTGATCCATATGATCTTGGAAAGCGTTAGTATATTTTACATTTATCGCGTCGTATCGGCGACGACCTACCGCTGATAAAAGGCGTCCAGCCGGTTTAGCGCTCTCCTTAGCGGCAGCGATAGCGAAAGCCGTTTCTATTCCTGTCATGTTTCCTCCAAGATCATCGAAGACCAAATTTTAGGAGATGATCTCGGATGTCTAATTCCAAATGACCCAATATTTCTCACAATGTTGATATTATAGTATAATTTATTATATCCATTTTGGCAGATCAAAAATGCTCTATTGTCCTTGCTGCTGCCTGCAAAAGTTATATGCTCTTAAAATGACCAAGCTTACCCCCATCGAGTCCGAATTCGCGACGACCGAGGAAGCGGAAGCCTATGACGCGTGGTTCCGGGCCACTGTCGAGGCGCGGATGGCGTCGGACAAGCCGGGCATCCCCCATGACGAAGTTATGGCGCGGATGCAGGCCATCATTGACCGGCGAAAACAGCTCTGATGCTGGCGCTCATCTGGCACCCGGAGGCGCTCGATGATCTTGAGAACATACTAGACTTCATAGAGGTTCAGAACCCGTCCGCCGCCGGGCGGATCGGAGAGGCCATCCGCCATACTGCCGGCCAGCTACCCAACCATCCCTATATGTATCGCACAGGCCGCGTGCCCGGCACACGCGAAGCCCTCGTCACGCCCAATTATATTCTCGTCTATCGCGTTGCCGCCCACGCCATAGAAATACTCGCCGTCAAACACACCCGCCAGCAATACCCCTGACGCCTCCCACCCCCTGTCCTACACCCCCAAAAATCGCATACCTATCCTGTCCACCTGCGTCTTTGCGAT
>NZ_MINO01000103.1 GCF_001757355.1 Sphingobium phenoxybenzoativorans
GCAAGGACGGCCGCTTGACCAAGGACGATGTGACCGCCGCCGTCGCCGCTGGCACGGCCAAGGCGTCCACGGCTCCCGCATCCGCCTCCGCGCCTTCCGCCCCTGCCGCGCCCTCCGCGCCCGGCCGCGCGCAGGAGCGGGTGAAGATGACCCGCCTGCGCCAGACCGTCGCCAAGCGGCTGAAGTCCGCGCAGGAAACCGCCGCGCTGCTCACCACCTTCAACGATGTCGACATGACCGCCGTCATCGAAGCGCGCGCGAAATATAAGGACCTGTTCGAAAAGAAGCATGGCGTCCGCCTCGGCTTCATGGGCTTCTTCACGAAGGCCGTGTGCATGGCGCTGAAGGACGTGCCCGCCGTCAACGCCCAGATTGAGGGCGACGAGATCGTCTATAACAACTTCGCCGACATCTCGGTCGCGGTCTCCGCGCCCAACGGCCTGGTCGTGCCCGTCATCCGCAATGCGGAAAGCATGAGCGTCGCCCAGATCGAAAAGACCATCGGCGACTTCGGCAAGAAAGCGAAGGACGGCGCGCTGACCATGGATGACATGAAGGGCGGCACCTTCACCATCTCCAACGGCGGCGTGTTCGGATCGCTGATGTCGACCCCGATCATCAACCCGCCCCAGTCCGGCGTGCTTGGCCTCCACCGCATAGAGGACCGCCCGGTCGTCCGCGACGGCCAGGTCGTCGTCCGCCCGATGATGTATCTGGCATTGAGCTACGACCACCGCCTGATCGACGGCCGCGAAGCCGTGACCTTCCTGGTCGCGGTCAAGAACGCGATCGAGGACCCGACCCGCCTGCTGATCGACCTGTAAGGCGTAATATAGCTGTCTTATATCCCGTTCGGGCTGAGCCTGTCGAAGCCCTGTCCTTCCTGCTAAGGGCGAAAAAGTAAGTGCAGCCCTTCGACAGGCTCAGGGCGAACGGAGATTTTTATGGCTGACTTCGACTATGATGTGCTGGTGATCGGCTCCGGCCCCGGCGGGTATGTCGCCGCGATCCGCGCGGCGCAGCTTGGTCTCAAGACCGCCTGCGCGGAAAGCCGGGAGACGCTGGGCGGCACCTGCCTCAATGTCGGCTGCATTCCGTCGAAGGCGCTGCTGAACGCTTCCGAACTGTTCCATGAGGCGTCCTCGGGCGCGCTCGCCAAGCATGGCGTGAAGCTGGCCAGTGTCGAGCTCGACCTGCCAACCATGCTTGCTGACAAGGATGACGCGGTAAAGGGCCTGACCGGCGGCATCGAATTTCTGTTCAAGAAGAACAAGATCGACTGGCTGAAGGGCCTCGCCACCTTCGTCGACGCGCACACGGTGGAGGTTGCGGGCAAGAAGGCGACGGCGAAGAATATCATCATCGCCACTGGATCGTCCGTCACCCCGCTGCCGGGCGTCGCGGTCGACAATGACAAGGGCATCATCGTCGATTCGACCGGCGCCATCGCGCTGAAGAAGGTGCCGGAGCATATGGTCGTCATCGGCGGCGGCGTGATCGGGCTTGAGCTTGGCTCGGTGTGGAAGCGCCTGGGCGCAAAGGTCACGGTCGTCGAATTCCTCGACCAGATCCTGCCCGGCATGGATGGCGAGGTGCGCAAGGAAGCCAACAAGCTGTTCAAGAAGCAGGGCTTCGATATCAAGACCTCCACCAAGGTCACGGGCGTCGCGGTCAAGGGCAAGAAGGCGACGGTCTCCGTCGAACCCGCCGCTGGTGGCGCTGGCGAAACCATTGAGGCGGACGTGGTTCTGGTCGCGATCGGGCGGAAACCCAATACGGACGGGCTTGGCCTCGACAAGATCGGCCTGGAAACCAACAAGCGCGGCCAGATCGAAACCGGTCACGACTTCTCGACCAAGGTGGATGGCGTCTGGGCGATCGGCGATGTGATCCCCGGCCCGATGCTGGCCCACAAGGCGGAGGATGAGGGCGTCGCCGTCGCGGAGAATATCGCGGGCCTGACCGGCATCGTGAATCACGATGTCATCCCGTCCGTCGTCTACACCCACCCGGAAATCGCCGGTGTCGGCCTGACCGAGGAAGCCGCGAAGGAAAAGGGCGCGGTCAAGGTCGGCAAATTCCCGATGCTGGCGAACAGCCGCGCAAAGGCGATCAAGGACACGGACGGCTTCGTGAAGATCATCGCCGACGCGGACAGCGACAAGGTGCTTGGCGTGTGGATCGTCGCCTCTCCGGCCGGCACGATGATCGCGCAGGCCGCCCAGGCGATGGAGTTCGGCGCATCCAGCGAGGACATCGCCTACACCTGCCACGCGCATCCGACGCATAATGAGGCGGTGAAGGAAGCGGCGATGGCGGTCACGGGCAAGCCGATCCACATCTGATCGCGTGGCCGGCTATTTGCCGGCTGCTCTTGTTAAGATCCCCGTTCGCCCTGAGCGAAGTCGAAGGGTTCACCTGAGCAAAGCGAAGGCACTTCACTGCGTTCAGTGGAGGGCTTCGACTTCGCTCAGCCTGAACGGCTTTTTTGGAAGTGGCGTGCAGGAGCACGCTATTCATCTGACTAACACAGGCTCCAAAAGCCTACCCCGCCGCCATCTCCAGCTTCGGCAGCGTCAGGCTCAGCAACCCCGCCACCGCCACCAGCGCGGTGCCGGTCGCCAGCGCGGGCAGGCCCAGCCCGATGAAGGGCGCGACCGCCGCCGTGCCCAGCGATGTGGTCAGCAATATCGCCACGATCACCAGCGCCGCACCGCGCGCATCGTCACCCCTCGCCGCGACGATCGCCCGGTGGAAACCGGCCGGTCCGCGCAGCGCCAGCCCGGTGTTGAGCAGGGGGAACAGCGCCGACACGACATGGATGCTGCGCCCGCCCGCCATCGCATAGGCCAGCATCGCCACGCCGCCCGCTGCGGTGATGGCTGTTCCGATGCTGATCATCGTCTCATCGCCGAACCGGCGGCCGAGCGCGCCGGAGCAGTTGGCGATCACGATGAAGAAGGCGATGCCGGTCATCTGCATGATGATGAAATCGCTCAGCGTCCCGCCCATCGTCACGGTGAACACCGTCGGCGCGCCGAACACGAAGATCAGCAGCGCGCCCAATGTGCAGGCATGGCTGATCGCATAGCGCATGAAACAGGGGTCGGCGATCAGCCGCCAATAGCCGCCTCCGGTCGCCAGCCCCCGCATCGGCGGCAGGTGCCGGTGCCGCGCGGTGACGATCGCCGCCAGCGCTATCGAAAGGATGGCGAGCAGGTCGAAGGAGGCGCGCCAATCGAAAAGCCGCAGCAGCCACAGGCCGAACAGCGGGGCGAGCGCCGGGGTCAGCGACTCGATGCTGCCGAGCAGGCCCATCGCGCCGACCGCGCCGCCATCGCCATAGAGTTTCCGCAAAAGTCCGGGCGCAAACACCGCCGCCGCCGATCCTGCCGCGCCCTGAATAAATCTCAATAATATCAATATACTAATGGAATTACTCATGCTGCACGCGGCGGAGATCAGACCATAGGCGAGCAAGGAAAGGGCCAACAGCCGCCGCTGGTCGAACCGCGCGCCCAGCGCCCCGAACAGCAGCAGCCCCACCGCCGACCCGGCGGTGAAGCTGGCCAGCACCATCTGCGCGCGGGGCAGGTCTCCGCCCAGGATCGCGGGCAGCCCCGGCACCGCGGGCAGCACAAGGTCGGTGCCCGCCAGCGCAAGCACCGTGCCGAGGACGATCAGCAGGAAGGTTCCGATATGGCGGTTGGGCCGGCCAGTCATGCGACGCCTGTAGCGTGGGATTAGGGGGATCGCCACCCGCGCCCGTCCTTATCCCAAACCGTTCGCGCTGAGCTTGTCGAAGCGCCCTGCTGAACGTAGTGAAGCACTTCGCTCTGCTCAGTGTTGTCCTTCGACTTCGCTCAGGATGAACGGGGGGAAGTCATCCTGCCCATCAGAACCGGTGGCCTTATACCTCGCATAATGTCTCCGCCCCATCGAAAGGCTCCGATGCGCCACCATATCAAGGGCCTGTTCGACCCCTATATCCTTGCATTGCTGGCGACCGTCGCGCTGGCGTCGGTCCTGCCGCCGCGCGGCATGTGGGTCGGCGTGCTGGATGCCGCCGCCGATGTCAGCATCGTGCTGCTGTTCTTCCTCCACGGCGCGAAGCTGTCGCGGGAGGCGATATTGGCGGGGGCGGGCAACTGGCGGCTGCATCTGGCGGTGCTTGGCGCCACCTTCCTGCTGTTTCCCGCGCTTGGCGTCGGCATCGGCGCGCTTCCCGGACTGACCCCGGTGGTGGCGACCGGCATGCTGTTCCTGACGTTGCTGCCGTCCACGGTGCAATCGTCCATCGCCTTCACCGCCATTGCGCGCGGCAATGTCGCCGCCGCCGTGTGCAGCGCCTCCTTCTCCAACCTGCTCGGCATCTTCGTGACGCCGCTGCTGGCCGCCCTGCTGCTGGGGAGCAGCGGCGCGTCGGTGTCGCTTTCGTCGATTGAGAAGATCCTGCTGCAACTGCTGCTGCCCTTCGTCACCGGGCATCTTCTGCGCCCGTGGATCGGCGGGTTCATTGCCCGTCACAAGGGGATGATCGGCTATGTCGATCGCGGCTCCATCCTGTTGATCGTCTACACAGCTTTCGGCGCGGCGGTGGTCGAGGGGCTGTGGCGTCAGATGCCGCCCGCGACCGTGCTGCTGATCGGGGTGCTGAGCGCGGCGCTGCTTGGCGTGATCCTGTTCGCCACGCGCCTTGCCGGGCGGCTGCTCGGCCTGTCGCGGGAGGATGCGATCGTGCTGCTGTTCTGCGGGTCCAAAAAGAGCCTGGCGACGGGGGTGCCAATGGCCGGCGTGCTGTTCCCCGCCGCCATCGTCGGTCAGGTGATCCTGCCGCTGATGCTGTTCCATCAGCTCCAGTTGATCGCCTGCGCCCTGATCGCCCGGCATCTCGGCGCGCAGGCCGACGCCCGCCCTATATCCGGCTGAACGCCGCCGTCAGCGCCCCGGCGATAATCCCCGCCCAATGGTCCTGCCCGGCCGGATCTCCGATCAGATCCTGCCGCACCTCGATCTCGACATAGGGCATGGCCGTGGCGAAGGCGTGGCGCGGC
Source organism: Sphingobium phenoxybenzoativorans (assembly GCF_001757355.1). Classification (GTDB taxonomy): domain Bacteria; phylum Pseudomonadota; class Alphaproteobacteria; order Sphingomonadales; family Sphingomonadaceae; genus Sphingobium; species Sphingobium phenoxybenzoativorans. Next base: position 5,055 of record NZ_MINO01000103.1, read on the forward strand.
ACCGTGTGATCGGTGCCATCCATGCGATAGGGTTCATTGTCCCCCACCACGATCCCGCCGCGCGCCTGCAGAACATCCAGCATGGCAATCGCGAACCGCTCGTCCCCGCCGCCATGCAGCACCCCGATTTCCCATGGCCGTTCAAAGCTTTGCATGACCGGCGTGAAGCTGTGGAGGGACACCAATACCCTCGCATTCCCCATCGCTTTATCCGGCGCGATCGCCTGCTTGATGGCGTCCTGATAGGGGTTGTGGATCGCCGCGATCCGCGCCGCCGCCTCGTCCGGCGCGATCGCCTGATTGCCGAGAATGAGTGTGCCGTCCGACACCGCCGGTATGGCTTCGGGCGACCGGGGGTCGCGATTGCAGTCGATCACGAGTCGCGAATAGCTCTGGTGGATGAACGCCGCGCCCAGCATGCGCGCCAACGCCTCGCCCAACCCTCTGACGCCGATGTCGCAGGCAATATGCCGCGCCATGTCCGCCGTGGACACGCCCAGTGACCCCAGCCGGGCAGGAACCGCGATCCCGGCATGATCGCCGATCAGCAGGAAGGGCGAATCGCCGGCGGCCGGCACCATCGCCACCGGCGGCGGATCATCCGGGCTGAGCCAATCTTTCCGGTATTGCGCCATGGTCCGGGCATGCGCCCGCCCGTTGCGCTAGTCCAGCCCGCCCCGGCAAGCCGGTCAGTCGGCGTGGTCGACGGCCAGGTCCGCGCTTATCCCTGCGGCGATCATCGCCGCCAGCGTTTCTTCCGCGCGCGACCGCAGCGAAGGGTCGGAGGAGGAGAGGTCATGGCGCACCCACTGGGGCGCGCGGCTCAGCACAGTTCCGATCAACCCGCTCAATTCTTCTTGTGTCATCCTCCCTCCTCACCAGATATTTGCGGCATCATCAAGACAAGCTGTTGTGGTTAAAAGCTTAATCGGGATGATTGCCCCGCGTTGGGACATGCGGCGGATGACATGAAAAGTTGACCGCTTTGGCATCATCCTGTCGAAACGCCCATTGCCTTCGGGCTGCGCTCGGCTACGGTAATTGCGGACGGACAACGACATGCGCCGGGGTGGGGTGTCGTAAGTCCGGGGGCTACAGGATATTATGATGGGGCAAAAGGCGGCGGTGGATCGCGATTTCCCTTGGCGGCGCTTGTCGCTGCTGGCTGGTCTGGCGTTTCTCTGGCCGGCCCTCGTCAACGGGATGCCCTTCCTTTTCTATGATACGCCCGGCTATCTGGGCGGGGCCAATGCGCTGGCGCACGGCCTGTTCGGCGCGAAGCTGGACTGGACAGCCGCGCCGGTCATGCTCGGCCGGTCGATCTATTATGGCAGCTTCCTCTATCTCAGCCTTGCGCTGGCCGGTTTCTGGCCCGCCGCCATATTGCAGGCGGCGTTGACCGGCGTCTGCGTCGTCACCTTCCTGCGATATTTCGTGCCGCTGCGGGTCGGAGGGCTCGTGCTGGGCGTGGTGATCGCCGGGCTGATGCTGCTGGCCTGCACCACCCTGCCTTTCTTCGCGACCTTCATGATGCCGGATCTGTTCAGCGGGCTTGCGCTGCTCAGCGCGACGGCGCTGCTGCTGTTCTGGAAACGGGATGGCTGGCGGCGGCGCGCCTTCTGGATCGGCGTCACCGCCGCCGCCGCGCTGTTCCACCCGACCAATGTGCCGATCCTGCTGTCGGTCGTCGCGGTATGCATCCTGCTGCATTATATATTGGAGGTTCCCCGGCCCTGGCTTTCCGCCGCCATCGTGCTGGCCGCGGCGTCGAGCGGCATAGCGGGGGAGGCGATCTTCTCCGCGGGCGTCGACCACGCCATGGGGCAACCGCCGATCCGCCCGCCCTTCGTCACTGCCCGGTTGACCGCCGATGGCCCCGGCACCCGTTATCTGCGCGACACCTGCCCGAAAAACGGCTTCCTCCTGTGCCGCTATATCTCGCGCCTGCCGCTGCCCAGCGACTATTTCCTCTGGAGCCGGTCAAGCGCGGATGGCGTATTCCGCGCCATTCCTCCGGCGCAACGCCGCCAGCTCGCGGCGGAGGAAACCCGCTTCGTCATCGCGACCGTGCTTCACCTGCCGCTCGAAACCATCAGCAAATTCTTCGAGGGCGCCTACAAGCAGATGAACCGCACCGGCCTCAACGAATTCAACTATGGCTGGATCGAGCGGGGATTCTTCAAGAACAACCTGCCGCCCCACATCTATGACCAGACGGCGCAGACCAGGGCGTTCGAACTGAAGGTCCCCGCCTATCAATTCGCCCGATTCACCCGCACGATCGCGATCGTCTCCCTGTTCATATGTCTGTGGGCCATGTTCGACCGGAACATCCCCAAGCCGCTGCGCATGGCCGTGGCGATGATCCTGTGCGGGATCATCGTGAACGCCTTCATCTGCGGCGGGCTTTCGGGCGCGCATGACCGCTATCAGGCGCGGGTGATATGGCTTGCGCCGTGGATCGCCTATCTCGCGCTGCTCGCCCGCATCTTCGGGCCGAAGGCGGTGCGGGAAGCGGCCCCTGCGCCAGCGCAGGCGCAAGGCTGACCACCATGAAACTGCATGGCTATTTCCGGTCCAGCGCCTCTTTCCGCGTCCGCATCGCCCTCAATCTGAAGGGGGTCGCCTATGAGGATATTCCCCATCATCTGGTGAAGGGGGAGCAGCGCGCGCCGGACTATCTGACCGTCAATCCGCAGGGGCTGGTTCCCGCGCTGGAAGTGGAGGGCGCGGTGCTCACCCAGTCGCTGGCGATCTGCGAATATCTGGACGAACGCTATCCCGATCCGCCGCTGCTGCCCGGCGGCGCCATCGCCCGCGCCCAGGTCCGCGCCTTTGCCCAGGTCATCGCCTGCGACATCCATCCCGTGCAGAATCTGCGGGTGCTAAAGCGCGTCAAGGCGCTCAGCGACACCGGGGCAGCGCATATATGGGCGCGGGAGACGATTGAGGAGGGGCTGGCCTCCTGCGCCGAACTGATCGCCGCACAGCCCGGCCCCTACTGTTTTGGCGCGGCCGTCACGCTGGCGGACATCTTCCTGATCCCGCAGCTTTTCAACGCCCGCCGGTTCGACGCCGCGATCCCTGACCGGCTGCTGGAGGCGGAGCGGGCCTGCCTGACCCTTGACGCCTTTCAACGCGCCCTGCCGCAGAACCAGCCCGACGCCGAATAGCCCGGTTCAGCCGGGCGGGACGATGATTGCGCGCAAAAGGCCGTTCCCGCTTCAGGAGAGGGAGCAAGGCCCTGCACGCATCCTGGCCGCCCTCACCAGGGATAGGTCAGCCCGTAATAATCATAGACGTTGCGGCCATAATCCCGGTTGTAATCCGGTTCGCGGCCGCTTTCGTAACGGGGCGCATTATCGAGCAGGCTTTTGTCCAGATCGATCACATAGCCGCTCTTGTTGATGTCGTAGGACAGCATCGACCAGGGCAGCGGATAGTGGTCCTTGCCCATGCCCAGAAAGCCGCCGAACGACAGCACGGCGTACCGCACGCTGCCCGACTGCTTGTCGACCATGAAATTGGATACCGACCCCAGCCTGTCGCCCTGCCGGTTATAGACCGCCGTGCCCTCCACCTTGTTGGAGGCGATCAGCGTGGACGTTTCGTCATTTGCAACATCGGTCATCTGGTCCTCTCTTTCCCGCAACGGGATTTGCTTATGCCTGGGTTAACGGAAGCGCGGCGGCGCTGTTCCCATCGTTACGGAAGCGATTGATTTGGCACGGCGGCTGGGCAATCCTCCGGCCTCAGGACAGGACGCGCAGCGGGAAAGGCGAGTCGCCCCGGACAGGCCGTAACCAAATGCGCGAAACCGCGTTGCATCCTCTCATCATCAGCAGGAGTTCGATCTTATGAAAATCCATCGCAAGGGATCGGCCGAATGGGTCGGCGGCCTGAAGGACGGACGCGGCGCCATCTCCACGCAGAGCGGCGCCCTGAGCGCCTATCCCTATGGCTTCGCGGCCCGGTTTGAGGGGCAGCCCGGCACCAATCCGGAGGAATTGATCGGCGCGGCGCATGCGGGCTGCTTCACCATGGCGCTTTCGCTGATCCTCGGCGAAGCCGGCCTGACGGCGGAGAAAATGGATACGACGGCGGTCGTGACGCTGGAACAGGGCGAGGGCGGCTTTTCCATCCCCGCCATCGCCCTGACGCTGAAGGCGAAGATCCCCGGCGCGGACGACGCGACGTTCCAGGAGCTTGCCGCCAAGGCGAAGGCGAACTGCCCCGTATCCAAGCTGCTGAAGGCGGCGGAGATCACTCTGGACGCGGAACTATTGTCATGATCCTGGGGCTGGCGCTCGCCATAGGGGTCATCGCGGGGCTGCGCGCGATGATGGCCCCGGCCGCGATCAGTTGGGCCGCGCAGCTTGGGCTGATCGACCTGTCCGGCAGTTGGCTGGCCTTTCTGGGATACCGCTTCACGCCCTGGATATTCACCGCGCTGGCCGTGGTGGAGCTGATCACCGATCAACTTCCCTCCACCCCCAGCCGCAAGGTGCCGCAGCAGTTCGGCGCGCGCCTCCTGCTCGGCGGCCTTAGCGGCGCAGCGATCGGGGCGTCTGGCGGCGCGCTTGCGACGGGCGCGGTGCTCGGCATCGTCGGCGCGATCATCGGCACCTATGGCGGCGCGGCCGCCC
>NZ_MINO01000104.1 GCF_001757355.1 Sphingobium phenoxybenzoativorans
AATTCCAGGGACCAGCTGTGGATCGGCCCCAAAGCTGTTGCCGCCCAGTCGCGCGCGCGGATCAGCGCGCCGCATTCGCCGCCACCGAACGGCCATCCTTCGAGCGCTGCGCGCGTTGCAGGAACACCGGCCTCCTGGCCCAGAACCGCGGCAAAAAGGGCGTCGGCATTGCCATAACCGCCAGCGGCGATACGGGTGTCGAGCAGATGCGCGAGATCGGGTGTGAGCGTAAAGCTATGCGGCTTATCGGAAGACATCCCTGCCTATCTGGTTTAAACGACGTCAAGTCAATGAATTGGCCCACGAAACGGGACAGGTTGAGTGACCGATAGCATATTGCGCCCCGGTCGGGGCGATTATTGCACCGCAATCGCCGCACACATCGAAAGGCTTCTTAAGCGACTGCGAATATGCTAGCTTTACGTCCATGTGCAATCTACACCGTGCGCGAATCCGCTGCCGAGGTCGCCGCGCATATCGGGGTGGCGAACCCGACGGCGTCGAACGCGCCGGACTAGGTCTATCCGGGCACTCCGGGGTACGTCGTGCGCGAGGCTGCAGGTATGCGCATCATGCAGTTAATGACGTGGGGTTTTCCGCTGCGACTGAAAGGCATGAGCCCGACCGCCAAGCCCAAGCCGGTCAACAAAATCGTCGACCTCGCCAAGCCGCAGTGGCGCTGCCTGATCCCGTAACGTGCTTCGCCGAGGAGGAAGGACCCGAGAGATCGAAGACCCACACCTGGTTCTCGGTCACCGACCAGCCGATCTTCACCTCGGCCGGCCTATGGCGCATGTCCGATGAATCGGGACCGGTCTATGCGGACAGATGACCGACTGCAACGAGGTGATCCGCCCGGTACATGACCGCATGCCAGCATCCTTCATGCCGATGAATGGGACCAGTGGCTCCATGGCAGCATTGAGGACATGTTCGCATTCCAGTCGCGTTGCTTTCCCGATCACCTGATCGCGATGGAACCCACCTCCGACCTAGGATGAAGAACAAGCCGGCCGCCATTGCCGAGGCGGCCTCGCTCCTATGACACTCGAATAGATACGCTGGGCCGAAACTCTCGCGATCGAGCGAAACTATGGCGCTCGCGCGCCGCGTCACGTTGCCGAACGCATCGGCGCGCTGGCGCTGGTCGGCGGCATGGCTAAATGGCCAAGCTAGGCCGGAACCTGCTCTTGAAACGCGCGCTGCCGTTGCCGCTAGGCGATTCCACTCGAGGCTGCCTCTTCCCTGACCCGTGGGAACCACCGCTGTCGCGCTCATAGCTGTCGCGCATCATATTATCTCGCTCCGGCGTGACTTGCCGACGCGCGCGCCGGCGATTGACTATCATATGTTAAGTTCATGTCTTTGTTGTCTTTTTCCGAAACCAGAAGCACTCCCGATCAGTTTCTGACGTGTACAACAGAAAATTGCCGTTCTGCTTCGACAAGGATGGCGGGAGCCGTGCGGCGTCCTGCCGACAGCCCGATTGAGGCGGTTCGGCCCGCGAGGGACATTGCGATGCGCAAATATGCTTACGCCTGGCTGACAATGCTGTTCTTCGCCGTCTCGATTGTCGGCCATTGGGCATTTGGCTGGTACGCCTATGTCGAGGACGCGAAGGAGCATGCGCAGGCGCCCGAGGTCTCGACCTATCTGATCGAGATGGGCCGCGACACGTTCGAGAACTGGCAGTCGGAGTTCCTGCAACTGCTTTGGCAGGTCGTGGGCCTAGCCTATTTCCTCTATGTCGGGTCCCCCTCCTCCAAGGAGAATGACGACCGCACCGAGGCCAAGCTCGACGCGCTGATCCGGCTTCAGGCGAGCGACAAGGCCAAGACGATCATCGACGAGATCGACCGGCGGTTCCTGCGTCATGGCGGCCATGCAAGACCGCATGAGCATGAAGCAGAACGGCGCGACCCTTCGGGTATCGTGGAAGGGCGCGAATAGCCGGTGGACGCCAGCCCCGCCTTTCGCTCCCGCCCGGGCCTGTCGCTCGCGCCGCAGGCGCAGATCGGCGACGCCGAGCGCGAGGCCGGGCTCAGACGCTTGATCTATGAAGCGGGCTATTCGAGCGCGACCGCGGTGGTCACCAGCGGCGTCATCCTGACTGCCTTCGCGTTGCATCTTGGGGCGTCGAACCTAATTGTCGGCATTCTCGCCAGCGCGCCGTTCCTCGGCCAGTTGCTGCAGGCCCCAGCGGTTCTACTGATCGAGCGCCTGCGCCGCCGCAAGGCGATCGCGGTCGTCACCAGCGCGATCGGCCGCTCGATGCTGCTGCTGATGACGCTCGCCGCCTTTCTTCCCTCCCCGTTGGCGATCACGGCGTTGATATTGGGGCAGTTCGTGCTGTGCGGTCTCGGCGCGATCGGCGGCTGTGCCTGGAATGGCTGGCTGCGCGATCTGGCGCCGCAGGAGCGACTCGGGTTCATCTTCGCGCGGCGGACGACTTGGACCACGACCGTAAGCCTCATCGCCGGTCTTGCCGCCGCCTTCCTGCTCGACCGGACACAAGCAGGAAGCGACGCCCGCGCGCTCGCCTTTGCGGGTCTTTATCTGGTGGGCTGCGCGACCGGCCTGATCAGTGGCGGTGGTGGTGGCGAGAATGCCCGAGCCTGCCATGCCGCTGCCGACCGGCGAGCCGCTCGGCCTCGTCTCGATGCTGCGTCGTCCGCTCGCCGATCCCAATTTCCGGCGGCTGGTCATGTTTCTCTCGAGCTGGCATTCGCAGTCAATCTCGCCACGCCCTTCTTCACCGTATTCATCGTCAGCCGGCTCGGCTTCGACATGACCTTCGTGATGCTGCTGAGCGTCGCGAGCCAGGTCACCAACCTCATCGCGGTGCGCGGCTGGGGCACGCTCGGCGATCGGTTCGCGCACAAGTCGGTGCTCGCGGTGGCCGCACCTACCTATATACTGTGCATCGTCGGGATGATAGGTGCCTCGCCGCTCGGCGCGAGCGATGTCGGCATGGCCTATCTCGTCGGTCTGCACGCGCTGATGGGCGCGGCAGTGGCCGGGGTCACGCTCGCCACCGCCAATATCGCGCTCAAGCTGAGCCCGCGCGGCGAAGCGACCGCCTATGTCGCGACCAGCGCGCTAACCTCGTCGCTCGCCGCCGGCATTGCCCCGATCCTCGGCGGTCTGTTCGCCGATTTCTTCGCTGCCCGGCGCTTCGAACTCTTACTGCGCTGGACCAGTCCTAACGGCACGGTGTTGCTTAGCCCGATTTCGCTGTCGCACTGGGACTTCTACTTCCTGAGCGCCTGGCTGCTCGGTCTCTATGCCCTCCACCGCTTGTCGCTGGTGCAAGAGGAAGGCCAGATCGATCCCAAAGAAATGGTCGAGCACATCGTCGGCGAGACCCGGCGCGCGGTCCGCAACCTCGGCACCGTCACCGGGCTGCGCGCGCTCACTGACCTGCCAGGTGCGCTCGTGCACGATGCGAGGCGCCGCGCACGCTGGCTACGGCTGCAGCATCATGTCGCACGGGGGAGCAAGCCGACATGACCGCAACGCTGGCGACTTGCCCGTCCACCGCGCCCATCCCTGAGCGGACCTGCCCGTCCGGAGATCGAGCCTGTCCTCCCGTTGCGCATGGGATCGCGGGCCAGCCAAGCGTGCCGTCTAGCAGGATCCCATCCGGCGCACCCGGACCTTCAGCCAAGACCAAAGGAGATCTTCATATCTGACACCACAGAACTACAGCCTGCCAATCTCGCCGATGCCCAAAACGAGCAGCCAAGGCTGCAAAGGCGCTAGGCGGTCATCACCGGCGGCGCGACCGGGACTGAGCAGATCGCGGTTGAACCCCACAATTGAAACATCAAGGTTGGAAGGAAATTTGCGATCGAGGAAGATCGAGAAAAATCATCAATACCGATAATTTTGGGCATCGAACTTCTCCTCACTTTTATCTTGAGGGTATAAAATAGGGTACAAGGCAGAGGGAAAATCCACACTATGTTTATAAAGCAGTTAGATAAAATATGAGTTCGAGTCCTCTTCTGGCACCATTTTCTTCCCGGATATCTGCTGATGTCCTGGGAATAGCGGAAATCGGCGTTTCCTGGAGCCATCATCGCTCTTTGTAACCCGTGCGGGCATGGCGCAGAGTCGCATGCGCATCGCATCCTGGGACGAATCGGATATCAAACTAGATTCAGCCCCCGCCATCCCTTGCCGGCTTGCTCAGGCAGCAATAATTCATATGGTGGCAATATGGGGGAAACCGCATTGCTTCACGCCATCCGCCGTCTTGCCGCCAAGCCTCTTCATGCCGCATTGATTGGCGGGGTACTGCTCTTGGGAGCGGCAGCGCCTGCGCCGGTGACGCCCCAGTTCGAGCATTGGATCGACGGGACGGCGGCAACGGAGCCGGAAACCCAGATACAATCGATCGACGCGGACACGTTTGTCATCCGCCAGTCCGTCAAAACCAATTTCGAGGCGCCATTTCTCTATCTGATCTTCGGGAAGGATCGCGCGCTGCTGATCGACAGCGGAGCGGGCGGGCTTAAAATCTGTTTTGTCAAGTCCTTTCTGCTTGTGCCATCAGGGCGGAAGGTCAATAGTGACAACGGCTTGCGAGCATTCAAGGCGTAGCTTCGAGGCTCGCCTTGATGGTCAGGAGCCAAGCAGGAGCCAGCAGAAGTGTAGGCTCCTGCGCATCATGTAATGCCCGAGTGGTGAAATCGGTAGACACAAGGGACTTAAACAATTTGAGCCTTCGGGGGGAAACGCCCGAAGTGAAGCCCGTCAAAGTCGGCGAAAGCCCTGGATGCCCCGGCATCCGAGCCAACGCCGAGCCAAGCCCAGGCCCAGCGCCTGGGAAGGTGTAGAGAGCAGACGGCGGGCACCTACGGCTGCAAGGCTATGGTGAAGGCGTGCTCCAGACCACGAACAGTGCATGCGCTGGCGGCGAAAGCCGAAGTGGTAAGAAAATCCCTCGCCGAAAGGCGTGCCGGTTCGATTCCGGCCTCGGGCACCAATTCAGGGCCGCCCCTGTTCGCGCAGGGGCGGCCTCTTCATTTTCGTCAGACGAAGAGTATGGACAACATTCGAGCTGCCGCGTGGTTTCATGGAACGAACAACGCTCAATTCCGATCATGGGTGGTTCCTCCACCACCCGTGCCCGGTGAAGAGCTGCGTGTTCCTCATTCAGGGGTCTTCTTCACCCGCGATTTGGATGCGGCTCGGGAAGCCGGCCCCAATGTCTGTTCGGTACGGATCACCGATCAGGCCAAGATCCTGGACGCCACTGTGGGATCGGCAGATGCTGAGCATCTTCGCCAGCTCGTGATGAGAAATGACCTCGCAAAAATATGCATCTATGGACGCACTTCGCAGGCGTGGACGACAGCATGGAGGTCGGGCGAAGTCTTGCGCTTCGCATCAGACGATCCAAGATTCATGCTGCACCTTGCAAGGAACGCAGCCCAATACAAAGGTATTGCTCCAGAAGTCCAACTCAAAATTGCACAGCACAACCTGACGCGCGGCTGGATCGAGCATATTGTCAGGTCGGCAGCGCAACTCGGCTTCAACGTTCTACATGGCTTCGAGATTGACCGTCATTCCAGCCGCACACCGCGGGCAGTCTCGTGGCTTGCGGTTACTGACGCAAAGGCTGTGACGGCTCCGTCTTGGCAGTAGTCGTTGCGGATCGCCTAGGCGAACCCACGCGCCTGAACCCTCGATCTCCCGCCATGAACGCCTCCAGCATGTGCGGGATCAGCGTCGCCGCATCGACCGTTTCGCCATAGGTCTGCGCATGCAGCGCAGCGTAACGGTCGAGGTCCGCCTTGAGGCTGGCCGGGCACGTAAAGGTCAGCTTGATGCTTTCGGTCTTGGGCAGCGGCCCCAGCCGCAGCTTGCGCGTGGTACTCATCGAGAAGTCCCCCGATTGAAGAACAGCGGCTGATAGGGGCGCAGCACCAGATCCCGGTTGACGATGATGCGTACCGGCAGGCCCGGCCGTTCCGTCAACGTGGGTTGGATGTTGAGGTTGCGCCGAGTCATCTCTTGGCCAACCTGGTTCGCGCTGTCCTGCAAGCTGTTGCGTCCAGCGTTGATGACGCGATCGCCGTTCTGGCGGTTCTCCGGCGCGGCCAGTTCGGCACCGACACCTAGCAGCGTCGTTAGCGCCCCACCGGCAAAGATGCGATCCCAATGCCAATCGACGCCATCCTCCAGTCCGGAATTGCCGGCAGGATCGGCACCAGCCAGGTTGTCCAGCGTCAGCGAAGACGTGTCGGGCAGGATGATCCGGTTCCACACCACTTGCACCCGGCTCTGTCCGTAGCTCACCTGGCTGTTGTAGCGGCCGAGGATGCGCGAACCCTGCGGGACCAACAGGAACTTGCCGGTGGCCGTGTCGTAGACCGGCTCCGTCACCGTGGCGATCACGTCGCCCGGTAGGTCGGACTTGATGCCCGTGACCAGCGCGCCCGCGATCACCGTGCCGGCCATGACCTGATACGGCGAGGCCGGCATTTTCAGGTTCCCGGAATTACGGGTTTCCGTGGAACCGGCTTTCAGGAACGCCTCTTTCTGGTCTTGTCGATTCTGCACGGCGGTCGGATCGGCCGGCTGTGCTGCGGTCGAGGCGGGCCCTGCGGCCATCGGATCGAAGCCCGCAAGGCCGGACGCAGGACTGGCCGCAGCCACCTGTGCTGGCGCGGCAGCGGCGCGCTGGTTACTGGAGCGGAAGAACACCGATGCCCCCGCCGCCGCTTCCGCTTCCTTGCGGTACGCGTCGTGCTCGGCGGAAGCCGGAGCGTGGCCAGGTGGCGTGTAGGTGGGCGCTACTGGCTGCTGCGATTTCACGATGGCTGGCCCCAAGTCGCCCGGCAGCGGCGGCCCCAGCTCGGGTACTTGGGGAGGCAAAGCCCGCGGCAGCTTGGAGTAATCGGCCGGAAGCTGGTCCAGTCCTTCCGAGCGCGAAACGCGATCCACGTTGAAAAGCTCGGCCTGTTCGCCTGCACTGCGCTTGCGCGGTTGTAGCGACCACATGGTTGCACCCAGCACGGCAACAGCAAGGCCACCGGACAGGATCGCCAACGTGCGACGGTTCAATCGCGTCACCGGGCGCGGCTGCGCGCGAAGCGCCACGTTCTCCGGCGCGACCTTTGGGGCTGCGTCGGGAACAGGAATGTCCGGGGTGTCGTTCTGGCTCATGGTCAGTTCCCCCGCACTGCGCCCACTACACCATCCGTGCGCTCAATGCGTACCACGTCCCCTTTATCGCCGCCCAAGCGCAGTTCAGCCGCACCGAACAGCCGGTCCACGATGTAGTACGGCGGACGGAAACGGTAGTTCACCAGTTGCCCATCGCCCTGAGCGCCGATCACAAACAGCGGCGGCAGTTCGCCTTGCGCGATGCCTGGCGGGAACTGGATATACACCTTCTCGCCGTCGTCGAAGGCGCGCATCGGTTTCCACGGCGCATTACTGCCGCTGATGGCATAGCGGAAGCGAATCTTCTCCAACGACAGGCCGCTATCGACCGGCGCGGTCGCCTGTGCGGCCTGCGCCTGGCGTTGCAGGGCCAGCATCCGATCTTTCGGGTATTCCCACGATACCGAAGCCATCCAGGCGCGTTCGGTCGAGGTAAGTTCAATCAGGTAGGTGCGCCGACTGGTGGTGACGACCAGATTGGTCTTGAGGCCCGAGCGGATCGGCTTGACCAGCACGCTGACGCGCAGCGCGTCACCGGTGCCGCTGGAGGTGTCTCCGACGATCCAGCGCACCGTATCTCCGGCGGCAACCGTCATCAGCTCCTCTCCCGGTTGGAGAGAAATCACCGTCACCCGCCCCGGCGCCGCATAGACCTGATACAGCGCACCATCCGTGAAGGGCCAGACCTGAATGGCGTTGACGTAACCCTCGCGCGTGGGTGCGATGCGCGCCTCGGCGTTGGCACGCGAGACCCGCAGCTTTTCATCGGCGGGTTCCGGTACAGCCTTGGCTTCGATGCTCTCGGGCAGAGGTTTCATCTGCGCCGGCATCGGCAGCACCTTGGGCACCTCCACCACTTCAACCGGCTTGGGCGGTTCGGGCAGCGGCTGGGCCTGCACCGGCTCATCAAGCGAGATGATCGGCGGCGGCGTGCCTTTCGTGGCGCAGCCCGGCAACGACAGAACTGACGCTGCAAGCGTCAACACGAAAGCGTAAAAGCGGAAAGACGGGTTCATGGCTTGGCTCCTTCGGCGGCATCGAGTTCGCGGCTCCACGACAGTCCGTTGACGTAGATGCCCAATGGGTTCTTGCGCAACCGCTGCTCGGTGCGCGGGGTTTGCAGGACGGTGGAAATCACGGCGTTCCAGCGTTCAGTACCGGCCGGCGCGCCATTGACGAAGCGTTGCTCGGTCCAACGGACGTTGAAAGACGCATCGCTGGCGCGCACGACGCTGGTGATCTGTACCGTGACCGACTCCTTGCCGACGCGCGCGAACGGGTCATGCGTGCGGGCGTACTCGTTGAGCACGCCCGCGCCGCGATCGGTGGTGTAGTCGTAGGCATCGAGCCAGTTCTGGCGCACGACGATGGGATCGATGGACAGCGAACGAACCAGCACAACGAAGTGCGCTAGGTGATAGGCGATCTGTGCATCGTTCGGCCGGTACGGCGTGGCGGCTTCGCCGACCGCCCGAACCTGGCCGGCCTGATCCACTTCCACCACGTAAGGCGTGACGATGGACTGCGCCGAGCGCCAGACAAGGCCCCCGGCCATCAACAGCGCAAGCACCAGACAACCAAAGGCCATCAGCCGCCAGTTCTTTGCCTGCACGCGGGCCGAGCCAATGCGCTCGTCCCACACTTGGGCGGCGGATTGGTAGGGCGTGGCAGGCTGCGGCGTATCGGCATAGCGCACCTGCGGTCGTTTGAATCGCATGGTTTGTTCTCCTTATGAGTCGCTTCAATCGTTGGAATCGTGCAAGCCCGGCCCGCTGCTCGAACCGCCACCGTCACCTCCGCGCAGCGTATGGGCGGCGGTCGTGGCGGCATGACCAATCTGCTGGCGGCGATGCAGGCGCTTGGCCCAGGCGGGTTGCGCCTGTTGCTGCGGGTCGGCAGCGCCGGCATTGGCTTCGTTGGCGGTGGATTGGCCTGATGCGGCGGCGCCTCCAGATGCCGGCCCCGGCTCGTCGGAACGGAAGGCGGATGCCGCGCGCTCCTTGAGCGAGCGCATCCCAGCAGCAGCCTTTTGGCCGACGGCTTGCGCACCGGTCTTGGCAACGTTG
>NZ_MINO01000105.1 GCF_001757355.1 Sphingobium phenoxybenzoativorans
AGGATAAGGCCCGCGGCGACGGCCGCACCGAACACACCGGCCGCGCTGGTCGGGTGAAAGCCGCGGCGTCGCAAATGGGGGTGCGCGACGGTCGCGATCGCGATCATCGCTTCGTAGCCGCAGGTGATGGCGTGGAGCAGCTTCGCTCCCGAAACCTGGCGCCCATGTGCCGCGTATAGCGCGGCCGGGATCACGCAAACGGCGGGATGCACCGAACCCTGGCGATGGCCATCGTCGAGCTCGATCCCATGTCCTGCGGTTGCCGACAGGAAGGTCGCATCGAGAATGTCCGCGCGCCGGCGCCGGCCAGGCACGGCGACCGGCCCCTCCGATCGCACAGCGCCCAGCATCCGCTCGGTCTGATCGGTAAGATCGCTCTGCGCCCCGGCGACCATTACGCCCATCGTGTCGATCAGTTGACGCAGCGCCGCGTGGCGCACTTCCGGCGGCACGGTTTCCCAGCGGCAATCACGGATGAAACGCAGCAGCGCGGCGGTCGGAGCTTCGCCGGTGGAAGCGCGGGCGACGGTTTCGGTAACGCTCATGCAAGAGTCCTTTCACATCGGGTCAGGAATAACGGCGCGATCACGCGGCGCCGATCTCTGCACGGCCACGATCGAATACGATGACGTCGCGCTCCGCCGCCCGGGCGCGCGCAAAGATTTGTCCGCTGCCCTCGTCCCAAAGCTCGACGCGAAGCGTCTCGCCGGGGAACAGCGGCGCCGAAAAGCGCCCCTCGATCAGGGTAAGGCGTTCGGGCGCATAGCCGGCTGCGCGGTCCAGGACAGCGTGGCCGACCATCGCGAACGTGCACAGGCCATGCAGGATCGGCCGCTCGAATCCGGCCGAAAGCGCCACGTCGGGATCGGCGTGGAGCGGGTTATAGTCGCCGCAAAGCCTGTAAAGCAGCGCCGCCTGCTCAAGGACCGGAAGATCGACGATATGGTCGGGCGCCCGTTCGGGCACCGGGTCGAGGATGCGCAACGTCCCACTGCTCGTCCCGAAACCGCCATCGGCGCGCAACATGTTCGTCTGTTCCACTTCGGCGAGCACACGTCCCGAGACGGGGTCGCTGATGTCCCGCCGCGTCACGATAAAGGCCCCTTTCCCGGTGCCCTTGTCCACGAGCGCGCTCACCTGCTGGCGGCTTCTTATGGTGCCGCGGGTCGGCAGATTCGCGTGCAGGACGATACGCTGCTGGACGTGAAGGACCTTGCGCCAATCCACCCCCGTGGCTGGATTTTTGAGCCAGAAGCCGCGATAGCCCATGACGTTTGCCATCATCGGAAGCGCCTTCAGCCCTTCCTCATAGACGAAAGGCAGCTGCCGCCGGTCCGTCGCCGGCGATCCCAGGCCGACGGCGAGCGCGTAAAGCATCACGTCGCGCGGCTCGACCTGATGATCGAGTTCGGGGAAGTGCCAACCCAGAAGCTTTGCGGTGTCGATCGCCATCCTTTCTGCTCTCCTGTCGCGGTGAATCGTGCCTGGTTGCCTGCGCACTTTCATACCGCTAAACGAAAGTCAATTCTGCTTTACGAAATTGAGAGGCCGATATGACGACGACCTTGACCGCCCGGGAGACCAAGGGCCCCCTCACCATCGTAAGCCTTACCGATCCGGATCGTGCCAACGCGCTGAGCATGGATATGAAGCAGGAATTGCTCGACCATGTCGCCGACTTCTTCGCCGATCCGGCGCAGCGCTGTCTCGTGCTGACGGGAACGGGCCGCGTCTTCTGCGCGGGCGGCGATCTGGGGACACTGCGCGAAGGGCAGGACGCTCCCGCCACGCGGGCCCGCCTGGTGAGCACTTACGCGTTGATCCGCCAGTTGCTGCTGGGCGAAAAGCCGGTCATCATGGCGGTCAACGGAGCGGCCGCAGGTGGCGGCTTTGGCCTGGCGATGCTCGGCGACGTCATCTTGGCATCGGACAAGGCCAAGTTTCGGCCCGCCTTCCCCGCGGTGGGCGTGGCGGCCGATGTCGGCCTCGCGCTGACCCTGCCGCGCGCCATCGGTAGCGTCAGGGCGCGCGACATCCTGCTTTGCGACCGCACGGTGGAGGCGAGCGAGGCGCTCGCGATCGGAATGGTCAGCGCCGTCCATACCGCCGACACGCTCATGGCCGCGGCGATCGAACTGGGCCTCAAGCTTGCCGCCGGGCCGACCCAGGCGCTCGGCCTGACCAAGAAACTCCTTCGCATCGCGCAGGAGGTGCCGCTGGATACGTTTCTCGATGCGGAATTCGCGGCGCAGGCGATCTGCTTCGGCTCGGCCGATTGCCGCGAGGGCGTCAACGCCTTTTACGAAAAGCGCGCGCCGACTTTTTCCGGCCGGTAGCCCCAACCTAGCGGAATTGTTCCTCGGGCACGCTCACGCTCAACCCCTCGAGCGCGTCGGTCACCGCGATCTGGCACGAAAGGCGGGCGCCCTCGAGCGGTAGCGGCGCCATCTCCAGCATCATGGCCTCGACGTCTCCGGCATCGCCTAGCCGGTCGCGCCACGCCTCCGCGATGACCACCCGGCAGGTCCCGCAGGCACAGGCGCCGCCGCAATCGGCATCGATACCCTCGACCCCGGCGCGGATCGCGCTTTCCATCAGCGAAAGTCCCGATTCTGCGTCGATCACTTGTGCCGTGCCATCGTGGGAAATAAACGTGATCCGGGGCATTTCGTCTCTCCCATTCGTTGGGTCCATATCAGCCGCTACGTACTCAACATATTCCGCAGAGCAAAATTATTTTTCACTATTTGACATGAAATCGAAGTTCCGACTATCAGCCATTTAGCAAAAACAAGGTGGCAGAGCGATGGACAGTGGAAAGAGTCTCGAAGGCAAGACAGTCGTCGTAACGGGCGCCGGCCGCGGGATCGGGCGCGAAATCGCCCTGCTTGCGGCGGCCGAGGGCGCGAACGTGGTCGTCAACGACCTGGGCGCGACTCCCGACGGCAGCGGGGCCGAGGCGACACCGGCCAACGAAGTCGTGACGGAGATTGCTGCCAAGGGCGGCCGCGCGGTCGCCAATGGCGACGACGTGTCGACGTCCGAAAGCGCGGCGCGCATCATCGAGGCGGCGATGGACAGCTTTGGCCGTATCGATGCGGTGGTGAACAATGCCGGCATCCTGCGCGACGTCATCTTTCACAAGATGAGCGAGGAGGACTTCGAGCGCGTGGTCCGCGTGCATCTTTTCGGCAGCTTTCACGTATCGCGCGCCGCCGCTCCGCACTTCAAGGCGCAGGGCCACGGCAGCTTCGTCCACTTCACTTCCGCTTCGGGTGTGATCGGGAACCTGGCCCAGGCGAACTACGCCGCCGCGAAGATGGGTGTCGTCGGCCTGTCGAAATCGATCGCGATCGACATGCGCCGCTTCGGCGTGCGCTCCAACTGCATCGTGCCGTTCGCGTGGAGCCGGCTGATCGGCACTCTGCCCGAGGAGACCGAGGAGCAGCGACGGCGCGTGGCGCGTTTCAAGAGCATGGGCCCCGACAAGATCGCGCCGCTTGTCGCGTTCCTCTGCGGCGATCTGGCGGCCGATGTCACCGGACAGATTTTCGCAGCGCGGCGGAATGAGATCTTCCTGATGAGCCAGCCGCGGCCCCTCCGCTCGGTCCAGCGCGACGAAGGATGGACGCCGCAGCTCATCGCCGAACGCGTGCTGCCCGCCTTCCGGCCCGATTTCTACCCGCTCGACATGTCGGCAGACGTGTTCAGCTGGGATCCGATCTGAGCGGGGCTACAGGGGCGGACGCAACGCGATTGCGGACCGCCCCCCGCAGCCAGACGGCGCTGGCGACCGCCAGCAGGGAAATGACGGCGACGTAACCGATGCTCGCCAGAATGGCGCCGGGCGCGAGGTAGGTGCCGCCGGGCGCTGCGCCGGCGGTTCGTCCGGCAACGAACAGTCCCGCAACGATCTGCGCCCCGATGCCCTGGAATGTCATGCGCAAGACCATCGTGATGCCGGTGGCCTCGCTCGTCCGCTCCGCCGGTACGTGCTGAACGACAACCGCGACGGTCCCGGTCAGCGAAATCACGACACCGGCGGAAGACAGGCATACGAGCAGCACGACCAGCCAAAGTTCGTGATGGCCGAAATACAGGCCGGTCCAGGCGATCAGGCTGAGCAGCGTCCCCGCCATGATCGCGCCCTGCCCGCCGCTCCGCCTCGCAAGCCTGCCAGCCCACACCGCGCCGAGCGCGCTGGCGACGTTCGAGGGCAGCTTCAAGAGCCCGGTCATCGTCGCGGTGAGGCCAAATCCGATGCCCGTCCAGACCGGTTGCTGGATCAGGATCGGAAATATCTGCATCACCTGGAACGCTCCCATCGAAACCAGCAGCGCGCTGAGGTTGGCAAGTGCGACCGGCTTCTTGCCCAGCAGCCGAATGTCGATGAGCGGGTCGCCATGGCGCAGCTCGTGCCGGACCCAGATCAGCAACAGGACGAGGCCCGACGCGAAAACGAAGGCCGGTTCGAGGGCGATGCCCGCGGCGGAGGATTGGCTGATCGCCAGCAGGATCAACCCGACCGCGGGGGCGAACAAAATGCCGCCGAACAGATCGGATCGCTTATTGTCCGACGCCGCGCCGCGTGACCGCGGCAACGCGATCAGGCATAGCAAAAGCGCGCTCGCCGCCAGGACGGCGCTGGCCGTAAAAATATGCTGCCAATGCCAATGATCCGCGATCACGCCGCCAATCAGGAACCCGCCCGCGGCGCCCAGACTTGCCACCGCCGTGACCGCGGCGAGGCCGAAGGACAGTTTCTCCGCCGGCAGATGTTCGCGAATGATCCCATAGCACAGTGGCAGCACGGCGCCCGCTACGCCCTGGATCGAACGGCCGGCGATTATCCAGCCGAGATCGGATGCAAAAGCGCTAATGATCGATCCGGTGCCGGCGACGAGCAGCACGGCGGCAAGGACCGTCGAGCGGCCGATCAGATCGCCCAGGCGGCCGCAGAGCGCCGCCGAAGCGCCCGCCACCAGAAAATATCCGGTGACCAGCCATGCAACCAGGGCCGGGTCACCAAATTGGCGCATCGCGCCGGGCAGCGCCGCGAACACGAGGGTCGTCTCAAGCGAGCCCGCCAGCTCCGCCACGCATAATATTGTTAGAACAGTGACCCAGCCGGACTTGCGTTGCATCGCAATCCCCTTTTCCAGAAACCGTCGTTGTTTTCTTACCTGAAATCGCCTTTAACAAACTGATTTATATATATTCTTTGCAACGACTATAGATACCGATAGGCCAATGCGCCGCTTTTGAAAAGATCGAATGGCAGAATTGACTTTTGCTATGCGGACAAATATGAGTCCTCGGCACAGTGGTAGCCGCCCCTCGCAGGGCCAGCGCCCCACAATACTCGGGAGCATACGATGCGCGAAGGCAGCGACGAGGCGAATGGGTTTCTCCGCGAATTCTGGTACATGGGGGCATGGGCCTCCGAAGTGACCCGCAAGCCGATGCGGCGGGTCATCATGAACGATCCGATCGTCTTCTACCGCCTGGAGGACGGCGGTGTCGCGGCGATGGAAGATCGCTGCCCGCATCGCAACTATCCGCTGTCGCGCGGCGAAGTCACGGGCGACAACATCCAGTGCGGCTATCACGGGTTGACCTTCGGTCCCGGCGGCCAGTGCGTTTACGCGCCGGGCCAGGACCGTGCGCCGAGCGCGGCGAAGCTGCGTTCCTACCCGGTGACCGAACGCGGCGGCATCGTGTGGATCTATACCGGCGATCCCGCCCGCGCGGCGAGCAGCCCGGTACCCGACCTCGAATGGATGACCGATCCGGCCTGGACATCGTGGATCGACGGATCGATCTATCTGCGCTGCCATCACCAGTTGCTGACCGAAAATCTGCTCGACATCAGCCACCTGGCCTACGTCCACAAGACGAGCATGGGCAGCGATCCCGACCGCATCGCGGCGTCCGAAACGACCGTGACGGCGCTGGACGACGGGGTTCGGCGCCGCGTGCGCATATCGGACATTCCGACGCCAAAGGTTTTCAGCGGCTCGGCGCTTGTCGAGGACCGCGTCGACCAGTGGACCGAGAGCTGGATGATCCCCGGCCTCTATCAGAACCATACCCGCGTTCGCCCGGCGAGCACCGTACCGTGGGAAGACGCCGGCGAGGCTCCGCTCCAGAACCGCTCGTTTCATGGCATCGTCCCCGAGACGGACACGACGACGCACTATTTTCACGGCGGCGCGCGGCTGATCGTCGATGTCGAGACGATCACTGGCGAAAAGGCGCACGAGATCCTCGAAGAGGATGTCGGCGTGCTCGAGGCGATCCAGGACAACCAGCGGTTCGTCGGCGGGCGTCCGCTCGTCAACCTGCGCAACGACGGGACGGTGATGCAATGGCGAGCCGTCCTGCGCAATCTGCGCAGCGCTCAAGCCGCGTGATGCGCCGGGCACCCGCGAAATCCATCACCGCATAGTGGGCGCCGGAGCAGTCCGGGGACAGATAGCAGGAGACCAAATATGCTCAGCAGCTTTCATCATGTCGCATTTCGCTGCAACGATGCGATCGAGACCGTCGATTTCTATACGCGTGTCCTGGGGATGAAATATTCGCACGCCGTGTCCGCCGACATCGTCGGATCGACGAAGGAATACGATCCTCACATCCACCTCTTTTTCGAGCTTGCCGATGGCAGTTCGCTCGCCTTTTTCGAGGTCCCGACACGGCCCGACGCGATCGAGGATACGAACACGCCGCCGTGGGTCGAACACGTCGCGTTCCACGTCCATTCCGAAGAAGAGCTTGAAGCCTACCGGCAGCGCCTCGTGAACGCGAACATCGATTATCTCGGCCCGGTGGGCCATCACGACAAAGGCCAGAAGTCGATCTATTTCTTCGACCCCAACGGCATCCGCCTCGAATTCAACCTTCCCTCGACCGACATCGATCCCGCCGAGCGAGAGAGGCACGCACAGGAAGTGCTCGATCAGTGGGCCGACCGGAAGGCGCGCGGCGATTTCAAGCAGCGCGGCGCGGCCTGACAAGGCACTTAATCGGGAAAGACAGGCGAATGCAATCCAACCTCGTCATGCTCAAGATCGCCAAGGGTGCGCCTTTGGAGACGCTGAGCGGGATCCAGAACAGCGACCCGCGCGCCTATGGCCGTTTCGTCGATCCCGGCCATGGCCGCGACGCCGCCTATCTGTTGATCCATCCGACCAACAATTTCATGAACCATTACCTGGTCGAGCCGTTGGCCCGGCGCGGGCGCGCCGTACTGGCGATGAACACGCGCTACTCGGGATCGGATTCAATGCTGGTCATGGAGCGCGCGATCCAGGATCTCGGCGCCGGGATGCGCTTCCTGCGCGAGCAGGGGTTCAAGAAGATCGTGCTGATCGGCAATTCCGGCGGCGGGTCGCTGACCGCTTTCTACCAGCAGCAGGCGGAGCGGCTGACGATCACCGATACGCCCGACGGCAATCCGATCGACCTGAAGCCGGAGGACCTGCCCCCGGCCGATCAGCTAGCGATCCTCGCGGCACATTGCGGCCGCGCGGCAACGCTGACAGACAGCCTCGATCCCGCGGCGATCGACGAGAACGATCCCAACCTCAGCAACGACAGCCTCGATATGTATTCCGGCACCAACGCCCCGCCTTATGATCGGGACTGGCTAGAAACCTACCGCGCCGAACAGAAGGCGCGCAACGAGCGGCTGACCCAGAAGGCGCTGCGACTTATCGAGACATCGCCAAGCGGCGACGATGCCTTCGTCGTCTACCGGACCAAGGCAGACCCGCGCACGCTCGATCTGACGATCGATCCGAGCGACCGGAAGGCCGGCGCCATCTGGGGCGATGCCGGCACGATAAACCGCCAGGCCAACGGGCTCGGGCGCTTTTGCACGGCCCGCTCATTCTTGAGCCAGTGGAGCCTGCGCCTGACGCGGGCGCACGGCCCCCGCTGCATCGCGGACACCACGGTCCCGATCCTCAACATGGGATTCACGGCGGACCAGGCGGTCTTCCCCGCCAATGTGGCCGAATGGGCGGCAGCGGCCGGCGACCGGTGCGAAAGCCACACGGTCCGCGGCGCGGGCCACTACCCGCAGGACAAGCCGGTGCTTGTGGAGGAGATCGCTGAAACACTCGTCGGCTGGGGCGGCTGACCCTCTGTCCAGACGCCCAAGGGAGAAGATCATGACTTACGAAGACGTGTTATACGAGGCGAATGGCGGCATCGCGACCGTGACGATCAACCGCCCCGAAGTCAGGAATGCCGTGAGGCCGCGCACGTATGAGGAGCTGACTCACGCGATGCACCGCGCGGCCGACGATCCGACCGTCGGCGTCGTCGTCCTTACAGGCGCGGGCGACAAGGCCTTTTGCTCCGGCGGGGACGTGCGCGATCAGTCGGAGCGCAAGCCTTCGGTCGGCCGCACCCACATGCGCCGCCTTTTCGCCCTTTCCTCCGTCATGCGGATGATGGACAAGCCGATCATCGCCAAGGTTCGCGGCTTCTGCGTCGGGGGCGGGAACGAGCTCAACCTCTTCTCCGACATGACCATCGCGGCGCGCGGATCCAAGTTCGGGCAGGTCGGCCCCAAGGTCGGCAGCGTTCCGATCTGGGGCGCCTGCCAGCTGCTTGCCCGTTATGTGGGCGAACGCAAGGCGCGGGAGATCCTCTATACCTGCCGCCTCTACAGCGCCGAAGAGGCGCTCGACATGGGGCTGATCAACGCCGTCGTCGAGCCTGAGGATCTCGATGCCGAAGTCGAGAAGTGGTGCAACGAGGTGCTCGACAAGAGCCCGCAGAGCATCAGGATCGCCAAGCTGGCTCTCAATGCCGGATCCGATCAGGACTTTTATCCCTCCTTCTTCCCGAACGCCGAACTCCTGGCAGGCGCTTACGGCAATGCCGAGAATATGGAGGGGATTTCGGCGTTCTTGGAGAAGAGGCCAAGCGATTTCCGGCAGTATCGCCGCTGAGCGAGACTGTGCGCAGCGCCCTCATTTCAGGCGCCAACAAGGGCCTCGGCCTGGCAACCGCGCGCTTGCTGGGTCAGCGGGGTCTGCGGATATGGATCGGGGCGCGCTCGTCCGCGGAGGGCGCGGCCGCGGCCGAGGAGCTCCGCGGCGAGGGCATCGATGCGCGGCATGTCACGCTCGATATCACCAGCGATGCCAGCGTCGCGGCGGCGGCCGCGCGGATTTCGGACGAGACCGGGCTCGACATCCTGATCAACAACGCGGCGATCA
>NZ_MINO01000106.1 GCF_001757355.1 Sphingobium phenoxybenzoativorans
GCAGCGCACCCTGTTCGACAATCCCGAGGCGATCATGCGGGTCATGGGGGTCGCCCGGGCGCAGCTTCAGGCGCATGTCGCAGCGGGGCGCACCATAAAGCCTGCCGAAGTCCGGGATCGGGGTCCGTCGGTGCAGCGAAGCGTGGAGCCTGCCGCGGCGCCCGCGCGCGGCGCGACAGTACGGCCTGGCCGCGAGCATAAACCGCCGGAACGCAATCGGGCCCGCTGACGCTGCGTATCGATTGGTTCATCAATCGCGCATTCTGTTCGTCTGAAGCGAACGAAATCGCGATATTATAAACTGATCCTTGTCAGCGGTTCAGAAATACGGCAATTTGTTCGGTATGGACGGACAAAGGCGCCAGACTCTGAACCAGCTTCTCACGGCGTTGCCGCCGGGTCTGCTCGTGGATTCGGCGTGGTTGCAGGCGCAGGGCGTCGCCCGCACATCGGTCCATGATTATGTTCGGCGCGGGTGGCTCGAGCGCGTCGCGCCCCGGGTCTATCGGCGCACGACGACACAAGGTGCCGCAGCATCGCTGCGATGGGACATGGCAGTGATGTCGGCGCAGCGGACCGCAGCCGGCGAACTCTATGTGGGCGGCATAACCGCTCTCGAGCTCCATGGTCTCGGGCATTTCGCCCGGCTCGGCGGGGAACGGACGGTCCATCTCTACGACCCGGACCATGCAGCCCCTTCCTGGCTCGCGACCTTGTCCACCAACGCCCAGCTCGTGATGCACCGACGCACGCTGTTCGAGGCGTCGGACCTCGGCATCGACTGGCACCGCCTCGATCTCGGCACTACGCGGCTCGGCGATGTGGCGGCCTCGCCACAGGCCAGCGAAGCCTGGGATCATTTCCTCCGCGTCGCCAGCGCCGAGCGTGCGACGATCGAGCTGATGGACGATGTGCCTGCGAGCCTTACCTTCGACCATGCCGACAAGATCTTCGAGAACCTCACGACCCTTCGTCCCCGGCTGGTGACGGACCTGCTGAAAAGCTGCACGAGTATCAGGGCCAAGCGACTGTTCCTGTTCTTCGCCGATCGTCACGCGCATGGCTGGGCGAAGCGGATCGATCGCGACGTCGTCGATCTGGGCCGGGGCAAACGCCAGCTCGTACCCGGTGGCCGACTGGACACACGGTATCAGATCACGGTGCCCGAAGCCTTCGGCCCCAAAACCGAAAGTGAAGACCAATGACGGCGCAGATCTATGCGGACCAGGTACGACTGCTGGTCCGCGCCATCCCGGAAATCGCGCAGGAGGAGATCTTCGCGCTCAAGGGCGGAACGGCGATCAACCTGTTCGTGCGGGATCTCCCACGCCTGTCGGTCGACATCGACCTTGTCTACCTGCCGGTTGCCGATCGCGAGAGCTCATTGCAGGCCGTGAGAGACGGGCTCGAACGGGTCGCGGGCCGTCTCGAACGGGGTGGCCGCATGGCGGTCGAGCGTCGCCTGCTTCCCGACGGCAAGCGTCTTGTCGTCCAAGCCGACGGTGTGACGATCAAGATCGAGGTCTCGCCGGTCTTGCGCGGAACGGTATTTTCGCCTGCCGTGCGATCGGTCAGCCGCGCGGTCGAAGACCGTTTCGGTTTTGCCGAGATGCAGCTGGTGTCCGAGGCAGATCTCTATGCGGGCAAGATCGCGGCCGCGCTCGACCGCCAGCACCCGCGCGATCTGTTCGACATTCATTTTCTCTTCGCCAATGAAGGGATCAGCGATGACCTCTTCAAGGCGTTCCTCATCTACCTCGTCAGTCATCCGCGCCCTGCCCATGAGTTGCTATGTCCGCACCGGCTCGACATCCGCGATCAATATGGTGCGGAGTTTCTCGGCATGACCGTCACGGACCTGCCGCTCGAGGCGCTGCTCGACGCGCGCGAGCGCCTGATCAGCGAACTTGGCGAACGGGCGCGACAGCCCGCCAACAGGCGCTTCCTCATGTCGTTTCACGAACTCGCGCCCGATTGGTCGGCGGTCGGGCTCGATCCGGAGATTGCCGAACTGCCTGCGCTGCGGTGGAAGGCGATCAATCTCGAGCGTCTACAGCGCGAGAACCCGGACAAATTCGCTGGCCAGCTCCGCGCTCTTGGCGACTGCATCGGCGAGGAGACGGCGTAAGCCTCGCCCGTTTTGTTCCATCTATGTTCCGTGATAAGCTCTCGCATCGATTCGTTTTGTGAGATGCGAGAGGTGAGCCATGTCACGGCTCTACACAGTCATCAGTACAGCTGCCGACATCGCCGCGCATTTCAATGCCGAGGCGAAGGCTGATCTTGTCGTCCCTTCGGAGACTGTCGAGGCACTGCCAGGCCTGGTCATCTTCGAAAAGGGCGGCCGTCGGATCCTGCGCGAAATGGACTGGGGCTTTCCGCGGCTCACCCGTGAGATGCGCGAACGGGACGAGCCGCCAGGCCGGATCGGTCTCGTCGCCGACCTGACCAATCCGCTGTGGGACAGCATGGTCGTCCACCCGCAATATCGCTGCCTCATTCCGCTCACCCATTTCGCCAATCCGCACGGCGATGCGAGAGCCAAGACGCGCAGCTGGTTTTCGATCGTCGACCGGCCCCTTCTTGCCTGGGCGGGCTTCTGTCGCAACGTGCCGGACTATGGGCCGGTCTATGCCGGCATGACGATGGACGCGAACAGCGCGGTCATGCCGTATAATGATCGCATGCCCGTGCTGCTGGAGTCACAGGATTATGCGCGCTGGCTGGGCGGCAGCATTCAGGATGTCATCGGCTTCCAGTTTCGCCCGCCCATCGCGGCCGAGCGGATGCAGGTACTCGATAGTGACGATCTCTGGCGCAGCGGCGATCTGCCGGTTGCGCTGCGCCCGCAAATGGCATTGCTCTGAGCGTGGCAGTGAGCAAGAACCCGTACAGTCGCCTCGCCGAGGGTAGCCATGTGTAATCTCTATACCGTGCGCAAAAGCGCTGCCGAGGTCGCCGCCCATTTCGGTGTTGCCGCACCGGCGTCGTTCAACACGCCCGAGGAGACCCTGCCGGGATATCCGGGAATGGTGGTGCGCGAGGCCGATGGCGAGAGGGTACTTGAATCGATGGTCTGGGGCTTTCCCCGACCCATGAAGAGCAAGAAGACCGGTGTCCCGATCAAGCCGAAGCCGGTCAACAATATCGCTGATCTCACCAACTTCATGTGGCGGGGGATCGCGCCCAAGCCTCAGTGGCGTTGCCTCATTCCGCTGACGGGATTTGCCGAGGCAGAAGGCGAGAAGGGATCGATGACCCGGACCTGGTTTCGCGTGAAGGATGCCCCGATCTTCGCTTGGGCGGGGATGTGGCGGCACAGCGATGAATGGGGTGCAGTCTATTCGGGACTGATGACCGATGCGAACGCAGCGATCGCACCGGTCCACAACCGAATGCCCGTCCTGCTACAGGAGGACGAATATGATCGATGGCTGCACGGCTCGCTCGCCGATGTTGAAGCGTTCCGGGATCGGGTGTTCCCGGACAAGTTGATCGAGATGGACAGGACCACCGAGCTGTGGTCGCGCCGCGCGGCAAAATCGGCGGAGACGAACTAGCCAGCGCCAGTCAGGCGCGAAGACCCCTGCGCGCCATTTCCGACCTCGCCATGCGTCCGAGCGGCGCTGTGTCGCTGGTCCCAAATATGTCCTCGAGATCGAGAAGATCTTCGTCGCCAAGCGCCCCGATCGACTGCTCGATCTCGCGAAGGGTGGAGATAGCGCGGGTGTCGCGTCGAGCCCGCCATCGAGAGTGAAGGCGTTTCATGGCGCGAGAGTAGCAAGGATGCGCGCGCCCAGCAGCGTATCGCGTTCCCTTTCCCCTGTTGAAAATTCGAATTGGCGACGTCCTAAGTCGCCTTCGTGATTGCAAATTCGACCCGATCTGGCCTAATTGACCTTGCCCGTGGAGACATGGGTGGAGGCGTCGAAACCTTCAAAAGCGAGAGCCGGTCCCAGCTATGGAGACCGGGTGGCGGACGCGTATGTCCAAGGCCACCCGGCCCAAAGGCGGCCGCGCCTGTCTCGTTTCAGGTTTCGAACACCCGGTTCCAACGCCGGCACGCCTCATAATTCAGGGCGTGCCGCCGGCTGTCCGGAGAAGATGGCTTCGGGGTGGCGCGGGCGCTCGACAAAGGGAACTGGAGCGTGATCAACGACCTGAGCTTTGGTGGACGTCTGTCCGTCTCTCCAGCTTTTTGATGGAGCCTGAAGACAAGGATCCGGTCGTCAGCGCGATCGGCGGGACCCTCGGGATCATCGGCGCTCTACTGGCGCGCGCTGGCGTCGCATCCCTGGAGGAATTTGCAGGCGCTCTGAGCGTCTATGCGCGCGTCACGCGCGAGACCGATCCCGATCAGGCCGAAATCCTGGACCAATGGGTGTCGATGCTACGTACCCTCGCGGCCCGCAGCGCCCCGCCCAACTAGCGGCGCGGCGCAACCGATCGCTCAGCGTTCCCGGTCACGCGGCTTGTGCGGCTCCCGGTCTGGCTTGTCCGCAGCCTTGGATCCCATCTCTGGTGTGCGCTCCCCCTGCCCGGCTGCGCGCTGCGCCATCATGATCTCACGCGCACGGGCAAGGCGCCGGGACACGGCCGGCGGCATGGCGGCCACGAAGCTGGTCACATCCTGCGCCAGCGCCAGATCCTCTTCCTTGCCCGTTGCCGCGAGCGCGGCGGCCGCCTGCGCATAGGTCGCACGAATGAACTTCTGACGGCCAAGCGCCGCCACATCCTCGGCCCTGCGTTCGGGCTCGGCAGAGTTCGCGAAGGTTTCAGCGCGCTCTTCGGTCAGGCGGTGAATGTCGAGCCCCTTGCCCTCTCCTGCGCCAAGGCCGTCGGTCCGCGCGTCGAGATGCCGCGCCGAAGAGCGGATGCGCTTCTGGACATGGCCCCGCGCCCGGCGCGGCGTGGCTTCGGCGGCGACCCCCCGCTCGCGCAGCTCATGCGCAAAGCTTTCACGCCAATGATGCAGGTCGGCTTTGCGCGGATTGAACCGGGTGCCGTCCTCGCCCTGGGTGGCGACGGTCAGATGAACATGGGGATGGTCCGTGTCGGTGTGCAGCGCGACCATATAGGCAAACTGCCCCTCAAACTCGACGCGGGCAAAAGCCTGAACTGCGTCATGGATGGTCGCGGCATCGGTCGTGCCGCCCGGCATCGACAGCACCATCGACATCGACGTCGGCCGATCGCGTCCAGTCGGGTTCATCGCATCGTCGAGCATCGCCCAGTCGCTGGCGATTGCCTTCAGCCGCTTCTCGTCGGTGATGATCTCGCCTTCACTGCTGCGCACCTCGAGTTTGCCATGCCGCGAGATGTAGCCGAAATGCTCGGAGAGATGCGCAGGCCCCCGCTGCTTGCCCGAGATCTTGACCATGACCTCGGGCGCCTTGCGCACGATGCGCTCGAGCTTGGCGCGCGCCTGCGCGGGCGTGAGCATGGCCGAGCCATCACCGCCCGCACTGCTCCGGCCGCCCCGTATCCGCAACGTCGCGCCTTTCAACGTACGCTTGCCGCCGCTCGGCGGGCGCCAGGCCTCCATCAGGCTCGGGAGCGGCAGGACGTCTTCGTCGCCGCCGCTCATGCCGGCGTATCCCAATAGCTCGCATCGCCCTTGAGCGCCTGGCCCAGCGCCGCGAGCTTCTTGTCCACATCATCGCGGAAGGACGCAACGCGAGCGGCCTCCCGTGCGAGGTCGAGGCCGGAATCGACCATCGTCGCGGCGTGTAGAGCGTGGACCGCCTGATTGAGGTTGATGCCGATGCGGTTGAGCTCGCGCCAGGACTGCGCGATCGCCGCGCGATCGGGACGCGGTGGCGGTGCCTTGCCGAAGAGACGCCGGCGCAAAAGGGCAACGATCCATTCGGTGCGCTTGAGGCCACGCGCCTCCGCCGCCGCATCGAGCAAGGCCAGGTCGCTCGGGGTCAGGCGAACCTCGACCCGGCCCGTCGTGCGCTCGCGAGGCGCCGGCACCACGACATCGTCCGCGTTCGTGCGCAGCGCCTCGTCGACCAGCCCACGCAGCAGTGCCGAGCGGCCGCCGCGGGAGGCTGCCATCGCATCGAAGCGCGCCGCGAGATCATCGGGCAGGCGGAGGCCGAAAAAAGCCATGCGCCATCCTATTGTTAAACATCCCCGGCGACAAGCCTATCCGGCCCTCACCTTAATTGACCCCTTCCATAGTCTGCTCAAGCAGACTCGCAGCCTCTCTGGAAGAAGCGCCTCACCGGCTGCGCAAGCAAGCCCGAAATGATCGTTGAAAAGAAAATGGCGGCATCCCTGAAGGAGGGATGCCGCCATCATTCGATCTGAAAATTCAAGCTTACTGACGCGGAGTGAGTGGTGCTGTTGGCCGGGGCCAGCGCTACCCATCATTGTCCGGGTGCGGCGGGTTGGCCTCGTCGATCAAGCGCTGGATGGCCGCGATCGGCGTATCATCCTCGAGCCGGATCATCGCGCCGCAGGAACAGGCAGCGGCTTTCTGCAAGCGCATCTGCCGGTACGGAACACTCAGTTCGGCTCCACATTTCGGGCAATCCACCTGTGCGCAGATATCGTCCAGTTCGCCGGTCATCATGCCTCCTTGCGCGAAGCGACTCATCGCAGGTTGAGAAACAGCCTACTCCAGTCCAGCGCTCATTCGAACGACAGATCGCGCGAGGCGACCTCACCCTCATCGCCGTCATCGAACACCACCCGAACGCGCTCGGGCAATATGAGCCGGGCGGATCGGGCGCCGACCATCACCTTGACGGGGCTGGGCGCCACGATCGGACGCGCGTGCCCTGCCCGGCCCGTCGGCTTGGCTGGCGATGGTGCGGCGGGCACGGCTGCCGGCGCGGTGGGCGCAGGCGCGGAACCGGCATCGACCGCACCCTTGAGCGAGGCAATGAACCGGCTACCTTCGGCAAGCGTGACGCCACGCTCGCCCAGTCCTGCGACGAACCCGCGCACCTCGACCGGATGCTTGCGGGCGGCGCGGTGGAGATCGTAGAGGACGCGGATGGGGGCCTTGTCGATCGCCTCGCGCAGATAAGGCTCCATCTCGCCATAGGCTGCGTAGAGCGAGACGAACTGCTTGGACCGGCCGAGCGCCTTGGCGATCTCGGCCTGGGTCTTGCCCTGCGCCAGCATGCGCTCGACGCCAAGCGCGAGTTCACGCGACGAGAGGCTGGCGCGCTGATCATTCTCGACGATCTGATCGGCGAGGACGTCACCGCCCTCCCCCGCTTCGCTGACGATCGCCGGAATGGTCGTCTTGCCCGCCGCGAGCGATGCGCGGTAGCGCCGTTCGCCCATGCGGATGACATGTTTGCCGTCCGCATTCCTGGGGCGAACGATGATCGGCTGCAGCACGCCGCGCACCTCGATCGACGCTGCAAGCTCGGCGAGTTCCACTTCGTCGAAGTGCGTGCGCGGATTGCCGGGGTCGGGCATCACCCAGTCGAGCGGCAAGTCCTCGACGCGCCGTGCGCTCTCATGCGCGCCCACGAGCATTCCGAACTCTTCGGCGCGCTGATCGAATTTGCCCATCAGGCGCTCTCCTTCGCCCGCGCATCGACGCGCCGTTCTACTTCGGCGAGGATCGAGCGGATCTCGTCCGAAGCCGCCTTGGCGCCGCTCCCCGTTTCATGCCAGACCGCATGATGGTTCTCGGCCGAATGCTTGTAGGTCGGGCGCGCCTTCACGAAGGCGGGGAACATGAGCGCCGGGCCGACCGCCTGGGTGAGCTTGACCGCATTGTCCATGTCCCGCTTGTCGAAGGCATTGACCATCGAGGGCAGCAGCCCGAGGAAATTGACCTTGCGCCCGCCGCGCGCGCCCTCGGCCTTCTTGAGCGCAGTCAGCAGCATCTTGGCGCATTCCAGCGAATCCTCGGCGACCTGAACCGGCGCGATGACTTCGTCCGCGACCGCCATCGCGCTCAAGGTGAGCTCGTCCCATTTGGGTCCGGTGTCGATCACACAATAATCGAAGTGGTGAGGCAGCTCGCGGAAGCGAACGATGAAGTCGTGCACGTCCTGCGCAGCCTTGACCATCTGGAGACGCGGATCGGCCGCGAACACGGTGATGCCGGCCGCGTCGTCCAGCACCAGTTTTGCGTCGGGATCGAACAGGTCGGCGGAAAACCAGCCGGTCCGTTCCTTCGCGAGCCGGCGGGTCGACGACCCCTGCGGATCGAGATCGATGAACGCGACCCGCCGCCCCGCCTGCTCGGCCAGATACCAGGCGAGATGGGTCGCAAAGAAGGTCTTGCCGACGCCGCCCTTGAGCAGGCTGATGACGATGGTCTTCACATCATGTTTCCCTGCCAGGCGCCGCGCTCAGAAATCGTCGCCACCGTTGCGAAGGTTGCGCTCATAATGGTCGCGCGCCGACCAGTCCCCACCGCCTTTGCCGAACCGGGGGCCGACATCGCGAAACAGATAGACGGTGAAGGCGAAGCACGCGAAACCGAAGAGGATCGCGTGATCGGGATGCTGGGAAAAATACTCCGCCATGATCAGTCTCCTGTAGCAGCCGCGGGCCGGGGCTGCCGGCCGCGTTGGTCGCGAAGTTCCGCATCGGGGACATCAAGACCATAGGTTTGCTTCAGCGCGTTCATGACGAGCGCGCGGATGGTGATATTATCGTGGTCGAGCGCGAGCCTTGCGATCGCGGCGTGCATCTGCGGGGTCACCCGCAGCTGCAGAAAGGCCGAGCGCCGTTCCTCGCTCCCCTGCCCCTCCGTCACCATATGCTCTCTCTCCTCTCGCGCTGCCCCGATGATCTGCGCCCACCGTATTGAATTCAATACGCCCGCGATGAGGCGTCTCCCCGGCACGACCGGCGCAGCGCGCACCAAAGTCTGCTCGAGCAGACTTTGCCCGGCACCGCCTTCATGAGGAGGGCTGGCCCCGCCGCGCGAGGCCAGCATGGCTCAATACTCTTGCGCGAGAAGAATGGTCAGCACGCGCGTGGTGACATTCTCGTCGGTCGGATCGGGCGAGCCGAACTCCAGCGCGCGGT
>NZ_MINO01000107.1 GCF_001757355.1 Sphingobium phenoxybenzoativorans
GCCCTGTCTTGGCGACCTGATCTTCGCGGGGCTGCAAACGCAGGACTGGCCGCTGGTGCTGACCGGATGCGCGGCCGCTGCTTCACTGGCGTTGCTGGCGGACGGATTGCTGGGCGCGGCGGAGTGGGGCGTGCGGACGCGGCGGCGCTGGCCGGTCTGGAGCGGGCTGGCGGTGCTGGCGTGCGGGCTGCTGCTGTCCCTCGCGCCGCTGGCGCGCAGCCATGGGCCGGTGGTGACGATCGGCGCGAAGAATTTTTCCGAACAGTTCATTCTGGCGCGCCTGATCGGCAACCGGCTGGAGGCGGCAGGATATCAGGTGCGATACCGGGAGGGGCTGGGATCGGCAGTGATCTTCAAGGCGCTGGAGGCAGGCGATATCGACATCTATGTCGATTATGCCGGGACGATCTGGACCAACGAAATGCGCCGTTCCGATGTGCCGCCGCGCGGACGCATGGTCGCGGACATCGGGGCGCGGATGAAAGGTGGCGGGAAGGGCGCGCTGATCGGCCCGCTGGGGTTCGAGAATAGCTACGCCTTCGCCATGCGGGCGACGGACCAGCGCCGCCTGGGCATCCGCACGCTGGGCGAACTGGCCGCGCGGTCGCCCGCATTGCGGCTGGGCACCGATATCGAGTTTCTGGAGCGGCCCGAATGGAGGATGGTGAAGGCCGCCTATCCCATGCGCTTTGCCGAGGCGCGGCCATTTCAGCCGACGATGATGTATAATGCGCTGGCGTCCGGCCGTGTCGACGTCATCACCGCCTTTTCCTCCGACGGACGGATCGCGTCGGACGGGCTGGTCACGCTGGCGGATGTGAAGGGGGCGATCCCATCCTATGACGCCCTGCTGCTGGCGAGCCCCGCGCGCGCCGGAGACGAGCGGTTCATCGCCGCGCTGGCGCCCCTGATCGATCATGTGCCGGTGGCGCTGATGCGCGAGGCCAATTACCGGGTGGACCGGCCCGACGCCAAGGAAAGCCCGGCGCAGGCCGCGGCGTGGCTGGACAGCCGGATCGGAGGATAGCGACTTAGGGCTGAATGCCGATTGGCCCTCGTTTCAGATCGGCCGCTCCGGGTCCGGCCAGAGCCGTTCCAGCCGGGAGCCATACATCATCAGCACGGACGCCGGATAGCCCGCATCCGCCGCCTTGCGTGCCGTTTCCACCGCCATTTCGGTGGCCTCCTCAATGGTTTCGAAGGGGCCATAATAGCGGTTGTCGAGATTGATCTTCCACTCGCCATCATGCTGCATGATGATGTAGCGCGCGGGAGGGAGCTTCATTGTAACGGGCCTTTGACGGAAACTGCTGCGGGACCCTAATCCGCCAAAAGCCCGGCCGGTGCAAGGCCGGAGGAAAATGCCATCCCCGTGCGATTCGCGGGAACGCGGCGATCGGCGGCGTCATCCGGAACGCCGTTGCGACGATATGCCCCGCACATGCGGCGCGTGTCAAAACGGGACGCCCGGCAGGTCAGGGAATGGCGTCCGCCCCCACATGGCGGTGGTGCCAGGAAAAGATCGCGGCGGCGCTCCGGTGCGGCCGCCAGCCCTCGGCCAGCGCGCGAACCGCCTTCTCATCCGGCCGGCCGGGAAGCCCCATGATCCTGCCAACCTCCACCTGCACGGCGAGATCGCCCGCCGGCCAAATGTCCGTGCGGCCCTCCGCAAAAAGCAGATAGATTTCCGCAGACCAGCGCCCAATGCCCTTGATCTGAACGAGTTGGGCAATCGCCTCCTCATCATCCTTCGGGAGATTGTGGAGATTCAGGACGCCGGAAACCACCAGTTCCGCAAGGCTTCTGGCATAGCCCTGCTTCTGACGGGAAAGGCCGCAGGCGC
Source organism: Sphingobium phenoxybenzoativorans (assembly GCF_001757355.1). Taxonomy (GTDB): domain Bacteria; phylum Pseudomonadota; class Alphaproteobacteria; order Sphingomonadales; family Sphingomonadaceae; genus Sphingobium; species Sphingobium phenoxybenzoativorans. The sequence goes on from NZ_MINO01000107.1 coordinate 1,844, forward strand.
GCAGCGCGTCGAAATCGCGGGAGAGGAGGGCGTCCGGCGCGCAGCCAGCGCCCAGTTCCCTTTCCAGCTTTGCCCAGACCGACGCGGCGGCGGCGATGCTGACCTGTTGCCCGACTATCGTGCGCAGCAGGGTCTCATAGCCCGGCTCCCGGACGCGCGGCGCAGGATAGCCGATGCGCGTGACGGCGCTGGCGAACAGCGGTTCTATAACGCCAAGCGCGTCCAGACTGGCGCGTAGGCTTTCGGGCGTCGTCACCATCGCTGCTTCTTCGTGCAAATGCTTGATTTCATCTGCGTCATCCCTAATAGCGGCGAAGAGTTCCAAGGGGAGTTGCGTATATGCCGAAGCTGATCGTGGTCAACCGCGCTGGCGAAGAACAGGCCGTCGACGGAGATAGCGGTCTGTCGGTCATGGAAGTCATCCGTGACAACGGGTTCGACGAATTGCTGGCGCTGTGCGGCGGCTGCTGTTCCTGCGCGACCTGCCATGTCTATGTCGACCCCGCCTTCGCCGATCAGTTGCCGGCGATGAGCGAGGACGAGAACGACCTGCTCGACAGTTCCGACCATCGCAATGAGACCAGCCGGCTGTCCTGCCAGCTTTTCATGAGCGACGAGATCGAGAATCTGAAGGTCACGATCGCGCCGGAGGACTGAGTCCGGGAAGCCGGGCCTATTTGGCCGGGAATTTGATGACGGCCATTGGCGCTTCCGTCGTCAGCGGGTCGACCTTCCAGACTATCGTGTGACCCTGGGGCGAGGAGGCGGGGCCTTCTTCCTGGTTCTGGCTGACGATCACGGCGTTGGTCGTGAGCGTGAACGCGCCGTCCAGCGCCTGCGCCGCCTTCTCCTCCGCCGGGCTGCGGCCCATCGGGTTTTGCGACCTGCTGTCGTCATTCGCAAAGCCGGGCGCCTTCACCCGTACGCGGTCGTCCCCGCGCAGCTCCACGGCGACGAAGGGGAATATGATCTTCGCGTCGATATTGAACGGAAAAACGAAGGCGTGATCGAGCGTGCCGGCAATGGCATAGTCGATTTCGAACTTGCCATCGCCAAGATAGCGCGCCGTGCGGAACCCCTTTTCCCGCGAGAGCGCGGCGGCGATGGCCAGCATCTTCTGCTTGCTGTCCTTGCCGTCACTGAAATCATCGTCCGGCGCGGCGGGCTTTGGCGTCTTGCCGGGTTTCGCCGCCGCGTCCCGGAGCGCAATGTCGCGATAGACGCTCTCCTCGCCGGACGGGGCGCCAACATCATTGCCGATGGCGTCGCTGGCGTTCATGGCGCTGTCCATATCGACCGCGATGACCTCGCCCTTATAGGTGAAGGCGAAGCTGCGGTCGGCGCGGATGTCGAGGGTCGAGGTGAACTTGCCCGGCGTCAGGAAACATGCCGAAAGCAGCAGGGATGAAGCCAGCACCAGCGCCGCGCGTGTGAGATATCGCATATCACCCCCGTTTCCGCCCGGCGGCCCGCCGCCTATCGGCAGGCGGCGGCGTAAAGGGCGATGGCCGCGGCGTTGGAGACGTTGAGGCTTTCCATCCGCGGGCTGATCGGCAGTTTAGCCAATATGTCGCAATGCGCCATGCTATTGTGCCGCAACCCTTCGCCTTCGGCCCCAAGGACCAGCGCGACGCGGGAATCGCCGATCGCCTCGCCCAGCGTCACATCGGCGGTTCCATCCAGGCCGATGCGCCAATAATTGGCCTCCGCAATCTCATCGAGCGCGCGGGCGAGGTTCACGACACGCACCCAGGGCACGATTTCCAGCGCGCCGGACGCCGCGCGCGCCAGTGCACCCGATTCGGGCGGGGCATGCCTGTCCTGCGTCACGATGCACAGGGCGTCGAAGGCGGCGGCGGACCGCAGGATCGCGCCGACATTATGCGGATCAGTCACTTGATCGAGGACAAGCACGGGCCGCTTGTCATTCTGCCCGGCCTCCAGCGCGTCGCCCAGCCAGACATCCTCCAGCGCCTCAACCTCCGCCACTATGCCCTGATGCGGCGCATCGCCCGGAACCATGCGGCCAAGGTCCGCGCCGTCGGCGTAAACGATAGGCAGGACGGGCGGCAATTCCATGGCGTTCAGCGTTTCGCGCGTGCCCCATATCTTGCGGATAACCCTGTCGGGATTGGCGAGCGCGGCCGTGACGGCGTGACGCCCATAGAGCCGCGGATAACCGCCTTTCGGCGTGCCGGTACGATGTCCTCTTTTCATCGCCCGCTCATTTCATGGGAAGCATTGACAGGCAAGCCTCCATTCGCCATTGGACGCGCCTCCCGCCGGGATATCGCTCAACGATATGCATGGCGGTGTGGACAGGTGGCCGAGTGGTTAAAGGCAGCAGACTGTAAATCTGCCCGGGTTTCCCGTACGCTGGTTCGAATCCAGCCCTGTCCACCATTCCCCCATTCTCAGCCATCCTCAGCAGTCCGCCCGGATGGACATTTTTGGCGGTTTTCTGTCCTTTATCCCCATTGAGCGTTTATATCTTTCCGCATGCTTCCGGCTCAGATGAGGCATTCAGACGAGGTACCGATTTCGAAAACGAGCTATCGGGAATATGCTCACCGAAGCGAAAATTCGCGCTGATCAAAGTTAATGGTATAGCAAGACATTGTTTTTGCTATCATATTCCATTGTGCAGCGCCGCAACTTTTCAGACCACGAATGGTTAAATCCTAGATCCGCTTTATCACCTCTTCGAGGCTGGCGGCTGCTCCGTTCAGAGGTCCTATATGAAGCACCCACAGCCTGACGAATTTCAGATAATTCCGCACCATATTGCGATGATCGGCAACAGCACCCCTCGCAAATGCGGCATCGCTACATTCACCACCCATTGCAGTCAGGCTTTAGCGAAGCAATTTCCGGACATGTCCGTGGACCATTATGCTCTGGATGATGGCCTGGGAAATTTAGTCTATGCTGATGATATCAAATTGATCGCCCAGAATGACCTCATTTCATACGCGGAAGCAGCGAGGGAAATTGAGGAAAGTGGCGCACAGGCCATTTGGCTGCAGCATGAGTTTGGCATTTTTGGCGGTGCCGCGGGTGACATGATCTTGCACCTGCTGGCGAGAACAAAGCTTCCTCTCGTCACGACCCTTCACACCATCCTGGAGAATCCCAACCCAGATGAATTGCGCGTCATGAGAGCGCTGCTCGCCCGATCCGATCAGATCATTGTGATGGCTGAACGTGGCCGAGAGATTCTGCGGAACCATTATCAAGTCGATGACGCGCGCATCTCGCTCATAGTTCATGGTGTCCCTGATCGCCCCTATGTCGAGCCAGCAGCAATCAAGCCTTTGCTGAATTGCAGCGGGCGAAGCGTGATACTGACCTTCGGTCTGCTTGCACCTGATAAGGGGATAGATGCGATGATCCGCGCCATGCCGGCGATCGTCCGCGCTCACCCCGATGCGCTCTATGTCATACTTGGCGCAACCCATCCCAACATTGTCCGTGAGCAGGGAGAAAGCCTGCGCCAGTCGTTGCAGGCATTGGCATGTGAACTTGGCGTTGATGAAAATGTCGCGTTCATCAACCAATATGTCGAACAGGATGAGTTGCTCGATTATCTGCAGGCTTCAGATATCTACGTCACGCCCTACGTCAATCCGGCGCAGATCACATCCGGCACCCTGAGCTATGCCATAGGGATGGGTAAGCCGGTCATCTCTACTCCCTATGTCCATGCAACGGAAATATTGGCTGATGGCCGTGGCATCCTCGTTCCATTTGGCGACAGTGAGGCGATGGCCCACCAAATCTCCCATCTGCTTACCGATCCGAATATCCGCAACGGCTATGCCCGCCGCGCTTATGCATATGGCAGGGGAATGATATGGAGCGAGCTTGCAAAGCGTGTCGGCCGATGTCTGGCTCAGGCCATTTCCATGCAGCCCACTCGTCTGGCGCCTCGACGTAATTATTCCATCATGGAGCCAGACCTATCTGCGATTTTACGCATGAGTGACGGCACTGGCATGCTTCAGCACAGCATCCTCTCCGTGCCTGACCGCAATCATGGCTATTGTATAGATGATAATGCGCGCGCCCTGATTTTGATGACGCAGATCGCATCGCATGATGACGAGGTGCATGATCGCTGGATGACCACATATGCCAGCTTTGTGGAACATGCGTGGAACCCGCAGGCAGGGCGTTTCCGGAATTTCATGGCGTTCGACCGGACGTGGTGCGAGGAAGCTGGCTCGGAGGATAGTTCGGGCCGCGCAATATGGGCCTTGGGTGTGACGGCCCGGGATGCGACACTGCCGAAACATCGTGAATGGGCTGTGCATCTTTTTGACCGTTCGATCGGTATGATACGGTCGCTGAGTTCACCGCGTGCGCGCGCCTTTATCATGCTGGGAGCGGCCGCGATGCTGGAGGCGCGTCCGGGCGACAGTCAATGTCACGACATATTATGTGAATTCGGTTCGGAGCTGATATATCTCCTGGAACAGGCCCGGAGACCGGACTGGGCGTGGTTCGAAGCAGTGCTCGCCTACGACAATGCGAGGCTGCCCCATGCCTTACTCGTGGCCGGTAAGCAGCTTAATAATCATGAATTTATCGCGTGCGGTCTTTCGACATTGGACTGGATCGTAGCGCAGCAGACACATCCAGATGGTCATTTTCGCGCAATTGGTACCGAAAGCTTTGGTCGAGCTTACAGCAAACCTCTGCCTTTTGATCAGCAGCCGCTCGAAGCTCAAGCAACGATCGAAGCAGCAGTCGCCGCATATGAGGTCGACAAAGCGACCAAATGGATAGAGATCGCGGAAAATGCCTATAGCTGGTTCTTGGGCAAGAATGAGCTGGATATCCCGCTTGCCACCGCGAACGACGGCGGTTGCTATGATGGCCTGACGCCCACAGGCGTCAATCGAAACCAGGGTGCTGAATCGCTTCTTGCGTTGCAACTGGCATCCTGCGCGATGAACAGGCTTTCCCGCACCCTATCAGCCGTGGCACATGAAGTTGCGCCGGAGGTTGCCCCGGCGTCCGCCTAGCGATCAGGACTGCACGGGATAAAACATTGCCAGCAATTAAGACGTTGCCGCTTCGCTTGAATGCAGATCCTTCGCGGGTAGTCGTGAGGCCGTTTCATTTAGGCTGGCATGCTAATGGATCGGGCCCTAGCCGGACCGAGCGGATCGTGGCCGCCGTTCTGGCGATGTCAGAGCATGAAACCCAGAAACAGCTCGCGCATGTGTTGACGGACTTTGAGGCCCGGCACTGGCAAACGCGGCGCGTGTTCATGACCCGCTATGCCGAAATTGCTGCGGTTTTGAAACTTGAGGACAGGCAACTGAGCGACGCGCGATGTCAGCTTATCGGCGCATATTTTTGCCATGAATATAGCTATGCCGCCGCCGCGTTGATGAACCCCAGCGTGGTACCTCATCCTGATCAGAGTGGAATGCCGCGTGATAGTTGCCGCATCGTCATGTCCTTGCGAGCAGTGGGTGAAGGACATATCAGTTCCATCGCCTTTCGTGAGGGTATCATAACCCATGGCGGCGATTTTCAATTGGCGACCGAACCCCCCTTTGCCACCGCGGCCGACGCGCAGGAAGCCGAGGACCATATCCCCGAAGGCCAGGTCACTATCTTTCGCCATAAGGATAGTACCCTGTCCGGGACGGTGATTTTTCCGATCACTGATGCCCAGGCAAATGGATTGGAAGATTTGCGGCTCGTTGAATTTCATCACGAGGATGGCCGCAAGGAATGGCTGGGCACCTACACTGCCTATAACGGCCGTCAAATTCAGTCTGAAATGATGCGGACTTCCGACTTCCGCACCTTTGACCTGCTACCCTTGACAGGCAGCGCCGCGCGCAACAAAGGCATGGCGCTCTTCAGCCGGCAGGTGAACGGCAAATATATGATGATTGGCCGGCAGGACGGCGAGAATCTCTATCTCATTACGTCTGATAGTTTGACTGATTGGGGCGAGGGCGTACAAATTCTGACGCCACAATATCCTTGGGAATTGGTGCAGATCGGCAATTGTGGCGCCCCGATAGAATTGGATGAGGGCTGGCTGCTTCTGACGCATGGCGTGGGCGCCATGCGGGAATATTCGATCGGCGCAGCGCTTCTTGACAAGGATGACCCATCCAAGGTCCTCCGCCGATGCAAAGAACCGATCCTAAAGGCGTCCGAGGATAATCGGGAAGGCTATGTTCCCAATGTCGTATATACCTGCGGTGCGATGAAGCACGGCAACAACATCTTCATGCCATATGGCGTGGCAGACAGCTCGGTCGCCTTTGCCTTTGTCCCTATAGAAGAAATGCTTGCGCTGATGGAATGACGGGCGTCGGGATCAATTCGTGAAGGATGTTTTTGGTATATGGGTGATCCGGCAGGCAAGGTCTGCCTCGCCGCTTGCGACAATGAAATGGTCACCAGCGTCAGCTATCCCCGTCGTAAAAACGATATCGCGCAGATATATGCGATGGGCCAATGGCTGGAGCAGCATGTCATTTGGCTCCAGTATCGGTTTATGATCAGTGCGGAGAATGAGACTGGGCTTCTTGCCGTCTAGCAGCGACCAATAGGTGCGATATGCGCCCACGCCGTCATTAGGTTCAACCCCGTGCCACAAGCTTAGCCATCCGTCTTCAAACCGGACTGGCGGTGCGCCGCCGCCGATCCGCATTGTCGTTGCTGCATGCGGGCGAATTCCCGGATTTATGTGGGGTTTCCAGTGAAATGCGTCACAGGAGGTGGCCAAATTGATTGAGGGTCCCGCACGCCAGGGACTGCCAGGAGGATAGGCGAAATAGAGATCGCCCAAGGGGCGGGTTTGCGCCCAAAACATGCCATCGATTTGGCCTTCAAATATGAGCATGTCTTTGTTCTGGTGATCGA
>NZ_MINO01000108.1 GCF_001757355.1 Sphingobium phenoxybenzoativorans
CTTCGCCGCCAGATCGGTCTGGTGCGCCTAAGCGGGGACGACCGTAACGACCGCGACCTCCGGCTGGTGCAAGGATCAGCACTCGATCGCCTGCTTTCTGACAAGGGTCTGCGATCGCGGATGGCAAACACGCTCGCTGACCATGCGATTAAAAATGAGTTGGCGGACGGCGCGAAGAGCTCGCTCACCAAGCTCGACCAAGCCTTTGCGGAGCAAAAACTTCCCAACAATCTGGATCTGCAGATCACCGGCGGCCAAGGCGCCTCGATCGCATCTATGGTTGGCCTCACCGCCCAGCGTGGGAAGGTCGTGCTGCCCGTTGCGAGCTGGGGCGCGGGTACGCGGCGCCTGGCTGCGCTCGCGATCGCCGAACAAAATCAGGGTGAGAACCCGATCACGGTTGTCGACGAGGTCGAACGCGGTCTCGAACCCTATCGGCAGCATGTGCTGATGGAAAAGCTTCAGTCGCTCAGCACGCAGGTGTTCGTGACGACGCATAGTCCGTCAGCGCTCACAGCGGCGGCCACTTCTGCGCTGTGGTACGTCGATCATGCCGGGAACATTGGGCGGCTAGAAGGCGCCGTCACAGATCGACACCGGGCCCGTGATCCCGAGCTGTTTCTCAACCGCTTAGCGATCGTCGCCGAAGGCGCAACTGAACGCGGCGCGGTTCTGGAGATTGTTGAGCGCGCAATGGGAGGGTCGCTTAAGCCGCACGGTATTCACGTCTGCGACGGCGGGGGCCACGAGGACACACTGCAATTGCTTCAGGCTCTGGCGAAAAGTGGTCTCACATTCGGTGGCTTTGTCGACGAAGAAGGCAGACATGGCGATAGCTGGTCGGCTCTCAAGATCAAGCTTGGCGATCTGCTGTTCCGCTGGGACTTCGGCTGCATCGAGGAAGAGATTATCACCGCGACGCCGGACGATAAGCTCGAACAGCTGATAGTCGATCCGACCGGTGAAAGGACCGGCGTGCGGCTTTATACTCTGGCGCTACGGTTAGGGATCCAGGCAAAGGACTTCGCGGCGCTTAGCGAGGCGGCAGGAGGCAATCTCAAGCAAGTTATCCGCGCTGCGGCGCTCGGGGAAGTACCGGAAGGCAGAGAGGGCGAACGTCGAACGTATAAGTCACATAGTCAGTCGTGGTTCAAGACGCTTGCCGGCGGCCGCGAACTTGCGTCAAAAATCTGGTCGCTCGGGTTGTGGCCGACATTCGGACCGAAGCTGCTGCCTTTCTGCAATGCAGTGAGGTTGGCGGTCGGCGAAACATCTATCACTGATTTGCCGGGATGAGCGATCGCGAGGTCGCCACAGCCCTTCGATCGACGGCTCCAATGGTCGTCATCGAGGCACCGGCTGGTTGCGGCAAAACGCACCAAGGAGCTGACTACGCGCGCGAAGCCGCTTCCTCTGGCGGCCGCCTGCTGATTATCACTCATACCCACGCCGCCTGCGGTGTCTTCGCTGAGCGGACCTCGGATCGCGGGCGCCATGTCGAGATCCGAACGATTGACAGTCTTATCGCGCAAATCGCGGCCGCTTATCATGCGGGTATCGGGCTGCCGTCCGACGTCGCGGCCTGGACCCGCCGGACCAAGGACGGTTATAAAATTGCCGCGGCAAAGGTGTCGCAGTTGCTCGCGCGACATCCGATGATCGCCAGAGCGCTGGCTGAGCGCTATCCCACGGTTATCTGTGATGAACATCAAGATTCAAGCGCAGATCAGCACGCGCTCGTGGTAGCGCTGAAAGCGCAAGGCGCGCGGGTACGCATCTTTGGCGATCCTATGCAGCATATCTACAAGGACGATGTAGCAACCGCCGCCGCGCCGCCTTGCGATTGGACGGGCATCGTGTCTTCGGCCGATGCTTTCGCCGAACTGTCGACCCCTCACCGTTGGAGGTCCGGATGCAACGATCTGGGGCAATGGACACTCGAGGCTCGGAGGACATTGAAGGCGGGCCAGCGGCTCAGCCTGCGCGGACAGCTGCCACAAAGCGTTACGGTGACGATCTCCGAGAATGTTGCCAGGAATGCGCAAGGCTTCCAACTAAGCGACGCAAAATCAGCCTATGCGGCGGAACGGCGAGCGTCATCGCTCCTGATCCTCGCTCGTCACAATCACGTCACCCGCGCTTGCCGTAGCATGTATGGGCGCCGTCTCCCGCTATGGGAAGGGCACACCCGCCGCCATCTCGATACATTGGTCGACGCCATGATCGTGGGGGCGAACAATGCGGAGCATCTGGCTAGCGCCGCAGCTGCGTTCATCACAGCGACGAGCAAAGGGTTCACGGCGTCTGGCTTCGCCAACCAATTCATCGAATATGCGGGGCAAGGCTGCACCAAGCCCCGGCGGGGTAAGCCCGCCACTCTCCAGGCGCTGGCAATGCATATTGTCGAACGGCCCGACCATCGTGGTGTTGCTGCTATGCTGCGCCAGCTTGCTTCGCTCAAAGGCAGTGACCCCGCATTCGCGGAGGTCGAGTTCGATCATCGCAGCGAATATTGGGACGCCGTGCGCCTCGGTGGTTTTGACGATATCGAAGCTGGGCTCGCGGAGATCGCGAATCGGCGCACCTATTCACGGCCCATGCCCCCGGCCAAGGCAATCAGCACGATCCACAAGGCCAAGGGTCTCGAATGCGACGATGTCCTATTGCTGTCGGTCGACAAAAATAGTTTCCCTGACAGGGCGGACGCACGCTGCCTGCTCTACGTTGCGCTGAGCCGGGCAAAGAAACGGCTCCACATCGTTGCGTCGCAGGCTGCAGCCAGTCCGCTAATTCAGCTTTAACCGGCTTCACGAACGCTTATCGCGGGCAGGTCACACCTGTTCGTGAGCCACTGCGGTGAGCTCCAAGAGCTGCTCCTTGAAAACAGGGCCATCCTCAACCGCAAAACACTGTTCGTTCTCGCAGAACAGGACGAAGGCACGGTCGCCGCCCTCGCGCGAACTGCTGTAGATTATCCCATCGACAGCGTTGCCCTCACCGTCGCGGAACACACGTCGGAAGTATTCGGTGACGATCTGGGTCGGAACATATTCGATATGTTCGCGACCATCTCGGGCTATCGGCTGCACGATGTCATACGCGAACGCGTGCAGGAACCGTAGAGGATGGATGCGGTAGTGCCCCTCTGCTTCGAATACGCTCGGTATATCGGGAAGGTCAGCGAGGTCGAGCACTCGTAGATTGCGCAGCGGACGGAAGGTGCCGATCGACAAGGTTTGTCCGGCATGATGCTCGGGGTCGACTGTCTCCAACCGTGCCGTAGTGAGATCGAACGCCCCATAGAACATCGGGATACCCGCTGGGCTCATCCGGTTCGACTGGTTGGCGAACTGCTCAGGCGGTGTGCCGATCGTAGCGCCAGTGTCGTAGAGTTCCTGACCCACACGGATACGGTAAAGGTTAGTCTCGGTGGTAATCTCCGTGATGAGGTTGAGTTCTGCCAGCTCGTCGACGACGGTTTCGCCGATGGCGGCGAGCATCCGTGACGGCGGTACCTCGGCTGATCCGTTGTCCTCTTCCGGCGCCAGGAAAACGTAGCGGGTCCGATGTTTCACGACGTCTTTGAACGCGTCCCATCCCCACGACAGACGCTGGCTCTTGTCGCCGGCGTAGTATTCGCGCTCGACCCAGCCATTGTTGCCGATGGCGTCGATGATCGCATCGGTCACCGCCTCGTCATCGCTGATCTCATAATCAGCCAAGACATCCCAGCTGTCGCTAATCGACGCCTGATAGCCGCCTTCGGCTGAGATATATAGGATACCCTCGTCGTCGGGGTGGTTCCAATCGAACCGGATGCCCGTCAGCACGATGCCAACGAAATCATCGAAGCTGGCAGCGATTGGCGCGTCGGCCTCCGCGCCACAAAAGCGACAGCTGGTCTCAGACACATTCTCGTCGACCCAAGTTTTCAATGCAGCATCGGTCACGCAATCCGCGCAGATCGCTCCATCGACCTCATCATAGCCCCGCTCGTATTGCGCGAGTTGCCACTCTTTAGCTCTTCCCATGGCGAGACCTGACCAAACGTTTCGCCTGAAATAGGGGACGAAATCGCACTCGGTAAAGTACGGCACAACTAGCAACTGGGGGCGAGAAGCCTTGCGCGCTCCTGGCACGGCGATGCCATGATCGCTCCGTCAAGATCGCAGGAGCATGGCTAAGGCCTTGGCAGCTGCTCCCAGAGTTCACGACGCATCGCTGTCAGGCGCGCCTTGTCCGCCGCCGGGATGGTGCCGAGAAAGTCAATCAGCAGCGCGCCGATGGAATCCATCACGCGTAAGCTCGTGATACGGAAGCCCTTGAACGTCGCGAACAAAGCTGGCTCGATCGCAGCCAGTGTGTCGAAGCGTGCAATGCGTTCGTCCGCGCTCGGATGCGTATCACCTCGCGGCATTGGCGCGCCCAGCTCATGCTCGAACCGTCGAAGGGTTTCCAACGCCTTGAGCAAGATCACGCCGCCCGAGCCGGATGCCAGATAGGGATTCCAGATGGGCGTGCGGTCGCGCTCGCCGATCGGTCTTCCCATTCGCAGCGCAAATTGATCGGCCTCGAACTCTTCAACTCGAGCGTCGGCCTCGATGTCGCGACCATGCCCGTGATGATGATGGCCGTACTCGTGAGCCACGACGAAGACCTCCATAGCCCGGGCGATCTGCTCGACTAGGAGCACCTGTTTGGGATCCGACGGTTCGAACGGCACTGTGGCGTTGGTGCCGCTCATCGCGAACGAGATGAAAATCCGGTTCCAGTAGAGGACAAGAGGCATGTTCCTCCGCAACAGCAGCTTCGCAGCCTCAAGCGTGAAATGGTCCGATTGCCAGTAGTACGGATCGAGCAGAACCGTGCGGTGAAACGCCTTTGCGATTAACCCACAGAAGCGGAACGTGAACGCGCCGGCCGTGATTATGCTCTGCTCGGTCATGATCACGCCTGCTTTCGAGGCGAACGGTCCGGTGACCGGCTCTATCCCTCGCGCGACGTTGCGCTGGCTGCCCAATCCCTGGCGCGCCATTTCCGCTTCCACATCGTCACACAAAACTGCTTGGAACGCTTCGGCGGAAGGATTCACGCTAGGTCGACTGGACGTCGTGTCCGCGGTACGGCCAGGGGCCATTGCGAGAATCTTTTCGATTTCGGCCGTGCTCCATCCGGCTGCGGTGAAGCCCGCCCGTGCACGCGCTTCGTCCTCGCGCGGATCATAGTTCGGATCCATAACCGCGGCACCCGGGTGGGCCGCAGTGCGCGCGAACATTTGCGCCCACAAGTCATTTGCCGCGTCGTTCCCTTCTTGCTCCATCGCTAAGGTTTAACATCGCGAATCACCTCGCGGAACGACGGAGCTGGAGGGCACGTTGAGTTCAAAGCTATTTGTGATCGGGAACGGGTTCGACCTGCACCATGGGATACCTTCCAGGTTCAGCGATTTTGGCCGCCGAGTTGGCGAGGTTGCGCCCGAGATTCTGGGGCTGATCGACGACTATCTTTTCGTCGATGAAGATTTTTGGAATTGCTTCGAGGCGCGTCTCGCGACGTTTGATTCCGACAATGTGATCAACCATGCCGAACATTTTCTGGTGCCGTACAGTGCTGAGGAATGGAGCGACGCGTCCCATCACGACTTCGAATACGAGATCGAACAAGTAGTCGACGGCTTGTCGCGGAGGCTCCGGGGTCTGTTCGCCGAGTGGATACGCAGTCTCCCGATACCGCAGCCGGGATCCGTGCCGCTGGTGCGCTGCATTGATCCCAGCGCGCGCTTTTTGTCCTTCAACTACACGCCCACGCTACAACGACTGTACAATGTCCCCGAGCCGAACGTTCTGCACATCCACGGTCGCTCGTCCGACGTCGATGGCGACTTAGTGCTTGGTCATGGCTGGGAGCGAACAGCGGCAGAAATGCTTCATGGGCAAATCAACGAGGGCACCGATACGCGAGTGGCCGGCGGCTATCGGCTGATCGACGAATATTTTGCGAACACGTTCAAACCTACCGGGCAATTGATCGAACGCTATCGGGCGAAGCTCGATAGTCTACGCAATGTGTCCGAGGTCATTGTGCTTGGGCACTCGCTCGCCGACGTAGACGCTCCCTATTACCGGGAGATCATTGCACAGGTCGGCACGCGGGCGACCTGGACCGTCAGCTGCTATTTGGAACCGTCTTCGGAAATGGCCGGGCTGGAAAGGCTCGGTGTGCCGAGCCATCTCGCACGTTTCGCACCACTATCGATGCTCTGATCTGCCGTTAGGCAGCCTACTACAATGCGAGATTCGTTTGAACGGGTTTCGCCTTACCCGTCGCGCCGATTTCCCGGATATCGAATATCCGCGCTGGCGGCGTCACCAAAAGGTCGGTTTCTGGAACGATGCCATCTAGCCAATCCTTAACCTGCCGCCGAAGGATGATGGCCCCGTGCCGCTCCTGATATTGTGACACCTCGGCATTCGCTGGGACGGTGATGATCCGGAAGGAGAGCGGCCAGTCGCCCATCGCTGGCTCCCAGACTCCGGCGAGATAGAAGAAATTCCCGTCATCGAGCTTCACCCGATAGCGCTTCTCGCCAACCCTCATCTGGAATTCGGATGCCGGGATCAGGCAACGGTGGCTCGGGAACGTCTTGCCCTCAGAGCGCACAAACCTAAACTCGACGCCATCGGTGAAGCGCGGATTGGACCCCCAGCGTGCCTTGATCAGTTGGGGTCGTCCGGGTTCTTCCGGCTTGTACCGCACAATCGGCCGGAGATTGTCCTCCGGCGCGTCGGCTTCAAACGGGGTCGCGGTCGCGTCCATTGCGTGGAACATAATAAGAACGATAGTGAGTCGCAAGGCTGAGGAGATTGGGGTCCGACATGTGTAACGATTACCGCCTCGAAGTTGAGATCGCCTCGATCATGGAGGATTTCAATGATCTGGAGATCGCGATCGAGACGCCCGAGGGCATCCCCAACGTTGCTCCGCGAGCGGACATCAAGATCACCGACACGGCCCCGATTGTGCGCAGCGCTACGAGCCGAATGCGGGGCGAGCTTGTGCAGCGTCGATGGAGTTGGCCCGCGCCGAACAAGAAACCGGTCTACAATTTCCGATCGGAGGGCCGCGAGTTCACGACCGGCCGCTGCCTGATCATCGCCGACGGCTTCTACGAATTTACGACCCCCGAGGATCCGAAAAAGAAGCGTAAGGACAAATGGCTATTCACGAAAAAGGGTGAGCCCTGGTTCTGCATTGCCGGCATATGGCGGAGCAATCCGGATGTCGGCGAAGCCTTCACGATGCTGACTATGGATCCGGGGCCGGACATCGCTCCCTTTCACGATCGCCAGATCGCGATCCTCGATCGCGCCGACTGGGCCGATTGGCTAGACCCCTCGGTGTCGGCGAAGGACATCCTCAAGGCGCTTCCGGCCGGCAGCCTTGCCGTCGAGCAGGTCGGATAAGCGCAGCGGCAGACCCGGCCGCCGCTTAAGCAGAACCCTCGTCCTCCCTCATCCGTTGAGTGCGGACATCAGGAGGCGATAATGGCCAAGCTCAGCACCGAAGACCGCGACGACCTGTCCAAGAGCTCCTTCGCATTTCCCAAGCAGCGAAAGGAGCCGCTCGAAAACGCGAGCCATGTCCGCAACGCGGTCGCCCGCTTCAACCAGGTCAAGGACGTGAGCGACGACGAACGTGACGAAGCCTGGAAGCGGATCAAAGCGGCGGCAAAAAAGCACGGCGTGGAGATCAGCGAAAAATCCTGGCGCGAGGTCGGCAAGGGCTAGCTCAGTAGCCCCATAAGGGATTCACAAGCCTTGACGAATCTCCGGACTCATCGGAACATATAGCGAACAAGTGAGTCGATGTTGCCCGATGTCCGCCCAACCGTCGTCCTTCGATCGGCCGAGTGCCGATCCGCTAGCCGCGCTTCGCGCGCAGCTTGCGCAGGCGCAAAGCCAGCGCGGGCCGGTGCTGGCCTTCGGTATCGACGCGCTCGATAATCGGCTGGGCTCAGGCGGAATAGACGGCGCCGGCCTGCACGAGATCACCGCTGCTTCACCGACGCTCGGCGACGATGCCGCCGCCACCTTATTTGTCGCGGGGCTCGCTGCACGGTTCGCTACTGTGCCCGGCGCCAACGTCTCGTGGGCACTCACCCGCTTCGATCTCTATGCGCCCGGTCTCGAACAGGCCGGCCTTCCGGCAGCGAAGCTGCTCTACCTTCAGGGCAAGAACGAGACGATGGCGCTGGCGCTCGCCGAGGACTCGCTCCGCGACGGCAGTTTCTCCGCCGTGGTGGCCGAGGTGAAGGTCGCTGATCAGACCGCAACGCGGCGGCTGCAACTGGCGGCGGCGGACGGTCGAACGCCGATGCTGCTGCTCCGGCGCTGGGCGAGGTCCAATCGCGATCCGCTGGAGCGTCCGTCCGCGGCGATGACCCGTTGGCGGATCGGCTGCGCGCCTTCCGTGCCTTTGCCTGCGCCGGGGGTCGGCCGCGCCTGCTGGTCGGTCGAGCTGGTGCGGCAGCGGAACGGCAACCCATTCTCTCTTATGGTCGAGGCTTGCGATGACACGGGTCGCCTCGCTCTACCTGCCCCAGCTCGCCATCGAGCGGCTGCGGCGGTCGGAGCGGCCAGCCAGGCCGCTTGAACCGCGCGCTTCTGCAGCGCCGCTCTCTTCGCC
>NZ_MINO01000109.1 GCF_001757355.1 Sphingobium phenoxybenzoativorans
GGGCGGCTTCCTGCGGCAAGGGCCGGGCGATCAGCAGGCGCCGATCCCCCCCGCCCCGCCCCGCCGCCTTGTCCCGGCCAAGCCGAGCGCGGACATTATCGGCAAGACCAGCCTGCTCGACCTGACCGAGAAGATCTGCAAATGGCCGATGGGGCATCCGGGCGAGCCGGACTTCCACTTCTGCGGCGAGAAGGTCAATCCGGGCTTCCCCTATTGCGTCGAGCATTGCGGCCGCGCCTATCAGGCGCAGTTGCCGCGCGGCACCCGCCGCCCGCCGCCGCCCCTGCCCTTCGGCGGACCGCGCGTCCGCTGAACGGCGCAACGTATTGAATGGATTGAAGGCCGCCCGCGAGGCGGCCTTTTTTCGTTAACGGCGCATTGCGCCCCATGCCCCCGGCACCCTATAGCCTTTCCATGTCCGACGATCTGTTCGCCAATTCGCCCAAGACCTCGACCGATTATGACGCCTCCTCCATCGAAGTGCTGGAGGGGCTGGAGCCGGTGCGCCGCCGCCCAGGCATGTATATCGGCGGCACCGACGAGCGCGCTTTCCACCACCTCGCCTCCGAAGTGCTCGACAATGCCATGGACGAGGCGGTGGCGGGCCATGCGACGCGGATCGACCTCATCCTGGAGCCGGGCAACCGCCTGACCATTATCGACAATGGGCGCGGCATCCCGGTCGATCCCCATCCGAAATTCCCCGACAAGTCAGCGCTGGAAGTCATCCTGACCACGCTGCATTCGGGCGGCAAATTTTCCGACAAGGCCTATGCAACGTCCGGCGGCCTGCACGGCGTGGGCGTCAGCGTGGTCAATGCGCTGTCGGTCGACACGACGATAGAGGTTGCGCGGAACCGGGAGCTTTACCGCCAGTCGTTCAGCCAGGGGCATCCGAAAGGCCCGCTGGAGAAGGTCGGCGCTGCGCCCAATCGCCGGGGCACGTCGGTCAGCTTCGTGCCGGACAGCGAGATTTTCGGCGAGATGAAGTTCAAGCCGGGGCGGCTTCACAAGCTTGCCCGGTCAAAAGCCTATCTGTTCGCCGGGGTCGAGATACGGTGGAAATGTGCGCCGGAGCTGATCACCGACGATACGCCTGCCGAGGCGGTGTTCCAGTTCCCCGGCGGCCTGTCCGACCATCTGAAGGAGCAGATTGGCGACCGCGAATGCGCGACCAGCCAGTTCTTTTCCGGCAGTCAGGACTTCCCCGGCACTGCGGGCCGGGTCGAATGGGCGGTGGCGTGGCCGCTCTGGTCGGACGGCAGCTATAGCTGGTACTGCAACACCATCCCGACGCCCGATGGCGGCACGCATGAGAATGGCCTGCGCGCCGCGCTGACCAAGGGCATTCGCGCCTTTGCCGATCTGGTGGGGCAAAAGAAGGGCAAGGACATTACGGCGGAGGACATCATGACCTCCTCCGAAATCATGCTGTCCGTGTTCATCCGCGATCCGCAGTTTCAGAGCCAGACCAAGGACCGGCTGACCTCCCCGGAGGCCGCGCGGCTGGTCGAGAACGCCGTGCGCGACCATTTCGATCATTTCCTGTCCGACCATATGGACCGGGGCAAGGCGCTGCTCGCCTATGTGCTCGACCGCATGGACGAGCGGCTGAAGCGCAAGCAGGAGAAGGAGGTCAAGCGCAAGACCGCGACCTCCGCCCGCAAGCTGCGCCTGCCCGGCAAGCTGACAGACTGTTCCGCCGACGATCCGGAGGGGACGGAATTGTTCATCGTCGAGGGTGACAGCGCGGGCGGGTCCGCCAAGCAGGCGCGGGACCGCAAGACGCAGGCGATCCTGCCCATCCGCGGCAAGATATTGAACGTCGCTTCGGCCAATAACGCCAAGATCCTGGCGAACCAGGAGATTGCCGACATGATCCTGGCGCTGGGCTGCGGGACGCGCAAGGACTGCAACCCGGACACGCTGCGCTATGAGCGGATCGTCATCATGACGGACGCGGACGTCGACGGGGCGCATATCGCCACGCTGCTCATGACCTTCTTCTTCCAGGAGATGCCGGAGCTGGTGCGGCGGGGGCATCTCTATCTGGCGCAGCCGCCGCTCTATCGCCTCGTGTCAGGCGGCAAGAGCCTCTATGCGCGGGACGATGCGCACCGGGCGGAGATCATGACCGGCGAGTTCAAGGGCAAGAAGGTCGATGTCAGCCGTTTCAAGGGGCTGGGCGAGATGAACCCCGGCCAGTTGCGCGAGACGACGATGGACCCCAAGACCCGCGGCATGATCCGCATCACCCTGCCCCCCGATGTCGAGGACAGGGCGGCGGTCCGCGATCTGGTCGACCGGTTGATGGGCAATAATCCGGCGCACCGCTACGCCTTCATACAGGAAAATGCGGCGGCGGTGGACGAGGAAGCGATCGACGCCTGAACGCTGATCCGGCGGTCTCCGCCGCGCAGCAAATGCGACGGGGAATGCGAGGGTATCCGGGGTTTTAAACAGCCATTTATGCGCGTGGATTCAAGACGTTGGAGGAATCGGCTCGTGCGGGCTATTGCATTTGCATGCGTGAATGGACAAAATTCGTTGTAAATATTTGATATTATTGGATAAAATTTACATTTTCGAGTGTCGCAGCCGCAAGTTGGATTGGCTGACCATATCGGGCATCGCGACAACATTCCGCCCTATGGTTTGGCCGGCCGATCCATCGAGACATCCACCATTGGCTTGCCGGGTTCGAAAACGATTTCCTGCTTTGTGGTCCAACCCGATGCTGCGGGTTCTTCCTCCAACTGCGCCGTCATGGCCTCATAATTGGCCAGCCGGCTTTCGGGACTGCATCCGGCGGCGCGCAATTTTGTCGTGAAAGCGCTGATTTGCATGACCGACTTGAACGTCGTTCCCATGGACTGGGCCAAATTGCCGGATTGTCCCTGGCCCTGATCGGGTGGCGCGTCCGATCCTGATTCGAACTGCTGCATCATGGCTTCGCAATCGGGCCGCCAGCCTGCCCCTGTAACGGGCCTGGTCGTGTGGAAGGCCGAAGATACGAGGTCGGCCGGGGAGCCACCCGAAAAATACATGATGGCAGCGCCTGTCAACGCAAGCATGAGCAATGATCTTACCATCATCCCGCACCCTCTGAGAACCGTCAGGAGGTAGCTTTCCATGCTTTAACGCGATGTAAATATGCCCATTCTGGCTCTTTTAATGCTGAGCGGCGTCAGGCCGTCAGCGCCTCGACCAGCGCCTTCACCTTTTTCTGGCGCCATTGGGGCAAGGGGGCGATTAGCCAGTAGCTGCGTTCGGATGGGCGGGCGTCCCCGACCGGGCGCACCCTTCCTTCCGCAATGTCGCGGGCGGCGAGGAGCGCGGGGACGGACGCCTGACCAAAGCCGTTGGCGGCCGCCTCTATAGCCAAGCCGCCGTCAGCGACGTGCATGACGGTGGGCAATGTGCCGGCAGGGCATCCGGGCCAGTCGATGCGGGTGTCCGGGCCGCCATTGGGCGCCTCCACCGTGACGAAGGCGGCGTCGCCGATCCTGATCCCCTCATGCTCGCCTGGGCCATCGGTCAGGCGCAGGGCGAGGTCCAGATTTGCCTCCGTGAAGTCCAGCGCTTCATCCGCAGCGACGAGCGAGAAGGACAGTTCGGGAACGCCCGCGGCATAGGCGGCCAGGCGCGTCTGCAGCCATTTGGCGGTGATGTCGCGCGGGGCGGCGATCGTCAGCGACAGGCTGGATTGCCCCGCCTGCATCGCGCGCACCGATTCCTCGAACATCAGGAAGCCGCCGCGCAGCGCCTCCAGACCCGCCTCCGTCTCCGGCGTCATCTCCAGCCCCTTGGGCGTGCGGCGGAACAGGACGACGCCCAGCATATCCTCCAGCGCGCGAATCTGCTGCCCGACGGCGGCGGGCGTCACGGCCAGTTCGTCAGCGGCGCGGGTGAAGGACAGATGCCTTGCAGCGGCGTCAAGCACGCGCAGGCCGTTCAACGGCAAATGAGTACGCTTCATTCCGCGACAGCCGGTGCGATGAGAGAGAAGCGGGGAATGGCGACGTCGAAGGTTTCGCCCAGCGACCCGACCATATGATAGCTGCCCTGCATCGCCCCGGTGGGCGTCGCGAGCGGGCAGCCGGAGACATAATCATAGGATTTGCCGGGCTGAACGACCGGCTGCTCGCCGACAACACCTTCGCCCTCGACCCGGTGCTGGACGCCGCGTCCGTCCGTGATCAGCCAGCGGCGGGTGAGAAGCTGAACCGGCTCCGGCCCCTCATTCTCGATCCGGATATGATAGGCCCAGAACCAGCGGCCCCGGTCCGGTTCCGACTGTTCCGGCAAAAAGCTGACGGACACGCGCACAGTGATGCCGCGCGTGGTTGCAGAGAAAGGGAAGAATCCGCTGATGGCCTTCGGAGTCATCCAGTGAAAATCGACTAGAGACCGATCCCGGTCAAGGCCCGATCAAGGTCCTCGATCAGATCGTCCACATCTTCCAGTCCCACGTTGAGACGCAGCATGTCCTCCGTGATGCCGACTTCCAGCCGCGCCTCGGCCGCCATGCCATAATGGGTGGTCGACGCCGGGTGCGTCATCAGCGAGCGCGAGTCGCCGATATTGTTGCTGATGTCGATGAGGTTGAGGCCATTCAGAAGCCCGTGCGCCTCCTTCCGTCCGCCACCCGTATAGAGGGAGAAGATAGGGCCGGCGGCGACCATCTGCTTTGCGGCGAGCGCGTGCTGGGGATGGCTGGCAAGGCCCGGATAGAGGACCTTGGGCAAGCGTCCTTCCAGGAACGTCGCGACCTTCAGCGCGCTTTCGCTCTGGCGGCGGATGCGCAGGTCGAGCGTCTCCAGCCCCTTCAGCACCACCCAGGCGTTGAACGGGCTGAGCGTCGGGCCGGTGTTGCGATGGAAGGGCAACAGGGTTTCGGTGATGAACTTCTCCGTGCCGCAGATCGCGCCCGCGAGCACCCTGCCCTGCCCGTCCATCATCTTGGTGGCGCTGTAGGCGACGACATCAGCGCCATAATCCATCGGCCGCTGCAGCGAGGGGGTAGCGAAGGCGTTATCGACAACAGACGTGACGCCATGCTTCTTCGCGATGCCGCAGACCGCCTCCAGATCCACCAGATCCATCGTCGGGTTGGCGGGGGTTTCGAAGAAAAAGACCTTCGTATTCGGACGCACCGCCTTTTCCCATGCATCGGTGTCATGGGCGTGGATGGTCGTCACCTCTATGCCGAAGCGCGGGAACAGCGTGTCGGTCAGCCAGCGGCAGGAGCCGAAAGCGGCCTTTGCGGCGACGACATGATCGCCCTGCGACAACTGGCACAGGAGCGCGGCGGTCATCGCGGCCATGCCAGTGGCGGTGGCGCGGCATGCCTCCGCCCCTTCCAAAAGGGCGATGCGCTTTTCCAGCATCTCCACGGTCGGGTTCTGCAGGCGGCTGTAGGTCATGCCCTGCTGTTCACCGGCGAAACGGGCGGCCGCGTCCTCCGCGCAGTCATAGGCATAGCCGGAGGTCAGGAACAGCGCCTCCGACGTTTCGCCCCATTCCGACCGCGCCGTGCCGCCGCGCACCGCAAGGGTCGCGGGCCGCCAGTTGGCGGTGATGCTCTTGTCCTGTCCAGTCCGTCTTTTCATGATGCCTTCGTCCGTAGATGGGCGGGCCGGACGTCCGGCGTGCCCCCCGCCAATATTTCCGCCGCCTGCGTCATGTCGCAATTACCGCCAGACAGGATGACTGCAACCTTCTTGCCGCGCATCGCCTCTTTTTCCTGCATCAGCGCGGCGAGCGCGACGGCCCCTGCCCCCTCCGCCAGATTATGCGTGTCCTGCCAGTAGATGCGCACCGCCTCCGCAACCTCATCGTCGGTGACGGCCACGAAACGGTCGGCGCGCGGGCCGAAATAGTTCAGCGCGGCCTGAACCGGGGTGCAGACGGCGACGCCATCGGCAAAGGTCCAGGCGGACTCGGTGCCGACCAGGCGGCCCTGCTCAAAGGATTGTTTCGCGCCGTCGACATGGGCGGAAACGACGCCGACCACCTTCGTCCTGAGGCCTAGCGCATCGCGCACCGCAATCGTGCCGCACAGGCCCGATCCGCAGCCGACGGGGACATAGACGGTATCGAGGTCCGGCACGGCATCGAACAGCTCCAGCCCGTAACTGGCGACGCCGCGCACGAGCTGATCATGATAGGCGGGGACCATGTAGAGGCCATATTGGGCGGCGCGGGACATCGCCTCCGCCTTCGCGCTGTCGAAATCCTGGCCATGTTCGATCAGGGTGGCGCCGAACGCGCGCATGGCGGCGTTCTTTTCCAGCGCATTGCCGTGGGGCACGATGATCGTCGCGCTGATCCCGGCGGCGGTCGCGGCGCGCACCTGCGCCTGGCCATGATTGCCGCGCGTGGCGGTGATGATGCCGCGCACCTCCGGGTGGGCGCGGGTCAGCCAGTCGATATAGGTGATCGCGCCGCGCACCTTGAACGCGCCGGTGGGCGTATGGTTTTCATGCTTTACCCAGACTTCGCATCCCGTGCGCGCGGCCAGCAGCGGCCAGGCATATTGGGGGGTGGGCGGAACCTGCGCATGCACCAGATCGGCGGCCGCGCGCAGCGAAGTCAGGGTAAAATCGTCCATCAGTCTCCAAGTGCCGCCAGCACGGCATCTCCCATTTGGGCGGTCGTCAGCGAGCCGCCGAGGTCGGGGCTGCGCGCGCCGCCGGCGAGGGCCTTGGCAACGGCCGCCTCGATCCGGTCGGCCTGCGCGGCCATGCCGAGCGAGTAGCGGAGCATCATTGCGGCGGACAGGACCGTTGCCAGCGGATTGGCCTTACCCTGGCCAGCGATGTCGGGGGCGCTGCCGTGGATCGGTTCATACAGCCCCTTGCCATTCGCATCGAGCGAGGCGGAGGCCAGCATGCCGATGGAGCCGACGCACATGCTCGCCTGATCCGACAGGATGTCGCCGAACAGGTTGCCTGTGACGATGACGTCGAACTGGGCGGGGTTGCGGACGAGCTGCATGGCGGCATTGTCGACATACATGTGGGTGAGCGCGACGTCGGGATAGTCCTTCGCCGTCTCGATCACCACGTCGCGCCAGAGCTGCGACGTGTCGAGCACATTCGCCTTGTCCACCGAGCAGAGCTTGCCCCGGCGCGCCTGGGCGGTGCGGAAGGCGCTATGGGCGATGCGGCGCACCTCATCCTCATTATAGGACATGATGTCATAGCCCTCGCGCAGACCGGTCGCGGTGGTGCGCAGGCCCTTCTCGCCGAAATAGACGTCCCCGTTCAGTTCGCGCACGATCATCAGGTCGATGGCGGCAGCGATTTCCGGGCGGAGGGTGGAAGCTTCCGACAATTCGGGAAACATCTTTGCAGGACGCAGGTTGGAAAAAAGCGTCAATTCCTTCCGCAGACCCAGGATCGCCTGCTCCGGACGGAGGCGGCGTTCGAGCGAATCGCAGTCGAAATCGCCCACGGCGCCGAACAGGATGGCGTCGGCGCGGCGGGCGATGTCCAGCGTTTCGGGCGGCAGCGGATGGCCGGTCGCCTTGTAGGCGACGCCGCCGACAAGCCCTTCCTCATAGGTCAATCCGTCGATTTTGAGGGCGTCCAGCACGCGCCGCGCCTGCGCGATGACTTCCGGGCCGATGCCGTCACCGGGAAACAATGCTACCAACATGCCTGCGCGCTCCTTAAAAAATCCATTCGGGCTGAGCTTGTCGAAGCCCTGCGCTTCTAAGGAAGAAAGGGCAGCCCTTCGACAAGCTCAGGGCGAACGGGTGTGATTTACCGGCGCGCGAATGCAGGAATCGGAACGCTCACGCAACCGCTCTTTTGAGACGGTCGATCAGCCGCTCGCGGGCGGCGAGAACATCGGCGCGGCGGTCGGTGAGGATATTGCGCTCCAGGAAATGGCCGGTGAGGCGGAAGCCGTCCAGGATGGCGCTCCAGTCGGCGGGATCGCCGGTGGAGAGAAAGGAGGGGAGCGGCAGGAGGCGGCTTTCATAGCCCTCCGCCGCGCGGCGGCTGACGGCGGCGGCGCTTTTCGGGCTGACATAGACCAGCTCCTGCGTCGCGCCGGACACGGTGCAGGCGGAAAGGTCCAGGCCGAAGCCCAGTTCGGTGAGGACGAGCAACTCATAGCGCACCAGCGCCGTTGCCCAGCCGCGGGCGGCGGGAGCAGCTTCGATGGCGGCGAGGACGCCGGACAGCGCCTGATAGACGGCGGGATAGCCATTCTCCTCCGGCAGCGCGGCGGCGGTGAAGGCGCAGGTCCAGTCGATGGCGGCGGCGGGGAGCGGTTCGGAGAGCAAAGGCGCGCGGCTGTGGATCAGTTCCACGGTCAGGCCGGCGAGCTGGGTCTCCGTGCGGGCGCGGAACTCGGCCTGCACCAGATTGG
>NZ_MINO01000110.1 GCF_001757355.1 Sphingobium phenoxybenzoativorans
TTAGGTCCTCTCCGAGAGACTGTCTCCTTTGGTCGCGATGAGGGGCGGGCCGACCGCCGCGCTAACCCAAAGAGCTGGCGGTGGTCGGCCCGTCCCTCGCGTCGCGCAGCGACGCATGGAAGCCATCGCTTAGCCGCCTGAGGCGAACCGAGGGAGCGCCGCCGGCGTCTTAGTCAAGGTCGTACTGCCGCTCCCGCGCTGAACCACCCGCAATCTCAATCAATCAATCCAGCCCGCGCGACCGCGCGCGGCTGCGTGGAGTCACGCCCATGGCACAGTTCCAAATCCTGTATCCGCACTCGGCTACCGAGTGGCGGCCGATAACGATCGAGTTCTGCTTGGCGCCGACCGGTGACCAGCAATATCTCTGGCCATCGTTCGAAGATGCCGAGGCTGCTCGGCAACGACTGCTCCAACGCTCGCCCGAATCCCAACTTCGCATAGCGGTCGCCGGATCGTGTGCGGACGATATCGACTGGCAGGTCCGCGAGAAGCTGCGTTTTGCCGACGGCACTTACGCGCAGACCCCCTGGCACGACGAGCCCTGGTATCAGGCACGGCATGACGAGCATTTTTGCCACGTCTCCACCGAGCAGGCGGGGAAGATCGCGTTCACCGAAAACGCAGCGAAGGGGCAGATCGACCGCCAGCTGGTGATGTCGCCCGGTCGCTACCTCAATCGCTTCTTCTCCGACCATCTCGACAACAATGCGATCGAGGGTTGGTGCGCCAGGCTGTCGGTGCAGTTGGAGGAAGATACCCTCAAGATCACCCAGGACGCCGACGAAATCGAAGACGTCTATGTCGGCGGTCCCAGCAGCTGCATGGCCCATGAGGCGAGCGACTTCGAAAGTTCATGCCATCCTGTCCGGGTCTATGCCGGTCCGGACACGGCGCTCGCCTATATCGGTTCCCGCGAAGATGCGAAGGCCCGCAGCATCGTCTGGCCGAGCCGCAAGATCTACACGAGCATTTATGGCGACGTCTCGCGTCTGAGGCTGCTCCTCGAGAACGCCGGCTACACCGAGGGCGGTCTGAACGGCGCCCGCGTTCGGCGGATCGAGGATGATGACAACTTCGTCGTCCCGTATATCGATGCAGGCGACGACCTCGCCGACGATGGCAAATACCTCGTTGTCGGCCGCGGGAGCATCTCGTCCGAGAACACCAATGGGCTGGGTCATAGCCCTTGGTACTGTCCGCGCTGCGACGACGACACCAGGTCGCATGACGAGGTCTATTACGCCGACGGCTCATCTGAAGAGTGGTGCTACAGTTGCTATAACAACCATACGACCTTCTGCGACCACAACGAGCGTTCCTATAGCGACGTCGAGACCTTCGTCACCGTCTATGCCGACAATGCCTCGCATACTGTCCTTGAAGAGGATGCGGGGGATTTTGGCGCCGTCTATCTCGAAGATCGCTGCGAATGGTGGGTCAGCGGCTGCTGTCGCCAATGCGATGGTTCCGCCGAATGGTTCCACATAGAGGATCTCACCGAATATCACGGTGAATGGCTGTCGGAGGATCAGCTTCCCGAGCCGTTCGACGATGACGATGCCGCTCTCGCCAATGCCCATATCCTTGCTTACCGGCAGTTCCACGAAGAAATGGCGGCGATCCATGCGGAGGTTGCCAAATGGCAAGCCGCTGGAGAGCGAGCCCGAGAGGCGCGGCTGAAGCGCGAGCGGGACGAGGCAGAGCGGCGCCGCCTCGAAGAACTTCGGCACGATGTCCGTGAGCCGGGCGATGCTGCTTGTTCGCAAGGTGGTCTCGATCAGTCGCCTTGCACCCCCGAAAACTTCCTTCCCGCCATCGCGATGACGGCGCCGCACTTGGCGGCAGCCGCTTCCCTCGCAGGAGCCTGATCCCATGATCTACCATGATGTCGCGGGCCGCACCGGCCTGCTCGAAATCCTGTCGTGGGCCCGGCCTCATGACAGCGCGATCGAACGCGCCTTCTGCCGGGAGTATCTCGACCGGGTTCCCGGCATGACGGCCGACGCCTTCGGCAATCGGATGATCGCTATCGGCGACCAGCCTCACGTGATGTGGAGCTGCCACGTCGACACGGTGGCGGCGCGCGGCGGACAGCAGGACGTGGGCATCGACCAGCTCGGAATCGCGGGCTTGTGCAACGGCAAGGCCGGGATGTCGCTTGGCGCCGATGATGGTGCTGGTGTCTGGATCATGCTCAACATGATCGCGGCAGGCCGGCCCGGCCTTTACCTGTTCCATCGCGGCGAGGAGCAAGGCTGCCTCGGTTCCCGCTGGATCCAGCGCCATACGCCGGACCTGTTGAAGGATATCGATGCGGCCATCGCCTTCGACCGTGCCGGCTCGGGCGACGTCATCACGCATCAAAGCTACGGGCGGACATGCTCGGACGCTTTTGCGATTAGCCTGGCGTCCGCGCTCAACGGCCTGAACCCGGGCTTCCGCTACAGACCCGACGACACGGGCGTCTATACCGACACCAACGAATATGCGGGCCTTATACCCGAATGTACCAACCTGTCGGTGGGCTATCAGGGGCAGCACGGCCCCAGGGAAACGCTCGACGTCGATCATTGCGAGAAGTTGCTTGCCGCGATGCTACGCCTCGATGCTTCCTTGCTGGTGATCGAGCGCGATCCCTCGAAGCAGGAAGACGATCGGTGGGGCTGGCACGACCACTATTACGGCCATCGTGATGACTTTGCGGATGCGATTGCGGAATATCCGTTGCTGGCCGCGCAGATGCTGGAAGAATGCGGCCTCACGCTGGACGATTTTAGGATGGCCATCTGGGCCGAGGAAATGGGTGGCGACGCTGACTATCGCCCGCTCATGGCATCATGAGGCGCGCTAACTACCCTGAATAGTGATCTACGCATCGCACGCGCGACCTTATAGTGTCTTCATTCTGCTATAGTGGTTCTCGATCCTCATGAGCGGAGGAGACGCGCGCCATGGTCTCAATTATCCGCGCTGTCGCCGGCGTGCCGGGAATACCTCTCGGGTTCCCGATCCTGTTCGATGCCAGGATGGCGATCATCGAACCGGCCTTTGCGTGGCTGCTGGAGCACGCCTCGCTTCGCGGCTGCGCGCCAGATACGGTGCGAACTTACGCCGAACACATCTACGACTGGTTCGACACGCTCGAGCAGTCCGATCTTGACTGGCAATCGGTCGATGAAGGCGTCATCGGCGCATATCGCGACCGCATGATCGCAAACCCGAGTTCGCACACGGACAGGGCCTATGAGCGGGCGACGATCAATGCGCGCGTAATGAGCGTCTGCCGCTTCTATGAATGGGCGCTGGAGGAGGGGCTGATCGGCGAGCTTCCCTTCCGGCGGCGCGAGCGCGTCATCGTGACCTTCAAGGAAGAAGGGCATGGTCCTCGTCTTGCGGCGACCAATATGCTGACGCTGTCGCAGCCCGAGAAGCTGCCGCGACCGCTGCGTGCCGCCGAACTCGATCGGCTCTTCGCGCACCTTGGTCCTACGCCGCACCTTGCGGCCGAGTGGGCTCTTACAGCGGGGCTTCGTCGCAAGGAAATCTGCGGGATGACCCTCGACATGGTGCCCGACAGCCATCAGCTATCCGCCGAAGATCAGCCGCTCGTCGGCATCCCGCTGCGCATCACCAAGGGGGACCGCCCCCGCACGGTCTATCCGCCGATCCGCTTGATCGACCGCACCGACTGGTATGCGGGCGAGGACCGCGCGCGCGTTGTCCGCCGCGCCCGTGCCCGCGACCGGCGCTATCAGCCACCTGCCAATCTTCTCCTCACGACCCACGGGACGGCTCTATCGCCGAAACGGCTCACGGCGCTGTTCGCCAAAGGCTTCGCCGACGCCAAGCTCAAGGGCAGCTTCCACTGGCTGAGGCACACGTTCGCGATGGTGATGCTGGCGCGCCTTCAGCAGCAGGCGCGCGACAACCCCGATCTCAATCCGTTGAAGGTCCTGCAAGTGCTGATGGGTCATCGCTCGATCGCGACGACCGCCATTTATCTGCGGTGTGTCGAGGTCCACGAACGCGATCTCTCCGAGAGCCTTGCATGGCTTTACGGCGAACTCATTCCCGATGCCGAATAGCCGGAAACTCGATCGGCGTATCCGGCGCCCGACAGCGACATCCGATCCCGTCGCCTCGACAGAGATCGTCATCTTCCGCGATGCTCGCGATGGCAGCGTGCAGCGCTTCGACCCCGCCACGCTGTCTCTACCACCAGATATGGTGGGTCCGCTGATGGCCGCCTTCCGCCTGAACGATGCAGGGACAACGGTTCGCACGCGCCCGACCCGATGGCGTGCGCTGCGCCGCTTCGCCGGGTTCCTCGCGAGCGAGGGCGTGACCAGCGCCGCTCAGGTGAATGCCGGCACGATGAAGCGTTATCTGGCCTTCCTCGCCCGACCCGACGAGGCAGGAAAACGGCTCAAGCGGCCGACGATAGCCACGCAGTTGGCATTGATCCGTCCGCTACTCGAGCGTGCCGAGCAGGCTGATCCGCACCTCTTCGGTTCGCCTCTCGCGATCCCTTACAATCCGGTTCCCGGCAGTCGCCACCATGACTCCAAGGCGCGACTGTCGAAGGAGGATCTGCAGGCCATCCTCATGGCCTGTTACGAAGAGATCGATGCCGCATGGGCGACGTTCCAGCGGGGACAGGTGATTATCGCTGCGGCAGAGGCGCCTGCGCGTGCCGAACGCGGGGAGAGCCTGGACAGCGCGATCTGGCGGCTTCATCGCCTGACAGGAGGTCTTGCGCCGACCTGGAACCAGTTGAAGGAAGCTCGCGTGCCGCACAGCCGGCTTCTGCGCTGGGGCTGGCGCAGCGGCATCGCGGAGCATTATCACCTGACCACGCGAACGGTCGTTCCGTTCTATATCGCCCTGGCTATCCAGCTCGCCGCCAACCCGGACCCGCTTCGCGAGATCCGCCGCGACTGTCTTGTCGCTCACCCGATCGACGACAACCGGGTGCTGGTCGAGTGGCTAAAGCACAAGACCGCGCCCAATCCGAAGATGCAGCGCCGCTCGTTCGATGTTCGACGGCCGCGCTCCGCGCCGCGCCTCATTGAAATGCTGTTGGCGATGACGGCGCCCCTCGTGCTCCACGTTCCTGACCAGCATCGCGAACGTCTCTTCCTCGTATATTATCTGACGGGCGCACCACAAAGGCAGCATGGCAGTCCTGCCGGGCTGATCTCGTTCAGCACACTCCTCGGCCGTCTCGATCGGTTCATAAAGGGAGCTAACCGGAGGATCGCCAAATGGAATCTCGATCATCCCGATCGCCCTCGGCGATCCTTGCCTCGCTTCTCACCGGGCCAGTTGAGAGGGAGTGTCGCGACACAGCATTACCTGGCCTCGGGTGGCGATCTCCTGGCGACGGCCGCCATCCTCAATCATCGCGACCCGGTGACGACCGACGCCTATGTGGAAGGACCGGCAGCGCGTCGGCTTGAGCGCGAGACCATTGTCCGCCTCCAGCGGATGATGGTCGCCTGGGTCATGACGCCGGAACCGGAAGAAGGTGATACGTCGCTGCCCGGTCCAGGCGCCGTGACGGCCTTGTTCGGGCACCGCTGCATGATGCCGGTCGAGAGCGATGGCGCGGGCGGCAAGCGTGTCTGTCGGCACCTGGGTGGTTGTCTTACATGTCCTGGCCTGATCGTTCCGCTCGATATCGACCATTGCGCGCGCGTTGTTCAGGCTCACCGCCATTTACTGGCATCCCGGGATCGGATCGATGCCGAGAGGTGGAATATCTTCTACGCCCCGAGCCTGCGCGTTCTTGAGCAGGATCTGCTGCCTGCGTTCCCGGCAAAACTGCACAAGGATGCCGAACAGCTCGCCGACAGCCTTCCCGCATTACCGGATATCGAATGAACATCGTTCCACAGATCGCGGCAACGCCCGGCCTTCCGGTCCGCGTATCCCCGGAATCGGACTTTGCCGACGATCAGTGGCAACTCGCCCGTGATGTGCCGGGCCATCGGGATCATGCCTTCAGGATCGACTGGTCGTTCAGGATGCCGGACGGTAGCCGGTTCAACGAGGATAAATGGCGTCGACTACGACAGCCGGCCAAGCAGCTCATCTGGTCGCTGCATGCCGATCCACCTGACGGCCGCAAAGCGGTCGCGCTCCATACTCTTGCCCGCTATGCAGATTATCTGCGTGTCGTCCTTCAGTGGATGGTGGCAAACCGGGTTGAAAGCTGGGCCGGGCTTGACCGCCGGGCAATCGAGCGCTTGTTCTACGACTTCGGCGAACGCGGGCTCTCCTATAGCACCGTACGCAACTACCACAGGATCATCAGAGCCTTCTATGAGCAGCGCTTCAAGCTGGCGGAAGCTCCGCCGCAACCGTTGCCAATGCTCACACGCCTCGGCACCTGGCACGACGGGACGAAGAAGCCGCATACGCCGGATGCGGTCGCGGTCCCGCTGATATCTGCTGCGCTCCATCTGATCGGCGAGCCCGCTGACCAGATCATCGAAATGCGCGAAGCGGCGCAGGCAATCTATGATGAAGCCAAGCAGCAGGGGGGCACGTATGACGCACAAACATACCGAGCCTCGGCTTATCTCCGATCGCAGCCGCCCATAGAGATGTGTCCAGGCCGGCCCGAGACACTGACCCACAGGCCCATCGACGGGCTGAACGATCGTATCCTTAGGCTCTATGACGCCTGCTTCATCGTCATCGCATATCTGGTGGGTGCCCGAGCATCGGAGATCCTCGCCCTCGAAACAGGCTGCATCGAGTGGCATGAGGGGGACGACGGTGAGGCCTATGCCTATCTGACAGGGGCCATCCGCAAAGGCGCGCCGGGTCCCGAGGGGCTTGCGCACCGATGGGTGGTTCCCGATCCTGTCGTCCGAGCCATCGCTGTCCTTGATCAGCTATCCGCGCTCTGGCGGGCAATCCATGGTGGGCGGCAACTGTGGCTGGTGCAGGAGAAACCCGGCACCGCATTGCGAGCATCGGCCTTGCCTATCCACACGGTCAGCATCGCTGCCGTGAATATGCGGTTGAACAAGAGCTTCATCCCGATGCTAGATCTGCCGGAACATGAAGGCGAGCGCTGGCGTGTGACCTCGCATCAAGGGCGCAAGACGTTCGCGCGGTTCGTCGGCCGCCGCGATCGTACGGCGCTGGCGGCGCTCAGCAAACACCTTGGTCACATCACCCGCGCCATGACGGACCGCAGCTACGTCGGCACCGACTTCGATCTGGCGGAGCTGATCGATGACCAGGTCATGGCCGATACGCGCACGGCGCTTGAGGATCTTCTGGTCGCCCCCCGGCTCGCGGGAAAGGCCGGCAAGATGCTCGCGGAGCGCTCCCCGTTCCGCGGTCGCACTCAGGGTGGCGACCTTGACGCCTACATTACGCAACTTCTGGCCGAAACCGATATGCGCCTTGGCGTCTGCGACTGGGGTTACTGCCTCTATCGGCGAGAAACCTCGGCGTGCCTTGGGTCCGAGCGCGAACCCAATCCCGTGCTTCGCACCCAGAGCGTCTGTGTCACCTGCGCCAACTTCGTCATCACCGAAAAGCATCGGCCGATATGGGCGGGACGGTTGAGCAGGAACCTTGCCCTTCTCGAAAGGAGCGACCTCGACCTGGAGAGCCGAACGCTGGCGATGTCGCGCGCCGACGAGTGCAAACGCCTCCTTGCGATGCTCGATGAAACGGACCTTGCCGATGGGGGAGGTTGAAGCCCCGACACCGCAGCAGCGTCGCCACGCTCGGACAAAGGCCAAGCTGCGCGCTGCCCTCGAGGCGCTATCCTCCAGCACATCTTCGGCGCCCATCACCGCCGCTGCGGTCGCACGCGAAGCCGGCGTCGGGCGCAATGTTCTCTACGTCGGCCATACCGACATACTCGAAGACATCCGCGCGATATCTGCCGCGCGCACCGCCGTTCGCGAAAAGCGGGAGGATGCCGCTCGCACGGATGCCATGAAGATCCGCGATCTTGAAAGCCAGCTCGCATCCTTGGCGACCGAAAATGCAGGTCTGCTTCGACGCGCCCGCGAGGCGGAGAGCCGGTTGGAGCGCGCGGAAAAACAGAACGCCGGGTTGCTTCGGCAGCTCGTGGACGCACGGCGTCCGGTTCGCTTGCGGCCTGAAGACCCCGACAACCCGGCCTGATCCCACTTGGCCCATCACGGCCCCCGCTTCCCGGTGGCCAGAGGGAGAGTGCTGCCGGTCATCAACGAGGCTGCTGCGGCCAGAGAGAGAAGCCCCTCCGAGCAGAGCGCGGCCTAATAATGCGCCCTCTTAGCCCGGACAGGGAATCCTTGTGATTTATCAATCTATTACCGCAAATGATACACCTCGCGATGAGACAGAACAGCGCTTCT
>NZ_MINO01000111.1 GCF_001757355.1 Sphingobium phenoxybenzoativorans
CCAGACATTCTCGCCGATCCCGTCCCGGCCGATCGACAGCGGCATGTCGAACTGCGTGTCCGACCCGCGATGCGACAGGCGCAGCGTGCCCTTCAACTCGCCCGCCAGCGTGAAGCCCGTCGCCACCGGACGGCGGAGAATATGCTTCATGTTGACCGTCTCGCCCGCGCGGATCAGCGTGCGGTCGAATATGGTGTGGACGATATCGTCGCGCGCCGACCAGCCATAGGGCAGGTCGAAATCATAGGGGCGGATGCCCTGCCCCCAGTCGGTGAGCGTAAAGCTGTAATCGTCCCCGCTGCGCGCCGACACCATCAGGACATGGGTGTCGCCGTCGCAATTGCCGTAGGTTTCCGGCTCCGGCAGGCCGGACTTGATGAACAGCCGCCCCTGCCCATCGCTGCGCCCGGCGGCGAATTGCTGGCCGGTGCAGCTATCGGTCACGCGCACATCCGCGCCCGCCACCGGCTTGCCGCTGTCCAGCGAAGTCACCCAGGCGAGCGAGCCTTGCCGCCCCCATTTGAAATGCACCGCCATGTTGGTGACCAGCGCGCCCGCCGCCACATAGCGCGGCTGGTCACGCCCCAGCAGCGCGCGGCCCAGCGTCGGGCTGGCCAGCTCGACGACATAGAATCCGGGTTTGGTCAGCGGAATGCCGACCACCTCGAACTGCTTGCCGCCGCCCGGCAGGGTCAGCTTCATCGCGCTGCCCTTGCCCTCCAGAAGCGATTGCGTGCCGGTATAGTTGACGCTTTTCGTCCCACCCTTGCCGTCCGGCTCGTCGCGATAATCATCGTCGTCGGCGTCATCCAGCTTGCGCAGCCATTCGGCCACATCCTTGTCGGCATTGGGGACCCGCATACTCGCCCCGCCGATCGACGAAACCCGCCGCGCCAGTTGCGGTTCGACCGCGCGCACCGTGACGGGCAGGACGCCGCCTTCCTTCTCCTCGACAATGCCGAAGGGCGCGGCGAACTTCACCAGCGGCGGCATATGGTCGAACGCGACCTTCAGCGGGAATCGCTCGGCATTTTCCAGCGCCCGGCCGCTGAAATCCTTCACATCCTTGGGCAGTATGATCTGCGCGCTCACCGCTTCGGGGAACGGCCCCTTGAAGGTGATGTCGGAAATCTCCTGCGCGCTCTTGTCATCGTCTCCGAAGGTCGGTGTGCGGCTCGACCCGTCCGGCAAGGTCAGGCGGATCGCCTCCGCCGTGGCGCGGGGGATGGGCGCGGCGAAGCGGACATAGCTGTCCTGCACCGGGTTGCACCCCGCGCGCGGATTGACGCGCGGGCATTCGAAGCGCGCCGTGAACGCCTTGCGCACGGTAAAGTCGAACCGCTGGTCGCGCCCGGCCTGCTTGCCATGCGCGTCGGCGATATGGGCGTCCCACACCAGCGCCATGTCGCGGCCCGGCGGCAGCGGACGGCGGCACTTGACCGCCAGCACCCGCGACAAAGTGTTTGCTCGGTCCGCTTGTGTCGCGGACAGTTTCATCGGCAGCCCGGCATTCTCCAGGAAATTGCGCAGATACCAGTTATTGTCGCCCAGCCCGGTCAATATCTGCTCGGACACCTTGCCCGGCAGCACGTCCAGCGCGATCCGCTCGCCCACGCCGTCGACCGCGCAATAGCCATAGGCGCCCACCGACCGCAGGTCCGCCGCGACATTGGTGGCGACCAGGAACACCTGTCCCTCCTCGATGTCGCCATAGCCGCCCGCCAGCACCGCCCGCGCGGACGGGCCGCCGGTGTCGATGGTGAAGCTGCGCGTGCCGCCAATCGCGACGCCGCGCGCGCTCGCCAGATTGTCACGCAAGGATACCGTGCAGGTGAGGCCGCCGGGCAGCGCGCGTTCAAATTCAAAGACATAGGTTTGCTGGTCGGCCCAGCGTCCGGTGGCCGGAACCGGGCATTCCAGCTTCGCGGGGGCGGTCGCGCGCGGATCGCCCAGCGGCACCATCGCCTCGGAAAAGCGCAGCGTGAACCGCTCGATCGCGCCGCTGCGCGGGTCGCCCGATCCGGGCACCGCCAGCGTCACCTGCGGCGCGACGTCGCTGACGGCGGCCACGGGGAGCAGCGCCAGCATCGTCACCAGCAGCAGCCTGAAAAAGCGCGTCATGCCCGTCTCCCCATCTCCTGCCGCCTTTGTGCGCGCTCTGGCGATTGCAAGCCAGATGAAATCATCCGGCGGCGCGGAAATCGCGGTCATGCCTGACGGGCGGGGTTGTTTCGTAGCGTGTTGGAAGTGTCGACTTCGTTGGAACGCGAAAATCCAGATAATGATTTTATATCAATAGTTTAGTATGATTTTATGGCTCCATCAAAATGACCGCATACCGTCGCATTCGCCCGCGCATCTTTGGACACCGAGAGCGCTGAATAAGAACAGCGTGCTCCTGCGCAGGCAGGAGCCCAGTCCCGCCCTCCGATCTGGACTCCTGCCTGCGCAGGAGCACGAGGCGTTGCGAACAAATCAGCACTATTTCCCATCCGTTCACCCTGAGCGAAGTCACTTCGCTCCGCTCAGCAGAAGGCTTCGACTTCGCTCAGCCCGAACGGCGTTGGATTACCTACAAGACGCCCCAACACCCCGCGCCACAGCGATATACAGCTCCCGCAACCGCCCCGCGACCGGTCCCGGCGTGCCGCCGCCCACCGCCTGCCCGTCAATCTCCACAACCGGCAGCACGAAGGTCGAGGCGCTGGTGATGAACGCCTCCTTCGCCGCCAATGCCTCCGCGACACTGAACGCCCGCCGCTCCAGCCCGATGCCCTGCTCCGCCGCCAGCGCCCGCACCGCCGCGCCGGTACAGCCCGGCAGCACCGCATGCGAATCCGGCCGCGTCACCAGCACATCCTCCGCCGTCAGGATGAACGCCGTCGATGATGCGCCCTCCGTCACCAGCCCATCCTCGACCATCCACGCCTCCTGGCACCCGGCGGCGGCGGCCTCCCGCTTCGCCAGCACCTGCGCCAGCAGGGCGGTGCTCTTGATGTCCCGCCGCGCCCAGCGCAGGTCGGGCATCGTCCTGACCCTGATGCCGCTGCGCGCCGCCGGAACGTCGATCAGCGCCTTGTGCTGTACGAACATCACCAGCGTCGGCGGGGTATCCTCGGCGGGCAGGAAATCCCGCCCGGCTTCCGTCCCGCGCGTCAACTGCACATAGACCAGCCCGCCATCCATGGCGTTCCGCCGCACCAGCTCCGCCTGTACCGCCGCCACCTCGTCCAGCGTGATCGGCAGCGCGATGCCCAGCTCCCCTGCCGACCTTGCCATGCGCGCGAGGTGTGCGTCATTGTCGATCAGCCGCCCATCCAGCACCGCGGCGACTTCATAAATGCCGTCCGCGAACAGGAATCCCCGGTCCAGCACCGAAACCCGCGTCTCGGCGAGCGGCAGATACTGTCCATTGAGGTAAGCGATTGCCTCGCTCATGCCGCGCGGCTGCCGAGCAGCTTCTGCCGCCGCCGCTGCACCGACGATCCGATGCCCATCGCCTCGCGATATTTCGCCACTGTCCGCCGGGCGATATCGAACCCCTTCTCGCGCAGCATGTCGACCAGCGTGTCGTCGGACAGGATTTTCTTCGGGTCCTCGGCCCCGATCAGCGCCTTGATCTGGCTTTTCACCGCCTCGGCCGACACCGCCTCGCCGCCGTCCGCCGACTGGATCGAGCTGGTGAAGAAATATTTCAGCTCATACAGCCCGCGCGCGCAGGACAGATATTTGTTCGACGTCACCCGGCTGACGGTCGACTCATGCATTTCGATCGCGTCGGCGACCATGCGCAGAGTCAGAGGGCGGAGATGGGCGACGCCCTTGCGGAAAAATTCCTCCTGCTGCTTCACGATCTCGCTCGCCACCTTGATGATCGTTTTCTGCCGCTGGTCCAGCGCCTTCACCAGCCAGTTGGCGCTCGCCAGGCAATCGGCCAGCCACGCCTTCGACGCCTTGTCATGCGCCCCGCCCGCCAGCTCGACATAGTAGCTGCGGTTGACCAGAACGCGCGGCAGGGTGGCGGTGTTGATCTCGATCGCCCAGCCATCCCCTCTCGGCGCAACGAACAGGTCGGGCACGACGGCGGGCGCGCTCTCGCCGGAAAAGCGCAGGCCCGGCTTGGGGTCGTATCCGCGCAGTTCCTGGATCATGTCGGCCATATCCTCCTCATCCACGCCGCAGATGCGGCGCAGGTGCGGCAGCGCGCCCTTGGCCAATATGTCCAGATTGTCGAGCAGC
Source organism: Sphingobium phenoxybenzoativorans (assembly GCF_001757355.1). Classification (GTDB taxonomy): domain Bacteria; phylum Pseudomonadota; class Alphaproteobacteria; order Sphingomonadales; family Sphingomonadaceae; genus Sphingobium; species Sphingobium phenoxybenzoativorans. Next base: position 4,240 of record NZ_MINO01000111.1, read on the forward strand.
CGCGCCATGCACGGGTCGTAACGGTCGGCCTCCTTCGCCTGGATCGCCAGGCATTCGGACAGGCTGCGCGCGCCGACACCGGACGGGTCGAATGTCTGGATCACCGCCAGCACCCGCTCCACCTCGGCCAGCGGCACCTTCAGGTCATAGGCGGTCTGCAACAGGTCCGCCTCCAGATAGCCGGCATCGTCGATCTGCCCGATCAACTGCCCCGCAATCACCAGGTCCATGCCGGACAGTTTCGCCCCCGCCTGCGCCAGCAGATGCTCGTGCAGGCCACCTTCGGGGTTGGCGAAGCTGTCGAAATCCGGGCCATCCTCGCTATAGCCGCCGCCCGATTCCATCCCGCCCGATCCAAGGCTGCGCTCGGCGCTCGCGATCCGGTCGCCCGGCCCGTCGTCGATGAAGGTCTCGGCGGAATAATCGACGTCCAGCGGGCTGTCCGCCGCGCCCATGCCCTGTGCGATCAGGGCGTCGGCCCCGCCTTCCTCTGCCTGCACGGCCAGTTCGCCATTGCCTGCGTCATAGTCGAAATCGGGCAGGTCGGACATCGGCCCGTCCTCGCCGCCCGCCGCCGGAGCCTCCAGCAACGGATTCTTCTCCAGCTCCCCGGAAATGAAGGTCTCGATCTCCAGATTGGACAGCGCAAGCAGGCGGATCGCCTGCTGCAACTGCGGCGTCATCACCAGCGACTGGCTTTGCCGGATATCGAGGCGGGGGCCGAGCGCCATCGGCTAAAGCATCAACAGGGCGTGGGAGGATGCCCGGCCATCATCTCAAAGCGAGAAGCTCTCGCCCAGATAGAGGCGGCGGACATCCGCATTGGCGACCAGTTCGGTCGGGCTTCCGGCGAACAGCACCCGGCCGTCATAGATGATGCAGGCGCGGTCGACGATCTCCAGCGTCTCGCGGACATTATGATCAGTGATCAGCACGCCGATGCCGCGCGTCTTGAGCTGTCTCACAAGGTCGCGAATATCGGCGATCGACAGGGGGTCGATGCCCGCAAACGGTTCGTCCAGCAGCACGATGGACGGGCTGGCCGCCAGCGCGCGGGCGATTTCGCACCGCCGCCGCTCACCGCCGGACAGCGCCATTGCCGACGCCTCGCGCAGCCGCGTCAGGCCGAATTCCTCCAGCAACTGCTCCAGCCGCTCCGCCCGCGCGGCGGCGTTGGGTTCCGCCAGCTCCAGCACGGCGCTGATATTCTGTTCGACCGTCAGGCCGCGAAAGATCGACGTTTCCTGCGGCAGATAGCCGATGCCCAGGATCGCGCGGCGGTACATGGGCAGCGCCGTGATGTCCGCGCCGTCCAGCAATATGCGCCCGCTGTCCGGTTTCACCAGCCCCATGATCGAATAGAAACAGGTGGTCTTGCCCGCGCCGTTCGGCCCCAGCAGCCCGACGACCTCGCCCTTCGCCACGGTCAGCGACACGTCCGCCAGCACGCTGCGCCGTTCATAGCTTTTGGCGATGGAAATCACTGACAGGCCGTCGCTCACCTCCTGCGGGATAGGCGTCGCATGTCTGTCCAGTGTGTCGATATCGCTCATCACCATTCCCTTGCTGACGATATTCCGAACGGTGGAAGTTCGAAGGCCGCGTCGGCTGGCCTAATTTGGCTGGCCCCAATTTGGCAAGCTTTGTGCATGGGGGAAAGCCCCGGACGCGAATTTAATATGATTATTCCCGAATTCCGGGCCTTTGGGCGCTATTGGGGCGTGCGCTGCGGTACGCTGAACGTGCCGGAAACGCGGCCTGACGAGCTGGACGACGGACCGGCCGCCGACCGGCCGTCCACAGTGGAGCGGCCGGATGTCAGGTCGATGACCAGCCTGCCGCCGGTCAGCCGGTTGGACCCCTGGTTCAGCTCGACATTGCCCAGCATGGTGATCAGGCGGCGGTTGAGGTCATATATGGCGACATTGCCCCGCGCCGTTTCATTGCCCTTCACCACCACGACATTGCCGGATGCGTCGATGCGGTCGACCGTCACATTGCTGGTCGCCGATCCGCCAGCGGGGTTGGACGTCTTGGCGTTGGGATCGTTGCGATAGGCGACCGTCATGCGCGCGGCGTTCAGGGTCAGCCCCGCCTGGTCGACCTCCACCTTGCCGGACAGGACGACGCGGTCGGACCGGTCCTGCACCTCGATGCGGTCGGCGCTGAAATTCACCGGCGCATTGCTGTTGTGATTCTTCATGATCTGCGCGGACGCCGCGCTGCCCGCAACCAGCGCGGACCCGACCAGGAGGAGGGAGAGAGAACGGTTCATCTTCAGCGCCCTTTGAGGCCATTTTGTTCTATGCGCAAGCGCGCGCGGCCGTTCAGCGTCACCGTCCGCCCGGCCATGTCGGCTTCCAGATGGTCGGCGGTGAAGGTCCCCACCGGCATCCGGCCGTCCACCTGGCCCTGGCTGCGCAGCGTGCGCGCTTTCAGGTCGATATTCACGTCGCGGGTCGTCAGGCGATAGCCGCCTGCGGACTGGAACTGCACCGGTCCGTCGACAGCGACCTTCTCCGTCTGCATGTCGTAACGCCCGCGCCGCGCGTCAAGCACCGCCGGGCCATCCGACAGCAGGATGCGCGCGGACATTTCGTTCAGGTCGACGACGGGCACCGCCGATGTTTTCTGGACGGCCGATCCGGCGCGCAGGGAAAAGGGCTGCCCCTTGCTGTCCTCGCCGCGATACAGCGCCTCGGTCACACGCATGCGCTCCTTGGCGACTTCGACCTTCTTCTTGTCGAGGACGAAGCTGACCTCGCCGCTGCTGGAGAATGGCGCGACGGCCAGGAAGGCGGAAAGGACGCCGATTCCCACCGGCAGTGCGCCCTTCAGGAACGTCACCAGCCGGTCGTGGCTGCCGCCGGGCAGCGCCCAGTGCTGGCGCGCGCTTCGCTGCTGTTCCGCCTGGAGGGACACGGGCTGCGTCTTGTCCTTACATATGGGCGAAGATGTCGGCTTCCGGCCATCCGGCCAGATCGAGCATCGCGCGGTGGGGCAGGAAATCGAAACAGGCCTGGGCCAGCTCGGCGCGGCCCTCGCGCGCCAGGCGGCGGTCCAGCTCCTCTTTCAGCAGGTGGAGGTAGCGCACGTCCGACGCGGCATAATCCTTCTGCGCGTCGGACAGCACTGGCGCCCCCCAGTCGGAACTTTGCTGCTGCTTGCTGATGTCCTGGCCCAGCAATTCGCGCACCAGTTCCTTCAGGCCGTGCCGGTCGGTATAGGTGCGGATCAGGCGGGAGGCGATCTTGGTGCAATAGACCGGCGCCGTCAGCACGCCCAGATAATGCTGGAGCGCCGCGATGTCGAACCGGCCGAAATGGAACAGCTTCAACCGGTTCGGATCGGTCATGATGGCTTTCAGGCGCGGCGCGTCATAGGCGCTTCCGGGCGAGAATCGGACAAGATGCTCGTCGCCCTTGCCGTCGCTGATCTGTACGACGCACAGGCGGTCGCGCGGCGTGATCAGGCCCATTGTTTCGGTATCCACGGCGACGGAGCCTTCCGTCAGGACGCCTTCGGGCAGATCTTCTTCATGGAAATAGACTGTCATCCTCTTCCCTTAGAGGGCCGAGCGTGACAACTCAATGAACCGTTTTCGGCAGGATCGGCGCGGTATCGGCGCAGGATCGGGGCTGAGCCCGCGTCCGCCGCATCGTCCGCCGCCCGTGCGGCAGATCGTCCGGGGCAGCCAAAACATAAGGCAACACTGGGAAAATTGCGGAAAATCATTCGCTCTTGACTGGAAAGCCGTCTATACTGATTCTCAAACCGTATTCTGCGGCGGATTCTTCATGTCTTTTCGTCCGACATGGTTATCCGGATTTTTCGGCGGGCGAAGCGAAAGTGACTAACAGGGCATGAGTTTTGACAGAGGTCGCCGCGGACGCGGCAAGGACAAGCGGGACGGTTTCGGCGACGAGAGTTTCTATTCCGATCAGGGCGGCGGCGGCGGTGGTTTCCGCGGCGGCGGCTTTGGCGATCGTGGCGGTTTCGGCGGCGGTTTTGGTGACCGCGGCGGTGGTGGCGGCTTCGGCGGCGGCGGTGGTTTCCGCGGC
>NZ_MINO01000112.1 GCF_001757355.1 Sphingobium phenoxybenzoativorans
GTCCGCGACGATGCCGGTGCCCAGCGTTACGCCGTCCACCTGCGCCGCAATGCCGAAGCCGCCGCCGCCGTCCTGCCGCGCCATTTCCCGCAGCGGCGCGCCGCGCAGGCCCCGGCCGGGGGCCAGCAGCGATACGGCCTCCAATATATTGGTCTTGCCCGCGCCATTGTCCCCCGTCAGCACCACAAAAGGGTGCGCAGGGACGATCAGCGCATCTTCATGATTGCGAAAGTCGCTGACGGTCAGGCGGCTGAGCATCGCCGGGCTGTAGCGGGCTTTGGCGGCGATGGGCAGGGAAATCAAAAGGCCCGCCACGGCAAATAATGCCATGACGGGCCAGTCTTTCCTCCCCAGGAAAGCTCGGTGTGGCGGACCCGGCGTTTAGCCGAGGCGGCCCAGGCGATGATAAAGATTACTGAACTTCGCCGACTCCGGCTTGTCCTGTATCTTCTTGATGTAGTCTGCAATCGCTTCCTTCATCAGCCCAAAATCTTCGGTCGAGAAGACGGCGCGGGAACGTGTAGGTTCGGTCATGGTCTTGCTCCTTCTGTCCCAAGCATGTGGCCGAGGCGGCGGAACAAGGCGAGAAATTTTGTAAAGATTTGATGTGTATCTGTCGCGATGAAATGCAAATCGGTTGTAAATTTGTAAAAATTCATACAAGTTGGACGCGGTATATCGGGGTGCTCTTTCGGGGGCGGCAGGATTTAATGGGCGGCAGGGTAAATCATGGCGGCGCATAGCAAGCTTTTCGCGGGGCACGCCATCCGCCGGCTGCGCCGTTCCGCCGGGTTGACGCAGGTGGCGTTGGCTGACGCGCTCGATATTTCGCCCAGCTATTTGAACCTGATCGAGCGTAACCAGCGATCGATCTCCGCCGCGCTGATGCTGCGCCTGGCCGAACGGTTCGACTTCGATCCGCGCCGGTTGGGAAGCGAGGAGCCGGGCGGCGGCATGGACGGCCTGCGCCGCCGTCTGGCCGATCCGATGTTTGCGGACCTTGGCATCGACCGGGCGGAAATGGAGGAATGGCTGGCCGCTGCGCCGGGCGGGGCGGAGGCTTTCGCGCGCGCGTTCGACCGGATGGGGCAGGGCGGCGGCGCGCAGGCGCCGGATACCGGATCGATCACCCTGGTTCGCCGGGAAATAGAGCGGTGGCGCAACCATTTCGCCGATCTGGACGCGCAGGCGGAAACGGCGGCCGACGAACTGCGCCTGACCGCCGGAGACCTGTATGGCGCGCTGTCCGAGCGGCTGCGCGTGCGGCACCAGCTTACGATCCGAATCCTGCCGGCCGACACCTTGCCGGACCAGATTCGCCGGCTGGACCTGCATGCCCGCCAGTTGCAGTTGTCGGAGATGCTGGACGGCGCGTCCCGGCTGTTCCACGCCGCCTATCTGCTCGGCGACCTGGAGGCGCGGGACCAGATCGACGCGCTGGTGGCGGGGGCGGGCTTTGCCGACCGAACGGCGGACCGGCTGTTCCGCCGTCACCTGACCGCCTATTTCGCCGCCGCCGTGATGATGCCCTATGCGCGTTTCCTGCGGGCCTGTGAGGGCAGCGGTTATGACCTGCTGCTGTTGCAGCGGCGGTTCGGCGCGAGCTTTGAACAGATCGCCCACCGGCTGACCACCCTGCAGCGTGTCGGCGCGCGGGGGCTGCCCTTCTTCATGCTGCGCATCGACCGGGCGGGGCAGGTGTCGAAACGCTATGCCGGGGCCAGCGCAGCGCCGCTGGTCGAGGCGGATGGGCGGTGCCCGCTCTGGGATATTCACGCCGCCTTCGATTCGCCCGGCCGGATCGTCCCGCATCTGATCGCGCTTGAAGATGGCGAGCGCTGGTTCACCCTGTCCCGCACCGTCGAAGGGCAGGGCGCGGGACTGGGCCAGGAACGGTCGATATTTTCTGTGGCGCTGGGGTTGCAGGCCGGTTTCGCAGCGCCGATGCTGCATGCGCGCGGGCTGGACCTGGAGGGCGGCGCGGCGCAGCCGGTCGGCCTTGGCTGCCCAGCGTGCACGCGCCCGGACTGCACCCAGCGCAGCGCGCCGCCGCGCGGCCGGACGCTGCAGTTCAGCGAGCGGGAGCGGGGCCTGTCCCCCTTCGCCTTTGCCGCGGATTGAGGCGGGCCGCTGGAACGATCATGGCGGCCGGGTTGTTATCTCCCTTAAGGAAGGGAGATTTCTCATGGCCTACAGGTCGGTCAACGACAGCGAGGGCTGCAACTCTCCACTGCCCCTTAATGCGCAATCCCGGCTGCGCGGAAATGGCGTCATCATGGCGATCGTGGCGATTGCGCTGATATTGGCCATAGGCTTTTTCTATGTCGCTTCGGAACGGCGGGATGAAGCCCGGACGGACGCCGCCATCAGCGCCGCAGAAGCGGTGGACCAGGCCGCGCGGAATGTCGGCGACGTGACGAAGAAGGCGGCGGAAAAGCTCCAGTCCGGGGAGTGAGGGCTAGGCTGCATTGGTATCGCCAACTCCGGTTGCCCTGAGCTTGTCGAAGGGGTGCACTCCTCCTCAAGAACAGGGCAGGGCTTCGACAAACTCAGCCCGAATGGAAGTTGGTTGGCGGATGTTGGGTGGTTCGGTCTGGAGAGTGTCCGCTCGTTGAAAAGATGGTGGCGTGCTCCTGCGCAGGCAGGAGCCCATTCCTGCCGTCTGAACTGGGCTCCTGCCTGCGCAGGAGCACACTTTATCCAGGCTAGAGATGTTCCAGTTCTATGCCAGCGATGGTCCAGATCCAGGCCGGAGACGGTCTAGTTAGCCGGTCATTCAGGAAATATTGGTGATTTTGCGCGACACTCTTGTCAGTGTCGGGAATATTGACATGCGTGTGTAAACTTTCCCGCTCTCCGGTGCCGGAACAATGCAGGAAGCGATGAACGCATGGTCAGACTGTTCAAACATTATGTTCCCCATGCGGTATTGCTGCTCGGCCTGCTCGATTTCTTGTTGCTTCTCGCCGCCGCCGAAGCCGGATGGGTGCTGCGCGCGCAACAGATCGGCATGGCGGTCCACGGCATTCAGGAACGCTATGCGCCGCTGCTGAGCTTCGGCATTTCGCTGCAGGTCGCGATGATCGCGGTAGGCGTCTATGGCGTGGAATCGCTGCAGTCGATCCGCTTTGCCGTGGCGCGGCTGATCGTCGCGATCTCGCTTGGCGTGATCTTCCTGTCCGTTCTCTATTTCCTGATCCCCGGCATGACGCTGTGGCGGTCCAACTCGCTTTACGCGATGATCTTCGCCTTCCTGTTCCTTGTCACCCTGCGCATCGTGCTTGGCTCCATGCTGGGCGGGGAGGCGTTCAAGCGCCGCCTGATCGTGCTGGGCGCTGGGCATCGCGCCGACCGCATCCGGCAGCTTGAACAGCGGCGCGGCGCGGGCTTCCTGGTCGTCGGCTATATCGGCATGAATGACGGCGAGCAGGTGGTCGCGGAGGCGATCAACCGCACCGCCATCTACAACCTGGCGGATTTCGTCGTGAAGCTGGGCGCGAGCGAGGTGGTGCTGGCGCTGGAGGAGCGGCGCAACGCGCTGCCGATGCAGGACCTGATCCGCATCAAGACGACCGGCGTGCATGTGAACGACCTGTCCACCTTCCTTGAGCGCGAGACGGGCCGGGTGGACCTGGACACCGTCAACCCGAGCTGGCTGATCTTTTCCGACGGCTTTTCGGCGGGGCGGCGCATTTCCAGCTTCGCCAAGCGGATGTTCGACATTCTGGCCAGCGCGATCCTGCTGATCCTGACCGGGCCGATCATCGCGATCGCTGCGCTGTGGGTGAAGCTCGACAGCAAGGGGCCGGCTTTCTACCGGCAGTTGCGCATCGGTCTCTACGGGCAGGAGTTCCAGATCATCAAGCTGCGCACGATGCGGCAGGATGCGGAGGTGCATGGACAGGCGATCTGGGCGGAGGTCGACGATCCCCGCATCACCCGCCTTGGCCGCTGGCTGCGCAAGCTGCGCATCGATGAGCTGCCGCAGAGCTGGACGGTGCTGAAAGGCGAGATGAGCTTCGTCGGCCCGCGGCCGGAGCGCCGCCAGTTCGTCGAGGATCTGGAACAGCATCTGCGCTATTATGCCGAACGCCATATGGTGAAGCCGGGCATCACCGGCTGGGCGCAGATCAACTATCCCTATGGCGCGTCCATCGAGGATGCCCGGCACAAGCTGGAATATGATCTCTATTACGCCAAGAATTACACGCCGTTCCTGGACCTGCTGATCCTGCTGCAGACGCTGCGCGTCATTCTGTGGCCGGAGGGGGCGCGCTGAGGCGGCCATGAGCAGCATGCTGCAATTTCTGGGAGACTGGGGACATGCCCTGGCGGCGGCGCTTTTCGCGGCGCTGGCGGTATGGGTGTCGCGCGGGCAGGGCAGCGGCGCGGAACGCCGCCTGCTGGTGACGGCGCTGGGCATGACCGCCTTCTGGGCGCTGTACGCGGCGTTCAGCGGCATGCGCGGCGCATTCCTGGGCATTTCCGAATGCCTGCGCAACGCCGCATGGCTGCTGTTCATCTTTGCGCTGCTGCACCGGGGCGAGGGGCGGCAGACGGCGCATCCGCGCGCCGTGACGGTAATCTATGGCGTGCTCGGCATATTGCTGGCCCTGCAGATCGGCATTGCGCTCTATGCGATGGAGATCGGCCGGGACACGGACTTTTTCGTGACCGCGCTGGATACGGTGAAGGTGCTGCGGATGATGGTGGCGGCGGGCGCGTTGCTGCTCGTCCATCATCTTTTCACCATTTCGGCGCCGGAGGGGCGCGCGCGCATCGGGCTGCTGATGGCGGCGCTGGTGGCGATGTGGACCTATGACCTCAACCTCTATGCGCTGAGCTATCTGTCCGGCGGTGATGTCGATGAACTGTTCGCCCTGCGCGGCATCGTCATGGCGTTCGTCGCGCCGGTGATGGCGCTGAGCGCGCGGGCGGCGGGTGGCGGGCGTTTGCGTTTGTCCCGCACGGTGGCCTTCCGCTCGCTCTCGCTGGTGGCGGTCGGCGTCTATATAATCGTCGTCGCGGTCATCATGATGGGCATCGACTGGATCGCCGGACCCTATGCCCGGATCATAGAAATCGGCGCGATCTTCTTCCTCGCCGTGGCCGTGCTTGGCCTGGTTCCGGCGCGGGGATTGCGCGCGCTGATCAAGGTGCAGGTCGCCAAGCATTTCTTCCAGCACCGCTATGATTATCGCGCGGAGTGGATGCGCTTCACCGATACGATGGGCAGGCCCGGCGAGGACGCCGCGCCCTTCGACCAGCGCGTCATCAAGGCGGTGGCCGACATCACCGAATCCCAGGCAGCCTTGCTGATGCTGCCCAGCGAGAGCGGCGGCCTGGTCCTGCAGGCGTCGTGGAACTGGAGCGATTCGGGCGTTCCGGTGCCCGCCATTTCGGCGAGCGATGCCGCAGCGATCGAGAGCACCGGCTGGATCGTCGATCTGGACAGCGTGCGCGCGGGCAAGAGCGACTATGCGATGCCCGAATGGATGCTGGCCGACCGCAATGCCTGGGCGCTGGTGCCGCTGATCCATTTCGACCGGCTGGCCGGGGCGATCCTGCTGGCGCGTCCGCTGGTCGATCGCAAGCTGGACTGGGAGGATTTCGACATGCTGCGCGCCGCGGGGCGGCAGGTCGCAAGCTATATCCGCGAGGCGCAGGGGCAACAGGCGCTGGACGATGCGCAGCGGTTCGACGAGTTCAACCGCCGCTTCGCCTTCATCATGCATGACATCAAGAATCTGGTGAGCCAGCTTTCCCTGCTTGCCCGCAATGCCGAGCGCCATGCCGACAATCCGGAGTTCCGCGCCGACATGGTGCTGACGCTGCGCGAGTCCGTGGGCCGGATGAACGAGATGCTGGCCCGCCTGTCGCAGCATAACAGGATGACGCAGGAGGAGCCGCGCGCCATGCCGGTCAGTCCGATTGCGGAGCGGGTAGTGCGGACCAAGGGCAAGGCGCATCCGGTCGAGATCAGCGGGGAGGGCGTCGACGCCTTCGCCGATCCCGTCCGCGTCGAGCAGATATTGGGGCATCTGGTGCAGAACGCCATCGACGCCAGCGGTTCGGGCGCGCCGGTCATCGTGCGGCTGGGCCGGAACCGGGATTGCGCGACGATCGATGTCGTCGACCGGGGATGCGGCATGACCGCGGAGTTTATCCGCCGCGACCTGTTCAAGCCCTTCTCCTCCAGCAAGGCGGGCGGGTTCGGCATCGGCGCATTCGAGGCGCGCGAACTGGCCCGCGCCATGAACGGCCGGATAGAGGTGCTGAGCCGTCCGGGCGAAGGAAGCTGTTTCACGCTGTTCCTGCCGCTGGCGGCGCAGAATGGCGGCCATCATCATCGTGAAAGGGCGGCCTGATGGCTGATATGCGACCCAAATTGCTGATCGTCGAGGACGATGCCGGCCTGCAGCGCCAGTTGCGCTGGGCGTATGAGGATTATCAGCTTTTCATCGCGGGAGACCGTGAGGAAGCGATGGAGATCATGCGCGCCGAGGCGCCCGATGTCGTGACGTTGGACCTTGGTCTGCCGCCCGATCCCGACGGCACGACCGAAGGTTTCGCGACGCTGGCGGAAATATTGCAGGTAAAGCCCGATACCAAGGTCATCGTCGCGTCAGGGCATGGCGCGCGGGAAAGCGCGCTGAATGCGATTTCCGGCGGGGCGTATGATTTCTACCAGAAGCCGGTCGATATCGACGAACTGGGCCTGATCGTCGGCCGCGCCTTCCATGTGCATGCGCTGGAGCAGGAGAATGCCCGTCTGGCGGATCGGCCGGGCGAGGATAATCGCGCCCTTGGCCGCCTGATCACGGCAGCGCCGGAAATGCTGAAGGTCACGCGGACGCTGGAGCGGGTTGCGACGGCGGATGTCTCCGTCATGCTGCTGGGCGCCAGCGGGACCGGCAAGGAACTGCTGGCGCAGGGGCTGCATGACGCCAGCCATCGCCGCGAGGGGGCCTTCGTGGCCATCAACTGCGCCGCCATTCCCGAAACGCTGCTGGAATCCGAACTGTTCGGGCATGAGAAAGGCGCGTTCACCGGCGCGATCAAGACGACGCCGGGGAAGATCGAGCAGGCCGAGGGCGGCACGCTGTTCCTGGACGAGATTGGCGATATTCCCCTGCCGCTGCAGGTGAAGCTGCTGCGGTTCCTGCAGGAGCGGGTGATCGAACGGGTTGGCGGGCGTCAGGCGATTCCGGTCAATACCCGCATCGTGTGCGCCACCCACCGCAATCTGTACGCGATGATCGCGGCCGAGACATTCCGCGAGGACCTCTATTACCGGCTTGCCGAAATCGTCGTGCATATCCCGGCGCTGAAGGACCGGCCGGGCGATTCCGTGCTGCTGGCCCGCCATTTCCTCACGCGCTTTGCCGGGGAGATCAACCCGGCGGTCAAGGGGTTGTCCCCCGATGCGCTGGCCGCTCTCGACGCCTGGCCCTGGCCCGGCAATGTGCGCGAGCTGGAAAATCGCATGAAGCGGGCGGTCATCATGGCCGACGGCAAGATGGTGACGGCCGCCGACCTCGATCTGGACGGAGAGGGCAGCGAGGGCGCGGAGGTCATCAACCTGAAGGCTGCGCGCGAGATCGCCGACCGCAAGTCCATCCGCCGCGCCATCGCCCGCAGCCAGGGCAATATCTCCAGCGCGGCCAAGATGCTCGGCATCAGCCGCCCGACGCTCTACGACCTGCTCAAGCAATATGAGATGCAGGATTGATGCGCCGTCACTGGATTTTCCTGGGCGCGGCGCTGGTCGCTGTTCCGGCGCTGGGCGTGCCGTTGATGATGCTGCGCGCCGGGACGCACGATCCGCAGGCCAGCATGGCGAAGGGGCTGGACGCGCTTCAGAAGGGTGATCCGCGCACCGCCCGTGTCGAGTTGATGAACGCCATCAAGGCGCGGCCGGACTGGGCCGATGCGCGCATCGCGCAGGCGCGCGTGCTGATCGATCTGGGCGATGGCGTCGGCGCGGAGGCTGAGCTGCGGCGAGCGCGGGCGCTTGGCTCCGCACCCGGCAAGACCCGGCACCTGATGGCGAACGCCTATCTGCTGCAGGGGGAGGCGGACGAGGCGATTGCCGAGGCGCAGGCCCCGGATGCCATGCCCGCGCAGCGCGGCTATGCGCTGCG
>NZ_MINO01000113.1 GCF_001757355.1 Sphingobium phenoxybenzoativorans
CTGGGCTCAGCGCGAAGATGACGATGCCATTTCGAGTTGGGACGTAGAAAATCCACCGGCGGATCGACCTTGATCCCGTTACGCAGCATCGCAACGGCCGCCAGAAGAGGCGTGGCGATCGGCGCCGCCTGCATGTCGAGCAGGCGCAGCATCCTGGGCGCGTAGAGGCGGAAACGGTGATAGCCGTCCAGCACACGGCTGAGCGGGTCGGCCGCGAGCACGTTGGTCAGCGCGGAGGCCGTGGCGACAAGGGTTCTGAACCGTTCCCAGCCAGGCCCGGTGGCGATTATCCCGTCCAGGGCCGTGCCATCGTCCTGCGCTCCAAGCAAAGCACCACCGATTTCGGCAAAGGACTTCAGCGTGTCCCGAACGGCCGCCTTTTCGTCGGCGATCCTGGTGTTGCAAAGGCGTTCGGAGGCCCGATAGAGACGGCCTACGATGCGATCGTGGGTCTCCACGATGACATCGGCCAGCGATGACCGCCATTCCAGGGTGCAGACAGCGAGGATCGCAAGCCGCCTGTCTTCGGGCAGATCACGCATGCCGTCGGCGTAATAGCGCTCGCCCTGCCGGCGAAGCCGGGTCACACGATGCGCCGGCACGCCGTCCAGCAAATCCGCCGGAAGATCGAACCTTTGAAGATATTCCAGTCGATCCATCAGCCGGTTAGCGGCTGCTGAATTTGCGCCAACCTCGAACTGTCGCAGCCATACGAAGCGCGTGACGCGACCATCCACCGTATCCTCCAACAGGTGAGCCAAATTCTCGCTCAGGGTTGGCGTGATGCGATGGGCGATAAGATCCTCGATCCGGCGCTCGGCCTCAACCAGCGCATCGGCGCAAAGGCGCTCGATCGTCGAGGAGCCGGGAAGGATCGTGCGGGTGCGGCGACACTCCGCAACGAAGCGACGGGCAAGATCCTCATTCGATGTCGCCGCCTCGGCTTCCCGAGCGATCCATTCGCGCAAATCCCGTGCGCCCCGCCCCGAAAAGGAGCGATAGCCGTAGATTCGGCGAAGGTCCGCCAGATGCTCGTGCCGGGTCTCCTCGCGCGCGGCATAGAGGAGTAGATCGTCGCTGGTCAGGCCGAGCTGGGCCGCGATGAAATCCGATACCTGCGCCGGGATCAACTCGCCAGGAGCGAGCACCCGGCCCGGGTAGCGCAGGACGCACAGTTGCAGCGCGAAGCCAAAACGATTGTGGGCGCGCCGGCGCTGGCGGATATGCCCGAGATCCTCATCGCTGAGGGTATAGTGCCGCAGCAGCTCACCTTGATCGACCGGCAAGTGAAGCAGCGCCTCGCGCTGTCGATCGGTCAGGGTCACGCGACGCGGCATACATGCTCCTTATTCTTTCCGAGCTACGGTTTGAGATAGCTTGATTGAGATGCTGGTTAAGATACACAATAGCCCAATCTTATGTGCTCATGTTCGTCACCGCCTCAAACCTTCGTTTGTGATCCATGCTGATCGGCTACGCCCGCGTGTCCAAAGCCGACGGCTCGCAGTCGCTCGACCTGCAGCACGATGCCCTTCGCGCTGCCGGTGTCGAGCCAGGCAATATCTATGATGATCGTGCATCCGGTAGCCGTGATGATCGCCCCGGTCTTGCCGCCTGCCTGAAATCGTTGCGCGACGGCGATGTCCTCATCGTTTGGAAGCTCGACCGGCTCGGCCGAACGCTCACCCACCTGGTCAGCACGGTGCAGAATCTGTCGGATCGCGGTATCGGTCTGCGGGTGCTCACCGGCAAGGGCGCGCAGATCGACACCACGACGCCATCGGGCCGGATGGTGTTCGGCATTTTTGCCACACTGGCGGAGTTTGAGCGGGATATGATCCGCGAGCGCACCATGGCTGGCCTGGCCGCTGCCCGCGCGCGGGGACGCAAGGGTGGCCGCAAGTTCGCCCTCTCCAAGGCCCAGGTGCGGCTCGCTCAGGCTGCTATGGCCCAACGCGACACGTCCGTTTCCGACCTCTGCAAGGAACTCGGGATCGAGCGCGTCACTCTCTACCGCTATGTCGGTCCCAACGGGGAACTCCGGGATTACGGTCAGCGCGTGCTTGCTGCCAAAACGCGATGATGATGACGGGAGCCCCGATCAAACTTACCCAAGCGGACGCCGCAGACGTTGCAGACCTGTACAACCGTTGCAGCGACTATTTCCTGTTGCAGGACGGGGCCGCGCCCACGCTGGACGATGCTCGCGAGCTTTTCTCCGATGTGCCGCCCGAAAAGAGCGCCCACAATCAAGCTGTCCTGGGATGGAAGGGGCCTGGCGGCCTATATGCAATCGCGGCCATCCTCCGCGATTATCCGCGTGATGGCACATGGTATCTCGGCTTCATGATCGTAGATGCCGCACAGCGTGGTCGTGGCGTCGGACGCTCAATTTACTCGACGGTCGAAAGCTGGGCCGCTGCGAGAGGTGCCACAGAGATTCGGTTGGCCGTGCTGGAAGCGAATGAAGCGGCAGAGCGATTTTGGCGTTCTCTCGGCTTCATTGAGTATCGGCGCGTTGGGCCAGACACCTTCAAAATGCGTAGCCATCGCCGGATAGAACTGAGCCGTCGCCTTTCTGGCGCGACCGTAGAAGGCAGCAACAAGTAAGATCTCGCGCCGGCTATCTGGGCGAGCTTGGCGTAGGATTCCGCCCCCTCCCGCAAACGCCCCCTTTCAGGGAAGGGGGCTTGAGATCGCCTTGATGGCCTTCAATCCCGTTCCAAAACGAGCGATCGCGTCCCTGTTTCTCTCCAGCTCGCCATAGGGCAGATAGGCGAAGTCGAGATCGGCAATACGGCTGAAAGCCGGGCGACGGAGTTGCGCGCGAACGTCCTGCTCGCGCGCATTCGGTGCGACCAGGAATAGCCCGGCGGCAGCGTGCAGATCGCTCCCCGACAGCGCCAGATCGAGCATGCGCACGATCCCCGAGTAGATCGAGGTCGAATGTTCAACCTCGAACGCGGCGGCGACGCCGTCGCCACCCTTCGCCAGCCACAACACGTCGATGAGGCGGATCGAGTCCGCTCCGGGAGAGGTCGCAATGGCGTCTGGAAGGCGCTCGAGGCATCCCTGTCCAAGCGGGCAGCCAGCGTGAAGTCGACCGCGGTCATTGGCGGCGATCCACACATCGTAACCGAGGGCATGGCCGAGGTCGCGCAGCCAGGCCTGGATTTCGGCGTGCGTGCGATCGGTTTCGCCCTGCGCGGCGGCTGTCTTGTCGAGCCGGCTTGCCTCCGCTCTGGCATGTTCCAATCTGCCGAGCCAGTCGTCGGCCGCCGTTGCGTCATCCTCCAGCGGTGGCGCGGGATAGCGGCCCGAGCCAATGTCGAACAACAGTCCGCCGATCGCGCCGAGATCGTTGGAGAGCAACTCGCGGTAACGGTCGTTGAGGTCGAGGATGCCGGCGCGCATGGCGAGAAAATGATCCCATGACCCGAGCTTCACCTTGGCGCCGGTGACGGCATTGTAGCCCTTGACGATCGCGGTATTGAAGGGCGGCACCAGCGTCGGGTGAAGGAAATAGAGCAGGTTGGCCGCCGCCGGCCCCAGCCCCTTGATCTTGAGCGCGTCTATGCTGCGGATGTGGCTGATGATCTCCTCGGCGGTATCGCAGCACGAGCAATTGTCGAGCAGGCGACCGAACGCCCGCTGGTTGTCCGGGCTTTCGTAGATGTCTGGAATGCGCAGCTTGGGCTTCCACAGCCAGGCATGGTCGGCGCCCTTGAAGATCTGCCGCTGTTCGGCGATCGAGTGGACAACCGTTTCCAGTGACGAGCCGCGATAGGCGACGCCGAACCGCCCACTTTCGATTTCTGCGACCACCTGCTGCAGCCCGCGACGGATGGAGCGGAAGTTTTTCAGCCGTTCGTCCCACAGAAACCAGGAGCGATAGGTGGCGCCGGGATCGTCTCGCCAACGACGGACAAGCTCGCTCACGAGATCATGATGTGTCGCGGGTAACAAGGTCATACTGGCTGGGTCATCTAAACTGGGCTCCTTGCCGTTCAGGCTATCGCGAGCAAGGGCGGCTTGCACGTTCAATGTGCGATCCGCGAAGCGTGCTCAAATTGTCGGTGATCGCGCAGGGAAACGCCGCTGGCATTGGGCGTTGCCGGTCGCAACCGTCGACCGGGCGCACAGCCAGGCAGACGGCCGGCACGGGCGTCGCCGCCCGGGAGCGGCGACGCAACCAGCTTTTTCCGGTCGAACTTAGCGGATCACTGCTTTGCGATCGCGGTGACCTCGCCATCGCTGCCCTTGAGCGAGAGGTCGAAATCGACCTTGTCGCCGACCTTGACCGCATCGGTGATCGACGGCGCGGCCTTGAACGCCATCGTCATCGCGGGCCACTTGGCCTCCGGGATCGGACCATGATCGAGCGTGATCGTGCCTGCCGCCTTGTCGATCGCGGTGACGGTGCCATGGCCCTTGGCCTTGATCGCGGCGTTCGCGTCAGGCGCCATCGACATGTTGCCCATGTCGCCGCTCATGGTCGCGGCGGGCGCCGCCTCGTTGGTCTCAGTCGCAACGGGGGCCTCCGCCTTCTTGCCGCACGCGGCAGTCAGGGCGGCGAGGCCGAGGGCAATGGTCAGTCGTGCATGGTTCATCGTCTTCTCCTTCATGATGAAACGGGTTGAGGGATGGGATCGGTCTTGGGCCGGCGCAACAGCAGATAGGCGGCGGGCAGGACGAACATTGAGAGCAAGGGCGCGGTCAGCATGCCGCCGATCATCGGCGCGGCAATCCGGCTCATGACCTCCGAACCCGCGCCTGATCCCAGCAGGATCGGCAGCAGGCCGGCCAGGATCACCGCCACCGTCATCGCCTTGGGACGGACGCGCAGCAGCGCGCCTTCGCGCACGGCGGCCTCGACTTCGGCGGCGTCCGGATTTGCGGTGTGCTCCGCCAGCGCGTTCTTGAGATAGATCAGCATCACCACCCCGAACTCGGCGGAGATGCCGGCGAGCGCGATGAACCCGACCCCGGTGGCAACCGACTGGTTGAACCCCAGCAGATAGAGCGTCCAGATGCCGCCGGTCAGCGCGAACGGCAGCGTGCCCATGATCAGCGCAGCCTCGTCGAAGCGGCCGAAGATCAGGTAGAGCAGCACGAAGATGATCAGCAGCGTCGCGGGCACGACCAGCTTCAACCGGTCGACTGCGCGCTCGAGATATTCGAACTGGCCCGAATAGGCGATGCTGACCCCCGGCGAGAGCCGAACCTGTCTCGCCACCGCGCGTTGCAGATCGCCAACCACCGAGGCGAGATCGCGCCCGCGCACATCGACATAGACCCAGGTCGAGGGCCGGGCATTCTCGGTCTTGAGCATCGGCGGCCCTTCGGCGATCGTGACATTGGCGACCGTGCCGAGGGTGATCTGCTGGCCCGCGGGCGTCAGGATCGGTAGCCCCCGCAGCCCGTCGAGGCTGTCGCGCAATTCGCGCGGATAGCGCACGCTGATCGGGTAGCGGGCGAGGCCCTCGACCGTCTCGCCGATCGTCTCGCCGCCGATCGCGCCGGAGACGATGGCCTGGACGTCGGCGATGTTGAGCCCGAACCGCGCGGCGGCGGCGCGGTCTATGTCGACATCGACATAGCGTCCGCCGGTCAGCCGCTCGGCGAGCGCCGAGCTGACGCCGGGCACGCTCCTGGCCACGGTCTCGACATCATGCGCGATGCGGTCGAGCTCGGCGAGGTCACTGCCCGACACCTTGACCCCGATCGGGCTCTTGATGCCCGTCGCGAGCATGTCGATGCGGTTGCGGATCGGCGGCACCCAGATATTGGCGAGACCCGGAAGCTTCACCCGGCGATCGAGCTCGTCGACAAGGCGTTCGGGCGTCATGCCCGACCGCCACTGGTCGCGGGGCTTGAATTGGATCGTCGTCTCGAACATTTCGAGCGGCGCGGGATCGGTCGCGGTCTCGGCGCGGCCGGCCTTGCCGAACACGCTTTCGACTTCGGGCACGGTCTTGATCAGGCGGTCGGTCTGCTGGAGCAGCTCACTCGCCTTGGCGGCCGAGAGGCCCGGCAGCGCCGAGGGCATGTAGAGCAGGTCGCCCTCGTCGAGATTGGGCATGAACTCGCCGCCGAGCCGGCTGAGCGGCCAGGCCGTGGTGGCGAACACCAGAGCCGCGATCAGCAGCACTGCCTTGGGCCGCTTCATCGTCCAGTCGATCGCGGGCCGGTAGATATTGGTGAGCCAGCGATTGACCGGATTGGCCTGCTCGGCCGGAATGCGGCCCCGGATCAGCCAGCCCATCAGGATCGGCACCAGGGTCACCGACAGGATCGCGGCCGCGCCCATCGCATAGGTCTTGGTGAAGGCGAGCGGCGCGAACAGCCGGCCTTCCTGCGCCTCCAGGGTGAAGACCGGAATGAACGACAGCGTGATGATCAGCAGGCTGAAGAACAGCGCCGGCCCGACCTCGGCCGCCGCCTCGGTGACGACGATCCAGCGCATCTCGCCATCGAGATGTCTGTCCGGGTGATCCTGCTCCCAGCGTTCGATCCTCTTGTGGGCGTTCTCGATCATGACGACCGCCGCATCCACCATCGCGCCGATGGCGATGGCGATGCCGCCCAGCGACATGATGTTGGCGTTCACCCCCTGGAACCGCATTACGACGAACGCGGCCAGCACACCGAGCGGCAAGGTCAGGATCGCGACCAGCGCCGAGCGGACGTGCCAGAGGAACAGGGCGCAGACCAATGCGACGACGATGAACTCCTCGACCAGCTTGCGGGTGAGGTTCTCGACCGCGCGATCGATCAGCTGCGAGCGGTCATAGACCGTGACCACCTCGACGCCCGGCGGCAGACTTTTCCTGAGATCGGCGAGCTTGTCCTTGACCGCCGCGATGGTCTCACGGGCGTTCTTGCCTGACCGAAGAATAACGACGCCGCCGGCGACCTCGCCTTCGCCGTTCAGTTCGGCGATGCCGCGCCGCATCTCGGGGCCGACCTGGATCGTGGCGACATCGCCGAGCCGGACGGGCACGCCGCCCGCCGCAGTCTTGAGCGGGATTGCCCGGAAATCGTCGAGCGTTTTCAGATAGCCCGAGGCGCGGACCATATATTCGGCCTCGGCCATTTCCAGCACCGAGCCGCCGGCTTCCTGATTGGCTTGGCTGATCGCCTGCACTGCCTGGGCGTGGGTTACGCCGTAGGCCGCGAGCTTCACCGGATCGAGCAGCACCTGGTACTGCTTGACCATGCCGCCGATGCTGGCGACTTCGGCCACGCCGGTCACGGTCTTCAGCTCGTAGCGCAGGAACCAGTCCTGCAACCCGCGAAGCTGCGAGAGATCGTGCCGGCCGGTGCGGTCGACCAGCGCATATTCATAGACCCAGCCGACCCCGGTCGCGTCCGGCCCGAGCGCGCTGCGGGCGCTGGCCGGCAACCGACCCTGGACCTGGTTGAGATATTCGAGCACGCGGCTGCGCGCCCAGTAGAGATCGGTGCCGTCCTCGAAGATCACATAGACGAAGCTGTCGCCGAAGAAGCTATAGCCGCGCACCGTCTTGGCGCCGGGCACCGACAGCATGGTGGTGGTGAGCTGATAGGTGATCTGGTTCTCGACGATCTGCGGCGCCTGACCCGGATAGGAAGTGCGGATCACGACCTGCACGTCGGAAAGATCGGGCAGCGCGTCGATCGGGGTCGAGCGCACCGCCCACAGGCCCGCGCCGACCAGCGCGAGCATGCCGAGCACGACGAAGAAGCGGTTCCTCACCGACCAGCGGATGAGATGGGCGATCACTGGCCCGCCACCTTCGCCATATGCCGCAGCGTCGGTCCCGCCGGGGGCCGGTCGAACCCGAACCGGACCCGGTCACCCGCCTTGAAGCCGCGCGCGATGCCCGGATTGGCGAGCGCGAAGGTCATCGTCATCGCCGGCCAGTCGAGCGCGGGAACGGGCTCGTGGCTGAGCGTCACCGAATTGGCCGTGATCCGCTCGATCTTGCCCGTCGTCTCGTACAGCGTGGCTT
>NZ_MINO01000114.1 GCF_001757355.1 Sphingobium phenoxybenzoativorans
GTAATGACGATGGTCGGAGACGATCCCCGATCCATCCGCGCCGCCAAGCGGATGCCCCCTCGCCGCGGCGACAAGCGCCTCGGCCTGCGCGACGGAGAAACCTTGCGGGCCAACCGGCGCCCGGCCCCATTCGGGAACCGCAAGATGCGTCACGCCGTTTGCGGTGCCGGATTATCGGCCACGCCGTCCTGTGCCGCGGCAACCTTCCCGACCAGCGCCTCATAGGCATCGTCTGCGAAGGGCACGCGCACGAACCAGCTCTTGCGCTCCAGCCCGTCGATTCCCGGCGGCGCCTTCAGCACGCGCTGACCGATGAAGCCACTCCCGAGCACCGCATGGATCCGTCCCCAGTCCTCGAAGAAATACTCCTGGAGCAATGGAATGATCTTGTCGCGCATGACCGCGTCGACATCGGTGCGCGACGCGCAATGCATGAAGAAGGCGTGGCCGATGCGATGCTCGCGATCGACCAGATATTCGATCCGCTCGTTGATGGTTTCGAGAGCCTCCCGAAGCGGCACGGCGGAACGCCCCTCCGCGTCCACGAGCAGTTCGGGGTCTGGCGCGACCTCCCGGAAGGTGAAGCGCCGACGCAGCGCGGTGTCGAGCAAGGCGATGGACCGGTCCGCCGTGTTCATCGTGCCAAGGATGTGCAGGTTGGCCGGCACCCCGAACGGGGCCTTGGAGTAAGGCAGGCGGACGGTCAGGCCATTGCCCATGCCGAGCCGCTTGTCGGGTTCGATCAGCGTGATCAGCTCTCCGAACACCTTGGAGATGTTGGCGCGGTTGATCTCGTCGATGATCAGGACATGGCCTTCGGGCGTCCCCGTCCCGCTCCCGTCGTCGCCGGTCGCCACCGTCTGTTCAAGACCGTCCCAATTCACATGACGGCTGTCCATCTGGTAGACCGAGACCTGGCTCAGCTCCTTATTGTAGACCTGCTCGCGGGGCAGGCTTTCGTCGCTGTGCCAGAGCCAGCGAACCGCCCGGCGATGGTTGTATTCGCCGTTCACGCCGGGCACGAACCGATAGGGTCCGGTGACTTCGCCGATCGCACGGAACTTGCGGTTGCCGTCGGAGACGACGACCAGCGATCCGATCTCCATGTTGATGCGGAAGGTGAACATCTGCGACATGTTCGGGTCGTTGCCGCTGGCGTCGGGATGATCCTGCCGCCACCGCTCCTTGATCGCGTCCCATTGATCGTAGCGCGGATCGGACCAGTCGACGTCGCCGCCCCAGCCGAGGACCACATAGCCCTCGCGAATGGCTTCCTGGTAGATGAGGTCGTCACGTGACGACCAGCTCCGGCCGAGCGACATCTTGAACACCTTGCGGCTGCGATCGATTACGGCCCGGTCGCCCTGCCCCACCTTGCCGCGGTTGCTCCCGGCAACATCGGCGATCCGCTTGAAGATCCCGTCCTGGGGCTGAAGGCTGAAGCCGGCGGGCGCATCGGCGCCATCCTCGCCCTCGCCCGACACGGGACGCAGGCCTTCGACGAAATCCTCGTAGCTGAAATTCTGATGGAAGGTGACGAACTCGATGCGGCCCTTCTGGCTCAGTGCGCGATAAAGCGACATCAGCTCGTCACGGTCCTCCGGGACCGCCTCACCGCACAGGCGCACGGCCTCCCGCGCAGTCTCATAGGTCTTGCCCGTCCCCGGAGGGCCGTAGAGGATGAGGTTGGTCGGCATGGTCATTCTCTTTCTCGTTCCAGCCCGATCGGCCGGTTTCTCCTCGACGGGCGGCAAACGCTCCTGGCAGGTTTCCCAGATGAAGCCCTGCACGTCCCACAGGTCGCGCGGCCTCCAGCCCCATTCCTCCTCCATGATCGCGAAGATGCGCCTCGCCAGATCCAGCACCGCCGCCAGTTCCGCCGCACCGAGAGGCTGGGCGCCAAAAGCGGGGGAGCCCATCAGCATCCGCGCGGCATTGTCGGTGGGTCTCGAGCGAATGCCGAGCATCGCCCGTGGATCGACCAGGGCCCGGATCATCGTGGGGATCGTGCGGCTTTCCGCCAGAGGCCGGCTTGTCGTCCATTTCTCGCAGAGATGAGGCCAGATGCGCTCGGCGCATTCGGTCACCGCAGCGATCGCATCGGGCGCGCGCGCCAGCTTGCCAGCGGACTCTTCCATCACGCCCGGGTCGCTCGCGCGGATATCGGCGACCATCCTGGCCACGCGCCAGTCGAGCAGGTTGCTCTCAAGCCCGGCCTTGCCCGACGCGAGATCGAGCAGAGCAGCGCCAAGCACCGCATCGTCGGACGAGCGATGTTCCTCCATCATTTCTTCGGCGCGAATGAGAAGCGCGCGCTTGTAGTTATCCTCGGCCGATGCATAGCTTGCACTGTCGCCGAAATCCCGAAAGTCGGGATGCTTCTCGACGAACAGCTTCCGCAGGCGCTCAAGCATGCTTCGGTCGAAGCGGGTCAGCGTGTAGCGGAAAATCGTGAACGGGCTGTCGTTCTTGCCCGTCCGCACCGGCGGCGGAACATCGGCGAGCGCCTGCATCTTGGGACCGGCAAGGGCCTGGCAGATATTCTTGTAGTGGTTCTTGAGCTCGAGCGCGGCGTTGATCTCGCGGACGGGGATCTCCACAATGGCCTCGCCCGCCCCGCGCGCCGGCGCAAAATAATGCTCCATCGCATGCCGGCGAACCCGGTCGGCGTCTCCCTGCTCTTCCCCCGCCTCGCCCCGGCAAAATTCCCGATAGGCCTCCGCACCCCGCAAGGCCGTTCGCAACCGCTCATCATAATTGTTCGAACGCGGAACCAGCACGGCAGGCGGCGTATTGTGCGGCAGATCGTCGATCGATTGCCGCAGCGCCGCGAGCAGCGCCTCCATCGCGTCGCGTTCATAGGCCTGGTCCAGATCCCGGTCGACCAAGCCATAGTCGGGCATCGCCGCCTCGACCCGGCGCATCCGGCTGATGTCGCTGGTTACCGAATGCTCGGCATAGCCCTTGGCCATCAGCCACGCTCGAAATTCGTTCTCTCTCACTGTTCCTCCGGCCAGACCCGACTGTCACGCCGCAACGATCCATTAAGCATCGTCTGTTCACATTCCGTAAAGCGCCCACGAATGTGGTGCCGCAATGGCGGCCGAAACCAGTCCGCTGACCCAGGGTTCACCAAACGCCCGACCTCTTTTGCGGGCACCGCGCCCCTCGCAGATGGATACTAACGATTTCTCGCGCCAGCGAGCAGCAGGGCGTTTGTCGTCCGCGGATGCGCCGCGATCACTTGGGTCGCCCATTGTCAGTATCTCACGGATCATTCACGCCGCGGCAGCCGCGTTTCAAGCCTCAGGCGCCACCCTGGCAGCCTGCGTCTCCGCACAAGCTGCATCCAGGCTACTACTCCGTCCACACTTCCGCGCAGGCGCTGGAGGACGGCGAACGATGCATCGCTGAATTGGGGTGGAAGCTGCAAAGCGCAGGTGGCCAGCGCACAACCTTAGGTACGATCCCAGTGTTCGCTGAAAAGGGTTGACCTCGGAGGGCAGATGCAGCGAACGGGGTTAGCGTCCGCGCTCGTGGTGTAATTTCTGGTGTAGATTGAGATGATCGCATGGGGTGGGGCATGCCCCACCCCATGCGATTTCGATCTCGGTGGCCACCGGGCTCATCGGTAAGGTGGAGTTACCACACTTCACACGCCCACCGAGGAGTTGATCCCGATGACCGACGACAGACTACCGCTTGCCGAGCTGATGGCGAAGACTGGAGATGGAGATTTCCTGCGCACGATCGCCGAGAGCGTATTACAGATCATCATGGAGGCCGACGTCGATGGCCTGGTCGGCGCTAGCCGACACGAGCGCTCCGGCGACCGGACGACCTGGCGGAACGGCTACCGCGACCGCAGCCTCGATACCCGGCTCGGCACGCTCAACCTGAGGATTCCCAAGCTACGGACCGGCGCCTACTTCCCTGGCTTCCTGGAACCCAGGAAGACCGTCGAGAAGGCGCTGGTCGCGGTGATCCAGGAGGCGTGGATCGCCGGCGTCAGCACCCGGCGTGTCGACGAGCTGGTGCAGGCCATGGGCATGACCGGCATCTCCAAATCCTCGGTGTCCAAGCTGTGCAAGGATATCGACGAACGTGTCCATGCCTTCCTTAAGCGGCCGCTCACCGGCGACTGGCCCTACCTCTGGCTCGATGCTACCTACCTCAAGGTGCGCGAGGGCGGGCGGATCGTCAGTGTCGCCGCGATAATAGCCGTTGCCGTCAACACCGAGGGCAAGCGCGAAATCGTTGGCCTTCACATTGGACCCTCCGAAGCCGAGCCATTCTGGTCGAGCTTCCTCAAGGACCTCGCACGCCGCGGACTGACCGGCGTGAAGCTGGTCATCTCCGATGCCCACGAGGGCCTCAAGGCAGCGATCACTCGCGTGCTCAGCGCCACCTGGCAGCGGTGCCGCGTCCACTTCATGCGCAATGCCCTGGCCTACGTGCCCAAGGGCCAGAACACCGTCGTCGCCGCTGCCATCCGCCAGGTCTTCCTCCAGCCCGACCATGCCGCCGCGACACAGGTCTGGCGCCAGGTCGCCGACCAGTTGCGTACCCGCTGGCCAAAGCTCGGCGCCTGCATGGACGATGCCGAGCACGACGTGCTGGCCTACATGACCTTCCCCGAGCAGCACCGCGTCAAATTACATTCCACCAATCCACTGGAACGCCTGAACAAGGAAGTGAAGCGCCGCGCCGATGTCGTCGGCATCTTCCCGAACGAGGATAGCATCATCCGCCTCGTCGGCGCCGTCCTGCTGGAGCAGAATGACGAATACCAGCTCCAGCACCGCTACATGCAGATCGAGGGCATGGCCGCCCTTGCTACACCAATGATCGAGGAGGCACAGCCGCTACAGATTACACCCAAGGCCGCCTGAAAATGCAGCCCGCTGGCCACACCCAATTCTACACCACATTGACGGACGCGACCCGAACGGGCTGCCTGCCCAGCCTTGGAGGCCAGCATTGAAAGCTATTCAACCGCTTGTATTCATCGCCCAAAACTACTTCACCAAGTTCCCGCAGCTTGCCGCAAACACGTCCGGACCAAACCGCCGACGCATGTGGTTTGCGACCTTCTTCGCATAGGGTCAACGATAATAAGTCAGTTCATCGGTATCTGGGCGTCAACAATAGCGCGAGCGACGAGCTCGGAGCGCCGGAAAACACCGTAGCGTTGCTTGGCTCTGGATATGAAATACCGCACCGAGGTCTGAGCAATTCCGAGGATCTCGCCGATCTCCCAGTCGGTCTTGCCGAGCGCGATCAGCGCAGTGCATTCGGCCTCGCGGCGCGTAAGCCGAGGAACATTGCGGCCTTGCATGGCGTGATGAAGATAAAGGCCAGTCTTGAACGCGAAGCCTGCGACGATCTGGAGCGTGGTCATCAAAGACGGTGTGATCGCGATCGGCGTCGGGCGGGAAAAGGTACAGGATGCGTATGTCTCGCTCGGTATGTGCAGCGGCACAGTGATGCCGTGAATGATCCCGTAGCCCTGCGCTTCCTCGAAAAGGGCATGCTGGTGATCGGCAAGCTCGACGTAGTTGGTGATCTCGTCCCAGCCGAACGGTCGGTCGAGTTGATAGCTTACCTCATATACCGGATCGATGATGAAATAGTGGTTCTCGATGTAGGATTGGACGAATTCCGCAGGATAGTTAGTGACAACCATAGAACGCTCGACCAGCCGTGGAAGACCGCCATGCTGAACGAGCGCAACAAAGGGGAAGCCCATCTGCCGCGCGGCATCGGCTAGTCCGTCGCGCAGTGCCTCGATCGAGGATGCCCTGTTGAGGCGTGAGAGCGCTTTGCGCAGGTGCGGTCCGACATACATGGCTTCCTCCTCGTCGGGCGCGTGGCTCTTTGTCCGCTCACCCGTTCCTGAAACTAGTCGTGCAATGGGTTCTCCGAGACGGTAGCGTCGGATGTGAGCGGTGAAAGCAAACGCACTGTAATCTGCGCCAAGGATGCCAGATGGGCGCGAAACGCATCGAGCGTCCCGAGGCAATGAGCGGCGATAATCGTCAGCATGGCGTCGGCATAGAACTGGCGGGTACGGGTCATTGAACAAAGATGATTATGGAATGACCGCACAGGCGATTCGCTCGCCGGCGCCCCCCGATCGGTTGCGTCCTATAGTCATCAGGATTGGCGTGGATTACCGGCGCCGACCCGTCCGCATCTTTGAGCGCAGGTCGACCATCGGCACCACTGGCCGAAACCAGCGTGGAGTAGAGCTCGACCGTGACACTGCCGTCTTCCTGCACATGGATATTGGGCAGGTCGCCGGCATCGTTTGCACCCTCGACCCGGAATCCATGCACGATCGGCTTTTCCGAATGGACATGACCACCGGCGCCCTGGAAAGCCGCGTCTCCGCAATCCGCCTTCTCGTGGAAATGGACGCCGTGCCAACCCGGCGGCAAGCCGCGCGCCTCGATCCGAAGCAACGCGCCTTTGGACGCATCGGTAAGGCGAGCGCCGTGTCCGCGGATCAGCTTGCGACCGTCAAGAAACTGATCGCCTCGCTCAATGCGGATGCGCGCATCCTGACCTGCGATCACGGCCGCGTGCCGCTCGACGCCATTCTCGACACCGGGCTGTTCGATGAAGAGAAGGCCGCGCAGCATCCGCTCTGGGCCAAGGAGCTCTACGGCTACGCCAGCCATCAGCCGGAGACCGAGGAATATGGCATCGAAAGCTTCGTCTACCGTGCGCGCGCACCCTTTGACCCAGCGAAGCTCCATGCATTCCTGGTTACGGATGGTCTCGACAATGTCGTGCGCGCCAAGGGGCATTTCTGGCTGGCGACGCGGCCCGAGTGGGTGGGCGAGCTGGCCGTTGCTGGCTCGCAGACGATGACCTCGCGCATGGGGTGCTGGTGGGCGAGCATTCCCAAAAACCAATGGCCCGATGATGATCGCTTCGAGCGGTTTGTCGCGGCCCACTGGGACAATGTGTGGGGCGACCGGCGGCAAGAACTGGTGTTCATCGGGATCGGCATGGACGAAGCCCGCATCCGGCCCCGGCTCGATGAATGCCTGATGCCGGTCCGCACGTTCACCCCGGAACTCTGGATGGGCCTGAGGGATCCATTCCCGTCATGGACGCCCGCCGAGGCCGAGGCCGCCTGACACAGGCGCCCTTGGGCCGGGCCGGAGGCCAGGGTGCCGTGCTGGATGGCAGGAACATATGCTAGTCCGCGCCCGTTGCTGACCAAAGTGACATGAGCCTGCCCGCCCTGATGCTGATTATTTCTACGCCTCCCGATTGCCGGACGAGCCCATTGGAGGATCGAGGGCATTCATAGCCGCACAGTGGAGCCGTGTACGATCCGGTCCGGCGCCACTGCCGACCGCGCTCACGGCCTCATCCACTCTACCTCTTTCGTTCCGAACTACGGGGCGCGAACACATCTCTGCCGTATAACTTGCGCATGTGGGTGGCGACCTTGGAGGCATAACTGCGCTGCCGCCACGCAGTGGGACTGTGGTAGATGCCGACCGCCGCCCAATAATTGCCAGTCGCCTCCAGCCCGGAGAGGAAAATCCAGCGTGCGGCTTCGGCGTTGAAGCAGGCGTCGTAGCGCAGCCAGTGTCGGACCTGATGCTCGGGCCTATCGATTACTCGAGCTAGGCGCGGCACCCACCATGTGTTGATCTGGAGTGGCCCGAGATCGTGCGTTCCGTTGGTATTGGCGACCTCTGCGCCGATCCAGCCCGCCTCTTGCTCGCGCAGGCCCCAGAGCGTCTTTTCGAGCCAGCCATAGCCGCGCGCGGCGACGCGAATGCAGCGAGCGATCTCAGCCGCCTCGCCAGGCGCGCCCGGTTTCGCCAGCGCAGGCGCGGGCGTCAGCGCGGCGGGCAGGAACGCAATCGCCGCGAG
>NZ_MINO01000115.1 GCF_001757355.1 Sphingobium phenoxybenzoativorans
CCTTCCGCGCGCCCGCTCACGGTGGGGAGCGTTCCGTGACGAGCGGGGCAGCTACCCGCGCGAGACGCACGGTTTGGGGGAAGCGATCTGCTCATGGCGTGGAAATCCCCGCGCAGCAGATCGCCTTCTCGAACAACATGAATTGGGCATTGTCCTTGCCCGGCGCGTGCTTGCCCGATGTCCAGAGCGCGCCGGGACGGCCGATGTTGACGCACTTGCCGCCCTTGACCGGCTCCATGATCTGCATCTTGTAGCGGCTCTTGGTCCAGATCGGCTGCGGCTTGAACGAGCAGCCGTCCGCCGAGTGGATCGTGAGAGCGCCCAGCCTGCCCATCATGAACGTCGAGCGCGCGGCGAGACCCGCCCAGGCCTCGACGCTGTCCCCGAAATGGATGTCGCCGGCGACCGGATAGGTCGCGCCCCAGGAGCCCATGCACCAGAACAGGGGATCGATGACCTTGCCAGCAGCTGCGGCGGCGCTGTCGGCCATACAGGCGAGGCCGGCCGCCGGATTGCCGAACAGGATGCCTTCGGGCTGGATGATAGCGCCCAATGTGCCCGACTGCCAGGTCGGCAGCACCTCGGTGATCATCGCGACGTCGAAGCCATCATCCTCGATGCACGGCAGGTCCGTGAACATGTCGAGCATCTTCCAGACCGGCGAGATGTAATAATGCGCCTGCGCGAACATCTTGCGGGTGTTGGTGCCGTCCGAGATCGACGACTGGCTGCCCTGCAATTTCCCACCGGTCGGCATGAGATCGACACCGAGCGCCATCATGCAGCCCGGCTCGGTCACGACATCAACCATGCGATTGGGTGACCAGAACGAAACCTTGACCCCTAACCAGAAGGTCGCACCCTTGCGGCAGGCGCAGAGCGGTTTGGAGGCCGACTGGGCGTCCAGTTCCTTGTCGAGCTTATCGTAGGAGCCCACCCGCACGCCCCCGATCGTGATCGGGAAGATGCAGTTCCAGCGCACCTTGGTGATCGGATTGAACACGGTGCCCGCCTCGCATTTGGAGGCATGCGCAGGCGTGGCGGGCGCGACGAGCGCCAGAGCGAGGGCCGCCGCGCCGGTGCGCAGCATCGAGATGAGCCGACTCATGGGATGGCCTTTCGTACGGGAGCGCGATCGACGCGCACCTCTGTCAGCTCCAGCTTCTGGCCGACCTGCCGGACGATCACGGGCGCGACGGTGAGGCCCAACCGCTCCTTCACGCGCTCCTCGAGAATGAAGAGGGCACGGCCGTGCTTCTCGCCAAGCGAGAGCGCATCGTCCTTTGCGTCCCCACCGCCGGTGAGGATGATCCAGTCGGTGAGCGCGGCGGTCTTCAGCGCCCAGCCCAGATCGCGGGGATGCACGACCACCAGCTTCTGCGGCAGCGACACATAGGTCAGCGGGTTGAAGGTGAAGCCCGCAGGATAGAGCAGCTTGCCGTCCGGCAGCCGGATTTCCTGATCGAGCGTGTAGAACGGCACAACGCTGCGAACCTGGTTCTGGCGCGCGACACCGAGCGTCGCGCCTTTCAATGCGCTCCAGCCCGAACGCGGCCCGAACTTTTCGGCCATATTGGGCGGCTGCTTTGCGGCACGCGCCTCGATCTCGGCCATCGCGTCGGGCTCGGCGATCGGCCATGTACGACCAATGGTCGATGTCTCGGCGTGGGCCACCCCCGCGACGATCAGCGCGCCGGCCAGACACCCGGCGATGAGCGCGGACTGGATGGCGAGGACATGCCAGCCTTGGGGGACACGTCTATCGACCACGGCGGCGCTCCCTCCAGGGAACGGCAGGCGTACGACTCTCGCCGCAGACCGCGCAGATGAACGCGGTGACGCCCAGGAACAGCGTGAGCCAGATCAGCGCCTGGCTGCCGCCGAGGTCGGGGGCCGACCAGAGCACCAGCGAAGACTGGAGGATCAACAGCAGATGGGTGCCGACCAGCAGGCGAATGGATGACGGACAAGGCGCGCCGGAGAAGATGCCGTTCATCGGCCCCACCTTTCGGCATGTCGGGCGAGGGCATTTGCCATCCTCGACGCGCGGTGCAGGAACCAAAGTCCTCCCCGCACAAGCGCGATCGGCGTCAGGACAAGAATGGCCGCCCGCATGAACAGGGGCATTTCCGGGACGAGCAGGAACAGGCCGACGATGATCGAGGCCGCCGCCGCTTCGAGGCCCACGATCTGCCGAAAGCGCAGAGCCGCGATCCTCTCGTCCCGACCGGACGTATATTCCATGGCAAGCGCGGAACGGGTCATGATCAGGAGCACGGCTTCATTCGAGCGATGCAGGCGTTCGACGTAGGCTTCCTGCGTCTCGCCCGGCAGGCGCGGGGCCATCCCTGGACGGATCAAAAGATTCTCCGGCCGTTTTCCGGGACGAGGAGGGATTTCGTCGATCCCGCCGTCGATCTGTCGGGCAAGCCAACGGATCATGTCGCCGATCAGCGGCCGGATCGACGACGGGTCGGGCGAGCCGGAGAAGCTGCCGTTCATGCCCATCTCCGTGCCCTCCGCGTGACCAGCCAATTCGGGATGCTGTCGATGATGCGGGCGATGCCGATCGCCAGCGCGGCGCCGGCAATTCCGGCACAGGCGATCAGCCCGGCCATGAGCGGCACTGGCAGCACGCTGTCCGCGGCCCCGCACAAGCCAAGAGCGGCATAGGCCAGGGCGGTGATGACCGGCCCGGTGAAGGTTAGCAGGAGAGCGTGCCGCCGCCAGCGCTGGCGCTCGCTTTCTAGGATGGTCCATTGCGCATCGCGAACGGACGCGAGGAACCGGACCCGGTCGCCCAGTTCCCACTGGCAGCGGACCAGGTAGTCGTGAAGGGATTCGTCCGGCCTGCGCACGACGAGGGTCAGGCGCTCATTGCCGCCACTGGGCGGGAGTATGTCCAGCATCATCTTTTCCTCCTGAGTTTTGCGAGCAAGCGGCCCGCGGCCCCGGTCAGGCCGATGAGGATGAGCCCGGTCAGGAAACAGCCGCCGCCAACGATCGCCGCGCCGCGAAGAACGATGCCAGCGGGCTGTTCGAGCACCAGCCCGGCCGCGAGCACGAGCGATGCGATCATCACGGATTCGATGACCACCAGGCGGAAGCGCCAGCGCAATGCGTCGGCTTCCGCCCGTGCGGCGACGCGCGCCTCGATGATCCGCTCGATATCCTCATCCGGGCTCTCCACGAGCCGGAGCGGCAACTGGTCGGGGGAGGGGGAGCGCCGCGTCATGACAGCGCGCTCCGCTTCAGCGGCGCTGCGTCATCGAAGGACGTGCCGATTATCCCGGCGGGATCGACGCCGGCGAGATCGCACACCGCTTCGAGCGGCGAGCGTCCGGCGCGGACCAGCGCCTCGAACGCGGCCACGTCTTCGGGCGCGGAGGTGTTGATCCAGTAGCTGAACGGATCGACGACGAGCCGGGCGATGCCGAGGCCAAGCGGGCTGTCGATGAAGACTTCCGAATAGTTCGGTTTGTTGTTGCGGACCGATTTCAGGAGGTCGAGGACGAAACCCGAATAGTCGAGGATCTTGTTTTCGACCGCCTTGTCATAGGTCGATCCCTGCAGGAGGAAGCGCGTCGCGGCATTTTCCAGGATCACCTGTCCCGTGCCGCCGAACAGCAGCAGATCGTTCATGCTCTGGAGAATGATGCCGAAGCTGCCGCGATATTTTCGGGCGCGGCGATAGCCCTGGCTGATCGCCTCGGCGAGGCGCGACAGGTCCTGGCCCTCTTCGCGGGTCATGAACTGCGCGGCTTCATCGCACAGCACGAAGCGGGGGCGATCACGGGCGGACAGGTAGAGTTCCTGCGTTACCGCGTTGATCACCACCATGACGACCACGTTGAACAGGTCAGGCATGGCCTTCAGGCGCTCGAGTTCGAGCACCACGAATTCATCGTTCGAGATGTCGAACGTGCTGGGACCGTTGAAATAATGGCCGTAGGCTCCGTCCGACCCGAAATCACGCAGGTTGAAGGCCAATTCGCGCGCCGTGGGCACGAGGTGGTCGACCCGGTCGAGATCGGAGACGGTGTTGGCCGGATAGGAGCCGAGCCATTCGCGCACCGCATCGATCCCGGCTTCCGCGCGGCCGCTCTCGATCGCCCATTGCACGGCGGACTTGAGCAGGTTCCATTCGGACGTGGTGACGCCCTTGCGCGTCCCGGCGTTGGCCATCTCCGCGACGATCGACACCGCCATCGAGATCGCGGACTCTCGATCGTCGCCGTCGAGAGCGAGCCCCAGGTCGAACGGATTGAGGACGAGATGCTCTTCGCCCAGATCGATGTAACGGCCCGAGCAGAGCGTGCAGAGCTTCTTGTAGCTGCCGCCGATGTCGATGATGCGGATGAGCGCGTTCTGCGCGAAATACTGCTGGCACAGGTTATTGAGCAGGAAGCTCTTGCCCGCGCCCGATTCCGCCGAGACGATGAAGTTGTAGTTGTTGATACGCGGATCGAAGAGGTCGAGCGTGATGAGCTGCCCCTTGCGGCCCGTGTAGAGCAGCGCCGGCCGCCCGCCGCCCCGGAAATCGGTTTGGATCGGCGACATCAGCACGCCCGCGCGCACCGGCACGCGGAAATCGCGCTGCAGCATACCGATCGTGCGTCGCTCGGGGTACAGGCCGAAGGGCAGGCTCGCGGCCAGCAGGATCGGGTTGAGGTAGGATTCCTCCTGGACCATCCACGGCAGCGGTTCGCTCTCCCACAGCCGCTTGGCGCGCGCCGCCATCTCGCGGGCCTGATGGCGGTCGCGGCCGAACACCCACATGGTGGGGATTACCGAGACGAACCGGGTGTTTCCGGCCTCGTCCAGGATCCACCCGATCTCTTCGATCTGCTTGCCGACCTCGACCGCGAAGGACCCCGCCGCCTTCTGCGCCGAGAGAATCTGCGCGCGCTTGTGGATCTCGAAGGCCGAGTGATCGAAGAGGACATTGAGCGTATAGAGGAACGGCCCGCCGATCTGGTCGCTGTCCTCGGACGACCCGCGCATGCCGCCGGTGAGACGATTGGCACGTTCGGCGGTGATCCGCCGCGGCGGCGACTTGGGCGTCAGACAGCGCGCCACCTGGTTGCCCAGATATACTTCCGGCCCGTCGAAGCGGAGCGCCGGCCCGGCATCGATGATCTGGCGGCGCAGCGGCACGTCGGCGGTCTGGGTGAAGACGCCGGGCGCGGGCGCATGAACGCCGTTGAAAATGCGCCGGTAGAGCGAGATGATCTCGCTCGGCGCCATCGGGCGGATGCCGAGCTTGGCGAGCTGCTCCTCGATCTGGCGGCGCAGGTCGCTGTCCATCGGCGCGCGCGTCTTGACCGACAGGAATGCGCGGAAATCGCGGATCGGGATGCCATGCAGGGCCTTCAAGCCCATGGTGCCGGCGCGCAGATAGTCGAAGGTGCGCCGGGCCGAGGCCTGGATGAGCGGATCGGGCCGTGTCTTGAGGTCGAGAAAGGCGTCGAGCGCATCGTCGATCAGCGGGTCGGCGAAACTCTGGAGCTGGAGGATCGTGCCTTCGGGAAAATTGACGTTGAGCAGCCCCAGCAGCGCCTCATGGACATGGGCGAACATGTAGGGGGAGGGGATCAGCTCCCAGCTATAGCCCCAGCCATCGTCGATGGTGAGGAAGGCCTGTTCTTCCTCGACCCAGGCGGCGAGCGGAAGAAAATCGGAATAGCTGTCGCGCTCGACGCTGCGGCGCAGCCGCGCCAGCGTCATGCCCGATTGATAGCTGGTCATGGCCGGGCCCCCGCATCATTCTGGCCATCGTCGGGGCGGTCCCTGACCTGTTCGAGCACGTTCGCGCGGGACGCGGGCGAAACCGGGGCGACAAGATAGTCGCCGACCACCCATTGCGGGCGCTCGACCAGCGAATAGACATAGCGCGGCATGTAGAGCCGGTCGGGCCGCTGGCGGTCGGCATAGGGCAGGATCAGCGTCCGGACCGAACGCGGGGGCTTGAGCATCGGCGTGACCGGCTGCTCGATCAGCCCCTGGAGCTCGCGATAGACGCTATCGCGATAACCGGCGAAGGCGCCCGACGTTGTTCCAGTGGAACCGCGCGCGGCCTTGCCGTCCCTGAGCAACTTCCTGTCCCTGGTGACCGCCGGATCGGACTTCGACGCGACGCCCGCAACGGCATCGGCATAGGCCTTCTCAGGGTGGATGCACTGGCCGTGATCGTCGTTCTTGCAACTGAACTTCTCGCTATAGGGCGACATGATCGAGCCCATCGTCGCGCAGCCGCTCAGCATGAAGGCGGCGCAGACCGGAAGAAGCGGGGAGAGGGCGCGCGATCGGCGCGCGGGCGATAGAGGCCGCATGGGCGATACTCCCTGTTGGATGAGGAGCCGGCGCATCAGAACTTGCTTCCGGCGGTCGGCTTGATATCGAGGGTGACGCCCTCCTGGATCACGACCACGACGTCCTTCGCCGCGCCGACCTCAACGATCGGCCCCGCCTGGCGCGCGAGATCGAGATAGAAATCGGTGAGCTTCTCGGACGATCGCGACAGGCCGCCGGCGATGCCGGCCTTGGCGGCGTCGCCCGCATCGAGCGTGCGCACCGAACCCAGCGCCGAGGTCGAGACGTCGCCGACCGTATTCTGGACCGTATCGGCGACCCCGGTGATGGTCCCGGCGATGAACGCGCGGGCAAGGGCCGCGCCGGCGCGGGTGACGACCTTGCCGGAGAGGCCCTTCTTGCCGTCGGCGTCGACGAAGAAGCCCTTGATGGGCTGGTCGACCACCGAGCGTTCGTCGAAATCGACGCAAGAGAGGCTGACCAACTGGACTTCGACCCGTTCCTTCGCGAGGCTGCCGGTGGCGTTGCCGATGACGAAGCAGCCGGCGAGGTTGGCTTTGACGTCATTGGGCAGGACGGCGGGGGCTTGCACCCGCGCGATCAACGGTTCGGGATTGTTGGTCGCATCCCGGCTCGCCAGCGCATCGATCCCGGTCAGCAGCCGCGCCTTCATGAAACCAGGTGGCAAATAGATGGTCCGCGTCTTTTTTTTAGCGGCCTGTGCCCCATCGGCGGCCGCGACCGGACTGGTCGCGGCGCCGATCGCGCCCACGGTCTTCTCGACCGGCGGGGCCGGAGGCGCTGGCGGCGCGGCGGGCGGCGCGGGCGGCTTCGCGACGGAAGGATCGATGTCACCGGTCGCGGGCGGTTCGGGAAAGTCGGGAACCGAGCCGGGGATCGCCGGAGGAAGATCGCCGTCCAGCGCATGGGGCGGCGTGCCGGAACCGGGCGCGACCTTGCCTTCCTCGATGGCGGAGACGCGATCGCCGAGCAATTGCTGTCCATCAAGAATCTTCTGCAGGTCGCCGCGCAGCTTGACCTCTAGGCTGTCGCCGCGAAGCCCCGCGCCCATGTCGAGCTTCGAACTGGGCGATGGCGCGGCCTGCTCGGTCTTGTCGCCGCTGGCCGTGTAGAGGCCGAGCCCCAGCACGCCGATCGCACCGGCAACGCCAAGCTGCCTCAAACGCAGCTGCTGGCGTGCGGTCAGCGTTTGCCACCGCGTCTTGAGATCGAGCAGCGCGGGGCCGCGCGTATTCTCGCCAGGACGAGGGCGGTCCGCCTCATAGCCGTCGAGGTCGAGTTCCTCCGCGCGATCGGCAGGACCGCGCCCGCGGGGCCCGCGACCGCCGCGAGAGTCCCCGCCGCTCATTGCCC
>NZ_MINO01000116.1 GCF_001757355.1 Sphingobium phenoxybenzoativorans
CAGTTCGTCGGGATCGGTTGAGTTCAGGTGGATCGTTTCCAGCCTGTCGGGGCTGCCGGTCTCTCCACCCTCGACCCATTTCTCCACGGCGTCCGCCGCATCGTCGCTGAGCGGATCGAGCCTGCCGCCCGCCGCCAACGCCGCGTCGATGGCGCGCCTGCGTTCCGCCGCGCCGGGCCATTTCGCCTTGATCGCCGGTCGCGCCGCCTCCAGCGCCTTCGCCAACACACCTAGACGCGCGGGCAGCAACGCCTCGATCCGCTGCCGCACTGCTTTCGCGAGGCCCGCCGACGCGCCGCCCGTGCCGATGGCGATCAGCACTGGGTCCCGATCCACAATGGCGGGCAGGGTGAAATCGCACAGCGCCGGGCGGTCGACGGCGTTGACCAATATGCCCCGCGCCTTCAATCGCGCGACGGCGGCCTCCGCCTGCACTGCATCTTCGATCGCCACAACCGCCAGCGCTGCGGCCGTCGTCTCGTCCGCCACGATTGCGCCCGCACGCTCCAGCAGCCGCCGCTTCGCCGCCGCCGCCTCGCCATCGCCCAGCAGGATCACCGGCCGGTTCGTTAATCGTACGAACAGCGGCAGGCTGTGCATCGCGTTACGCCTTTACCCAGTCGGGGATGCTGTCGCCCGCGATCAGCGTCTCGATGGGCGGACGGGCGCGCACCACGGCCCATTTGCCGCCCGATACCAGCACCTCCGGCGTCAGCGCCCGGCTGTTATAGGTGTTCGCCATCGTCGCGCCATAGGCCCCCGCGGTCATGAACGCCACCAGATCGCCCGGCTCCACTTCCTCCATGTCGCGATTGGTGGCGAAGGTGTCGCCGCTCTCGCACACTGGTCCGACGACGCTGGCCGTCACGCGCTTCTCGGTCGCCTTCACCGCGCGGATATTGTGCCAGGCGTCATACAGGCTCGGCCGCAGCAGGTCGTTCATCGCTGCGTCGACGATGACGAAGGGCTGCGTTGCGCCCTGCTTCACGCGCACAACGCGCGACACCAGCGCGCCGGCATTGCCCACGATCACCCGGCCCGGTTCGAACAGCAGACGCACGTCCCAGTCCGCCGTCACCCGCGTCACCATCGCGCCATAGTCGGCGGGGCTGGGGGGCACGGGCTGGGATGGGTCGTAGGGGACGCCAAGCCCGCCGCCCAGATCGGCGGTCCGGATGACATGGCCATGATCGCGCAGCACTTCGATCAGCGCGCCGACCTTCTCGAACGCCGCCTCCAGCGGGGCGAGGTCGGTGAGCTGGCTGCCGATATGGACGGCGACGCCCTGGACATCGAGGCCCGCAAGCTGCGCCGCCCGGTCATAGGCGGCGACAGCATCGGCATAGGGAATGCCGAACTTGTTCTCCGACTTGCCGGTGGAAATTTTCGCATGCGTACCCGCATCGACATCCGGGTTGATGCGGTAGGCGACCGGTGCGATCCTGCCCATCGACAGCGCCACCTGCGACAGCATTTCCGCCTCCGGCTGGCTCTCCAGATTGAACTGGTAGATGCCCTTGTCCAGCGCCAGCCGCATTTCCTCCTCGGTCTTGCCGACGCCGGAAAAGACGATGCGGTTCGCCGGAATGCCCGCCGCCAGCGCGCGCAGCAATTCGCCGCCCGACACGACATCCGCGCCCAGGCCAAGGCCAGCCAGCGTCGCCAGCACGGCGGCATTGGGATTGGCCTTCACGGCAAAGGCGACCAGCGGGTCTTTCAGCTTGTCGAGGGCCGCGCGGAATACCCCCACATGGCGGGTCAGCGTGGCGGTGGAATAGACGTAAACGGGCGTGCCGACGGCATCTGCAATCTCTGCGAGCGGCACCTGCTCGACATGCATGGCGCCGCGCCGGTAATCGAAATGATCCATTGTCTCTTTGTCTGTCTCTTAATGTTCTGGGGGCAGTTCGAACGGGTCGTCCTGCCGCTCGTCCGACTGCCGGAGCAGTTCGGCATTGCGTTGCGGCCGCGCCTGCGTGGATGCTTCCATCAATTGCTGGGCGGTCGGTACTTCGGTGGCGCCGCGCGGGATGGGGGGCGTGCCCTGGCCCTCGGCGGGTTTGAGCGCCTGACGCCCGCCGCATGCGGCTAATGCGACGGTGAATGCGACGGTGGTCGCCAGTTTCCACATCATGCCTTGGCCTCCAGTGCGGCGCGCGCCTGCGCGATCCGCTCGCGCACCTGCGCCGGGGCAGTGCCGCCATGGCTGACGCGGCTCGCCACCGACGCATCGATGCTCAGCACTGCAAACAGCCGCTCGTCAATGCGCGCGTCGATGGCCTGAAGCTCGGCAAGCGACAAAGCGGGCAGGGATACGCCCTTGTCATCCGCCGCCTTCACCGCGCGCCCGGTGATATGGTGCGCCTCGCGGAACGGCACATTCGCCTCGCGCACCAGCCAGTCGGCGAGGTCCGTGGCGGTCGCATGGCCGCTTTCGGCCAATGCGCGCATCCGGTCGGTGCGGAATGTCACCGTCTCGATCATCCCCGTCATCGCCGCGATGGACAGGCCCAGCAGGTCGTGCGCCTCGAACACCGGCGGCTTGTCGTCCTGCATGTCCTTGGAATAGGCCAGCGGCAGGCCCTTCATCGTGATGACCAGCGCGTTCATGCACCCCGCGATCCGCCCGGCATGGCCGCGCACCAGCTCGGCAGCGTCCGGATTGCGCTTCTGCGGCATGATCGAGCTGCCGGTCGAATAGGCGTCGGGCAGCGACACGAATCCGAAGGGCTGGCTCGCCCAAATGATGAACTCTTCGGCTAGCCGAGACAGGTGCAGGCTGCACTGCGTTGCCGCCATCAGATAATCGAGCGCGAAGTCGCGGTCGGACACGCTGTCCAGGCTGTTGTCGGTCGGTTTGGCGAAGCCAAGCGCCGCCGCCGTCGCATGCCGGTCGATCGGGAAGCCGGTCCCGGCCAGCGCCGCCGCGCCCAGCGGGCTTTCGTTGAGCCGCGCCCGCGCATCGGCGAAGCGCGACCGGTCGCGCCGGATCATCTCATAATAGGCCATCAGATGATGGCCCAACGTCACCGGCTGCGCCGATTGCAGGTGGGTAAAGCCCGGCATCACCGCGTCGGCCTGCTCCTGCGCCCGCGCCACCAGCGCCTTTTGCAGCGCGGTCAGGCCCGCATCCACCTCATCCATGGCGTCGCGCACCCATAGGCGGAAATCGGTCGCCACCTGGTCGTTGCGCGACCGCGCCGTATGCAGCCGCCCCGCCGCCGGACCAATCAGTTCGGCTAGCCGCGATTCGGTGACCATGTGGATGTCTTCCAGGTCCAGGTTCACCGGAACGCCGTTCGCCTCATATTCGGCGGCGATCGTGTCCAGCCCGGCGCTGATCGCGGCGGCGTCCTCGCCCGCGACGATGCCCTGCTTGGCCAGCATCGCGACATGCGCCTTGGACCCGGCAATGTCCTGTTTCCACAATCGCTTGTCGAAGGGGATGGAGGCATTTATCTCCCGCATGACTGAAGCGGGGCCGGCCGCGAAACGCCCGCCCCACATGGAATTGGAGATGTCCTTGCGATCCGTAATTGCCCTGCTCCTGCTGACCGGCGCGTTGAGCGCCTGCGATAGGCAATCCGCACCCAAGGAGCAAGCGAATGGCTCCGCCGAAATCACCGCGGAT
The DNA here is from genome assembly GCF_001757355.1 of Sphingobium phenoxybenzoativorans. Taxonomy (GTDB): domain Bacteria; phylum Pseudomonadota; class Alphaproteobacteria; order Sphingomonadales; family Sphingomonadaceae; genus Sphingobium; species Sphingobium phenoxybenzoativorans. The sequence continues at coordinate 3,632 of NZ_MINO01000116.1, forward strand.
GAGGTCGCTCCCGACGAAGTGAAGGATAGTGCGGCAGGCGATGGTGAAGGGGCCTTCAAATATACGCTCGATCGCAGCAAGGCGGGTACGCCCGCGCCCGATTATGCGTTCGTCTCGCCCGATGGCGGCGACACGACTCTGAAGGATTTCGCGGGCAAGCCGCTGCTGGTGAATCTGTGGGCGACCTGGTGCGCGCCCTGCGTCGCGGAAATGCCGACGCTGGATGCCATCGCCGGGGAATATCAGGCGCAGGGGCTGCAGGTGCTCACCATCTCCCAGGATAATCAGGGCGCGAAACAGGTCGACCCCTTCTTCGCCAAGCGCAAGTTCACGCACCTGAAGGCGTGGCTCGACACGGAAAACCGGTTCAGCCTGGGTTATGGCACCGGCATGCTGCCGACAACGGTGCTCTACGACGCCGAGGGCAAGGAAGTCGCCCGCGTGATCGGCGCGATGGACTGGCACAGCAAGGAAGCCAAGGCGCTGATCGCGGAGACGCTGTAGGCGCGCGTGAGGGGAGGGAGAGGTTGTTGGCTTCCACCCGCTTCTCCCACATCCGTTCGTGTCGAGCGAAGTCGAGACACTCCGCGCAGTCGGCGGATCAGGTGACCGAACAATGATCACCCTACCATCGTTCGGGCTGAGCTTGTCGAAGCCTTGTCCTTCCTTCCACGGTCTAATGAAGAAAAGGGCAGTCCTTCGACAAGCTCAGGACGAACGGGGTTGGTGAAGGAAATCAGCCGAAACCGCCTCACCTCACATCAGGATATAGCGCGACTTCCAGCAATCCGGCCTGGCGTTCTTATCCTTGACCGCAGCCTTGTGCACATGCCGATGCTTGCCGCAATCCCACGCGAACATGTCCTTCATCGCCGCAATGGGCGCGAGGCTCAGCAACAGCGGCGCCAGCGCAAGGGAAAGAATGGCGGAAAGCTCCATAGCGCAGCTTTATTGCGCTGGCGTTCCTTTCTCCAGCATGAATGTGCGCGGGTTCGCGGAAGTCAATCCGCCCTTTTCGCCATGATGAATCAGCTACGTGACTGAAAATTAGAACGATTTTGGTTCAAATTGTTCCTGCTTTAACTCTCTTGCGGGATTTACGGGCAATGCAAATCGCATAATGAAGTCGCGGGGATATTTGGGGGGTCATCATGCGACTGAACTTCGTCGTGCGGGCATCTTTGCTCGCCTGCAGCCTATGCATTTCCGTGGCGGCGGCCGCGCAGGAAAAGACCGGGAATAAAGAGGGTTTCGCTCTAAAGCCCGGCACTGTTCGTATCATGCTCATGCGCCCCGTCATTCAGGTCGGCGCCCAATCGACCGGCGGTATGTACGAACCCAATGCTGATTGGACGGAGCAGGCCCGAAACTATATTGCGGCATCCCTTCAAGATGCGCAGTCCCAGCTTGGTAATGAGGTGACAGGCTATTCTGAGGCCGCCAGCGGTGAAGGGCCTGCCGTCACGCAATATTCGCATCTGTTCAGCACTGTGGCGGATTCAGTGATCGAATATCAATTTTTCGCTGGAAATCGCCTGCCGACCAAAAAGCGCGACAAGCGTTTTGATTGGGCTGTGGGACCGGGGATCGCGTCCTTGAAGTCGCTTGAAGGCGCGGACTACGCCCTGTTTATCACAACGCATGACGAATATGGCTCCACTGGCCGGAAAGTCCTTCAGATTTTCGCCGCGATGGGTGGCGTAAGCGTTACATCGGGTGTGCATGTAGGTCATGCTGGACTGGTAGACCTGAAAACGGGCGAGCTTGTCTGGCTGAACGCTGACCGCCAGATGGGCGGGGACGTCAGGACGCCGGAGGGCGCTCAGAAGCGGGTGAAGCAATTGTTGGAGGGGTTCCCCGGCAAACCCGTCGAAGCAGCGGCTGTTGCAGGCAAGTAATATGAAAGCGCTCGCACTCGCTATGGCGGTGTTGGCTGGCTTCGCAACGCTTGAGCCAGTTCGCGCCGCCGAAGATGCATTTCGACTTCCCCCCTATGCTCACGCCTATGAACCGCAGAATGTCGATGAGCGCGGGCTGTGGATGGAGGCGGATGAGCGGGAGCGCCAAATTCGCGACAGCGCATTGCGAATTCGCGACGGGAATTTGGAGGCTTATCTTCGCGACGTGCTCTGCCGCGAAGTAGGACAGGACAGATGTCTCGGCGTTCGTGTGTACGCGATGGAAATTCCGATGTTCAACGCGGCCATGATGGCCAATGGGTCAATGGAAGTCTGGTCCGGTTTATTGCTTAGGGTTCGCACTGAAGCGGAACTCGCCGCCATACTCGGCCACGAATTTGCGCATTTCGAACTTCGTCACAGCTTGAACGGCTTTAAGAACAAGCGTGGCGCGAGCGATGCCATGGCCTGGATAAGCGTGCTGGGCGGGATCAGTAACACGCCCGTCGGCGGCGCGAACTTGTCCTTGCTCGGTTCAGTGTATCGCTTTGGACGCGACCAGGAATCTCAGGCGGACCTGCTCGGTTTGAAATATCTGGCCAATTCCGGATACCCCGCCAATTCAGCCTCGCAAGTTTGGCAAACCCTGATGGCGGAGGAGGATGCCAGCGCTCTGGGCCGGAAGCAAAGGCCAAGGCAAAAATACACGGCGGGTTTCTTCGACACGCATCCCGCTTCTTTCGAACGCGCCGCCCGTCTTGCGCAGGAAGCGGCAAAATTACCCGTCGGCGGCGATGCGAGAACAAAGGAATATCAGCAGGCGATCGCCCCTTATCTGCCCCGGTTCCTTTCCGCGCAGGTGAAACTCAATGATTTTGGGGGAAGCGAATATATTCTGTCCAACCTCTCCCAACGGTCGGGGTGGACTGGCGATCTGTTGTTTGCGCGGGCGGAACTGCACCGCGCAAGAGCAACGCCCCGCGATCTTCAGCTAGCCAGCCAATTTTATCGCGAGGCGAAAACTGCCGGATATTCCAATCCCGATCTCGATCGAAATCTCGGCCTGTCTTTGTTGCGGAATGGCCAGACCGAAGAAGGCCGCGCCGCGCTTTCTTCTTATCTAGCAGCCTATCCAGAGGCGTCAGACGCCAAGGCGATTAACGCCCTTTTGGGCAATTAAGGACTTATTTCATGCGCTACGCCATCTTGATTACCGCTCTACTGGGAATGTCGTCATCGGCGTGCCTTGCCAATGCTTTAATCTCTCCGGGACCGCACGCCGCCATTGCCCAATCGCGGCTGTCGGCGACGCCCGACGGGGAATGGAACAGGTTAAGCCGGAGAGACGGGAAAAACGTCGAACTTTGGACCCTGGATGGAGATGCGCTCAATAAAGTCACTTTCTTTGGCGGCATCCCGGTCGGCAGGCCTCTCCTGCGGGAAGTCGACAAGAAGAATCGCCCCCTTCCGAAAGTGACGAGCAATATGCTGATAACGGACATTCCCGCTTTGCTGGAATCGACCTACCGCAGCCAGTTTGCAGTCAACCAACTTCAGATCGAAACTCAGGAGCCAGCGTTGCTGGACGGAAATAAGGGGATACGTTTCACCTATGCCTTCGCACGCGCGGATGATGAAGTGCTACGGAAGGGGGAAGGCATAGGCGCGATCGTTGGCGGACAACTTTATTTGGTGACGTACGAAGCGCCGTCGCTATATTTTTTCGACAAGGATCTGGAAAAATTCCACAGGCTCATAGCCACCCTGAAGCTGTGACCCAATGGCTTGTGGATTTGCCATCATCATGATGTCGCCGCAGCTTTAGCCCGGTTTTCCCGTTGCCGTCGCCCATAAGGCGGGACCGGCGCCATCATTCTTCGCCCGGCGCTCGGCGGGCGGGTTAGGCGGCATCCCCGCCGCCTAACCCGCCCCCTCACACATGCGCGACCGTCGTATGCCCTGCGCAGCAGGCCGCGCGGCTCTGTTCCACATATTCCGCTTCCTGCCACCAATAATGCTGGTGCGCGTCGGCGAGGCGGGGGAGGATCATATTCTCCGCCGCCGCC
>NZ_MINO01000117.1 GCF_001757355.1 Sphingobium phenoxybenzoativorans
GGGGCATCGATACGGCGGCGCATATCGGCGCGCTGGCGGGTGGCACGGTGGCGGTGATCGCGGGCGGCATCGACGTGGTGTTCCCGCCGGAGAATGCCGAGCTGCAGGAGAAGATCGCCAATGACGGCCTGTTGCTGGCCGAGATGCGGCCGGGAACGCAGCCCCATGCGCGGCATTTCCCGTGGCGTAACCGGATCATCGCCGGGGTCAGCGCCGGGACGGTGGTGGTCGAAGCCGCGCCGCGCTCCGGCTCGCTGATCACGGCAAGGCTTGCGGGAGAAGCTGGGCGGGAGGTGATGGCCGTGCCCGGATCTCCGCTCGACCCACGGGCGCAGGGGTGCAACCAGTTGATCCGTGAGGGCGCCACGCTGATCCAGTCGGCGGCGGATGTTCTGGAGGCGATTGGCCCCATCGATCCCCGGATGGTGCGGCAGGGGCGGTTGGATTTTGAAGGCGGGCCAGTGTCGCCGGACGCCGACGAGGCGGCGCGGCGGTCGGTCGCGAACCTGCTTGGCCCGGTGCCGGTGCCGGTCGATGAGGTCATCCGCCAGTCCGGCATCGTTCCGGCTATCATTCAGACCATCTTGCTGGAGCTTGAGCTGGCGGGGCGGCTGGAGCGGCATGCCGGGGGGCGGGTGAGCTTGATTGCCTAGGCGCTTGACGGCGGCCGCAACCCGTTTCCAGACTCGCGCGTACACGTAAGGGACCGATTCAGCACATCATGCAGCTAGTCATCGTAGAGTCGCCGGCGAAGGCGAAGACCATCGAGAAATATCTGGGCGGGGACTTCCATGTGCTGGCGTCCTACGGCCATATCCGGGACCTTCCGGCCAAGGACGGGTCGGTCAATCCCGACGACGGCTTCGCTATGTCCTGGGAGAATTATGGCGACAAGGGCAAGCAGCTCAAGGCGATCAGCGACGCCGCCAAGGGCGCGAGCCGCCTGATCCTGGCGACTGACCCTGATCGCGAGGGCGAGGCGATAAGCTGGCATGTGCAGGAGGTGCTGCGCGCCAAGAAGGCGCTGCCGCAGACGGTCGACCGGGTGACGTTCAACGCGATCACCAAGACGGCGGTGCTGGACGCGATGGCGCATCCGCGCGCGCTGGACGAGGATTTGATCGACGCCTACCGGGCGCGGCGGGCGCTGGACTATCTGGTGGGGTTCACGCTTTCGCCGGTGCTGTGGCGCAAGCTGCCCGGTGCGAAGTCCGCAGGGCGTGTGCAATCCGTGGCGCTGCGGCTGGTGGTCGAGCGGGAGCGGGAGATTGAGAGCTTCACGCCGCAGGAATATTGGTCGGTCGCGGCCGAGATGGAGCAGGGCGGGCAGGGATTCACTGCGCGTCTGACCCGATGGAAGGGCGAGAAGATCGACCGCCTGACGATCGGCAAGGAAGGCGATGCGCTCGCCGCCAAGGCCGATGTCGAGGCAGGGCGCTTCACGGTCGAAAAGGTCGAGACCAAGCCGGTTACGCGCAATCCCCCGCCGCCCTTCACGACATCCACCTTGCAACAGGAAGCCGCGCGCAAGCTGGGCTTTTCCGCCAGCCACACGATGCGGATCGCGCAGCAGCTCTACGAGGATGGCGCGATCACCTATATGCGGACCGACGGCGTGCAGATGGACGGCAGCGCCATTTCCGCCGCGCGCAAGGCGATCGCCGACCGCTATGACGGCGCCTATGTGCCGGACAAGCCGCGCATCTATCAGACCAAGGCGAAAAATGCGCAGGAAGCGCATGAGGCGATCCGGCCGACCGATTTCTCCCGCGACAAGGTGGGATCGGGCGATCATGCGCGCCTGTATGATCTGGTATTCAAGCGCGCTCTGGCGAGCCAGATGGCGTCGGCGCGGATGGAGCGGACGACGATCGAACTGGTCGACGGCACCGGCCAGCACGCGCTGCGTGCTACCGGACAGGTTGTGATCTTTCCCGGATTTCTCGCCCTTTATGAAGAAGGCAGGGACGACAGTGAGGATGAGGACGGCAAACTGCTGCCGCGCCTCTCCGAAGGCGACGCGCCTGCCAAGAAGTCCGTGACCGCCGAACAGCATTTCACCCAGCCGCCGCCGCGCTACAGCGAGGCGAGCCTGGTCAAAAGGCTGGAGGAACTGGGCATCGGGCGGCCGTCCACTTACGCCTCCACGCTGCAGGTGCTGAAAGACCGCGACTATGTGCGCGTGGAGAAGAACCGCTTCTTCGCCGAGGAGAGCGGGCGGCTGGTGACGGCGTTCTTGGAGCGCTTCTTCGAACGCTATGTCTCCTACGACTTCACGGCGGGCCTTGAGGACGAGCTGGACGATATTTCCGGCGGCCGGGCGCAGTGGCAGAAGGTGCTCGAAGCCTTCTGGCGGGACTTCAAGCCCAAGACCGAAGAGGTGATGGCGCAGAAGCCATCCGACATCACCGCCGAGATCGACCAGTTCCTAGCCCCTATGCTGTTCCCGCCCAAGGCGGACGGCAGCGACCCGCGCCTCTGCCCCAATTGCGGCGAGGGCAGGCTGAGCCTGCGCGGCGGGCGGTTCGGCGCGTTCATCGCCTGCTCCAACTATCCGGAGTGCAAATATACCCGCAAGTTCGGCCAGCCGGGCAGCGACGGCGCGGCGGACAGCGGGCCGGAGGTCCTTGGCCAGCATCCCGAAACCGGGCAGGACATCACCCGCAAGAGCGGGCGTTTCGGCCCCTATATCGAGATGGGCGAGGGCAAGGAGGCCAAGCGCGGCTCCATCCCCAAGGACCTGCCCGATGGCGAGATGACGCTGGACTGGGCGGTGAAGCTTTTGAGCCTGCCGCGCACGGTGGGCGATCACCCGGAGACCGGTAAGCCGATCGTTGCCAATATCGGCCGTTTCGGGCCGTATCTGCAGCATGACGGCAAATATGCGCGGCTGTCCTCCACGGCGGAGATTTTCGAGACGGGCATGAATGCCGCCGTCGCGAAGCTGGCGGATGCAGCTAACAAGGGTCCGCGCGCGGGCGGATCGCGGGAACCGCTCAAGGTGCTGGGCGCGCATCCGCGCACGGAAGCCGAGATCAAGCTGATGGAGGGCCGTTATGGCGCCTACGTCACGGACGGCACGACCAACGCCACCCTGCCCAAGACGGTGGACAAGGACCAGTTGACGCTGGAGGAAGCAGCGCAGCTAATTGACGCCCGCGCCGCAGCCGCCCCGGCGAAGAAAGGCAAGAAGAAGGCCGCACCGAAAAAAGCGGCCGCCAAGAAGCCCGCCGCAAAGAAAGCGCCTGCTGCAAAGGCGACGGGGAAAGCGAAGGTGTAAGCCATACGGAATGCGACCAAAGTCTAAGGTCTTCAGGGCCTTGGCCATGGCGCGTTTCACGCTTCATTAAAGGCGATTTGGCATCTCTGACCCCCATATCTAGGGGCGTCGATGGTCTTGACGGTTAAGGGTTTCTGGAAGTGCCTGACGGTGCTGTTGATCAGCGCCGCCGCCCTTTTTGCGTCCCCGGCACTCGCATGCACGGTCAGCGGCACGGTGACGAACAATGTCGGCCCCTATTCCCCGGCGGCGGTCAAGGCTGGTGCGGTGCCCGCGATCAGCAATCAGGCGGGGCTTAGCTGCGGTACGGCCGTGTTGGTGCTGCTGGGCGGCAGCTATATCCGGGCGACCTTCACCAGCGCCAACAACTTCCTGCTGAAGCCATCCAGCGGCGCGAATATCAGCTACACGGCATCGGCCGATTCCAATGCGGCGGTGCCGATCACGCAAGGCGCGACCGTCGACTATATGCAGAATAACCTATTGAATTTACTTGGACTTCTTGGCGGAAGCAATGCGGCATTGCCCTTCTTCATCAAGCCGTCCAGCGCTACTTTGGTGGCGGCGGGCACCTATAGCGACGTCATCACGATCAACTGGAGCTGGCGCCTCTGTTCGGGCGTCTATGTGGCCAATGTCTGTACGCTGGGCACGCTGGATCAAGGCACCGGGCAATCAGTGATTACCGTCAACCTGACCGTCGCGCCGCAGAATATGACGATGGTGATGAGCACGGCGACAACCTGGGATACGCTGAACAGCACCACCAATCCGAAGGCGTTGCCGGGCAGCAAGCGGCGGTCGTCCGTGCTGTTGACCAATCCCGATATCGTGCCGCTGGACAGCAATACCGTGTCGGTCGTCGTTCCGACACCGGCGGGCACCTATATCGCGCTCGATGGCGATGGCAGTTCAGGCGGCGCGGCGATCCAGTTCACGCAGGGCAATCCGACATCCAACCTGACTTTCACCTACACATCACCCAGCAGCACGAGCGACAATGTGGAGTTTTCGTCGGACGGCGGCAGCAGTTGGGCCTATGTGCCAGTGGCGGGAGATGCGACCAGCCAGTCGGCGGTGACTCATGTCCGCCTGAAACCGCAGGGCGTCATGGCGGCAGGGTCGTCCTTCACGGTTTCCCTGCCTTACGCCGTCAAATAGCGCCTATTTGCGCGGGGCCATGCCGCCAAAAGTGACAAGGCTTTCCGACCCGTCAGCACCGACCGCCGCGACGCCGATGAAGGTATCGTCGACAATGACGTCGAGCGTGGTCGCGGTTCCATCCTTAACCACCCGGCTGTTCGCCCAGTCCTGGCTATCGGCGCGCCGCCAATAGACCCGATAGGCCGAAGCGCCCGGCACGGCATCCCAACTAACCTTGGTGTTCATCGATAGCGCGCCGTCCAGATTGACCGTAGCGGGCGCGGCGGGGGCGGAGGCGAGGGTGGTGAGCGCAGCGATATTGAGCGCCGTCACCTTCGCCAGATAGGGGAAATCCATGCCCTCCACCGTGTCGCCATAGACGCGGCCATTTTCGGTCCGCAGATTTTGGTGCTGGCGGTCGTAATTCTCGATGCCGACGGTGAAGCGGACCGCCGGGAAGCCGAGGTCGAGGAAAGGCGAATGGTCGCCGCCGCGGCCGAAACGATCCGGGCGGCGGATGGCAAAGACGTCAAGGCCGATGGCGGGTTCCGCCCTGGCGATGGCGTCGACCTTCTTCGCGAGGGCGCGGGAGGGGCCGTCATCCTCCCCGCCGATCGCGCGGCGGACAAGGGTGGCCTTGGGGTCTTCGGAGGCGCGCGCACCCTCCGAAAAGACGCGGACCCGGTCAGCCACGCGGGTTCCATCCTGGCCGACCGTATTGCCGACGATGTCGTTGTTAAGCATGGCGCGCACATGCCAGCCGCGCTCCTTGGCGGTGCGCGCGAGCAACTGCCCGCCCCACAAGCCCTGTTCCTCGCCGGAGAGCAGGGCGTAGACGATGGTTCCCTCCAACTTCTGCCGGGAAAGGATGCGCGCGGCCTCCATGACAAGGGCGCTGCCGGAGGCATTGTCGTTCGCGCCGGGGGCGTCGCTGGTGATGTCCATGACGTCGGACACGCGGCTGTCGATATGGCCGGCGACGATGACCACCTGATTGGGATCGCCCGCGCCGCGTTGAATGGCGAGGACATCGACTACCTCGACGCCCTGTGGAGCGCGCGGACCGGAGAAGGGACCGGCGATACTCTCGACCGTCAGGCAGCCGCCGCAGCCCTTGCCGATCTTTTCGAACTCGGCGGCGGCCCAGCGGCGGGCGGCGCCGATCCCGCGCTTCTTGTCGGTGGCGGAGGACAGGGTGTGGCGGGTGCCGAAGCTGACCAGCTTTTCGACCGTGGCTTTCAGCCGGTCCGGGCTGGGTTGCGGATTATTGGCGGTCGCTGGAGCGGCCGCGATCAGCAGCAGGGGGAGGAGGCGTTTCATGACGCCATCATGCCCCCTGCGTCGACATGGTTCAACCGGCCGCCAATGCCGCCGCCCAGAGTTTGTCTTGATATGCGGGAGATATAGCGTGCTCCTGCGAAAGCAGGAGCCCAGTCCTGCCCTCTGAACTGGGCTCCTGCTTTCGCAGGAGCACGCCTCAGTCGGAGCAGGGCAAAGTCTAGAGGCGAGACAGCGCGAAGTTTAGAGCCGGGGCAGGGTGACGCCGCGCTGGCCCATATATTTGCCCGCGCGGTCGGCATAGCTGGTCTCGCACGGCTCATTGCCCTGCAAGAACAGGAACTGGCAGGCCCCTTCATTGGCGTAGATTTTCGCGGGCAACGGCGTGGTGTTGGAAAATTCCAGCGTCACATGCCCCTCCCAGCCCGGCTCCAGCGGCGTGACGTTTACGATGATGCCGCAACGGGCATAGGTGGATTTGCCAAGGCAGATGACCAGTACGTCGCGCGGGATGCGGAAATATTCGACCGTGCGGGCCAGCGCGAAGCTGTTGGGGGGGATGATGCAGCAATCGGTCTTGCGGTCGACCAGGCTGTTGCCATCGAAATCCTTGGGATCGACTATACTACTGTTAACATTGGTAAAAATCTTGAACTCGTCCGACACGCGCGCGTCATAGCCATAGGAGGAGAGGCCGTAGCTGATGCAGCCGTCGCGCTTCTGCGCCTCCACGAACGGCTCGATCATGCCGGTTTCGAGGGCCTGGGTGCGGATCCACTTGTCGGAAAGTATGGCCATGAGCGTCAGGCGTCCCTTGATTCAATTGCGGCGCGGGCAAGGCCGGGGGTTATGCCCAGATTGGCGGGTCCGAAGGCGGCAGGCAGGAGAGCGGCGACGCTGTGCGTCTGCACGGCATCGCCCTCCGCAGCGGCACAGAGGATAGCGAGGGTGCGCCCGGCCATCTGCTCGGCCTCGTTCATGATCTGGCGGCAGCGGCCACAGGGGGTGACGACGGCCGCGCCCCCAATGCGTCCCGCATCGTCGATCGCACCGCCCGCAACGGCGATCGCCTCAATATCCGTCAGCCGCCCCTGCGCATTGGCGGCGGCGATGGCGACGGTTTCGGCGCAGAGCGACAGGCCGTAGCTGGCGTTTTCGAAATTGCTGCCCTGGATGATCGTGCCGTCGGTCAGGCGCACGGCGGCGCCGACCGCGAACTGGCTGTAGGGCGCATGGGCGTGATGCATGGCGGCGCGGGCGGCCGCGACGAGGGACTGGACGGAAGCAGGGGTGGGGGAGTCTGTCATGGCGCCACGACATCCCATTCCACCGGCGCATCGACCCCGTCAAGGCGGCGCATGTTCGACGCCGTCCACATCACCCAGGCGCGCCCGGCATAGTCGGGCTTCAGGAAATTGCGGTCCAGCCACAGGGTGCGGTAAATGCCGCCGCCGACATCGTACAGGTCATTGAAATCCTTCGACACGCGCACCACCGCCGTCTTGCCGCTATGCGCCTCTATCAGGTTGAGGAAGGTGTTGAGGCTGGCAAGCACGGAATCCCGGCTCGGGCGCTTGCCGCAATCTGGATTGAACGCCAATCGCACCACGGGCGGGAGCGCCGCATTGTCGCGCGGCACGGTGGTCACGAACATCGTCGCCTGATCGGCGGCGGGGGCACACAAGGAAAAGTCGTGCATGGCGCCGTAGCGCAGGCCGACCCTGCGCGCGCCGGCCCAGTTGGCGGCAAAGGCGGGGTCACGGTAAGCCGCCCCGGCG
>NZ_MINO01000118.1 GCF_001757355.1 Sphingobium phenoxybenzoativorans
CCATCATCTAGTATGGAAATACCTGCGCAGAATTTAGAAGCCTACGCAGTGTGCCAATATGAGACATAGTAAGACTATGCCGTTCAAGTAAATAGCGTAATCCTGCCGGTGAAAATCCAAGGGTCAGCAAAAGCCTAGACCTAAGCCTGCCGAGCAATAGGAGCGTGACCCTAACCTGCGTCACTATAGCAATGCTTAGATGCAATCCTGCCTACTCCACAGGCTGATAACAAATACCTCATCCTTCTGATTGATCCAGTGCGCCTATGTTGATCTTGCGTAGGAATTGGCGCGGCGGCACGCTGCCATCTGCGCTGGATCATTCAAAGGGATGACTACCCTTTCCGCCACCCATAGGTGTATTGCTATTCTAATACACACGCAGGCGGTATCTCTCTCGTTAATTTGCACAATCAGGCGGCCCTAGTTGGCGACCAATATAGGGGCACAAATTGCCGCCCCAATTTCAAACCACAGAAAGGAGCCACAATGGCTTTGATTGAATTAGACGATAGCGCGTTGCTGTCTGATCGCGCTGCCCGGAATATCGAAGGGCGCGATAGACGCTGGATTGCTGGCTTCCGCGCAGCCCTAGAACTGCTTGGCGTACCCCTGCCTGCCTATGCCTTGCGCAAGCAAGCTGGCCGCTCTCCCCTGTCTGCTGAAATCCTGCGCGGCTTCCATGCTGACAATCCCGATGCTGCGCTGATCGACAATGCGCCCAAGCCGTACAGCGGACCTAAGCGCAGCGACGACGAAATTTTGAACAGCCTCTAATTAACAAGGAATTTGCCAATGACCGACATCGACACCATTACCGCTGAGCTTGAACAGCTTAGCATTGATCTGCGCATCATCACTGCCGCTATCCCTATCTTGGGCAAGGTTGCCGAGACTAAGGCCAAGGACATCGGCCATGCGATCCGTGATGCTGAAACGCGCCTAGCTACGGCCCATGCTGATAAGCTGGAGCAAGAGCGGAGAGAAAGGATTGCGGGCTTCTCCGACATCACCGTTGCACTGGACTATCCGCCCCAGTGCGAAGGCAATCTCCTCCGCGCCAACTTCATTATCGACTATGTGAAGCTGTTCTATGATCCCTCGTCGCGTATGCCGGTAGCCAAGCCGCACCGGGTGACGAGCTTCCGGGAATTGCCGGATGACGCATATGACTATCTCGTCACCGTGCATCCTGACCGCATCCCTGCCGAGATAATGGCGCTCTGTCCCGGTGATCCCAACGGGGCCTTCGCCGCTTACTTCCAAGGGCTGAGGCGCGGCATGTTCCGCTCCGCTTCCCGTGTCGATCCCTGGGCTGACCTGACACTCGCTGCTTAATGCAGACTGGAGATATGCCGAAAATCAAAAAGCGTGGCGGGCAGAAATCCCCGCTTACGCCCAAGCAAAGGAAAATTGCCGCTACCGCACGGGCGGTTCGCCGCGCTGCTGAGCGGGATGCAGACCCTACCATAGCAGAACGGGAGGCATGGCTAGCGAGGAAGGTTGAGGCGCTTGCTCAAGCTCGCACTCAGCAATGGCCGCAAACTCTCGACGACATTGCAGGCCGCAGCGGCCCCTATGCTGATACCGTGGTCGCCGTTGCCAAGGCCCGCGCTGCATGTTTGTGGGCAACCCCTTGGCAGCAGCCCGCCCCAGCGCTGACCAATTCCCGCGAAGTCATCTCGCAATGCTTCGACCTGTATCGGGCGCAGCTATGGCGGGACGTGGGCGGCTGGGGTCCGCACGGGGAATACGTCATTCATGACAGCGGGGATGTGGAGAAGCTGCCTGCCCCGGTACTCGACGACCTGTCAGAAGATAGCCGATGCGAGGCGATGCGCGTCATCGCAGAGACGCAGGCTGAGTGGGAAGCGGCTGGCTGCCCCGGCCTCGACCATTCCAACCTGCACTTTGCCTTCCGATCCCTAGAAATCGAAATCGCAGACGGACGCCTCGCGCCGATCCCCGAATAAGGAAATCCAATCCGTGTACATCAATAACTTTCCTCAACTGCGCAGGCAGTCGGGGGAGCATGGCCCCGCTTTGGCCAACTATGTCGAGTGGTCCGCGATCATCGACTGGCTGCAATCCGGGCCTGACATCTCCGAAGATACCAATGTCGCCACGGTCAGTTGCGAGCTAGTCCGCGAAGGCAGGGCCATCCGCGCCAAGCTGCCAATGCCGGGGCTGCCGAAATTCGCCTGCATCGGCAAGCTATCGAACCAGTCCCGTGGGGAAGCCCTGCGCGTAGCAGAAGTGGCCTTCCAAGCGTGGCGGGAAGCAGGCCGACCCTGCATCAGCCCGGCACTCCTAACCAACGCCTTCCGCCAATTTCGATCCATTCACCCAAAGGAATTATCATGACCGCACTTAATCCCCGCCAGCAGGTAACGGCCAAAGCCGCGCTTACGCTGATCGCCCTGCATGGGCATGATCCCCGTATCGTTCAGGCCGTCGCCAATGCGCATATCGCTAGGGGCCTTGCCCACCGTGACGCCTATACCAAGGCCTTTGAAAATTTCGTGGCGCAGGTGCCCGCCATGCGTACCGCGCTGGAAGTCGTCATTGAGCTTGCTACGAAAAGCGATGACGCAACGCTGGCGAAATACGATGCCGCGATCAATCACTACAACAACACTGGAGACGATAGCAGGCTTGAAGCTCTGGCCCCGATGATCGTGCAGGACATCAATGCCCTTGCCGTCCAGAATGGCGAAGCTGAGGAAGGCTCTGCCCTCTATGACGACATCCAAGCGGCCTTTGGAATTGAGGAAGCGGCATTCGCTGCCGAGCCGTTTCAGGCCGACGCTACAGCCCCCGCAGAAGCCCCGTCAGAGGCCCCGCAGCAGGCCAGCCAGTTCCAGTTCCGCAATGCTGTAAACACGTCTCAGTGGTCGCCTAGGGACGTTCCACGCGAACAGGTTCCGGCCCCTGCCCCTGCCGCCCCGGCTGGCCGTGCGCCGACCGAACGGGAGCGCCGGGAAGCTGACGTACCGCTGGGCGATATTGCCTACATCCAAACCCCGATGGGCTTCCGAGCCGTATCGACCGGAGAACAGGCCCGCCGTGAGGCTGGTGTTCCCCTAGGCCCCGACGCCTAACAATCTCAACAAGGATATTTGCCAAATGAACTATATGACTTCCGTCCCGGCCATCACGGTCGGGCGGGAAAAGAACTGCGAACAATGCGGATCGACCTACCGCGCCAAACGGTCAACCTCACGCTTCTGCACCGACACATGCAGGCAGTCCAAGCGCCGGGGCGTCGATCCCCGCAAGGACGAAATCCTATTTAAGCGGCTCAGCCATATGGGCCTTGTCGGACAGACTGGACCGTGGAAGCCCGGCAAGGGCGAAACCGTTCACGCTTTGCTGGCCCCGGCAACCTATGCGCTCGATGAGTTGAACGCCCGATACAATCGGCCCACGGCCATCAGCAAGACCGTGGCCAGCATGTCGCTCAAGGATGCCCTATTGGCCAAGCGCGAGAAGCCGCAGCCCGACATGGGCCTAGGGGCGTTCCTGTCCGCTCTGGACCGGCTCAGCATCAGGGCATTCTGAGGCCCTTACGCGGTCATGAGAAGGGGGGGAGATATACCCGTACCAGACCCCCCTGTTATGACCGGCTAAGCACCCCTCAAACCCGCAGAAAAGCGTTCCCAAAATCGGCCAATTTACAAAACCTCGTCTCGCAGAATGTTGCCTATTGCGGCTGCATCTGTGTGCGGGGTTGCGGAGGCGCAGGCAGTCTCAGCCCCGGCACCTTGTACGCGGCCATCGCCACGGCAAGGGCATGGTGATCGAAGCCGCTCCCGTAGCCGTCTGCAACATCCTTCCCGGCATGGCCCATTATCTGCCGCTGGACAGGTTCGGGCATCGCCTTCCTAGCATAGTCCTTGAAGGTATGGCGGAACGAGTGGAACACTTTGCGCCGATCAGCGATGCCGCAGACCTTCCGCAGGTAGGGTCCAAACCACTCGCCCCATTTAGCGGTCAGCCTGTCATATATGTCCGGTTTCAGTTCGGGGAACACCCTGCCCGCCTTGCCCTGCTTGGCGACATATTCGAGGAAGCCGAGCCGCTGTATCTCAGGATGCACGGGGACAAGGCGCTCGCTGCCTGCGTTCTTTAGCTTGTTCTTTGGCCCCTCGTCCTCGTCGTCGTCCGCGTCGTCCTCCGTCAGATGCAGGAACCAGCCGGAAATCATTGTCCCATCATCGCCCGCATAGTTGAGATGCTGGACATCGCTCACCCGTAGCTGCCCCAGTTCCTCCAGCCGCGCCCCGGTGTAGAGGCCAAGCAGCGGGAGCCAGTACGCAGCCTCTCCCCTGCCCCGTACTGGACGCTGCCCCAAGGAATAGACAGGGCTGTCAAAGATCGTTTGCAGGTCCGGCAGGGTGAAGGAAAGCCGCTTCTTCTTGCCTGCGTCAGGGTCTTTGATGCTGATATTCGCAGCGGCGTTGCTATCCGCGTACTCATTGCCGAATGCCCAGTTCAGCAACGTCCGTAGCCGCGACAGCTTCATATTGATATTCGCCGCAGTCTGCCCTTCGGACAACAGCTTGTCCTTGAACGTCAGTACATGCTTGCGGGTAATAAGCTCAACCGACATACGGCCCACGCGGGCATTGAACCATTCGGCAACACGGCGATGGGTATCCTTGCCCTTGCGCGTCACCTTCCGCTCAGCGGCCCAGAGGTCGACAATATCGGTATCGAGATAGACGCCCTTGCCCTTGGCTGGCTTAGCATCGCCGCCCTTATCGACGGCTTGATTTCGGCCTAGCGATGCGCGCCAATTTCTCTCAGCCTCAACGGCAGTCGCAATTTGCTCCTGCTGTTCAGCAGCATTGCGCTTCGCAAGGTCGGGGCGGGTAGCAAGGAGGTCGTCCAGTTCCTCCGCTTCCATGTCCAGCCGGAAACCCTCATCGGACAGAAATTCGCTCTGCGCTTCCAGATATTCAAATTCATCCCGGCTCATGCTGGCGACTGGCTTGGGAGCAGCATCAGGGGATGACGCAGTACGGGCATCGGCAATGAGCCTGTCATGCTCGACAGCCTGCAAACGGGCCTTGGCATTTGCCTCCCCGGCGTCCTTGCATTTGAGCGAGAATGTCCAGTGCTGACGAGCTAGCGCAGCCTGCACATCAAGCGGGACAATGCGCCGATAATAGTAAACCGCGCCGCGCCGCTGGAGATAGGTTTGCATGGGCTTTTCCATAGTATGACAATGTAACAGTCAACTGTGAAAAAGTCCTTATTTCCCAACATCTTGCAAGCATATCAACAGCTTACGGGATGATGGTGGAGCCTAGCGGGATCGAACCGCTGACCTCCTGCATGCCATGCAGGCGCTCTCCCAGCTGAGCTAAGGCCCCGTAACCATGTCGCCGGCTGGGTAGCCCGGCGATGAGGCGCCGCCTTTAGGTCAGCGAGCGCCCCCTTTGCAAGAGTTAATTGTCGTCGTCGTCGCCGTCGTCACCGCGCTCGACGCCCAGGTCGTCGTCGCCGCCCAGATCGACGTCATTGTCCGGCGAATCCTCGTCGTCATCAACGTCCAGATCAATGTCCAGATCGTCATCGACCGTCTCATGCTCGCCGTCGGCAGTCTCAACCACCTTCTTCGGCGCGATTTCCTCATAGGGAAGCGGCTGCTTCGACTTGAGAACCGGCTCCGGCTCCCAGTGCGACTGGCAGTTGATGCAGGTGACGGGATCGTCCTTGCCCAGATCGTAGAAGCGCGTTGCGCATTTCGGGCAGGTCCGTTTCGTGCCCCATTCAGGCTTCACCATGTGCCGCCGTCCATCCTTGTTCAAATCAATGCTGAAATGCGCGGTCGAGGGCATCCCCGCCGCGAAGCGATGCGCGCCTTGCCATAGCTATGCCGCACTGTCAAAAGCCGGTTCGCTTTTTCTTGTTCCCTCCCGATCAACGGATGCCGATGGCTCACCACGCCGACCTGCCTCAACCCGCAACCTTTCGCGCCGCGCCCGCCCTTTCCGGAACGGCCGCCATTCCCGGCGACAAGAGCATATCCCACCGTTCGCTGATGCTCTCTGCCCTGGCGGTTGGCGAAAGCCGGGTCGAGGGGTTGCTGGAGGGTGAAGATGTGCTCGCCACCGCAGCGGCGATGCGAGCGATGGGCGCGCATATCGCGCGCGACGATTCCGGCGCATGGCGGATCAG
This sequence comes from Sphingobium phenoxybenzoativorans, assembly GCF_001757355.1. Lineage (GTDB taxonomy): Bacteria > Pseudomonadota > Alphaproteobacteria > Sphingomonadales > Sphingomonadaceae > Sphingobium > Sphingobium phenoxybenzoativorans. The sequence goes on from NZ_MINO01000118.1 coordinate 6,187, forward strand.
CGGAGTCGGCGTGGGCGGCCTGCTTCAACCCGCCACGGCGCTCGACATGGGCAATAGCGGTACCTCCACCCGGCTCCTCATGGGGCTTCTTTCCTCCCATGCGCTGACGGCGACCTTCATCGGCGATGCTTCGCTCAGCAAACGACCGATGGGCCGGGTTATCGATCCACTCAGCCTGATGGGCGCAGAGTTTACGGCCAGTCCCGGCGGCCGCCTGCCCCTGACCCTGCGCGGCATCTGCCCCGCCGTGCCGATCGAATATCGCCTGCCGGTCGCGTCGGCACAGGTAAAGTCCGCTATCCTGCTGGCCGGTCTCAACGCGCCGGGCATTACCCGTGTGATCGAGCCGATACCGACCCGCGACCATAGCGAGCGGATGCTGCGCGGGTTCGGCGCTGATCTCAGCCTCGAGACGGAGGCGGACGGTACCCGCATCATCAGCCTGACCGGCGAGGCGGAGCTTTCCCCCCGCCACATCATCGTGCCCGGAGATCCCTCCTCCGCCGCCTTCCCCGTTGTCGCCGCCTTGCTTGCGCCTGGATCGAAGGTGACCGTTACCAATGTCGGCCTGAACCCCACCCGCGCAGGATTGTTTGACCTGCTGCGCGACATGGGGGGTAGCATCGAAGTGACCAACGCCCGCGATGTCGGAGGAGAGCCTGTAGGCGATCTGGTCGTGACCGCCTCCACCCTGCGCGGCGTCGAGCCAGACCCGGCGCGCGCGCCAAGCATGATCGACGAATATCCCGTTGCCTTCATCGCCGCGGCCGTGGCGCAAGGGCGCAGCATCTTTCGCGGTCTTGAGGAATTGCGCGTCAAGGAATCGGACCGCATCGCCACAATGGCGACCGGCCTGCGCCTGATCGGCGCGCAGGTGGAGGAGCTGGAGGACGGCCTGATCATCGACGGCACCGGCGGCGATCCGCTGCCCGGCGGTGGTCCCATCGCGACGAAGCTTGACCATCGCATCGCCATGAGCTTTGCCATCTCCGGCCTTGTGTCCAGGAACGGCGTGGAGATCGACGACATGCGCCCCGTCGCCACCAGCTTCCCCGGCTTCATCGGCCTGCTGCGCGGGCTGGGGGCCGTTGCATGATCATTGCCGTCGATGGCCCTGCCGCTTCGGGCAAGGGCACCATAGCCAAGGCGCTCGCCCGCCATTACGGCCTCCCCCATCTTGATACCGGCCTGCTCTATCGCGCTGTGGG
>NZ_MINO01000119.1 GCF_001757355.1 Sphingobium phenoxybenzoativorans
ACCTTCAACACAAACGCCATCATCACTCTGGTCTAAGGCCGTAAATTACCAGCCGCCCGCCAGACGGCCAATTCGCCTTTCAGCAACTCAGTATTCCATTGCCGGCACAAAGACTGTCACAAGATCCGCCTCTTAGCGCCACGGACGACGGCGCTCCGCTCAGGCCGGAGCGCCGCCACATAGGCAGGACCGATCAGTCAGCCTTTTCAAAAGCCGCCGTAATTGTAAGCGCCACATTGTCCCCCACCAGCGGCGCATATTTGCTCACGCCGAAATCCGTACGCTTGATCTGGGCCTTTGCATGAAAACCGATGGTGTTCGCCTTCGTCAGCGGATTTACACCCGCACCGCCGAACGTGGCGGCCAGCACAACCGGCTTCGTCACGCCATGCAGCGTCAAATTGCCGCTAATATCCGCCGTAGTCGCGCCAGTCTTGGTCACCCCAGTCGATACGAACCGGATCGTTGGATATTTTGCGGCATCAAACCATTCCGCTCCCTTCAGTTCTGCATCAAGGATCGCATTCGTGGTCGAAAGCGCGCTTACAGGCACGGACACATCCAATTTGGTCGCCGCCAACGACGCTGGATTGATTGCCATCGTGCCCGTCGCATTCGGGAAAGTCCCGAAATAGTCATTGAACCCCAGATGGTCCAAGGTGAACAGAACAAGCGTGTGATGGCTGTCCAGCTTGTAATTGCCCGCTTGAACCTTGCTGACGTCAGGCACCCCCTGGGCGGACAGAGGCGCAGAAGCGCCTGCGGCAAACAACAGGGCGGCAAGATAGATATTTTTCATGCGAAACTCCTGGATAACAGATATTTTCAGGGAAATTTTTGTCAGGTTAGGATGGCGTCTGGATCGCCATATGCGCCGGTTCAGATCCTGCCTGACCGGGCCCCTTGGGGGAGCGGCGAGTTAACCCAGCCTTGCCTTAAGCTCGATATTCTCCCGATACAGCCGCACCAGATGCTCGAACACGCCTTCCGTATAATCCTGGAGAGTGCCGAACGTCCCCACATCAAGGCCCTGCCGCTTGGCGAAAAGGGCAATAATGTCGTCCGATCCGTTGATATATTCCCCTTCGGACAGCTTCACGGACGGATAGGTGATTTTCTCGAAATGCGGCGCCAGCTCCTCGCTGACAGAGCGCTCATCCGGCGTGTCCGGGTCAAAAGCTTTTATATCAACCTCAGGAAGAAGGCCCGCCTCCAGCAGAAAAAGGCGAACCTTCATACAGAATGGGCAGCCCCGTTTAAGATAGACGATAGGAGTTGGAGCGGATTCTTGCACAAAACTCTCCCAATATACGAAGCGTTGACCAAAACATGGTCAAACATCCGCAAGAAAATTTACAACTTATCGGGAATGGTACCTAAATACCCTCTTGGAATGCGCAAGTCGGCACAATTTGAATACCAGAAAACATCTTTGTTACTCGGCAGAAAAGCGCCTTGCCCTCTCCATGGGAGTCAAATCTCTTTGCGGTCTGAACCCGTTTCTCGACAACGAGGTCCGCGCTTGAGCAAATCACCTTTCCAGAAATGGCGTGATTTTCCCGTATCAACGGACGAGTTAAATCGGCAATAGCTGAGAAAGCGCCAGCCAAAACGCATAGCGCACCGCCATATATGCTAAGGATAGGATAATAAGAGCGATGCCTGAACCGGGGTTCGAAACGGAAACGCCTGCGATCAGCTTGAATGCGTTTTTAGCAGGGATTCAAGAGCATGATGGTTCTTATCAAGCGCAATCGATCCGCCAATGGTCACAGGGCCGCACCCTGTATGGCGGACTGACCACGACCACTTGTGTTGCGGTGGCGACGCGCGCCTTCCCTGATCTGCCCCCCCTGCGATCGGCGCAGATTGTCTTTTCCGGGCCAACCGCCGGATTGCTGGATTTGAAAGCCGTCTCGTTGCGTAGAGGCCGCAATAGTGCAGTCATCCGCGTGGACATGGTGGCTGACGACGTGATCGCAGCCTCCGCGCTTCTCACTTTTGCCGCAGCAAAGCCCTCCCATATCGCGCATTCCACGCTGGCGATGCCAGCCGTGCCTTCCCCGGACCAATGCGAACCATTTTTTGGCGCAAATACCCGCGCACCCCGCTTCGCGTCCAATTTCGACATGCGATTGGCCGCCGGCCACCGGCCCATCAGCAGTTCGTCGGAAACGCGATGCGCGGCATGGATCAAATATATCGATTACCCGGCCGGGAATGATACTCAGGCGCTTGTTGCGCTCGCTGATGCGTTGCCGCCAGCGGTAATTGCGCAATATACCGGCCCATCGCGCATCAGCTCGATGACTTGGGGCCTGGATGTGCTGGCGACCTCCAGCAACAACGGATGGAAACTCCTGCAATCGACCAGCGAATGGGCAGCCGACGGCTATTCCAGCCAAGCCATGACATTATGGGACAGCGACGGAACCGCGCTGGCGGTGGGCAGGCAGCTTATCGCATTGTTCGAATGATGCGCACCTCATGATGTCGATTGCTTTGCGCAATCGACATCATGAGGCCAACTAAGGCAAAATCTCGAAAAGGCCGGCGGCCCCCTGTCCACCGCCGATACACATTGTCACGACAGCGAATTTTCCACCCCGCCGGCGTCCCTCGATCAGTGCATGCCCCATCATCCGGGCGCCGGACATGCCGTAAGGATGCCCGACGGAAATCGCGCCGCCACTGACATTCAGACGGTCCGCGGGAATGCCCAGCTTATCCTGGCAATAAAGAACCTGCGAGGCGAAAGCTTCGTTAAGTTCCCACAGATCGATATCCTCAATCGACATCCCGGTTCTTTCCAGCAACCGCGGCACTGCAAAGATAGGGCCGATGCCCATCTCATCTGCATCGCAGCCAGCCGTCGCAAAACCCCGGAACACACCCAGCGGTTTGATCCCGCGCCGCGCGGCTTCAGCGCCCGACATCATGACGCACGCGCTGGCGCCATCCGACAATTGCGATGCATTGCCAGCGGTTACCGTAAACCCATCCCCCCGGACCGGTTTCAGACCGCTCAACCCCTCCAGCGTGGTGGACGGGCGATTCCCCTCATCAGCCTCCAGCAATACATCGGTCAGTGACGTTTCTTTCGTCACCTTGTCCGTCACTTTCTTGGTCGATGGAAGCGGTACAATCTCCGCATCGAAACGCCCCGCCTGCTGTGCTGCAGCGGTCCGGCGCTGGCTTTCCAGAGCATAGGCGTCCTGACGATCGCGCCCTACTCCATAGCGCGATGCGACGTTTTCCGCGGTATCAATCATTGCGGCATATTGACCCGGAACATGTTCCTCGATCCACGGATCCCGGTTGAAAAAGACGTTCGTATGGTCGTTTTGCACAAGGCTGATCGATTCACACCCGCCGGCCACCACCACGGGCACTTTGTCCACGATAATACGATGCGCCGCCGTAGCAATGGCCTGCAGACCCGAACCGCATTGGCGGCTGACTGTCGCGCCTGATACTGACGAGAGCAGCCCTGCGCGGATCGCCGCATTGCGGGCAAGATTATTGCCCTGAGTCCCTTCCGGCCTGGCGCTGCCGATGATCACTTCCTCGATTTCCGCAAGATCAACTCCAGCACGCGCGATCGCGTGGCTGATGGCATGGCCGGCAAGCGTCGGCGCCGGCGTCTGATTGAATGCACCGGTATAGGCCTTGCCGATGGGCGTGCGGGCAGTCGAGACGATGACAACGTCAGTCATAAGAAGTTTTCCCGTAAATGCGGCGATGTTCGCCGGCGGCGAGGTCCTCGGCCTTTTTCAATTATGTTGTCAATATAAGAGGATGTTTCTTATATCGAACGATCTCAACTGTGCTTTTTACATATGCACGGGAATAGCGATTTCCCGCGAATTACATCTCTATCCGACAACATCACTTCATTTATCTTTGCAAATATCGCAAAGTTGTTTGCCAACTTGCTCCTATGGTGCGAACCCGGCCCCGGCTTATGCTCCCGCGTCAGGCAAGGCATGTTGATGCAACTTCGCTAGAGGAGCAAAGCATCTTGCTGCACCCAAAGAGGTGAAACGGTCGAACGGGCCAGGAGGGGAGTGGATGGCTAAGCTTAAAGATTGGGCCGTCGTATTTCTGTTGACGGGGGCTGTCATCCTGTCGTTCGTTGATCGCTACGCTTTCGCGGTCCTGTTGGATCCGATCAAACAGACCATGCACCTGAGCGACGGGCAGATCGGCCTGCTCAACGGCATTGCGTTCGGCCTTTTCTATGCGTGCATGGGCCTGCCGCTTGGATGGTTGGCCGACAAATGGAGCCGTAAAGGCACCATCATGGTTTGCATCGCGGCATGGAGCGCCGCCACCGCTTGCTGCGGCCTCGCCCGCAATTACACGCAACTTCTGGCCGCGCGGATCGGAGTGGGAGCTGGAGAGGCAGGGCTGGTGCCAAGCGCCTATGCCATCATGCACGATCGCTTCGACAAGGCGTCGCTCGCCAAGCCTTTCAGCGTCTTTACCCTGGGCGGCCATGTTGGCGCTGGCGCCTCTCTTTTGATCACAGGGTTCCTGTTCGGCTTCTTCAGCAGAGATGGCGGCGCTGGGTTCATGAGCGGCCTGCTGGCGTGGCAGAAGACATTCGTCGTCATTGCCTTGCCCGGCATCATTTTCGTCCTGCTGGTCGCCTTCATTAGAGAGGCCCCTAGGACAACCGCTGCCGATGCTCGTGTCGAGAAGGGATTTTTCCGCCTCGTGAAGGCGCAAATCGGTACTTACACCTTGCTCTACGCCGGAATGGCCGGAATGTTGTGCTGCACGATGGGGTTGCTGAGCTGGATGCCAGCAGTTTTCATAAGGGAATTTGGCTTTACCCCAGGCGAGGTCGGCGCATCCTATGGCGCAATCGTTCTGATCGTTGCGCCCTTCGGCGTATTCGCTGGCGGCTTTGTGGCGGACGCGCTTCAGAAGCGTGGATATGAGGCGGCGCATCCCGTTGTGCTTCTCAGTGGGCCGGTACTGACATTTCCTCTGATCTGCCTCCTGCCATTTGTCGGCGCTGCTACGCCAATGCTTTTCCTTGTCGGAGCCTTGCATTTCTGCGTAGCCATTCCGCAGGGCGTTGCCGCAGCCTATATCCAGATCATCACCGCGCAACCGATCAGGAGCCGCATGTCAGCCGTCTATGTCATGGTTGGCAATGTGACCGGACTGGGGCTGGTGCCCGTCTCCATCGGCTATCTGTCTGATCTTTATGCAGGCACCGAAGGCGGGCTGAGAATGGCAATATTCTATGTGTTGGCGGCTTCGTTGGCGACAGCGCTTGTCACATTGGGAATGCTGTTCGTGCGTCAGCGAAAACCCGCCCCTGTTGGCAATAGTGGCGGTACCGTGAGCGTCTAAAATATAAACCTTCGGCTTCTCCTGTAATCGAACTGACAACAAAACGGGCCGCTGCATCATCCGATACAGCGGCCATTTAGTTGATACCTGCAATGAGCGGCAGCCATAACGACAAACCGGCGCGTAGATCTTCGCCACACGCCGGCCTGACCGATATTCTGTTCGGCTCTATCAGCCGAACAGCGATGCATATCCGCGACTATCAGACGCGCGGCTTGATCCAGTCGGCAATGGACTGCGCCACTTCCTCAATATAATTGGGGCCGTCATCGAAATAGTGGCCGCCTGGACGGATCTCCAGGCTCTTGTCGGTCGATCCGAGCAAGTCATAGATCTTTTTCGTATCGCTGAGGAAGCATGAGACGTCATGGGTTCCCTGGATAACGAAGGATGGCACCGTGATGTTGGGAAGGTGAAGTTCGCTATGCACCTTCGACGTTTCCAGGCTCCACATGGAAAGCCATGTCTTGAACGAGCTGACCCGGCCCAGAGGGGGCGAAAGCCGATTGGACATTTCGGGATCGCCGGTTGCGCAACGCGGAACCGGCCGATCGGAAGGATCGATCGTTCCGTCAATGAACCGCAGATCCGCCATGCCGCGGTGCAACAGGAATAGGCCGTCCGGGATTCCGGCGGCATTCAACCGAGCAAGCTCCGACTTTGCGAAGTCGGTGATCCGCTGGTTCCGTGCCCGCTGGGCGGCGCGGTACCGCGTGATGAACTCCTCGGAGAATGGAGGGCCATTTTTGGGGTTGTAGGGATTGAGGGACTCATCAGTCGCGATCGGATCCTGCTCGTCAATGACCGAGCCATCCATCCAGTTCGTCATCACCTCAGGGCGACCCGAATGCCCGTTAAGGGCAATATAGAGATCTCCCAGAGGCAGATCTTTCAGAGCTTCGCGAATGTCCGGCTTGGCATCCTCGAAAAGCGCGCCCTTGTCCTGCGCTATCGACTGATATGCAGCCATCAGCGAACAACCGCCGGAATTGCCAAGGAGGACGACCGTTTTTACGCCTGCGACTTCGCGGAGCCATTTCACGCCCTGACCGATGTCGACCATTGCGGTCTCAAGCAGGAACTGATCCTCCGCGCCGCGGAAACGCGTGTTCCAGCCGAGAAAGCCAAAGCCGTGGCGCGCAAGCGCATGGCCAAGATAATGTTCGCTATAGTCGGTGCAATAATGGGTCGCGATAAGGGCGACTTCAGGAAGTTTGCCCGCTGGCTTGCGATAGATGCCCTGGCCCGCGTGCGAACCATTCCGGTAACGCGGCGCGCCCACCGAGGGCAAACCGACAAAGATTGAGTCAACGTCCGGATCTGTAAGTTCGGTCATGCCGTGCCTCCATATAGTTATTCAATTGTGTTGCCCGCCTGAAAATCCTGCGCCTTTGGAAGGCGGGGTTTGCGGATGAACCTTTTGCCGCGCCGGAAATGGCGCGATCAGGATTGCGGATGAGGATGGGAGTTTGCGATGTGTCATTACCCCTCCCAGAGTGTGAGCCTGTCACATGCCTGCCCATTCTGTTTCTACAGAAGAAGCGCCCGAAATTCGTTGGGCGGCTAGTCACAGAGATAGGAGGGCGACTCCATCGCCCTTTGGGCAAATGAGCCTTGCCAGGTTATGGCATGACCTGCCGGCTGCAAATAACAGCGAACTATCCTGCCTATCACCTGAAGGCGTTGAGCCTGACGCGCTCTGGTGGACTCCTGTCGGGCACATCGAAGCTCCAAACCAGTTTAAGGAACAGGTGGAAGCCATCGCCTATCAGCCGAAACTGACATTTCAGGCCTCCACCGCGCCCCGCCCCACCCACTCTGAAAATCCGACGGCGAAGATGCAAGCCGCCCTTAAGACCCTTCAATCCGAACACCCCGACGCACCGATTGAACTGATGCGGCGTAAGCTTTTATCAGGCAGTTACGGTCTCGCGTTCACTGGTCCAGCTCGACGCATCATCAGCGGTCGCGGGTTCGTAGGCGA
>NZ_MINO01000120.1 GCF_001757355.1 Sphingobium phenoxybenzoativorans
CCTGCGCCACCGGCCTCGACCGTCGCGATCACTGCGCCGACATTGACCGTATCGCCTTCCTTGACGAGCTGCTGACCCAGCACGCCCGCGACCGGCGAGGGCACGTCGATGGCGACCTTGTCGGTCTCCAGGCTGGCGATGGGCTCGTCGAGGGCAACGGCGTCACCGGGCTTCTTAAGCCACTGACCGACGGTCGCCTCGGTTACGGATTCACCCAGAGCGGGTACTTTGACTTCGGTGGCCATGGCGGTGTTCAGCCCTTCTTCTGGCGGCGGATTTCAGTGCGGACGCTGTGGCCCAGTGCATCGGCGACGAGTGCGCCCTGTTCGGCGAGGTGGCGCTTGGCGAGACCGGTGGCGGGCGACGCCGACGCCTTGCGGCCCGCATAGCGCGCGCGCATCGGGGCCTTGCCCGCGTCCTTCAACGCTTCCTCAATGAACGGCTCGACGAAGAACCAGCCGCCATTGTTGCGCGGTTCCTCCTGACACCAGACCACTTCCTCCAGGTTCGTCATCCGCTTCAGGCGGACGGCGAGCGCGTCGGTGGGGAAAGGATAAAGCTGTTCGATGCGGACGATCTGCGTGCCCTTGTCCCCAGCGGCGTCGCGCGCCTCGATCAGATCATAGGCGACCTTGCCGGAGCAGAGGACGAGGCGCTTCGTGTCCTTGTCCGCCGCCGGATTGGTGTCGGACAGGATGCGCATGAAGTGCGTCTTGCCCAGGAAATCCTCGGTCTTGCTGACGGCCAGCTTGTGCCGGAGCAGCGACTTGGGCGTCATGATGATCAGCGGCTTGCGGAACGGACGCATCATCTGGCGGCGCAGGATGTGGAAATAATTGGCCGGGGTCGTGCAGTTGGCGACCTGGATATTCCCCTCCGCGCAGAGCTGCAGGAAGCGTTCCAGACGGGCGGAGCTATGTTCCGGTCCCTGCCCTTCATAGCCATGCGGCAGCAGCATCACGAGGCCGTTGGCGCGCAGCCATTTGGATTCGGACGAGGCGATATACTGATCGATCACGATCTGCGCGCCGTTGGCGAAGTCGCCGAACTGCGCCTCCCACAGCACCAGGCTCTTGGGGTCGGCCGAGGCATAGCCATATTCGAAACCGAGCACGCCATATTCGGACAGCGGCGAATCCAGCACCTCGAACCGGCCGTGCGGCACGGTGGATAGCGGGATATATTTGTTTTCCGTTTCCTGATCGACCCAGACCGAATGCCGCTGGCTGAAAGTGCCGCGGCCCGAATCCTGACCGGACAGGCGGACGCCATAGCCCTCCGACAGCAAAGCGCCGAAGGCCAGCGCCTCACCGGTCGCCCAGTCGAAATTCGCGCCGGTCTTGAACATCTCCGCCTTGGCGTCGAGGATGCGGCGCAGCGTCTTGTGGACGTTCACGTCGGCAGGCACCGTCGTCAGCGTCTTGCCCAGGCTGTCGAACAGCTTCTGGGTGATCGCCGTTTCGACATTCTGCCGGGTGGTTTCGGCGTCGGCTGGCCGGTGCAGGCCGGACCAGCGGCCGGCGAACCAGTCGGCGGTGTTGGACTTGTAGCTCTTGGCCGCGTCGAACTCGCCTTCCAGCAGGTCGACAAATTCCTTGGTCGCGCCGGCGACGAAGGCGTCGTCAATCACGCCCTCCGCCTTCAGCTTTGCGCCATAGACTTCGCTGACCGGAGGATGCTGGCGGATCTTCGCGTACATCAGCGGCTGCGTGAATGACGGCTCATCGCCTTCATTGTGGCCGAAGCGGCGATAGCACCACATGTCGATCACAATGTCGCGGTGGAAGGTCTGGCGATATTCGATCGCCAGCTTGCACGCGAAGGTCACGGCTTCGGGATCGTCGCCATTGACGTGCAGGATCGGCGCCATCACGCCCTTCGCCACGTCGGACGGATAGGGCGAGGAGCGCGCGAATTGCGGGCTGGTGGTGAAGCCGACCTGGTTGTTGATGACGAAATGGATGCAGCCGCCGGTATTGTAGCCGCGAATGCCGGAGAAGCCGAAACATTCCCAGACGATGCCCTGGCCCGCGAATGCCGCGTCGCCGTGGATCAGCACCGGCAGGACCGACGAGTGGGTGCCCAGATCGTCGTGGAACACCTGCTGCGCGCGCACCTTGCCCAGCACGACCGGGTCCACGGTTTCGAGGTGCGACGGGTTGGGGACCAGCGACATGTGAACCTTCACGCCGTCAAATTCGCGGTCGGTGGAGGTGCCGAGATGATATTTGACGTCGCCCGAACCGCCGACATCCTCCGGGTTCGCGGTGCCGCCGGAAAATTCGTGGAAGATGACGCGGAAGCCCTTCGCCATCACATTGGCAAGGACGTTGAGGCGGCCGCGATGGGCCATGCCGTAGACGATTTCGCGCACGCCCTGCGCGCCGCCATATTTGATCACCGCTTCGAGCGCGGGGATCATGGACTCGCCGCCGTCGAGGCCGAAACGCTTGGTGCCGACATATTTGCGGCCCAGGAACCGCTCATATTGTTCGCCGTGGATGACCTTGGTCAGAATCGCCTTCTTGCCCTCCGGCGTGAATTCGATTTCCTTGTCCTTGCCCTCCATGCGGTCCTGCAGGAAGCGGCGCTCCTCCACATCGGCGATGTGCATATATTCCAGGCCGACATTGCCGCAATAATTGGCGCGCAATATGCCGACCAGTTCGCGCACGCTGGCATATTCCAGGCCGAGCGTGCCGCCCAGATAAACCTTCCGGTCCAGCGCCGCGCCAGTGAAGCCATGATATTCCGGCGTCAGGTCAGCGGGCAGTTCCCGCTGCGACAGGCCGAGGGGATCGAGATTGGCGGCAAGGTGCCCGCGCACGCGATAGGTGCGGATCAGCATCATGGCGCGGATGGAATCGCCCGCCGCCTGCTGTACCTCTGTCTCCGAGATGGATTTGCCCGCGCTTTTCGCCGCCGCCTTGACCGCGACCGCCATCTGCGTGGGGTCAAGAGCGCCCGTCAGGTCGTCCGTATCGAACAGCGGCCAGTTCGGGCGCGCCCAGCTTGGGCCTTGCTCGACTTCGAAATCCTGATTCTCGTATCCCATGATCTTCCATCCAATCCGCTGTCCCGCGTGGTTGCCGGGGGACGGTTGGTGTGGAGACGGTGTGCAGACCGCCTCCACCAGGGCCTCAGCCCTTCAATACTTCCAACAGGGTCGTGCCCAGTTCCGACGGGCTGGACGCGACCTTGATCCCGGCCGCTTCCATCGCCGCGATCTTGCTTTCCGCGTCGCCCTTGCCGCCCGACACGATCGCACCGGCATGGCCCATGCGGCGTCCCGGAGGCGCGGTGCGGCCCGCGATGAAGCCGGCCATCGGCTTCTTGCGGCCCTTCTTCGCCTCGTCGATCAGGAACTGCGCGGCCTGCTCCTCGGCGTCGCCGCCGATCTCGCCGATCATGATGATCGATTCGGTCGCGTCATCGGCCAGGAACAGTTCCAGCACGTCGATGAAGTTGGTGCCGTTGACCGGATCGCCGCCGATGCCGACCGCCGTGGTCTGGCCAAGGCCGGCGTTCGAGGTCTGGAACACCGCCTCATATGTAAGCGTGCCGGAGCGCGAAACAACGCCGACCGAACCCGCCTTGAAGATGCTGCCGGGCATGATGCCGATCTTGCATTCATTGGGGGTCAGGACGCCGGGGCAGTTCGGGCCGATGAGGCGCGACTTGCTGCCGGACAAAGCGCGCTTCACGCGCACCATGTCGAGCACCGGAATGCCCTCCGTGATGCAGACGATCAGCGGGATTTCCGCGTCAATGGCTTCGAGGATCGAGTCGGCCGCGAAGGGCGGCGGAACATAGACGACCGAAGCGTCGGCGCCGGTCTTGGTCTTGGCCTCCAGCACGGTGTCGTACATGGGCAGGCCGATGTGGGTCGTGCCGCCCTTGCCCGGCGTGACGCCCGCGACCATCTGCGTGCCATAAGCGAGCGCCTGCTCGGTATGGAAGGTGCCGGTGGCACCGGTCATCCCCTGGGTGATGACCTTGGTGTTCTTGTTTACGAGGATCGACATGCTTGCCCCTTCAAGAGGTGGAGTGGCATTTCTTCTTTTGTCGGCCCTTCCCGGGCTGCACACATTTCCTGGGGAGGGTCGGTGCAGTCCGTATCAGGCGAGCGAAGGGTCGATCCCCTTGCAGGCGACCAGCAGTTCCTTGACCGCGTCGACCGACACCTGAAGATTATTCTTGGCTTCGTCGTCCAGCTTGATCTCGACGATCTGCTCAACGCCGCCAGCGCCGATGATCACCGGCACGCCGACATAGAGGCCGTCCAGGCCGTACTTGCCCTCGACAAAAGCGGCGCAAGGCAGCAGGCGCTTCTGATCGTTCAGATAGGCTTCGGCCATCGCGATGCCGCTGGTGGCCGGAGCATAGTAGGCGGAACCGGTCTTGAGCAGGCCGACAATCTCGCCGCCGCCCGAACGGGTGCGGGCGACGATGGCGTCGATGCGCTCCTTGGTCGAACGGCCCTGTTCGATCAGGTCGGGAACGGGGATGCCCGCAACGGTCGAATACTGAACCACCGGGACCATCGTGTCGCCATGGCCGCCCAGAACGAAGGTATTCACATCCTTCACCGACACCTGGAACTCGTCGGCGAGGAAGTGGCTGAAGCGTGCCGAGTCGAGAACGCCCGCCATGCCGACGACCTTGTTGTGCGGCAGGCCGGAAAATTCGCGCAGCGCCCACACCATCGCGTCGAGCGGGTTGGTGATGCAGATGACGAAAGCGTCGGGGGCGTTGTTCTTGATGCCCTCACCAACGGCCTTCATGACCTTCAGGTTGATGCCGAGCAGGTCGTCGCGGCTCATGCCCGGCTTGCGGGCGACGCCGGCGGTGACGATGATGACGTCCGCGCCCGCAATATCGGCATAATCGTTGGTGCCCGTGATCTTCGCGTCAAAGCCCTCAACAGGGCCGCACTGGGACAGATCAAGCGCCTTGCCCTGCGGAATGCCCTCAACCACGTCGAACAGGACGACATCGCCCAGTTCCTTGGTGGCTGCGAGATGCGCGAGAGTCCCGCCGATATTGCCAGCGCCGATGAGCGCGATCTTCTTACGGGCCATAAAACTCAATCCTCCATGGAAACACTGGAATTGCGGCACCGCTTAGGCCCATCCGGTTAAGGATTCAACATCACAAACGATAGGGTGCGGATTTATCTTTGCAATTCATTCGCAATTGCAATTAGATGCTCGCCGCCTTTTGCCCGGCGCAAAGCGGGCATGAAGTTTTTATGACCGGCTGCGGCGCGGCCTGTATGATGCCGTCCTACAAGACATAATATTGCCGCAAAAGGGGACGCCATGAGGACAATATTCCACCGCCGGGCGCGCTATGGCTTGGCCGCCGCCGCGCTCGCCTGCGCGCCGCTGCCCGCCCAGGCGAGCGACAAGGGATGGGACGACGCCGGGACCATCACCCGCGACGCCCTGATGATCGCGGCGGTTGGCGTGCCGGTGGTGAAGGGCGACTGGCAGGGCCTGCTGCAGGCGGGCGGCAGCATCGGCGCGACCAAGCTGCTGAACTATGGCATGAAGGAAGCCTTCCCCGAATGGCGGCCCGACCGCAGCGACCGGAAAAGCTTTCCCTCCGGCCACACCTCCACCGCCTTCGCCGCGGCCGCGACATTGCAGAATCGCTATGGCTGGGAAGTCGGCCTGCCCGCCCACCTCGCCGCCGCCTTCGTCGGCTTCTCCCGCGTGCAGGCGGACAGGCACCACTGGTATGACGTGGTGGCGGGCGCGGCGCTGGGCGAGGTGACGGGGCTGCTGATCACCAGCAAGCAGAATGACCGGGTGCAGGTGGTCCCCTGGGCCGGGCGGGACGGCGGCGGCGTGGCGCTGGCGATGCGGTTTTGAGGAGCGCGCCCCCGTCAAGTGTCGCGCGACACTTGACGGATTGTCCTTATCCCTTTATCGCCGGTCGATGGAAATCGAAAGCATCAGCCACAAAGGCTTGAGACGGTTCTTCAAAACCGGCAATGCCAGGGGCCTTGTGGGGGATGCCGGCCGGCTTCGCAAAATGCTCGCATTCATCGATGCGGCGGAGACTCTGGAGGAACTGGCGGCGCCTCCCAATTTCGGGCTGCATGAATTGACCGGCGACCGGAAGGGAACATGGTCGATGACGGTGACGAGAAACTGGCGGCTGACTTTCCGAATCGACGAAGGCGGCGCGCTGATCGATATGGACCTGGAGGACTATCATGGCTCTTAAGATGCATCCCTCCCTCGCGGTCCATGCCGGGGATTGGCTCAAGACCGAGATCGTGGAGCCTGCGGGCGTGAGCGTAACGGCGCTGGCAGGGCATTTCGGCGTATCGCGTCAGGCGCTGAGCACCCTGCTCAACGGCAACGCCAGCCTGTCCGCCGACATGGCGATCCGGTTCGAAAAGGCGTTCGGGGTGAAGGCCGACACGCTGCTGCGGATGCAGACAGCCTATGAACTGGCGCAGGCCCGCGCGCATGAGGATAAGATCAAGGTGAAGCGGTTCGCCAAGGCGGCGTGACGGTTTGTCGTGGGCGGCCGGGCTAAGGCGCAGTATGTTTGGAAGGCATTACGGCATTCGCCGGTGTCTTGTTTCGACCATCAGCGGACGCTTAATGTAGCAATGTGTAGACGGCTCCGGGTGCCGCCAGCATGCAAATGACCGACCAATGTTTCCATGTTAAGCGTTCCGATTTTCGGAATGCCAAGGCACATCCGACAGCCGCCGCTGCAAACATCAAGAGCGCACCTCTCAACAAGTTTGCATGTTCGGACGTTTCCAACGCACTGATAACAATGGCTGCGCAGAAAGCCATGAAGGCGCTCAACAACAGGAAAGCCAAGACCACAATACGGATCATTTTATCCCAAGCCTGCACTTGACGATATTCGTTCGGCTTCATGGTGCAAAAGTAGCATGAGCGTTGCGGATAAAAAA
>NZ_MINO01000121.1 GCF_001757355.1 Sphingobium phenoxybenzoativorans
ATGCGCTCGCCCTCGCCTCGCGCCTCGGCGCGGCCACCGCCAGCGTCCCGGCGACCAGCGTGGTCGAAGGGTTGCGCAGCTTCGCCGCAGACGCCCGCGCGACGCAGATCGTCATCGGCAAGTCCGCCCGCCCCTGGTGGTTCGAACTGCGCCACGGATCGGTCGTGGACCGGCTGGTCCGGGGCGTTGACGACATTGCCGTGCATGTCCTGCCCGGCGAGGGCGAGAAGCCGCAGGCGCCCCCCGGACACCGCGACGCGCGGCGCGATCCCGTCGCCCTGCCAGACTATGGCTGGACGCTGCTGTCCATCGCCGCCTGTACGGCGCTCGGCCGGTTGCTGGTGGAATTTATCGCCATCGGCAATATCGCATTGCTGTTCCTGATCCCGGTGATGTTCGCCGCGGCGAGCTATGGCCTTGGCATCGGCCTGTTCGCCGCCGTGGCATCCTCGCTCGCCTATAATTTCTTCTTCCTGCCGCCGACCGGCACGCTGACCGTCAGCAACCCGGAAAATATCATCAGCATATTCGTGCTGCTGGGTGTCGCCTTCGTGACCAGCCAGTTCGCCTCCCGCGTCCGGGCGCAGGCCAATCTCGCCCAGGCGAGCGCGCGGCAGAATGCGGCGCTGGCCGGATTTTCCCGTCAGCTAACGGCAACCTCCAGCCAGGAGGAGCTGATGCACATGATCTGCGCGGAGGTCGCCCGGCTGTTCAACCTGCGCACGCTGCTGATGCTCCCCTCGCGCGATGGCCCGGTCCTGCGCGCCGCCTATCCGCCGGAGGACCGGGTGGGCGAGATCGAACGGGCGGCCGCGCAATGGGCAATGGACAATCAGCAGCCGGCCGGGCGCGGATCGTCCACGCTTGCCGCGTCGGAATGGCTGTTCCACCCTCTGCAGACCAGCCGGGGCGTGCTGGCGGTGCTGGGCCTTGCCCGCGACGACGCCGGGGAACCGCTGCGGTCGGATCAGGTGCCGCTGCTCATGAGCCTGCTGGATCAGGCGTCTATCGCCTTCGACCGGATGGCTCTGGAGGAAGGGATGCAGGATGCGCGGCAGCTTCGCGAACGCGACCGGCTGCGATCGGCGCTGCTCTCCTCGGTCAGCCACGATCTGCGCACGCCGCTGACCGCCATCGCGGCCGCCGTGCAGGAATATCGGGCGCACCCCGATGCGCAGCTTGTCGACGCCATCGATATGGAGGCGCAGCGGCTGAACCGCTTCGTCGCCAACCTGCTGGACATGGCGCGAGTGGAATCCGGCGCTCTGGCGCTCAGGGCGGAGGCCACCGACCTGACCGACGCGGTGGCGGCCGCCGTTCATGACACCCGCCGCATTCTGGCCGGCCACGCCATCGACCTGCAGCTTCCCGCCGACCTTCCCCTCGTCCGGGTCGACCCGCGCCTGTTCCATCACTGCCTCATCAACCTGCTCGACAATGCCGGGCGCTATGCCGACCCCGGCACGCCGGTCACGATCCGGGGCAGGAGGACCATCGACGGCATAGACCTGTCGATCATCGATCAGGGCCCGGGCATCCCGGACGGCAAGCAGGATGAGATATTCGACACCTTCACGCGCATCGACGGATCGGACCGGTCGAAGGGTGGGACGGGTCTTGGCCTCGCCATCGTCAAGGGGTTTGCCGAAGCCATGGGCCTTACCGTCAAGGCGGCGAACAATAGTGATCCGCTGGGCGCGATATTCACTATCCATCTGCCGGCGGATGCGATCATCAGCGGCGTCGATGTGGAGGATATCGCATGACGTTACGCCACAAGGTGCTGGTCATTGATGACGAGCCGCATATCCGCAGGCTTCTCCACACCGCCCTGACGCGCGGAGACTATGCCATTGCCGAGGCTGCGGACGGAAAGGAGGCGCTGGCCAAACTGGTCAGCGAGAATCCGGACGTCACGCTGCTCGACCTTGGCCTGCCGGACCGCGACGGGCTGGAGCTGGTGCCCCTGATCAAGAAACAGTCACAGACAACGCTGATCGTCATATCCGCGCGCGAGGCGACGGAGGAGAAGGTCGCTGCGCTTGATCTTGGCGCGGACGATTATCTGACCAAGCCGTTCGATACCGATGAACTGCTCGCCCGCATCCGGGTCGCCATGCGCAACCGCATGACCAAGGATGGCGGCGTTTCCAGCATCAGGGCCGGAGACGTCGAAATCGACCTGATGATGCGGCAGGTGCGCAAGGGTGGCGAGGAAGTCCATCTGACGCCCAAGGAATATAGCGTGCTAGCGCAACTGGCGCAGTTCCCCGGCCGGGTGATCACGCACAAGCAGATCATGAACACGGTGTGGCCCCGCGAACTGGAGCATCATGTCGAATATCTGCGCGTGCTGGTGAAGGGCCTGCGCCAGAAGCTGGAGACAGAGCCGCAGCATCCGCAGATCATCGTCAATGAACTGGGCGTAGGATACCGGTTGCGGCCGAACAGCGATTAGGCTGGACAGCGCTTAGCCGGAAAGGGGCGATTATTCGTCGTCGGCGACCAGCCGGCGGAACGTGTCTATCTCGCACTCCGTGCCGCCCCGCGCCTGGATCATGTCGCGGCCGGAGCAGAGCGATCCGTCCCTGGTCGCCTCGACATAGAAGCCCGACCAGAAGTCCACGGCCCGGCACCCGCGCTCCAGACGCGCCCGATAGCGCTCGCCGTTGATCAGCGTCATGTCGATGCTGTTCTTCGCCGTGACGGACGCGCCGCGGATCGACCGGATGGCGAGGCATTTGGGGCCTTTTTTCTCCTGCCATTCGACGGGCGGCTCCACCTGCGCAGAGCGTTGCCGGGCGAGAGGCACACGGATGATGACCCGCTGCTCAATCGTCACCTGCGCAAGCTGGACAGGCCCCGACGCGGACGCCGGGGCAAGCAGCATGGACAGAAAAATGACGGATGAATGCAAAACCAACCCCTCTGGGAACAAGGGCATTAGCGCCTGCCTGTTGAACAGTCGATGAATTCCGGCGCATAAGGCCGGGATGATCGACACCGAAACCCTGCAGAAGTTCCGCGATATTCTCGGCCCGAAGGGCTTTACCGATGATCCGGACGATATCGCGCCATGGACGAGCGACTGGCGGGGCCGCTATCATGGGACGGCGGCAGCCATCCTGTCGCCCGCCTCCACACAGGAAGTCTCGCAGGTTCTGGCGCTCGCCAATAGGCTGGGCGTGGCGGTCGTGCCGCAGGGCGGGAACACCTCCATGGTCGGCGGCGCGACGCCCCCGATGGACGGCAGCGCGCTGATCCTCTCTCTGCGCCGGATGAACCGCATCCGGTCGCTATCGGCCAAGGATAATCTGGCGGTGTGCGAGGCGGGCGTGATCCTCTCGACGCTCCACGATGCGGCCGCCGACGCCGGTCGCCGTTTTCCGCTCAGCCTGGGGGCCAAGGGATCGGCGACCATCGGCGGCCTGATCTCCACCAATGCGGGCGGGACCCAGGTGCTGCGCCACGGCACCATGCGCGCGCTGGTGGACGGCATAGAGGCGGTGCTGCCGGACGGGAGCATCTATGAGGGGCTGGATGCGCTCAAGAAGGACAATCGCGGATATGACCTGAAGCAATTGCTGATCGGTGCGGAGGGAACGATCGGCATCGTCACCGCCGCCTCCCTGCGGCTGGTGCCCGCCATCGCCGACCGGGCGGTGGGCTGGGTCGGCGTCGAGACGCCGGAGGATGCGCTGGCGCTGCTGCGCATGCTGGAAAGCCGGCTGGGCGGTGTGGTCGAGGGGTTTGAGATCATCGCGGACGACGGCCTGGGCCATGTCCTTTCCCACATCCCGTCCACGCGCAGCCCCATCGAGACGCGCACGCCCTGGCATGTCCTGATCGAAGTCGATCTGGACGAGCAGACCGAGCCGAGCGCCGCCGAACGGCTGGAGGGCGCATTGGCCGAGGCGTTTGAGACGGGGCTGGCCAAGGACGCAGCGGTCGCCGTGAGCGAGGCGCAGGCGGAAGCCTTCTGGAAGATCCGCGAATCCCTGTCGGAAGCGGAACGGGCGCAGGGTCCGGCGCTGCAATATGATGTCAGCGTGCCGGTGGCGCGCATGCCCGCCTTCATGACGCAGGCGGCGGCGGCGGCGCAGCAGGCGTTCCCCGGCACCACGGCCTCCTCCTTCGGCCATCTGGGCGACGGCAATGTCCATTTTCATGTCCGGGCGCCAAAGGGCACCAGCGACGGCCCCGCCTGGATCGCGGCCGATGGCGGGCGGATCAATGCGTTCGTCCATGACGCGGTGGTCGCGGCAGGCGGTTCGATCTCCGCCGAACATGGCATCGGGCAGATGAAGCGGACGGAACTCGCGCGGCTGGCCAGCCCGGCGCGGATCGCCACCCTGCGGGCGATCAAGGCCGCCTTCGACCCCAGGGGGATCATGAATCCGGGCAAGCTGGTGCCCCTGGACGGCGAAGGCTGACTTATGCAGCTTTCCATTGCCACGGCCGGTCAAATTGATAGCGTAACGACGTCCGCGACTGTGCGGTAAGGAGAGGCGATGAAGCATTACGCCCTTGCAGCCCTGTTACTGGTCTGCGCCTGTTCATCCGGGGACGAGGCCCAGAATATGGCGGACAACGCGCAGGACAACGCCGCCGACGGGAACGCCGCGGCGGTGCCGGAGGACTTTTCCATCCATTGCAAGGGCGCGATTACCGAGGTGATGAGCTCCAGCGGCGGCTCCGCCACGAAAGAGGAAGGTCCGGGAACGGACGTCACCTATCGCTGGGACCGGCCGGAAAAGATGCTCTATCTGGAAAAGGTGGGGACCGCCGAAGCCCCCTATTGCGAGGCGGGCGCGAAGGGTTGCTCTGTCGAGATCGATGAGAAGCATATCCTGGCGCAGAAGCAGAGCGAGACCAGCGGCGACGCCGATGGCGCCCTGATTGCCCGGACGGAGCGGGTGGAAATCGACCTGACGACCCTGACGGGCAACAGCGTCATCCGCACCAGCAGCGGCGCGCTTCAGGCGGACAAGACGCCGGCCATCGCCAAAAAGACGGTCAATGCGCCGCTGAACTGCGAGCGGCTGTTCTGATGTGAAGGTTCAGGCCGCCCTTGCGGGCGTGTCCGTGACTGACGCCACGACCTGCTCCCGCAGGATCGGGTCCTGCAGATGCTGCGCATTGGCCAGGCGGATCGCAGCGCCCGCCTCATCATAGAGGAAGGGCAGCACGCAATGGCGCTGACCGCCGACGATCGGCGTCGCCTCATGCAGCAATGAGCAGGAAAAGACGATCGCGCCGCCGGTCGGCGCGCGGTAGGTCCGCATGCCGAATTCGGGGAAGCGCAGGTCGCCGCCCTCATAATCCTCCGCATTCAGGTTGATGGTGACGGCGAAGCGGCGATGGGCGGTGCCGAGCGTCGTATTATCCTTGTGCGGGCGGAAATAGCCGCCGGTCTGCGCGTCGTAGCAGGCGACGATATAGCGCTCCATGCGCGTCACCTTGAACTGGAACGCCCGCTCGATCTGCGGCGCGAGGCGGCGGATCACCCGCGCCTGGATGGCGTCGCGAAGCCCGGCATCCTCTATGTTGCAATCGCTCCGCCGCTTATGGCCGTGATCGACGACCATCATCGTCTCGCCGGTCGCGGGATCGGTTTTCATATAGCCGCTGTCCTGCGTGCCGGTCTCCCGCGCATAGGCGATCAGGCGGCGGCAAAGCTCCGGCTCGAACAGGTTAGGGACGCGTAGCACCGGGGCGCAGCCGTCCATATCGGCGGCGGGAGAAGCAAGGCCGGACAGGCGTTCCGTGATCCGCGCCAGATGGGTAGGCGCATCGTCGACCGGAATCACATCCAGCACGCGCAGGCCGGGATCAAGTATCCAGGTCATCAGCGACAGGCGGTCCACGCCATTGCCCGCATCCTGCGCGCAACCGAACAGGCGGGCGAGTTCGCGGTCATGATCGCGGACGATGCGAATACCCGGATAGCGGTCGCGCAGCGACGGCTCCGCCTGATCAGCGGGATCGCAGGTGATGACGAAGCAGCAGGCGTTGATGTCGTCGAACGGATCGGCGCTGGCATAGAGTTGCCGCAGCATGTCGACGACGCCGGGCACGCGCAGGCCGCCCACAAACATCATCACGACATGGCGGCCAGCCACGCTGTCGAGCGAATAGCGCGGATTGGCATCCGTGCGGAGATAGAGGGACGGGATCGGATCGCCGGGGCCGAGCATGGATCGTGGCTATCGGGTCATGGTAAAAAAGGGGTTAATTGGGCCGCCCACGCTGCAAGACCTTGTTCGATTTTGATTGATCAAAATCGCGGTCTTTTCCTGTGTTCAAGCGTGATATCCGAGCCGTGAAATGTTCCATTTCCCTCGAAAGCACCCTAGGGGGATGGCATGGCGCATATGCTGATCCTCGGGCTGGGCTATACCGGCGAACGGCTTGCCGCGCGGATGCGCGCAGAGGGCTGGCGGGTCAGCGGCGCGCGGCGGACGGGCGGCGACGGCCTGATCAGCTTTGACGATCAGGCTGGCATCAGACAGGCGATCGCAACAGCCACGCACATCCTGTCGAGCGTGCCGCCGGGCGAGGATGGCGATCCGGTGCTGGCGGCCTATGGCGCGGACATTCGCGCGAGCGGTGCGCTCTGGACCGGCTATCTGTCCTCCACCGGCGTTTATGGCGATACTGGCGGGGCCTGGGTCGATGAGAGCGCGGCCATTGGCGGCGGGCGGCGCAGCGCACGGGCGAAGGCGGACGCGG
>NZ_MINO01000122.1 GCF_001757355.1 Sphingobium phenoxybenzoativorans
CGTCGAATCGCGCGGTTTCCGCAATGGGCCGCGGGGCAATGATGCGTCCTCCGGCGGTATGCGCCAGCGAGGGAGTCAGGCACGGCCCATGACGGCGACACCCGGCCCTTCACCCCGCATGCGCGGTGGCAGGAGGGGAGCGACGCCTTGATCCGCGCGTCTACCGGGATGGTGCGGGGCAGGTGGAAATATGGCGTTGCATTGGCGGCTGCGCTGATGGTGACGGCGTGCAACTCCACCGAGCGCACCGTGCTGGACGAAACCGCCAATGGCCTGGCCGATAACGCCGCCGGTCAGAGGGACATCGACCGCAGCGTGAAGGCGGAGGCGCAGGCGATCATGGCGCCGCTTGCGCCGCCGGAACCGGGCACGCCCGGCGGCCTGCCCGATGAACCCGTCCCCCTGACCGAAGGCACGATCGACCCGGAAAGCCCGCAGGGCGCGGCGCAACTGGTTCAGGGCTATTATGGCCTGCTGGAGGAAAAGCGCTTCGGCGACGCGCAGAAATTGTGGGGCGAGGGCAGCGACCATGCCCGGCAGGACCCGGCGGCGTTCGCCCGCCGCTTCGCCGGGTTCAGCGAGATCCATGCGAATATCGGCGCCCCGGCGGACAGCGAAGGCGCGGCGGGATCGCTTTTCGTCACTGTTCCCGTGCAGGTCTATGCCCGGATCGCCGCCGACGGGAAACCCTGGTACGCGCTGCGGTCCGTCACCCTGCGCCGGGTCAATGATGTCGACGGGTCGAGTCCGGCGCAACGGAGCTGGCATATCGAAAGCATCGGCCCGTTTCCGCCGCCAGCGCCCTGATCCGCCAACATCGCCATCAGCGCCGCGGCAACTGGCGCTCATCGATCAGCCAAGCCCCTGGTCGAGCGCATGCTTGGCGTAACGGGGGGTTTGGGTCTATATTGTGGGAAATCATGTGTCAGGACTCATGTCGCCAATGAAATCCACCTTCCTGCGGAGCGCCACTGCGCTCGGCGCTCTTGCCCTTATTCCCGCCACCACCGCCGCGCTCGCCGAGGCGGAAGGGAGCAGCTACAAGGCGCTCGACGAATTTATGGACGTGTTCCAGAAAGTCCGCACCGATTATGTGGACAAGGTTGACGACGAGAAGCTGATCAAGGGCGCGATCGAGGGCATGCTGTCCAGCCTGGACCCGCATAGCAGCTTCCTCGACGCCCGCGACTTCGCCACGCTGCGCACCCAGACGGAGGGCAGCTATGGCGGCCTTGGCCTCTCCGTCACGATGGAGGACGGCGCGGTCAAGGTGATCGCACCCACCGAGGACACTCCGGCATGGCGCGCCGGCATCAAGGCGGGCGACTATATCACCCACCTGGACGGCGAGCTGATCTATGGCGGCACGCTGGACGATGCGGTGGACAAGATGCGTGGCGCGGCGGGCACGCCGATCAAGCTGACCATCGTCCGCCCCGGCCGCGACAAGCCGATCGACCTGACCCTGACCCGCGAGATCATCGAGCTGAAGCCGGTGAAGTGGGAAGTGAAGAATAATATCGGCGTCATCAATATCGTCAGCTTCTCCGCCAACACCGGCGCGGACGTGCGGTCGGCGATCCGCAGCATCGACAAGTCGCTGGGCCACAAGCCGACCGGCTATGTGCTCGACCTGCGCTCCAACCCCGGCGGCCTGCTGGACGAGGCGGTTTCGGTCAGCGACACCTTCCTGGAGCGCGGCGAGATCGTATCGCAGCGCGGCCGCGCCAAGGGCGATGTCGAACGCTATTACGCCAAGCCCGGCGACGATGCGAAGGGCCTGCCGGTCATCGTGCTGGTCGACAGCGGCTCTGCCTCCGCATCGGAGATCGTCGCGGGCGCGCTGCAGGACCAGCATCGCGCGCTGGTGATGGGCGAACGCAGCTTCGGCAAGGGCAGCGTCCAGACGCTGCTGCCGCTGAGCAACACCACCGCCCTGCGCCTGACCACGGCGCGTTACTATACGCCGTCGAACCGGTCCGTGCAGGAAGGCGGGATCGAGCCGGATATCCTGGTGCCGCAGCTTTCCGATCCCGATTATAAGGAGCGGCCGCGGTTCCGTGAAAGCGATCTGCGCCGCCACCTGATCAACGAGGCGAAGGTCGACAACAAGACGCTGGAGGAGGACGGCAAGCCCGATCCCCGCTTCACCGCCACCGCCGAGGAATTGAAGAAGAAGGGCATTGACGACTTCCAGCTCGACTATGCGCTCAAGACCATCGCGCGTCTGGCGAGCAAGCCGGCGGCCGTGGTGGCGCAGGCCGCCCCGCCGCCGCCCGCCCCGCGCGCGAAACCGGCGACGAAGTAATTGCCCGGTACATCCTTCCGTCACCCCTGCGCAGGCAGGGGTCCCGCTTTTGCCGGACGTCGAGAAGATAGCGGGACCCCTGCCTGCGCAGGGGTGACGGAGAGAGTGTAACGCATGACCCATCTCTCCCGCGCCCGCCTGATCGCCATTCTTGCGCCCACCTTCCTGCTCGGCGGGGCGCTGGTGTCGCAATATGTCTTTGGCCTGCACCCGTGCGAAATGTGCATGTGGCAGCGCTGGCCGCATCTGGGCGCGATCATCCTGGCGCTGATCGCCATCGCCCTGCGAAGCAACCCCTCGGCCAGCAAGCTGTTTGCCGCCCTTGCCGCGCTGGCGATCCTTGGCAGCGGCGTCACCGGCTTCTTCCATGCGGGCGTCGAATATGGCTGGTGGCAGGGCCTGACCGCCTGTTCCACCGTGCCGGTCGGCGGCAGCACCGACGATGTGCTGGCCAGCATCATGAACACGCCGCTGACCCGGTGCGACGTTGCCCCCTGGTCGCTGTTCGGCATTTCGCTGGCCGGATATAACGGCCTCTTGTCGCTGGCGGCGGCGCTCGCCATCTTCGCCCTGTTGTCAAAGGCGAGGAAGGCATGACCGGCCAGCGCGATTTTCCCCGTCCGGGCCGCAAGCCCGACACCGCCGCCATGCTGCGCGTGGACCAGGCCGGGGAGTTTGGCGCGACCCGCATCTATGCCGGGCAGCTCGCCGTGCTGGGCGACCGCCATCCGTCCGCCCGCGCGATCGCGGGCATGGCGGCGCAGGAGGAGCGGCATCGTGAGCGCTTCGACACGATGATCGCGGAACGCCGCGTCCGCCCGACCCTGCTGCAACCGGTATGGCATGCCGCCGGTTTCGCATTGGGCGCGGTCACTGCCGCCCTGGGACCGGAGGCGGCGATGGCCTGCACTGCCGCGATCGAAACGGAAATCGAGCGCCACTATTCCGAGCAACTTTCGGAACTTGGCGATAGCGACCCGGAACTCTCCGAGGCCATTGCGGATTTCATGGCTGAGGAAGTCGAGCATCGCGACGCCGCGCTCGCCGCAGGCGCCGAGGATGCGCCCGCCTACCCCTTGCTTTCCGGGGCGATCCGGCTGGGATGCCGCGCCGCCATCGCCCTATCGAAGCGTATTTGAGGACTGGACCTATGAAGATCGCTCTGCCCGCAGCACTTGCCCTTTGCATGGCGCTGACCGGCGCTCCGGCGCTGGCGCAGGAGGCCGATGCGGCAGCATCGCCCCCGCCCGGCGGCGAGAAGGTCAATCTGGTCATCGTCTATGGCGACGACGCCTGCCCGGAAAGCAGCAGCGGCGATATCGTGGTCTGCGCCCGCAAGGAGGAACAGGAGCGGTATCGCATTCCCGAACCGCTGCGCGGCGACCCCAATGCCCCCGCCAAGCAGGCATGGGGCGAGCGGGCCAAGTCGATCGAATATGTCGGCCGCAGCGGCACGGAAAGCTGTTCCCCGGCGGGCAGCGGCGGCACCACCGGCTGCTTCAACCGGCTGGCGCAGATGGCGCGGGCGGAGCGCAAGCAGGCGGACAATGCAAGCTGGAACGACCTGGTCGCCGCCGAGCGCGAGAAGCGCCTCGCCAAGATCGACGCCGAATCCGAAGCCATCGAGCAGCGGGTGAAGGCGGAGGAAGCCGCCAAGGCGAAGGCGGACGCGGAGGCCGGGGCGACGCCAGCGCCGCAATGACGGGAAAGGAACGCCGGTGGCGTCCTGTGCGGGGGCGCATGCAGTATATACAGGGGCAAAGGCCCGCTTGACATGAAGCGGCAGAAGGCAGGAATTTCATGAGCCGCTTCGCTATCGCATCCCTCCTTCTGGCGATCGGCCTGACCAGCGCCCCGGCGCTGGCGGAACCGCCGCAGAAAATCACCTCCCTGATCGTTTACGGCAATGACGCCTGCCCCAAGGGCGAGGGCGACGAGATCGTCGTATGCGCGCGCAAGCCGGAATCGGAACGCTACCGCATCCCCAAGAAATTGCGGGAGAAACCGGAGGTCGCCGGTGGTCCCGGATGGGGCAGCCAGGTCGCCAATATGGAGGATGTGTCCCGCCAGACGATACCGGGAAGCTGTTCCGTCAATGGCAGCTACGGCTTTTCCGGCTGCACCGCCGCGATGCTGAAACAATGGTTCGCGGAGAAGCGCATGCAGGAGTCCGCTGGCGTCCCCTGAAGCCCCGGAACGCCCGGATACTGGACATTTTCCCACACCGGCCTGCAATTTTCTGTTGATCGCCGTTCATATTCGTGAAAGCTTTGCGGCAGACACGGGGAGTGAGCATGGCGTCGATGTTCAACCAGCGGACCGCCGGATCGGGGCGGAACTATATGAAGCGGATGAGCACCCACACGGCGGGTGCCCTGGTCGTGTTCGCCCTGCTCCAGATTTTCGTGGTCGCCAAGATGGGCGGCTCTCTTGTCCTTCACCTGGGCATCATCGTCGCGATTGGCGGCTTCGCCCTCGCCGCCCGCAGTCTTGAGCATCGCTGGACGGCGCTGGAACGCAGCGGCCTGTCCGACGACGGCCTCGCCACGCGGTTTCGCGTGGACCTGCTGCAACTATGGGCCGCCAGCCTGCTTGCGCCGATGCTCTGGATTCCCGTCGCCATCGTCGGCAAGTTCGTCTTTGGTTGATCCCTGAGCGCAGCGGCAGGAGCCTTTCGCGCTACGCGTCGTTATCCCTTCTCACGCCCCCTTCCGGGCCAAGGAGGACTGCATGGCCGACGCCACCATTTTCGATCGCCTGAAACAAGATCATGACGCGCACCGCCAGTTGCTGGCGAAGCTGGACGACGCCGAGGGCGAGAAGGACCGGCGCGAGAAGCTGTTCAACCAGTTCAAGGTCGAGGTAACCGCCCATGCCGCGGCGGAGGAAGAAACCCTCTACGCCACCATGCTCGCCCGGCCCGACCTGCGCGAAGATGCGCAGCACAGCGTTTCCGAGCATAAGGAAATCGACGATTTCATCGAGGAGCTGGAGGAGCTGAGCTTCGGGTCCGCCAAATGGAACGAGACATTCGGAAAGCTCAAGAAGCGCTACCTCCACCATATTGAGGAGGAGGAAAAGGAGATGTTCCCCGACGCCGCCGAGGAGTTGACGGCGAAAGAGGAAGAAAAGCTGGCCGACAAATTCGCCGAGCGGAAGCCGGCGGAACTGGAGCGCGCGGCGGAAGGCTGAATTATCGTATGATCCCCTGCGTCTGGCGATATGTTCCCGCATAAGGCAAAACGCCTTCAATACATGCCGTTCGGGCTGAGCTTGTCGACAAGCTCAGCCCGAACGGCCATAATTTACATTGTCGGCAGGCAGCCAAAATCAGGGCCGGATCTGACCCGTGCCGCGCACCAGCCATTTATAGGTGGTCAGCCCTTCCAGAGCCACCGGGCCGCGCGCATGGAGCCGCCCGGTGGAGATGCCGATCTCCGCGCCCAGGCCGAACTCTCCGCCATCGGCGAACTGGGTCGAGGCGTTCCACATCACGATGGCGCTGTCGACCGCGTTCAGGAACCGCTCGGCCACCGCCCCGTCCCCGGTGATGATCGCGTCGGTGTGATGACTGCCATGGGCGGCGATATGGGCGATCGCCTCCTCCACGCCGTCGACTATCCGGGCGGAGATGACCGCCTCCAGATATTCCGTGTCCCAATCCTCGTCCGAAGCGGGCTTCACCTGCGCGTCGAGGGCGCGGACATCCTCGTCGCCCCGCACTTCGCATTTCGCGCCGATCAAGGCCCCGATCAGCGCCGCCGCCTCCGGGTAGGCGCGGTCGATCAGCAGCGTTTCGGTCGCGCCGCAGACGCCGGTGCGCCGCATCTTGGCGTTGACGATAATGGCCTGCGCCATCTTCGGGTCGGCCGCCCCATCGACATAGCTGTGGTTGATGCCGTCAAGATGCGCGAGGACGGGCACGCGCGCCTCCTCCTGCACCCGCGCCACCAGCGACTTGCCGCCGCGCGGCACGATCAGGTCGACCAGACCGGCCGCCTTGAGCAGCGCGCCCACCGCCGCGCGGTCCGTGGTCGGCACCAGTTGCACGGCGTCGGCGGGAAGCCCGGCGGCGGCGATCCCCTCAATCATCGCGGCGTGGATGGCGCGATTGCTCTCCCGCGCCTCGCTGCCGCCGCGCAGGATGACGGCATTGCCCGCGCGCAGGCATAGCGCCGCCGCGTCGGCCGTTACATTGGGGCGGCTTTCATAGATGATGCCGATCACG
>NZ_MINO01000123.1 GCF_001757355.1 Sphingobium phenoxybenzoativorans
CGAGCCACTCCGGGAGCGGATCGGTCGGCGCGAACCGACCGCTCTCGAAATCATAGCTCCAGCCGAACGACCGGGTCAGGCGCTTGCCGGTCCATTGCTGAAACCGGAACGGGCTGAGGCCCTCGGCATCGATCTTGCCGATGAGGGAAGCCTCTTCCTCGGCGGAGATGATCTCTGGTCGCGTGGCCAAGCCCGCAACGAGTGGGGCATCGAACAGGTCAGCCATCATCATCGCGGTCGCCAAGCGCGTCCGCCTTCAATCCCGCCAGCTTGGCGCAACAGCGTGCCAAGTGGGCGACCGCCAAGCGTGCAGGCAGCGACCACGCGGTCATAGCTGCGCCGCCCCGCGCGGCAGACCAGCGGCTTGCCCATCACTAGTCGTTCCAGCCGCCGCTTGGCTTCGCGGCCGCCGGCTTCGTGCAGTTCAGGCGCATAGAAGTCCGCGAGCCGGACCTCGATCCAGCGATCGGGCCGTCCGGCAGGACCGACGCAAAGGCCGTCGCCGTCGCCAACATAGCGAACGTCACCGGCGAAGGTGGTGCCCTTGGCGGGCAAGGCGCCCTCGCACGGATCGGCAAGCGCGGGCGCGGACCAGGCGCAGGCGAGGACGCTCGCCGCGGCGATAAGGTGCAAGCGGCTCATGGACGTCGGGTCAGCGCAGCTGGCTGTCCTTGCTGCCGCGCCGATTGATGCCGGACCAGGTCGGGCGCTTGTCGCGAGCCGACTGGCAGGACACGCAGGTGCGCGCGCCCGGCAGTGCGCGGCGGCGCGCTTCCGGGATCGGCTCGCCGCACTCTTCGCACTCGGCCAGGCCGTCGCCGGACGGCATGCGCGCACGCGCGCTCGCCAGCGCATCCTTCACGCTGTCTTCGATCTGTTCCTGAACGGCGCCGTCGGGCGCCCAGCCATTGGCCATGCGTGCTCGTTCCCGCGGAAGTGCTTGTTAAGGTGCTGATATAGGAAGTCGGTGGGGTCATTTCATCCTCGCGGGGTCTTCCGAGAGAGCTCCGGTGGTGCGGAGTTGGCGCACGATCCCGTTATAGGCAGCGTGCAGGCCCTGGCTTCGGCCGATCTCGTGATCCGACCCCGCCGCCTCCCAGAAGGCGACCAGCCATTCGTCGGGGCAGCGGCCGCGCAGCACCCAGAGCGCCAGTGCGACGCCGCGCGTCTGCACCTTGCCCTTGATGGCCGCCGCCTCGCGCAGGACATTGACCGCGCGTTCAATGGTCCCGGTCGCACGGGCGCTCGCCTCAATGGAAGTCATGGCTGCGGATGCGGAGGATTTCTTCCTGCTCCTGGACCGTGCCGAACGGAGGCGAAGCTAGGGTCCGCCCGCGCGGGAAGCTCGGATCGCGTGGGTCGGGTCCGCCGCCATTGTGGGCGCCATCGCCGCGACCGGGCGCGACCGCGAAGTTTGTGCGGCCGATCGCACGCAGCATGTCGTCATGATCGGTGATGCGGTCGCAAATGATGTGGATGACCTCGCCTTCCTTCTGCAGCCGGCCCCGCATCGCAATCATCGATGCGGACATGACCTGACGCCGGTAGATCTCGAACCTGTCGGGCCAGAGGATGCCGTTGGCGATCCCGGTCTCATCCTCGATCGTGATGAACAGCACGCCCTTGGCCGAGCCCGGGCGCTGGCGGACAAGAATGACGCCCGCGACCTCGACATTGCGCCCGTCGCGTATGGTCGCGAGATCGGCGCAGCGCACAATCCGCATGGCGTCGAGCTCGCCACGCAGGAAGCTCATCGGATGGCCGCGCAGCGACAGCTGCAGCGAGCGATAATCCTCGACGACCTCGCGCCCGGCGGTCAAGGGCGCCAGCGTCACCGTCGGTTCCATGCCCTCCGGAGAGAAACTCGCCTCGCGGGCATCGGCGGCGGCGAACAGGGGAAGCGGGGCTTCACCAAGCCCCTTCACCTTCCACAGGCCCTGCCGCCGATCCTCGGCGATGCAGTGGAACGCGTCGGCCTCGGCCAGACGTTCGATCGCCACCCGCGGCACATCGGCGCGCCGCCAGACTTCCTCGACGCTGGCATAAGGCGTGTCGCCTCGTGCCACCGCGATCTGCGCACCATGGATATTGGCAAGCCCGCGCACCTGCCGGAAGCCAAGCCGGACCGCCATGAAGCGCCCCTTTGTCGGCTCCAGCGTGCAATCCCAATGGCTATCGTTGATCGAGACCGGCCGCACCTCGACGCCATGCTTGCGGGCATCCTGCACGATCTGGGCGGGGGCATAGAAGCCCATCGGCTGGGCGTTGAGCAGCGCGGCGCAAAATACGTCGGGATGGTGATGCTTCATCCAGCAGCTGGCGTACGCAATCTTGGCGAAGCTCGCGGCATGGCTTTCCGGGAAGCCGTAGCTGCCAAAGCCCTCGATCTGCTTGAACGTCCGCTCGGCAAAATCCTTCGGATAGCCGCGGTCGATCATGCCGTTGACCAGCTTGTCGTAGAAATGGCTGACGCCGCCGGTCAGCTTGAACGTCGCCATCGCGCGGCGGAGCTGATCGGCTTCCACGGGGGTGAACCCGGCGCCGACGATCGCGACCTTCATGGCCTGTTCCTGGAACAGGGGTACGCCCAACGTCTTCTCGAGCACCGCACGAAGCTCGGGCTTGGGATATTCGGGCTTCTCCTTGCCCTCGCGGCGGCGGAGATAGGGATGGACCATGTCGCCTTGGATCGGTCCGGGACGCACGATCGCCACCTCGATCACGAGATCGTAGAATTCCTTCGGCTTCATGCGCGGGAGCATCGACATCTGCGCCCGGCTCTCGATCTGGAAGACGCCGAGCGTGTCGGCGCGCTGGATCATCTTGTAGACCTCAGGATCATCGTCCTGCAGGTCCGCCATTCCGATCTTGATGCCCTTGTCCTGCTCCAGCAGGTTGAAGGCGCGGTTCATGCAACCGAGCATCCCCAAGCCAAGAACATCGACCTTCATGAACTTGAGCGCGTCGATATCGTCTTTATCCCATTCGATGATCTGCCGGTCCTCCATGCGCGCCGGCTCGATCGGCACGAGATCGTCGAGCCGGTCCTGCGTCAGCACGAACCCACCGGGGTGCTGCGACAGATGCCGGGGCGTGCCGATCAGCTGGCGCGCGAGACTGAGCGTCAGCTTGAGCCGGTGATCTTGGGCATTGAGGTTGAGGCTTTCGATCTGCTCGTCGCTGATCCCGTCCATCGACCAGCCCCAGACGAGCCCGGTCAGCATCTTGGTGAGATCGCGCGGCAGCCCCAGCGCCTTGCCGACTTCGGCCACCGCACCGCGCGTGCGGTACCGGGTGACGACGGCGGTCAGCGCCGATCGATCACGCCCATAGGTCTCGTAGATCCACTGGATGATCTCCTCGCGCCGCTCATGCTCGAAGTCGACGTCGATATCGGGCGGCTCCTTGCGCTCGCCCGAGACGAATCGCTCGAACAGCAATTCGTGCTGGATCGGGTCGATCGACGTGATGCCGAGCAGATAGCAGACGCAGCTATTGGCGGCCGATCCACGCCCCTGGCAGAGAATGCGGCGTCGGCGGCTCTCCGCGACGATCGCATTGACCGTCAGAAAATAGGGCGCGTAACCGAGCTGCTCGATCAGCCGCAGCTCATGGCCAGTCTGGTCGCGATAGCGCTGCGGCACCCCATCCGGGAATTTTGTCGCCGCAGCCTGCTCAGTCATTTCCGCCAGCGCTTCCTGTGCGGAGCGGCCGACCATCACCTGCTCATACGGATATTGATACTGGATCTCGCCCAGATCGAAGGTGCAGGCGCGCGCGATGTCGGCGCTGGCCTGGATCGCGTCCGGAAATGCCCGGAAGCGCCGCTCCATTTCCGCGGGCGGCTTCAAGTGGCGGTCCATAAAGCGCTCGCGTCGATAGCCGAGCGCGTCGACCGTCGTCTTTTCGCGGATCGCGGTGACCACGTCCTGTAGCGGACGCACCTCCGGGCTGTGGTAAAGTATGTCACCGGTCGCGACCGCCCGCACGCCATGCCGAGCAGCGAGAGCGGCCAGGTCATGGAGCCGGATGGCGTCGTCTGGCCTGCGTCGGAACGACAACGCGCAATATCCGCGGGCGCCAAACGCCCCTGCAATATCGATGAGTTGACCACCGGCGGTCTCGTCCGGGAGATCGGGCAGCAGGATGCCGACCAGCCCTTCGGCATGATGGACGATGTCCGCCCAATCGAGGATACAGAAGCCCTTGCCACCACGGGCTTTGCCGATCGACAGCAGCCGGGTCAGTCGGCTCCAGGCGGCACGGTCCTGCGGATAGAGAAGCAGGTCATGGCCGTCGGTCGCATGGACGCGGGCGCCGGGGATCATGCGCACGCCCGTGGTCTTCTGGCCGTCCCAGCCGCGCACCACGCCGGCAACGCTGCCCCAGTCGGCGAGCCCCAGCGCGCCATGACCTTGGAGCGCTGCCGCCGCGAACAGCTCTTCCGGCGAACTCGCTCCGCGCAGGAACGAGAAATGGCTCATCACCTGAAGTTCGACATAGGCCGTCATCAGCCGAACATCCCATGGATGTACCAGCTGAGATCACCGGTCTCGGGTTCGACGCCATCGCCGCGCCGGAACAGCCAGAACCGCTCGCCGCTCTCCACCTCCACGCGGAAATAGTCGCGCACCGCCCAGAGCTCGGTGTCGGTCCGCCACCATTCCCCATGGATCCGCTCGGGGCCATCGCCGGCGGTCACCCGATAGGCCTGCCCGCGCCAGGTGAAGCGTCGAGGTGGATGGTCGGGAAGCAGCGCCACGACATGGGTGAGATGCTCAGGCCGACGCAGCATGCGGACTGGGCGCTTCCATCTCGGCCAGCAAGCCGGTTCGTCCAATGGGCCGACACGGCGAATGGCACGTTCGGGAACGTCGCTTTCATTCGGAGCAACACGGAACACGGCATCCTCGCCGGCACGGCCGACAAGCTGGTCGATCGCCGGTGCGAGGTCCGTGACTGCCTCGTCGGACCTCACCAGTGATCCCGCCGTGCTGGCGCCGAGCGGCTCGCTGTGCGGCACCGTGAGGTGCATCGCCTCGATCCCCAGCCCCGGCTCGATCCGATCGAGCTTCAGTCCGAGCATGCGCTTAAGGTGCTTGGCGTCGCGCGTTGCCCGCGACGCTCCGATCCCGATGCGCTGCGCCTCGCCATCGACCCGGTCGGCGACGAGCAACGCGGTGCGGACGCCAAGCCCGCGCTGCCGAAGCACGCCGATCAGGTCATCGACGAGATCCGAGATTACCTGTGTGATGCTCTCGGGGGTGCCGATCGGCTCGAGCAGACGGCGCGACACCTCGGGTGCCTCGAACGGCACGACCGGTGTGATCGGCTCGGCGACATGGCCGAGCGCCTGGTCGAGACGGGTCACGGCGTTGAGGCCAAGCCGCTTCGCCATCGGCCCGCGCGGGAGGCGGACAAGATCCGCCACGCGCTCCAGCCCGAAGCGAGCCGCCGCTGTCAGCGCTGCCGCCTCGAGCCGCAGCGCCGCAATCGGCAACTGGGCGAGCGCCGAGGCTTCAGCGCCGGGATCGAGAAGGAGGATATCCTTGCCGCCGTAGCGGGCGAGCGCATGCGCCGCGCCGGGCGTGCCGGCGATCGCGATGCGTGCCGTGAAGCCCAGCCGTTGCAGGAAGCGCAGCAGCCGGCGGCAAAATCGCTCCTCGCCGCCGAACAGATGAGTCGTGCCCGACAGATCGAGCCACAGGCCATCGCCTCCCGACACGCTCGCGGTCGGCGTCCAATGCGTCACGCCATGGAGCGCCAGCCGATCGAGCCACGCCTCGTCACCCGCCGGATCGGCGTCCCGCACGTCGAGATCGGAAACCAGCGCCCGGGCGTGGGCTGCCACCATCCCCGGCGTCAGGCCCAGCGACAATGCGACCGGACAGGCCGAGCGGATCAGGTCGCGCTGTCCGACGCGTTCGATCAGGACGGTCGGCCGGTCATGCGGGAAAGGCACAACGGGCATGGGCGCGACACTGCGCCCGCCTTCATCGGGGGGCATCGCCTTGAAAGGGTGCTCCACGGGTTCGGACCGGCGGCCGAGCATACGCATCGGCGGCCGCTGGTGGGCCGGCAGCTGCGCGATCTGGCCGATGACCTGTGCCTTGCTCAGTCCGCCGTCGCGAGCCCAGCGCGCGCCCGGTCGCCAGCCGCCACCGCGCGGAAC
>NZ_MINO01000124.1 GCF_001757355.1 Sphingobium phenoxybenzoativorans
GACGACCACCGGCGCGAATGGCCGGGCCGAACATGTGCAGATCATGATCTGCCGCCGGGCGGTCGCCGACGCCCGCCGTGAAGCGCGGATGGCGCAGGCCGAGGCGCGGCGCGGCGAGGTGGAAGGGCGTCAGGCGGCTCTGGCCGGTCTGCGCAAGGCCCGCGAAGGCGTGGCGCGGGCGCAGGGATCAAGCGACCGGGCAATGAGCGCGGCGATCCGGGCGCAGGTCGTCGCTGATCTGGACAAGGAGATCGCGCGGCTGCAGGCCGGGATCGATTGACGGGACAGATTGACGGGGGATGGAGAAAGGGAGAAAATAATTTCTGCGGCGCTCCTTGTTGAAGGAAGCGGCATTTATATATGATGACCATCATCTAATCCGAACAGGGAGACAGGTTATGAGCATCACACAGGCCGCCGCGGGCACCATCCTGATCACGGGCGCATCCACAGGGATCGGCGCGACCTATGCCGACAGGTTCGCCAAGCGCGGCAACGACCTTATCCTTGTTGCGCGCAACGCGGCCAAGCTGACCGCGCTGGCGGAACGGCTACGGGCCGAGACCGGCGTCAAGGTGGACGTGCTGGCCGCAGACCTCACCAACAAGGCGGATCTGGCCAAGGTGGAGGCCCGGCTGCGCGAGGATGAAACCATCACCACGCTGGTCAACAATGCGGGCGCAGCAACCGGCGTCGGCATATTGGATGGCGACCCCGACGCCTATGACCGGTTGATTCAGTTGAACGTCGTTGCGCCCACCCGCCTTGCCGCGGTCGCTGCGCCGGGGCTTGCGGCGCGTGGCGGGGCGATCATCAATGTCGCATCGGTCCTGGCCCTGGCGCCGGAGATGTTCGGCGGCGTCTATAGCGGGACCAAGGCGTTCATCCTGAACCTCTCCCAGTCCATGGCCAATGAGCTGGAGCCGAAGGGCGTGCGGGTGCAGGCCGTGCTGCCCGGCGCGACGCGCACCGAAATCTGGGAAAGCGCCGGGACGAGCGCGGACGACCTGCCCCCCGAAATGGTGATGGGCGTCGATGAACTGGTCGATGCCGCGCTGACGGGATTCGACCGGGGCGAGACGGTGACCATTCCGCCGCTGGAGGAGATTGAGGAGTTTGACGCGCTGACCCAAATCCGGTTGGGCCTGGCCATGAAACTGTCCCGCAATCGCGCCGCGAGCCGTTACCGGACCAGCGAAACCGCCTGATCGCGAATGCCTCCATTTCGGCGGCGCTTGAAATCCGCCGCCGAAATGGCACATGGGGACTATGACACTGCCCTTCGAAACGGCCGAACTGCCGACCGGCATCCTTGCGCAGCTTTCTCGGCTCGTCGGGCGCGTATTGGCCCCCAATCCATCCGCCTTCACCTATACCGGGACAGAGACCTATCTGATCGGCACGACGGAGCTGGCGGTGATCGATCCCGGTCCCGATATTCCCGAACATCTGGAGGCGCTGGAACGCGCGATCGGCGGCCGGCCGGTGAAGGCGATCCTGTGCACCCACACCCATCGCGACCATAGCCCGGCGGCGCGGCCGCTGGCGGAGGCGACGGGCGGGCGGATCATCGGATGCGCGCCGCTGACCCTGATGGACGACGGGCCGCGCGCGGATGCTGCGTTCGACGCCGACTATCGCCCGGACCGGGTGCTGACGGATGGCGAACAGATTTCCGGCGAGGGCTGGACATTGGAGGCGCTGGCGACGCCGGGGCACACGTCCAACCATCTGTGCTTTGCCCTGCTGGAAGAAAATGCGCTGTTCACCGGCGACCATATCATGGGCTGGTCGACCACGGTGGTTTCGCCGCCCGATGGCGATATGGCTGACTATATGCGCTCCATGCAGCGGCTCGTGGAGCGGGACGACGCCGTTTATTATCCGGCGCATGGCGATCAGGTCGATAATCCCCAGCGGCTGGCGCGGGGCATGATGGGCCATCGCAAGCATCGCGAGGGGCAGATCGTCCGCCACCTGCGCGAACCGGGCGGCGCGGCGATCCCCGATATGGTCAAGGAAATGTATAAGGGTGTCGATCCGCGGCTGCACCCGGCGGCGGGGCGGTCGGTGCTGGCGCATCTGCTCGACCTGAAAGCCCGCGGCGTCGTGCGCGAGCAAAACGGCCTTTGGGAGACCGTCGCCGCATGAAAACGATCATCGGCCTGCTGGTCGTCATTCTGGTCGTCTTTGGAATCGCCTTTGGCGGCGCCTATTATTTCCAGAAGGGCGTCGAGGATAAGATGGACGGCAAGGTGGAGAGCATCGCCACCGCCAGCCTGCAGGGCCTGCGCGAACAGGCGCGGCTGACCGCCTTCATGGCGAGCTTCGTCGCGGTCGTGACATCGACGCAGGAGCGGCTGGGCCTGAAGGCGGAAAAGACCATGATCATGCCGGGCACCGTCCGGTACGAGATCGACCTCAACAAGCTGCAGCCCACGGATGTGAAGTGGGACAAGGAGAGCAATGTCCTGACCGTCAACCTGCCGCCGCTGATCCTGGCCGGGCCGGAGGTCGATATCGACGGGATCAAGCAATATGACGGCGGCGGCATATTGATGGCGCTGACGGATGCGGGCGAGACGCTGGACGCGGCCAACCGCAAGCGCGGCCAGGACGAACTGATGAAACAGGCGAAGGGCGAGGTGCCGATGCGGCTGGCGCGGGACGCGACCCGCTCGGCGATCGAGCGCAGCTTCGCCATGCCGCTGAAAGCCGCCGGCGTAAAGGCGACAGTGGTTGCCAAGTTCGCCGACGAGGGGCAGGAGGCGGCTTCGGACGAGCAGAACCATGGACAGGCGGAAAATGCGCAGGTCCAGAATGCCCATCAGGAACCAGAAGGCGGCGCCCACACGCCGGCCGAACAAGGAACGCACGAATAATGGACGCACGAGGAGGGATTGGCGGCAGCCTGAAAGGGCTTGACCTGCGCGCGGAGATCGACCGGCTGCGCAAGGAGCGCAACGCCGTCATCCTGGGCCATTATTACCAGAAGCCGGAAATTCAGGACCTGTCCGATTTCGTCGGGGATTCGCTGGAATTGTCGCGCAAGGCGGCGGAGACGGACGCCGACGTCATCGCCTTTTGCGGCGTGCGCTTCATGGCGGAGACGGCAAAGATTCTTTCGCCGCAGAAGATCGTGGTGCTGCCCGACATGGACGCCGGATGCAGCCTGGAGGATAGTTGCCCGCCCGCGCAGTTCAAGGCGTTCCGCGAGGCGCATCCCGACCATATCGCGCTGAGCTACATCAATTGTTCGGCAGAGGTGAAGGCGCTTTCCGACATCATCGTCACCAGTTCGTCCGCCGAGAAGATTTTGGCGCAGATCCCGAAAGAGCAGAAGATCATCTTCGGCCCCGACAAGCATCTGGGCGGTTACCTGAAGCGCAAGCTGGGCCGTGACATGCTGCTGTGGCCGGGCGTGTGCATCGTGCATGAATCCTTCAGCGAGACGGAACTGCTGAAGCTGAAGGCGCAATATCCCGACGCGCCGGTCGCCGCGCACCCTGAATGCCCGCCCTATATCGTCGACCATGCCGATTATGTGGGATCGACCAGCGGCATATTGGACTTTTCCAAGACGATGCCGGGCGACACGCTGATCGTCGCGACCGAGCCGCACATCATCCACCAGATGCAGAAGGCGGTGCCGGACAAGAATTTCATCGGCGCGCCGGGCGCGGACGGCAACTGCAATTGCAACATCTGCCCCTATATGGCGCTCAACACGATGGAGAAGCTCTATCTGGCGCTGCGCGACCTGGAGCCGCGGATCGAGATGGAGGAGGGGCTGCGCCTGCAGGCCAAAAAGAGCCTCGACCGGATGCTGGAAATGGCGAGCGGCACCGTGGGGCAGGGGGATATCGGCGCGCGCCAGTGAAGCGCCATAAAGGTACGACAATGGCACACCCCCGGCATCGGGGGGATTGACTAAAATCCGTTAACTGTGGCTGTCTCCCAACGGGGTTGTTGGGGGACAGATGATGGACGATTCGCGTGTCTGGAGCGTCGATCGGCTGGCGGCGAAGCAGTTGCTGGCCGGATTGGCGTTGGAATATACCGACGATATGGAAGATGTGGTGGCGCAGCATTTCGCCCGGCACCGGCGAAGCTGCTCGACCTGGGCCGCCGAGCGGGTGCATTCGAACGTCCTGCGCAAGCTGGAGGACGGGTCGGCCATCTATTTCCAGCGCGAATGCGACAAATGGACAGACGGCTTCCGTTTCGCCGAGCAGCAATTAATGTCCGTCGACCCGGAGGAGTTGCTGGAAACCACGCCGGTCGAGACATGGACCAAGGGCCAGTATCTGCGGGCGATGGTGCGTCAGGCGCGCAATAGCTGAGAAGGGTGGTCCCAAATAAGGCTCCGTTCGCCCTGAACGAAGTCGAAGGGCCAGGCCGAACGGAGTGAGGCGCTTCGCTGCGCTCAGCGGAGGGCTTCGACTTCGCTCAGCCCGAACGGGGTGAGATCGGCGCGCTTCAGCCCCCCGGAAACAGGTGCACGATACGGGCGAGGGCGGGGCGCAGCGCCATGCGCTCCTCCGATGTCGAAACGCCCAGGCGGACGATCGTCAGGCCCTGACGCGGCGAGACCAGGATATATTGGCCATTATGGCCGACGCAGCCGAACAGGCTCGCCGGACCCTGACCGGGGAACAGCACATTGTCCGCGCCCTCCCGGTTCAGCCAGACATGCCCGCCATAGCCGCCATTGCGCGCGGACGGGGTGGTCATGAAATCGATCCAGCGTTCCGACAATATCTGACGCCCGTTGGCGCGGCCGCGTTCGCGCAGGAACTCGCCGAAGCGGGCATAGTCGCGCGCGGTCATGTGCATGATGCTGCCGCCGATCATCGTGCCGCGCGCGTCGAACTCCGGCGTCAGGCTGGACAGGCCCACCGGCTCCTTCAGCCGCCCGTCGATGAAGCGCATCATCGCCGCGCGCCGGGTTTCTGGATCGGGGCTGTCGGTCAGCATGCGGGTCAGCACGTCGCTCAGGATCACGCTGGTCACGCTGCTATAGTTGAAGGCGCTGCCGGGGCGGTCTGCGATCGGCTTCGCCTCGCCATAGGCGGCCATGTCCTGCGCACCGTCGGTGAACAGCATGCGGATGGTGTCGGCCGAAGCGATGGGATCGCCATCCTCCACATGGTCGAGGCCCGACGACATGGTGAGCAACTGACGCAGGGTGATGGCGCCGCGCGGGTCGCCGGGTTCGCTCCAGGCGGGGACCGGGGCGGGGCCGTCCAGCGCCAGCCGCCCGTCCGACACCATAAGGCCCGCCAGCACCGCCGTCACCGTCTTGGCCATCGACCAGGACAGCAGCTTGCTGTCCGGCCCATAGCCCGGCGCGTAGCGTTCCGCGACGATGCGGCCATTGTGGAGGATCAGCAACGCGCGGGTCTCGCCAACGTCCGACGCGAACACCGGGTCGATGGCGGCGCGCAGGGCGTCGCCACTCACCGCCGCATCCGGTGCGACCGTATAGCGCAGCGGCGCTTGCGAGATTCCGCTGCTCGCCGAACCCAGAAACAGGGCTGCCGCGATGGCAAGGCTTGTGCGAAGGCGGCTTTTGCTGTTCATCGCGCCTCCTTAGAGGGAAAATTCGCCGGGTGGAATCTCCCGCCGAATCGAAAGCGCCGTTTCGAACGCGCCTTGGGGGGCTGGCAATGCCGGAGAACAGGATCATTCGCCCAGGGGGAATGGGGGCCGGAGCAGGGCGGCGGCCGCTATGGACCTATGTCGCGGGCGCGGCGGCGATATTGCTTGTCGCTTTGTTCGCGTGGAAGTGGAGCCTGTGGCAGGCGCGGGCTGCGGTCGGCGCCGCCTATGGCGCGCGCATGACCTGCTCCTGCCGCTATGTTGAAGGGCGGACGGCGGAAAGCTGCAAGGGCGATACGGAGCCGGGCATGGAGATCGTCACCATTTCGGATGATCCGGACGGCAAGGCGGTAACGGGCAGCGTGCCGATGATGGCGAAGCGCACGGCGCGGTACAGGGCGGGGTTTGGGTGTTTGCTCGACCCGGTGGGGTGAGGGGGCCGGGAGAGTGGTGA
>NZ_MINO01000125.1 GCF_001757355.1 Sphingobium phenoxybenzoativorans
GCTTTCCGCTATCCGCGAGAGCGCGATGGTTTCGGCAAGCGTGATCAGCGGTTGCAGCTCCCGGTCGATCTTCGCGCCCTTGCGCGCCTGACGCATGGCGGCGATCTCACGCTTGGCGTCCGCCGTCCGGCCAGCGCGGGCCAGGCCCTCCGCGCGCAAGGCCCGCCACACCTGTCCAGCCGTTTTCAGGCGCGCGTCCGGCGCGGGCATCGCCATCAATGCGGCCAGGTCTCCGGCGAATTGCGCCCGCGCCTGCAACGCAGTGATGAACCGCGCCTCGATATAGGCGGATTTCGCCGCCTGATCGGGGGAGATCGCCGCTTCCAGATTGGCGGCGGAGCGCAGCGCGACCGTCCGGTCGCTGATCTGCTCTGCGGCCGATGTCAGGAAATGGTTGTGATGCACGAAATAGCCGTAAAATTTCGGGTCCTCGCGCAATTTCCGGGCCATGGCCTCATCGACATCGACCGCCCGCTCATTGGCGCTGATCGCATCGTCAAAGCGGCCGATGCGGTAATAGGTGTGGCTGGGCATATGGACCAGATGCGCGAACGCCGGGGCTTCGTTCAGCAGCCGGTCGGCCGCCGCCTCCGCCCGGCCGGGCGTGTGCGACGCTTCGGTCAGGTGGATGTAGAGATGCTGCGCTTCGGGCTGGTCGGGGTTGCGCGCCAGCACCCGCTCGACCAGCGCGATCGCGCGCGCCGCCCAGGGCAGCGGCGTCAGGCCGTCCTCTTTCCAGTAATTCCATGGCTGCACATTCATGGCGGCCTCCGCCGCCAGAACCATGATCATGTCGTCGTCGGGATAGCGTTCCGACACGTCGCGCATCGCGTCGGCAAAGGCGATGGCGTGGACGCCCTTCTCCCGGTTCGGCCCGCCCGGCGCATAGCGGACGGCGAGCGCGGAAATCAGCGCATGCTCCTTTTCATTGGCGGCGGATGCGGTCAGTGCCCGGTCCGTCAGCGCCCGCGCAGCCGCGATCCTCTGGTCGCCGGACGGGCCGCTGTTGAGATAGGGACCGATGGCCAGCGCCTCCCCCCACATGCACATGGCGCAATTGGCGTCGCGGGACAGGCCCGCCTTGAAGCTGCGCTCCGCCTTAGCGAACTCAAATCCGTAGAGCAGGGCCATGCCCTGATCGAAATATTGTTGCGCTTCGGCCGACGCCGTGGCGATGGGATAATGGATCGGCGCCAGTCCGGGGATCAGCGGCATGGGAAACGCGCCCGCGCCAGCCGGTGAAGCCTCCCCCGCGGGCGCCAGGAACCCGCACGCCGTCGCCATCAGGCTAGCGGGGTCCAGCCGCATCATGCCCGGCGCCGATGGCGTTGGCGCTTTCGCGGAGCTGATCAGCGGCGACGCCACGGCCAGGACGGCAATCGATACCAGACGGCGACGGTGCATCACGATCTCGCGAACAGGATGGAATGGGACTGGCAGGGGTGTAGAAGAAATCTCCGCGCCCCGTCCACTATTTCGCGAAAAATCGGCCGGTTGGAAACCTGATGTTCAGTTCTGCCGATTATGGTTACCAATATGTCAAAGGAAAATCTTCGCAAGGCCGGGTGGGTGGCCGTCATGCTTCTGGTCCCCGGCGGGATGATATTGGGGGCGGCGGTGGCCGCGCGCCATTATCGCAAGAAGGCGGCGGAGCAGCAGTCGCAACCTGACTAAAGCTGTTGGAACCTTCGACTTCGTTGGATTCCAAAAATCAGATAATACTTATATATCAATATATTGATCGAAATCTCGCGTTTCGCAAAAATGGCGGACACCGTCGCGTTTGTTGTCGCATTTCCGCGATCGCCGACCCGCGATCGCCGGGCCGTTTCCGGCCGATGGCCACGCTTTTAGAAAGCGCCGGTTCCGGGGCAGCGTTTCCGTATGACGGCATTATTCTGGTATGTGACGGTCAGCCGCTTCTCATCGGCGGACAAGGTGAATTTCTGCCAGCGGAACCAGTTCTGCCCCTCGCCCTCGAAATTGGCGCCGACCATCACGGCCAGCGGCCCGGCCTGTTCGACCGCCGTGACCTTACCCACGCTTTCGTAGAAGCGCAGTTCCTTGGGCAGAACGACCAGGCGCAGGTCCGACCGCTGATTGCCGCAATCCTCGTTCAGCCCGGCCCAGTAACCGCGAAATCCCGGCGGCAATATGTCCCGCGCAGTTACGGCCGTCTGTGAAGGGCGCACGGGGCGGGACTGCGCCGCGCCCGGCTTCGCCGCGCCTGCGGAACCGGCTCCGGCCGCGCCGCCGGCATATCCGCCGCCACCGCCGCCGGTATAGCCGCTATCTTCCTTGTCCAGCGCGTTCGACGCATTGCCGTCGTCGGCAATGGCCGCATTACCGGCATTGTCCTCGCTCGCGGGTATCGCGGTGCTCAGCGAATCCGATGTGTTCGACCGGTCCTGCTGCCCGCACGCGGCGAGGGCAAGCATAAGGGCGAGGGGGAATAGGCGCATCATTCGGGAACCCGAAGGATCATGATGCGGTTCCCGATGACCATCCTCTGTTCGCATGATAGAGGGACAGTAGGATGTCGAAAAGGAAATGGCCATGCCGGTTCTTGGGATGGGTGGACTATTCTTTCGCGCGAACGACCCGGACGCCCTGTCCGCCTGGTACAAGGCGCATCTGGGCGTCGGCGCGGGGTGCGTGTCGGACCCGGCGGCGCAGGCCAATGAATGGGTCTGGATGGTGCAGGGCGGGCCGATGGTGTTTCAGCCCTTCGCCGCGACCACGGAGTATTTCGCGGCGGACAAGGCGTTCATGATCAACCTGCGGGTCAGCGATC
Source organism: Sphingobium phenoxybenzoativorans (assembly GCF_001757355.1). Lineage (GTDB taxonomy): Bacteria > Pseudomonadota > Alphaproteobacteria > Sphingomonadales > Sphingomonadaceae > Sphingobium > Sphingobium phenoxybenzoativorans. Next base: position 2,795 of record NZ_MINO01000125.1, read on the forward strand.
TGGACGGCCTGCTTGCGGACTTGCGCGCCGCCGGCATTGCGATCATCACCAAGGCGGAATGGGATCATCCCGATACCGGCCGCTTCGCCCGCATCCACGACCCCGAAGGAAACGCCATAGAATTGTGGGAACCCCCCAACCCGCAATCCTGATACTCCCCCCAACCCTGAACAGAGGACACCCCCCATGAAAAGCCTCCACCTTGCGGCCGCCGCCGCCGCTGCCCTTGCCCTCGCATCCTCCCCCGCCAACGCCGCGCTCGCCGTCGGCGCAAAGGCGCCCGACTTCGCCACGCGCGGCGCGCTGGCCGGGAAGGTCATCCCGATCCGCCTCTCGACGGAATTGAAGAAGGGACCGGTCGTCCTCTATTTCTTCCCCGCCGCCTTCACCAAGGGATGCTCGGCCGAGGCGCGCGAATTCGCTGAACATATTGACGAGTTCAAGAAGGCAGGGGCGGAGGTGATCGGCATGTCCGCCGATCCGGTGGCGAAGCTCGCCGACTTCTCCAAGCAGGATTGCGCCAACAAATTCGCCGTCGCATCCGCCGGGCCTTCGGTCGTTTCCGGCTATGACGTCGCGCTGCCGCCCATGCCCAATATGCCGAACATGCCCGCCGGGCTTACCAACCGCACCTCCTATGTCATCGCGCCCAGCGGCCGCATCGCCTATGTCCATAGCGAGATGAACTATGTCGACCATGTGAAGAACACGCTGGCGGCGGTGCAGGCGATGAAGTCCGCGAAATAGTCCGGTCCTTCGGGATTGGCCGTTGACGCATGGGTGATGGGGCCGCATCTCCATCATCCATGCGCTTCTTCTCCGATAACGCCGCCCCCGTTTCCCCGGCCGTAATGACGGCCATCATGGCGGCCGACACGCTCGACACCGCCTATGATGGCGACGCATGGAGCGGGCGGCTGGACGCGGCCTTCTCCGCGCTGTTCGAAACGGAGGTATCCGCCATCTGGGTGCCGACCGGAACGGCCGCCAATTGCCTTGCCCTCGCGACCCTGTGTCCGCCCTTCGGCGGCGTGCTCTGTCATGAGGAGGCGCATGTCGAGATGGACGAGGCCGGGGCGCCGGAATTCTTCACCCATGGCGCGAAGCTGATGGCCGTGCCCGGCGAAGGCGCGAAGGTCACGCCCGATGTGCTGAGGGCGAAAATGGCCACCATCCGGGATGATGTGCATCAGGTGCAGGCCCATGCGCTGACCATCACCAACGCGACCGAATATGGCCTGGTCTATACCCCCGCAGAGGTCGCGGCGCTGGGCGATCTGTGCCGGGAGAGGAATATCGGTTTCCACATGGACGGCGCGCGCTTCGCCAATGCGGTGGCGTCGCTTGGCTGTTCTCCCGCCGATCTCACCTGGCGGGCGGGCGTGGACGCGCTGTCCTTCGGCTTCACCAAAAATGGCGGCATGTCGGCGGAGGCGCTGGTCTTTTTCCGGCCCGGCCTTGTCGATCAGGCGAAAAGGCGGCGCAAGCGGGCGGGGCATCTTCTGTCCAAGGGCCGCTACCTCGCCGCGCAGCTCCTTGCCCTGATCGCGGACGATCTGTGGCTGAAGAATGGCGAGGCCGCCAATGCCGCCGCAAGGCGGGTCGCGGACGCCGCTGGCGATCGCTGCCTCCATCCGGTGCAGGCCAATGAAATCTTCATCCGGGTGACCGCGGCGGAGGCGGCCAGCCTGCGGGCGCTGGGCTATGATTTCTACGATTGGGGGGAGGGCGCGGCCCGGCTCGTGACCGCATGGCATCACAGGGCGGAGGATGTGCAACCGCTGGCCGACGCCATCGCCGCGCTGTGACGGATACGCAACCTCCCGGGACCGCGCATTTCTTCGATGCGAAGGTGCTGATCCCCTTCACCATCGTCACCTTCATCTGGGGTTCGACCTGGCTGGTCATCCGCGATCAGGTGAGCGACGTTCCGGCAAGCTGGTCGGTCGCCTATCGTTTCCTGATCGCTGCCGCCGCGATGTTCCTGTTTGCCTATGTCCGGCGTGTTCCGCTTCGGCTCGGCTGGCGCGGCACGGCCTTTGCCGCCTGTGTTGGGGTGATGCAGTTCGGGCTGAACGTCAACCTCGTCTACCGGGCGGAGATATATCTGACTTCCGGGCTGGTGGCCATGCTCTATGCCCTGCTGCTGGTGCCCAATAGCCTGCTGAGCTGGATCGCCTTCCGGGAAGCCGTCAGCCGCCCCTTCATCCTTGGCTCGTTCATCGCGATCGGCGGCATCGCGCTTCTGTTTCTGCATGAATATCGCATGTCCGGCGTCGCGCCGGATCAGGTTCTGCTGGGCATGGCGCTGGGGATCGGCGGCACGCTGGCGGCGTCGGTGGCGAACGTCATGCAGGGCAGCGGCATTGCGCGCCGCCTGCCGATGGCCTCCACCCTAGCATGGGGGATGCTGCTGGGCGGACTGGCCGATGCGGCAGTGGCCTGGGCGCTGCATGGCCCGCCGGTGTTCGACACGCGGCCCACCTATCTGGCCGGGGTGCTGTATCTGGCGATTGCCGGATCAGTCATGACCTTCCCGCTCTATTACCGGCTGATCCAGCAGATCGGCGCGGGGCGCGCGGCCTATAGCAGCGTGCTGATCCCGATCATCGCCATGCTGCTCTCGACGCTGTTTGAGGGGTATCGCTGGTCTCCCCTCGCGCTTGCCGGCGCGGCGCTGGCCTTGCTGGGCATGGTCGTCGCGATGCGCGCCAAGACCGCTTCATAGGCAGGCGGCAAGCCCTTCCGCGAAGGTCGGGTAAAGCGGTTTCCAGCCCAGCGCCCGTTTCGCCTTCCCGTTGGCGACGCGCCGGTTTTCCGAATAGAAAGCGCGCGCCTGCGGCGACAGGGCGGCTTCTTCCAATGTCTGCAGGGGCGGGGGCGCGACACCCAGCATCGCGCTCGCCGCCTCGATGATCCGGTTCTGGGGGCAGGGCAGGTCGTCCGCCAGATTATAGGCGCCCGGCGGCCCGTCGAAGCCCGCAATCACCCCGGAGACAATATCGTCCACATGCACCCGGCTGAAAATCTGGCCGGGCACATCGATCCGCCGCGCCTGCCCCTCGCGCACCCGGTCCAGCGCCGATCGGCCGGGACCATAGATGCCGGGCAGGCGGAATATCCGGACGTC
>NZ_MINO01000126.1 GCF_001757355.1 Sphingobium phenoxybenzoativorans
GGCCGTCGCGACGACCGCCGTCCCCGCGACGAGGAAGCCGGCGAGGAACTGATCGAGAAGCTGGTGCACATCAACCGCGTCAGCAAGACCGTGAAGGGCGGCAAGCGCTTCGGCTTTGCGGCTCTGGTCGTGGTCGGCGATGGCAAGGGCCGCGCAGGCTTCGGTCATGGCAAGGCCCGCGAAGTGCCGGAGGCGATCAGCAAGGCGACCGCCGCCGCCAAGAAGGCGATGGTCCGCGTTCCGCTGAAGGAAGGCCGCACGCTGCACCATGACGGCCTCGGCCATTTCGGCGCTGGCAAGGTCACTGTCCGTTCGGCGCCCGCCGGTACCGGCATCATCGCCGGTGGTCCGATGCGCGCCGTGTTCGAGAGCCTGGGCGTTGCCGACGTGGTGACGAAGTCCAACGGCACCTCGAACCCCTACAACATGATCCGGGCGACCTTCGAGGCGCTTGGTGAGCAGACCAGCCCGAAGTCGGTCGCGCAGCGTCGCGGCAAGAAGGTTGCTGATCTGCTCCGTCGTGGCGGCGCCTCTGCTGAGGTTGCTGCGGCTGACGCCGAAGCGATTGCGGAGTAACGGACATGGCAACCATCAAGATCAAGCAGATCGGTTCGCCGATCCGCCGCCCGGAAAGCCAGAAGAAGATTCTGATCGGCCTGGGCCTTGGCAAGATGCATCGCGTGGTCGAGCTTCAGGACAGCGCGGAAATCCGCGGCATGATCAAGAAGCTCCCCCACATGGTGGAAGTGATCGAGGGATAATTTCCCCGCGCACATGAAGAATAGGACGCAAGAGGGGGAAACCCCTCTTTCGTTTTTTTGGGAAGTGGGATATCGGCCCCTCCCGTCATCCCAGCGCAGGCTGGGATCTCAGTCGGCTAGGAAATACCGAGAGGGATTTTCTGGCCTCCCCCGGCCCCAGCCTTCGCTGGGGCATCGGTTCGATTGCGGAGCAATCGAACCTCGCGCGACAAAAGCGAAAGCGAGTGCACGACATGACTTTCAAACTGAACGACATCAAGGACAATGACGGCGCCCGCAAGGGCCGGATGCGCGTTGGACGCGGCATCGGCTCCGGCAAGGGCAAGACCGCCGGTCGCGGCCAGAAGGGCGCCAAGGCGCGTTCGGGCGTTGCCATCAACGGGTTTGAGGGTGGCCAGATGCCGCTCCACATGCGCATCCCGAAGCGCGGCTTCAACAACATCTTCGCCAAGGATTACGCGATCGTGAACCTGGGTGCGATCCAGAAGGCCGTCGATGAGGGCAAGCTGGACGCTAAGGCGACCATCGATCAGGCCGCTCTGCGCGCCGCCAACCTGTCGCGCGGCGGCAAGGATGGCGTCCGCCTGCTCGGCAAGGGCGATTTCTCCGCGAAGCTGACCTTCTCCGTCGCCGGCGCGTCGAAGGGCGCTGTCGAGGCGGTCGAGAAGGCTGGCGGCAAGGTCGAGATCCTGACCGTCGTCCCCGCCGCTGAAAAGGCCGCGGCGAAGAAGGGTTCGGCCAAGGCCGCCGCCAAGGCTGCCGGCAAGAAGTAAGCCCGTTCAAACGGCTTGAACGAACGACCCCGCTGCCCGATATGGGCCGGCGGGGTTGTTTGCTTCCGTCACCCCTGCGAAAGCGGGGTCCCGCTGCACTGGGGACAGAAGCGGGTTTGCCCGTGGCGACCTGTCGTTCCTGCCTTCGCAGGAATGACGTGTATGCTAGACGATCCGTATGCACTCCCTTAAGGGGGGCGAGTCCGGCGGGGTCTGTCCCGTCGCATTGAAGGTTATCCAAGAATGGCATCGAGAGCCGATCAGCTTGCATCCAATCTTAGCCTGGCGAAATTCAGCCAGGCGACCGAACTCAAGAAGCGCCTCTGGTTCACCTTCGGCACGCTGATCGTGTTCCGCTTTTTGAGCTTCGTGCCGCTGCCGGGCGTTGACCCGACCGTGCTGGCGGAGCTTTACAAGCAGACGCAGGGCGGCATCCTCGATATCTTCAATACCTTCTCCGGCGGTTCGCTGCAGCGCATGAGCCTCATCGCGCTCGGCGTCATGCCCTACATCACCGCATCCATCGTGGTGCAGCTCGCCTCGACCCTCTCGCCGCAGCTTGCCGCGATCAAGAAGGAAGGGGAGAGCGGCCGCAAGAAGCTCAACCAATATACCCGCTATGGCACGGTCGGCCTGACCGCGATTCAGGGCTATTTCATCGCCGTCGGCCTTGAAAGCTTCGGCGCGCAGTCCGGGCTGCAGGCGGTGGTGGAGCCGGGCATGCTGTTCCGCCTGACCGCGGTGGTCTCGCTGATCGGCGGCACCATGTTCCTGATGTGGCTGGGTGAGCAGATCACCTCGCGCGGCATCGGCAATGGCGTGTCGCTCATCATCATGGCGGGCATCGTCGCCCAGCTTCCCGTCACCCTGTCCAACCTGTTCAAGTCGGGCCGCGAAGGGTCGATCTCCGGCCTCTTGATCATGGGCTTCCTGATCCTGGTTCTCGCGCTGGTTGCCTTCATCTGCTTCATGGAGCGGGCGCAGCGCCGGGTGCTGATCCAATATCCCAAGCGCCAGACGCGCCAGGGCATGATGCAGGCGGATCGCAGCCACCTGCCGCTGAAGGTCAATACTGCGGGCGTCATCCCGCCGATCTTCGCCTCCTCGCTGCTGCTGATGCCGCTCACCATTTCGCAGTTCGCGGGGCAGACGGTCGCCGGCGACAGCAAGATGGGCGATTTCGTCCTGACGCTGAACCAGTATCTCTCGCACGGCAGCCCGGTCTATATGGCCCTGTACGGCCTTGGCATCGCCTTCTTCTGCTTCTTCTACACCGCGGTTGTGTTCAACCCGGAGGAGACGGCCGATAACCTGAAGAAGAATGGCGGCTTCATCCCCGGTATCCGTCCGGGCAAGAATACCGAAAATTATCTGGATTATGTGCTCACCCGCATCACCGTCATCGGCGCGGCCTATCTGGTCATCATCTGCCTGGTGCCGGAATTTCTGATCGCCCGCGCCGGCATTCCATTCTACCTTGGTGGAACTAGCTTGCTGATCGTGGTCAATGTAACGGTGGACACCGTGACCCAGATTCAAAGCCATCTGCTCGCCCATCAATATGGCGACCTCATCAAGAAGGCGAAGCTAAAGGGCCGCATGCGCTAAGGGGCCACCTGCCTCTTGGCGACGCATAACAGGGGAGATTTTGCGCGCATGAACATCATCCTGCTTGGCCCGCCGGGCGCCGGTAAAGGCACTCAGGCGACTCGCCTCGTGGACAGCCGCGGCATGGTTCAACTGTCCACCGGCGACATGCTCCGCGCGGCGGTGAAGGCTGGCACGCCGACCGGCGTGAAGGCGAAAGCGGTGATGGAGGCGGGTGAGCTTGTCTCTGACGAGATCGTGTCCGGCATCATCGGTGAGGCGCTCGACGCGCTCCCGGCGGCCACTGGCGCCATCTTCGACGGCTATCCGCGTACGGAGGCGCAGGCGCTCTCGCTCGACGACATCCTGTCCGACCGCAAGCGCACCCTCGACCATGTGATCGAGCTGGAAGTCGATGAGGACGCGCTGGTCGAGCGCATCACTGGCCGCTTCACCTGCGGCACTTGCGGCGAGGGCTATCACGACACCTTCAAGACCCCCAAGGTTGAGGGCGAGTGCGATAAGTGCCACGGCCATGAGTTCAAGCGCCGTCCCGACGATAATGAGGAAACCGTGCGCACCCGCATGGCCGAATATCGCGCCAAGACCGCGCCGATCCTGCCGATCTATGAGGCGCGCGGCATCGTCAGCCGCGTCGACGGCATGGCCGACATGGACGACGTGACCGTCGCCATCGCGGCGATCCTCGACGGGAAATAGGGATTGGGGGGCGGTAAGCCTCCCTCAGTCTCGCTGGCCCCTAAGCCCTGCGCGCCATAAAACGACCTTCGTGCTCCTGCGAAAGCAGGAGCCCAGGGTTCTGGACACAGCGCTTGAGGCTCTGGACTCCTGCTTCCGCAGGAGCATGCTGCATTTCGGAGCCATCAAACGGCGCAGGGGTTTGCCTCCGGGTGAGCCACGCCCCTCGCGACCGGCCCGCACAAGCCGCCGACCGCCCGCCACCTCTTGATCCCCCTCCCCATCGCGCCGATGCTCCCCGCAAAGAGGGGAGCATCATGATGCGAGTCGGTTTTTCATCCTGCGCGGCGCTGGCCTTGGCGATCATCGCGACGCCCGCCGCCGCGAAGGTCGCGTCCAGCAGCGACAGCGGCTTCGCCGTCTCCCACACCGCATCCGTAAAGGCGCCGCCCGCGACGGTCTGGGCCGCATTGCTGACGCCGGGCAAATGGTGGAACGGCGAACATAGCTGGTCGCAGGACGCCGCCAATCTGACCCTGGCCGCAAAGCCGGGCGGCTGCTTCTGCGAGACGTTGCCCAATGGCGGCTTTGCCGAACATGCCCGCGTGATCTTCGCCGCGCCGGAAAAGAGCCTGCGCCTGTCCGGCGCGCTGGGTCCGCTGCAGGGGGAGGCGCTGACCGGCACCCTCACCATCACCCTCGCCCCCGCATCCGGCGGCACGATACTGACCTTCGACTATGTCGTCGGCGGCTACGCCCGCTTCCCCCATACATCGATCGCCGCACCCGTAGACGGCGTGATCGGCGAACAGCATGCGCGGCTGGTGCGCTTTGTTGAGACGGGGAAGCCTTGAGCGGTCGGACGCCTGATCCCGATGGCGGACGGGGGCGGACATCATCGCCGCAATATAATCCCGCCATCCCAACACACTGCCGTCATCCTGGACTTGATCCGGGATCCATGAGCCTCAACCATTGCATGAATGCTCCATAGCAGAGCCAATGGATGCCCGTCCGGCCGCTTGCCCTTGGCGAACATTGTGGAACCAGCCGCTAGTTCCCGCTCGCCAGCGCCACGGCAAAGAGCAGGGCCGCCGCGCAGCCAAGGCCGCTCCTGACATTGTGGAGCTTCCCCCATTTCAGCAGCAGGGTCCGGCTTTCCGGCCCGGCCTGATCCGGCGTTATCGCCTTCAGGCGGTTGTTGACCGGCATGATCGCCAGAAGCGTGAACGGCCAATTGGCGAGCAGCACCAGGCTTCCCAGAACATAAAGCCATTCGCCCGACATATGCCAGGCGGCCAGTCCCGCCACGCCGCCGGCGATCGCCAGCCCGGATTGGATCGGCAAGGCCCGGCTATAGCTCGGCTGCCATTGCGCAAGAAGGGGGGCATCGTCCAACTGTAAACGCGCGGGATGCTCGACAAGACTGATATATCCCGCCGCGCCCGTGAAAAGCGTGGCGCAGACAAGAGCGGCGATCGACATCGGCAAGATGAATATCCTCGGCATGAGCCGGGAAGACGCCAATCCATAGCCAGCGTCTTCCCAAGCAGGTTGGGTCAACGCCGTGGCTGGGAAGAACCCCGTATCGGGGCGCAGGAGCTACCGACCTGCAACTCTATTTTCGGCATGGCATGTATCGCGGCATTGCCGCGGCTTGGCAAGTCCGAACGGGAGCTACCCCCGCAACACCGCCGCCCAGGCATAGCCGCGATACAGCGGCGTAAATTCCAGCGTCATCCGCCGCCGCTGCGCCACATCCTCCAGCACGGGCCTGAGGTCGCCGCGCGGCTGCACATGGAAATGCGCCAGCCAGGCGAACAGGCCGTTGCGGAACGCCGCCGGCAACCGTTCCTGCTGCCCGAAATCGACGATATGCATCGCGCCGCCGGGGGCCAGCGCATCGGCCGCCTCGTCGATCGCCAGCTCCCATCCGGGGATCATCGACAGCGTGTAGGACAGGAATATCCGGTCGAACCTCTCCCGCCC
>NZ_MINO01000127.1 GCF_001757355.1 Sphingobium phenoxybenzoativorans
TCGCCTCCGCCTCATCCAGATCCTCCAGATGGCGGACGCTATGGCTGGCATGGTCGCGCTGCATGGCCGACCCCTCGCCCGCCAGCACGCTGGTAAAGGTGCCGTGGGAAGTGGCGGCATAACCGCCCGCAAAACCGTGGCTGGTGGCGAGCGCGATCTGCGTCCGGCCGCTGGATGCGCCCGCGCCTTCGCTGTTGGTGATGCCGGGCACGGAGCGGGCGGCGTCCTCCGCCTCCTCCGCCCGCGCGCGCAAGGCCGCCGGTTCAGGATCGCTGTCATCGGCAAGATCGAGCGACGAGGGCCGCTTGCGCAGCAGCCGGTCCTCCGGCGCGAGGCCAGCAAAGGCGTCCTCCGGCGCTTCCCGCGCCATCGCGACCGCGCGCTCGACCAGCGAATTGAGGCTGGCGGGGTTCATGTCGGACGCGGAGACCGTCGCCGACCGCTGGCCGACAAATACGCGCAGGCCGATTTCCTCACCCTCCGACCGGTCGACATCCTCCAGCGCGCCAAGGCGCACGGACACCTGCGTCGAGGCGTTGCAGACATAGATCGCATCGGCGGCGTCAGCCCCCGACTTCCGGGCGGCGGCAACGAGATTTTCGGCGCGATCCTGCGCTTCTTCTAGGGTCAGCATTGGAGGAAAGGGACTCGCTATCGGGGAAAGCCCTGCGCCTTACCCCTGTGGTGACTGTGGCGCAATGTGCGGGGCAGGCCCCGATAGATGGGGTCAGCCCCCGACTTTTTCCAGCCAGTGCAGAAACAGGTGATGGGCAACGGCCATGACCGGCGGCGCAAGGAAGGGCGCATCGGGATCGCCGTTCAGCGACGCGCGCACGCCCGCGGCGTCGACCCAGAAGGCATCCTCTATCTCCGTTTCGTCCAGCGTCAGCCTGTCGTCCACCGCCTGCGCCATGCAGGCGACCATCAGCGAGGACGCGAAGGGCCAGGGCTGGCTCATCACATAGCTGACATCAGAGACGCGAATGCCCGCCTCCTCCCACAATTCGCGGGCGACCGCCTCCTCCAGCGTCTCGCCCGGCTCAACGAAACCGGCCAGCGCGGAATAGCGGCCCGGCGGCCAACGATGCTGCCGCCCGATCAGCACCTTGTCGCCATATTCGGCCAGCATGATCGTGACCGGATCGACGCGGGGAAAATGTTCGGCGGAACAGTCCAGCCCCTTATGGTCCAGGCATTTGCGCGCCCAGCCCGCCTTGTGCATGCCCGTCTCGCCGCCGCAGACCGCGCAGAAGCCGTGCCGCGCATGCCAGTCGACCAGGCTGCGCGCGGTGCCGTAGATCGCCAGCGCATTGGCCGACAGATGGGGCGCGACCTCCCACACCTTGGGCGAGAAATTCGCGGCGTGCGGCGCGGCGGGGTTCATCCGCACGAACAGCGGGCCATTATCATCCTGTCCCAGCAGGATGAAGTCCGCCGGGTCGGAACCGGACGGCAGCGGTTCGATGACCAGCGTGTCGCCCGCCACCACGGGGTCAAGGCCATCGAGCGCCAGCACCCCGGCGCGCGGATCGGCAAAGGCCTTCGCCAGCAGGGCGGGGTCGCTGCGTATCTGGTCGGCGCGGTCGAGCGTGCCGCCGACGAAACCCGGTTTCGGCTTCACAATGTCAATCAGGGGCAAGGAAGTTCCTCTCTCATTGCGGCGGCTGCGACCTTGCCAAACAGGGTGGGCAGCCCCGCCGACGCCAGATCGGCTTTCGGCCACCATTCCCCGTCCCGCCCCGCCATGCAATCCCTTTCGGCGCGGACCATGCGCACGGTGAGGGCAAGCGAGAAATGGGTGAACACATGAACGACCGGATCGGAAAGCGCCGTCCAGCGCCCGGCGAAGGGATAGGCCGGGGGTCCGTCACCTTCATCGCCCCCCGTAACACTCCACGCGGATGTGGGCACGCCACGCATGCCGCCAAGCAGCCCCTTGTCCGGCCGCCGTTCCAGCCAGACATCGCCGCCATTTTCAATCCACCAGGCATGGCCGGTGCGATGCGGCTTCGCCTTTTTCGCGGCCTTGACCGGGAAGGCGGCGGGGTCGGCGGTGCGGAAGGCGGCGCAATCCTCCCTGAGTGGGCAGATGCCGCAGGCCGGTTTCCGCGATGTGCAGATGGTCGCGCCCAGATCCATCATCGCCTGGGTGAAATCACCCGCCCGCATGTCCGGCGTGATGCTGTCCGCGGCCGCATCGATCTCGCGCCTGCCGCCCGGCAGCGGCGTATCGATAGCGAACAGACGGGCCACGACCCGCTCCACATTGGCGTCCACCGCCACCGCTCGCCTGCCGAACGCGATCGCCGAAATGGCGGCGGAGGTATAGGCGCCCACGCCAGGGAGGCTGCGCAGCGTCTCCGCGTCCGGCGGGAACGCGCCGTCATGATCGCGCACCACCGCCCGCGCGCAGGCGATAAGATTACGGGCGCGGGCATAATAGCCAAGGCCCGCCCATGCGGCCATCAGCTCCGCCTCGTCGGCTGCCGCCAGCGCCGACACATCGGGCCAGCGGGTCGTGAATTTCTGAAAATAGGGAATGACCGCCGCGACAGTCGTCTGCTGCAGCATGATCTCCGACAGCCAGACGCGGTAAGGGTCGGTCGCGTTGGCCCCCGGCGGCGCGCGCCATGGGAGCGTGCGGGCGTGCCGGTCATAATGCGCGAGCAGCTTTTCGGAGATCAGCTTTTCAGGGATCAGCTTTTCGGATGAGGCTGTCAGCTTGCTATCGACGGGCATGGCCACCCTATGCCATTAACCACTGCATGACGGAACGCCCGGCCCCAGCAAAAAACATCAAGAAGGTTGCGCCTGAGGAACGGCCGCGCGTGGGCGCGCCCCGCGCCATAGCCGACCTGATGCCGGACATCGGCCGCGCGGCGTTCCGCAAGTTCGGTTTTGTCCAGTCGAGCGTGGTGACGCGCTGGCCCGATATTGTCGGCGCGAAATATGCCGGCGTCTCCGCGCCCGAATCGATCCGCTTTCCGGCGGGGCAGAAGGCGGGCGGGACGCTGCACCTGGTGGTCGCCAGCGGCTTCGCGCCGATGATGCAGCATGTGATGCCGGAGATCATGGAGCGGGTGAACCGCTTCTTCGGCTATGCCGCCGTGGCCAAGGTGGCGATGCGGCAGGGCGAGGTGGCGTCGCCTGTAGCCGAGCGCGCGCCGCCGCCCAAGAACCTGAAACCCGTGCCGGTGGAGCTGGGCGATTCGCTGCGCGACATCGGCGATCCCGAATTGCGCGCGGTGCTCGAATCGCTGGCGCAGGGCCTTGCCAATTCCAGCGGTTTGCCCAAGATCGGCTGACCCGAAAGACAAAGAAAAGACAGCCCATGCATTTCAAGCGCGTCCTCCCCATCGGTATCGCCATTGCCCTTTCCATCCCCGCCACCGCATTCGCCGCGAAGGCCATCGACTGGACCAACCGGGTCGTGCTCTCCAGCGTTGGCGGGCACCTGATGGGCAATCCCGCCGCACCGACCAAGCTGATCGAATATATCAGCTACACCTGCAGCCATTGCGCGCATTTTGTGGCGGAGGGCACCGGACCGCTGAAATCCGGCTGGGTGAAATCCGGCAAGGTCAGCGTCGAAATCCGCAACGCCGTGCGCGACAAATATGACCTGACCGCTGCCCTGCTCGCCCGATGCGGCGGCAAGGACAAGTTCCTGGGCAATCATGAAGCGCTGTTCGCCAACCAGAGCGCCTGGATGACGCAGCTCATCGCCTATGACCAGCAGCAGCCCAAGCCTACGGAGGAGCAGGCCGCGCTGAAGGAGATCGCCGAAAAGACCGGCTTGATCACCCTGATGTCCAAGCGCGGTTTCACACCCGCGCAGCTCAACACCTGCCTGGCCGACCCGGCGGCGATGAAAACGGTGCTGGCGATGACGCAGGATGCCTGGAGCACGCAGAAGATCACCGGCACCCCCTCCTTCCTGATCAACGGCAAACTGGTCGAGGCGCATGACTGGAATGCGCTGAAAGCCGCATTGCCCGCCCCCGCCAAGTGATTTAGACCGCCCCGAACGCCCCCAACAAGACGGTATCCCCCATGAAACTGCTCCCCGCCTTCTCCCTCGCCGCCATCGCCCTGTCGCTTGCTTCGTGCGGCGGCAAGGAGGGAGACAACGCCTCCGCCCCCAGCGGCGAGCCGGTCGCCGCCGTTCCGGCGCCTGCGGGCACGACATGGGCCGACACCATCTCGACCAACGCCGACGGCGGCTTCATCATGGGCAACCCCAATGCCGCGATCAAGGTGACGGAATTCGCATCCTACACCTGCAGCCATTGCAAGGATTTCGCCGCTGAGTCCGCCGAGCCGATGAAGGAGCTCGTGAACAGCGGCAAGGTCAGCTACGAACTGCGCAGCTATGTCCGTGATCCGATGGACATGGCGATGGCGCTGCTGGTCCGGTGCAGCGGCAAGGAAGCCTTCTTCCCCCTGAGCGACCAGTTCTTCGGCAATCAGGCGGCGATGTTCGAGAAGATCCAGGCGTTGGGCGACCAGCAATATCAGGCGATCATGTCGCAGCCGCCCGAAACCCGCTTCATCAGCCTGTCGAACGCGGCGGGCTTCATCGATTTCGTCAAGCAGCGCGGCATTTCCGAGGATCAGGCCAAGCAGTGCCTGGCCAATCAGGATGAGGTGAAGAAGCTGGCCAAGGGCGTCGAGGATGCGACGGCGAAATATAACATCACCGGCACGCCGACGCTGCTGATCAATGGCAGGGTGATCGAGAATACGACGACCTGGGACGTGATGCGCGGCAAGATCAAGGAAGCAGGGGCCTGATTGGCGCGGGGGGCGGACAGCTTCCTGACTGATGCCCCGCTGGTTTGCGGGCGGAGTGAGCGCGGGCGGGGCAAGTTCGCATCGGGCGCGCCATGCAGATAAGGCGGCTCAAGCTCTCCGGCTTCAAGAGCTTCGTCGACCCGGCCGAGTTGCGGATCGAACCGGGTCTGACCGGCATTGTCGGCCCCAATGGCTGCGGCAAGTCCAACCTGCTAGAGGCGATCCGCTGGGTGATGGGCGAATCCAGCGCCAAATCCATGCGCGGCGGCGGCATGGAGGATGTGATCTTCGCGGGCACAGCCACCCGGCCCCAGCGCGATTTCGCCGAAGTCTCCCTGCTGACGATACAGGAGCAGGGTGAGCTTTTCCCGTCCGTGCAAGTTGGGGCGGACGGCGAACTGGAGGTCATGCGGCGGATCGAGCGCGGCACGGGCAGCGCCTACCGCGCCAATGGCCGGGACGTGCGCGCCAAGGATGTCGGCCTGATCTTCGCCGACGCCGCCACCGGCGCGCACAGTCCGGCGCTGGTCAGCCAAGGCAAGATCGCCGCCGTCATCGCCGCCCGCCCGCAGGAGCGGCGCGCCATGCTGGAGGAGGCGGCCGGGATCGCCGGCCTGCATGTCCGCCGCAAGGATGCCGAGCAGAAATTGCGCGCGGCCGAGGCGAACCTGGCCCGGCTGGACGACATATTGACCGACATGGACGCGCGCGCCAACGCGTTGCGGCGGCAGGCGAAGGCGGCGGAGCGCTATACCCGCCTGTCCAGCGACATCCGGATCGCGGAGGGGCGCGCCATCTTCGCCCGCTGGCGCGAAGCCGCAGCCGCAGCCGATGCCGCCCGCGCGGAGGCCAAGGCGGCTGAACAGGCGGTGATCGACGCACGCGAGACGCAGGAGGCCGCC
>NZ_MINO01000128.1 GCF_001757355.1 Sphingobium phenoxybenzoativorans
AGCTCCAAGGACCATCCGTCGATCGGCCCTAAGGCCGTCGCCGCCCAGTCGCGCGAACGGATCAGCGCGCCGCATTCGCCGCCACCGAAGGGCCAGCCCTCGAGCGCAGCGCGCGTCATCGGAACACCGGCCTCTTGGCCCAGAAACGCGGCAAACAGCGCGTCGGCACTGCCGTAGCCGCCAGTGGCGATACGGATGTCGAGCAGGTGGGCGAGATCGGGTGTGAGCGTAAAAGTACGCGGCTGGTCGGAAGACATTCCTGCCCCTCGAATTATAAGGACGTTAAGTCAATGAAAATGGCCCGCGACACGAGACAGGTCGAGCGGCCGATAGCACCTTGCTCGCCCTTCGGATTGATTAAACACCTCGATTACCCCATGCATCGAATTCCTTCGGAAGCAAAGTGGCGTCTGCTAGCCTCGCGTGTAGTACAATCTCTAGACCGTGCGCAAATCCAGCGCCGAGGTCGCCTAGCATTTCGGCTTCTCGAACCCGATGGTGTCGAGCGCGCCGGAAATGTCTATCCGGCACTCCGGGATCTGTCGTGCACGAGGATTGGGACGCGCGTGCGACGCAGAGACTACCAAATACGCGGGCTGCCGTTCCCGATAGGCAATCTGAGTGGAGGCTAGCTCGCCCCCGACCTGCTCCGCCACCTTTGCCGCGTCCTGACCGGTCGCGCCTTACATCATGCCGCTGCGACGACATGACTTGCCCACGCGCGGACATGCCACTTGACTATCATATGTTAGGCTCCTGGCCGCATAAACATGAAGCCGAGCGTCGCGATCCGTCGGGTATCGTCGAGGGGCATGAATAGCCGATGGACGCCTGCCCGGCCCTTGCCACCCGCCAGGGCTTGTCGCTGGCACCTCAGGCGCAAATCCGTTACAAGTTCTCCCCTCCAACGCATCGTAATCGCGCTGGTGTCACCAACCCTGCGATTACTCTATGTGTGACAACCGCTGCTGTAGCCCTTAGTCTGGCCCAGTCTAACGCTGAAGCCAGCATCCGACTGAACTCGGAGAGGTTCCTCCTTCAATGAGACTCAAAAAGGGCAGGCTTCGGAAAGCCGCACCGGAATGGTCTAGCTCCGCTCCCCTTTCGGCAGCCGCATCTCGACAGAAAATCCTGCGGCCTCCCCCTCTCCGTTGATCAGTGCGACCCTGCCGCCATGCAGCTGCGCGACGGCCGATACCAGAGACAGCCCCAACCCCGCCCCACTGGTCGAGCGCGCCGGGTCCAGCCGGCCGAAGCGGCGCAACGCCTCCTGCTGCCGGTCCGGCGCAATGCCCGGCCCCTGATCGGAAACGGCGATAACCGCATCCCCCTGATGCTCCGACAGGCGCACCTTGATGCCGCCCGATCCATATTTCAGGGCATTGTCGATCAGATTGGACACCGCCTGCCCCAGCAGTTCGCGATGCACCGGCAGGTGCATTCCGGCCTCGACCTGCAGGCTGATCTCCCTGCCCGTATCCTCGGCGACCGGCTCATATAGTTCGACCAGATCGGCCAGCATCACCGGCAGATCGGCGTCGACAAACCGCTCCCGCCCAATTCCAGCCTCCGCACGGCTGATCTCCAATGTGGTGCCCAGCATGGCCAACAACTGATCCGCCTCCTTGCCGATCCCCTCGATCGCGCCCTGCAACGCCTCGCGGTCATCGGACAGCGCCGCCCGGTCCACTCGTGTCCGCAATCGCGTCAGGGGCGAACGCAGGTCATGCGCCATGCTGTCGGTGAGCAGGCGCATCTCCGACATCAGCGCCTCAATCCGGTCGAGCATCGCGTTGATCGTTCCGCCAAGTTGGTCGAAACTGTCGCCCGATCCGTCCAGAACCACCCTGCGTCCGAAATCGCCGGCGCGCACCCCCTGTGCGGTCGCGGTGACGCCGGCGATACGCCGGTCGATCATATAGACCACGAACCATGCGCCCGCAGCCGCGAGCGGCAAGGCCATCAGCAGCGCGGTCAGCAGCGCATCCTCCACCGTCCGGGTGAACTGGGCGCTGCCTTCGATCAAGTGCCCGGCCAGCAGCCTCTCGCCACCGGAAAGGCGCTCGGCAACCACACCAAACCGCCCCGGCCGGTCCCCGCCCACCCGGTAAAGATCGATCTTTGTCCAGCGGGAGGGCGCAGCGATCGTCGGTGGCCAGCGCTCCAGATTGCCGGCGATGGCGCGGCCTTCCGCATCGGCCAGCAGGATCAATTCGTCGCTGCGTCCCGCAATCCGCTTGGCGATCACCCGGCTCAATCCCGGCACGCCCTGATCATCCGCCACCGCTAGCAGATCGTCGCGCAGGCTGGCCGCGACGATGCTGTCCGACTGATTGATGCGGTTTTCGACCAGCCGGGTGACGGACAACAGCAACAGCCCCCCGAACAGTAATTCCAGCAACAGGATCAGGCCGATGAACCGGGCGTGCGAAGACCGCGCCCATCGACTGGCCGCAGCCATCATGCCTATGCGCCGATCCGGTAGCCGGCGCCACGCACCGTGTGGATCAGGGGCGGATCACCCTCCATGTCGATCTTGCGCCGCAACCGGCTGATATGGACGTCGATGACATTGGTGCCGGGATCGAAATGATAATCCCACACGCCCTCCAATAGCATGGTGCGCGTCACCACTTGCCCGGCATGGCGCAACAGATATTCGACAAGGCGGAACTCGCGCGGCTGCAGGTCGATGACGCGATCGCCACGCCGCACTTCCCGCTTCAGCAGGTCCATGCGCAGATTTTCGCATGTCAGCGCGGTTTCCACGGGCGTCCCGCTGCCCCGCCGCCGCATCAGCAGCTCCAGCCGCGCCAACAGTTCGGCAAAGGCGAAGGGTTTGACCAGATAATCGTCCGACCCCGCCGTAAGCCCCGTCACCCGGTCGTCGACCGAACCCAGCGCGGACAGCAGGATGACCGGGGTCTCAATCCCTGCCGCGCGCATCGCCTGCAATACGCTAAGGCCGTCCATCATCGGCAACATCCGGTCCAGGACTATGGCGTCATATTCGCCGCTGGTCGCATGGAACAGGCCGTCCCTGCCGTCCGCCGCATGATCCCCGACATGGCCATGCTCGGCCAGCCCTTTCAGAATGAAGTCGGCGGTCGTCCGGTCATCCTCGACGACCAGTATCTTGCGGCCCATGTCTCGTCCCGTCATCCCTGCACCTGTCCAATGTTGCCACATTCATCGCGCCGCCGCGAAGGAAATTGATCCGTATCCGGCATGCTGCCGGCTCGTTCAGCCAATGGCGGGCCATCAATCCGTCTGCGGGATGGCGTCCGCCGATACCGCTCAGACGGTCCCCGGCGCGCAATCCGCCCCGCTCGGCCGGTCCCCCGGTCCTGACGCTGGTCACAACCACCTCATGCGCATTGCTCATGTCCGCGACCGTCATGCCCGATGCGTCTGGCGGCTCATCGGCGTCGGGCGTATCGGACGGCATTTGCGTCAACAGCATCAGCGGGCTTGCCGACAGGATCAGCAACCCCGCCCATAATATGGCCGTGCGCGGACGCAGCCTGCCCCTCGCGCCAGGCATGCGCATGTCGGAACTGACGTGGATCGGCGGCTCTGCCATTGGGCCGCTCTACGTCAGTCCATCTCACCGGCCGCTTTCGGCCGGATGACGAAATTGTAATCCAACCGACACGGCAAAATCCGGGGTCGCGCAATAGGAAACGCCTCATCTTTCGGCAGACAGGCAGAGATGCGGGCAGGCAGATATGAAAAACCGGTACCGCTTTACGGTCGCCCTGTGCGTCGCCGCCCTGCTGGGATATTTTACCTGGCTGGGATATTTCGCCCGCGACCCCTTCGTCACGATCATGCCGCAACATCCCCGCACGGATGTCGCCGCCGTGGTGATGTCCGGGGATATGGGCTTCAAGGTCGGCATGGGCCGCCAGATCGCCCGCCGCCTCTCTGACGACGGCATTCCCGTGATCGGCGTCAATTCCCTCACCTATTTCCGGACCTGGCGCACGGTGGCGGAGGCGGCCGCGCTGGTGCAGGACGCGATGGGGCGGGCGGAGGCCTTCACCCATGCCCGGCGGATCATCCTGATTGGCCAGTCTTTCGGCGCGGACATGCTGCATGTCGGGCTGGCGGGCCTTCCACCTGCGTCGCGGGCGCGGGTTGCAATGGTGGCGCTGGTCGTGCCGGGCGCGACCGTGGAATATCGCGCATCCCCCGGTGAGATGTTCACATTCCTGATGCATGAGGATGATGCGCTGCCCACTGGCCGGGCGCTGACCTGGGCGCCGCTGCTCTGCATTTTCGGCGAACAGGAAAGCGCCAGCCTCTGCCCTCTGCTGTGGCAGGACAACGCCCATGCCGTTGCCCTGCCGGGCGGCCACCCGCTGCACTATGACGCCGACGCTGTATATCGGGAGGTCCGGCGCGAGATGGTCCGCGCCCGCCTCTCTCCCGCCTAACGGATTTGTAATCCGCCACCCACCTCCCCGCCAGCACAGACCGCATATCAGGCGGCAGGAGCCATAAGAGACGCGTGATGAGACAAGAGGGAAAGATCGGGACCGCCCTGGCCATGCTGTGCGTCATGACCTCCGCTGCGCAAGCCGCCTCGCGCCCTGCCCCGTCGCCGCCGCCATTGATGCAATCGCCGCCGCCTGTGGCCGGACTCTGGCTTAACCCGCGCGGATCGGTCGTAGTCCAGGCCGGGGATTGCGACGGCAAGCTGTGCGGCTGGGTCAGTTGGGCGAGCCGGGCCGCGCTGGCCGACGCTGCGGCGGCGGATGTTCCCCATCTTGTCGGCACCGAATTGCTTCAGGATTACCGCCCATCCGGTCCCAAACGCTGGGCTGGCCGGGTTTATGTGCCCGACATGGGCCGCTCCTTCCAGTCCACGATAGAACAGATCGACCCGCAGCATCTGAAGATTTCCGGCTGCATCCTCGCCGACCTGCTGTGCAGGAGCCAGATATGGAGGCGCTCATGACCGCCCGTTACCGCATGCTTCTGACCATCGGCGGCGTCCTGCTGCTGGCATGCCTCGGCTTCGCCGCGCTTGATCATCTGTTGCAGGAGGTCCGCCTGCGCGACATCCGCGCCGCCATCCATGCCCTCCCCTCCGCCGGGCTGTTGATGGCGCTTGGCCTGACGGTCATCAGCTACGTCACTCTGACTTTATATGACGTGCTGGCGCTGCGCATCATTGGCCGTCCGCTGCCCTATCGCACAGCCGCCCTCGCCTCCTTCACCAGCTACACGCTCAGCCATAATCTTGGCCTGTCGCTGCTGACCGGCGGATCGGCCCGCTACCGGGTCTATAGCGCGGCGGGATTGTCCGCGGCGGACACCGCGCGTGTGGTCGCCGTCGCCAGCATCACCTTCTGGGCAGGCGTCTTTTCCCTCGCCGGGTTGATGCTGACGGTTTATCCCGGCGCGCCATTGCTCACCGGCATCGGGCTGCCATCTTCCTGGCTACGCGGCGCAGGAATCATTCTGCTGACCACCGTCGCATTCACCGTCGCCTTTGCAGGCAATGAAGGCCGCGTCCTTCGTCTATATCGCTGGTCGCTTCCGCTCCCCGGCCGCGCCCAGATCGCTGCGCAGATCGCCATCGCGGGGGTCGATCTCGCCGCCGCCAGCGCCGCCTTGTTCGTGCTGGTTCCCGGCGCGACAATCCACGCTTTTCCGCTCTTCTTCATCGGCTACACA
>NZ_MINO01000129.1 GCF_001757355.1 Sphingobium phenoxybenzoativorans
GCAATTATGGCTGGCCGCTGGTAAGCTGGGGCTTCGATTATTCCGGCCGGGCGATGTCCGACATGCAGGACGGGCCGGATTTCGTCGATCCCGTGGCGGTCTGGTCGCCCTCGCGCGCGCCGGGCGACCTGATGGAATATAGCGGCGACCGCTTCCCGCAATGGCGCGGCGACTTTTTCGCCAGCGAACTGATGGGCCATGTGCTGCGCCGCCTGCGCGTGCAGGACGGCAAGGTGGTGCAGGAGGAGGCGCTGCTGACCGACCTGCGCGAGCGCATCCGGTCGGCCGCGATGGGGCCGGACGGCTATATCTACGTCATCACCGATTCCGCGAAGGGCCGGTTGCTGCGCCTGCGCCCCGGCAAGCCCGACAAGGCGGAAAGCGGCCGGGTCGCCAAGCCCTATGCCCTGCCCAGCGGCGGCAATATGGTCGAGGATTTCGCGCGGCGCGGCGTGTATCAGGAGAAATATACGCAGGTGCTGTTCGCCTTCAAATATGACGAGGCGAAGGCCAAGGCGCTGTTCGGCCAGAATTGTTCAAGCTGCCACAGCGCGGGCAGCTTCACGACCGGCGAGATCGGGCCGGACCTGAACGGCGTCGCCAAGCGCCGGTCAGGCTCCCTGCCGGGCTTCGCCTATTCGGCCGCGCTGCGCGATTCCAAGACGGCGGTCCAGTGGGATCATGACAGCCTGGTCGCGTTCATATCAAACCCGCAATCCTATTATCCGGGCACGAAGATGATGACCGCGCCGATCGACGATCTGGAGACGCTGCTGCAGATCACCGCGTTCCTGGAAAAGACGGAGCCGGGCAAGGCGGGGCGCTGACCGGGCGATAGCCTCAGGCGATCTGCAGCGCCTGGGGCAGTTCCCGGCGGAGCGCCTCCACCAGCCCGGTGATCTTGGGCAGCATGTGGCGGCGCTGGGGATAGACGGCCCAGATCGGCTCGTCGTCCGCCCGGTGATCCTCCAGCACCAGCGTCAGGCGGCCGCTGGCGAGATGGGGCAGGATGTAAAATTCGGGCAACTGGCACAGGCCCATGCCCGCCAGCGCCGCGTCCACCACGGCCGCGCCGCTGTTGCAGCGCCAGCGGCCCCTGGGCCTGTGCGTGCTCCTGCGCCCGCGATGGGTGAAGTGCCAGGTGGTCGACGTGCCCGCAAGGCACTGGTGCCGGTCGAGATCGGCCAGGCTGACCGGGGTGCCGTGCGCGGCGAGATAGTCCGGCGAGGCGCAGGTATAGAGGGTGCGCGAGGCGATGCGGGTGGCGATGAGGCGGCTGTCGGGCAGGTGGCCGGTGCGGATGGCGACGTCATAGCCCTCCGCCACCAGATCGACGAGGCGGTTGGTGAGTTCCAGCGTCACGTTGAGCCGGGGATTGGCGATGGCGAAGGCGCGCAGGATTGGCGCGACGAACCGCTCACCCATGGCATTTGAGCAAGTGACGCGCAGGTCGCCCTGCGGCTCGTCCTGCTCGTTCATCAGGGCGATGACCTCATCCCGTTCCTGGATCATCCGGGTGCAGTGATCGAGGAATATGCGGCCCGCGTCGGTCAGGCGGACGGAGCGGGTGGTGCGGTGGAAAAGCTGCGCCTGCATCCGGTTTTCAAGACGCGCCACGGCGCGGCTCATATGCGAGGTGGAGACGCCCATAACGGCCGCGCCGCCGGAGAAGGTGCCGGCGGCGGCGACCGCCGCGAATTCGTCGAAACCGTCCCATGCGGCCATGCCTGGATTATCCCTGTACGGTTATAATGAATTGCAGATTCGGCCCTTTATCACCTTCTGTGCAACAGCTACAAACCCGCGCACATCGATTTGGAGTAGCCCCATGAAAACCCGCGCCGCCGTAGCCTTCGAAGCGAAAAAGCCCCTGGAGATCGTCGAGGTCGACCTGGAGGGACCGAAGGCGGGCGAGGTGCTGGTGGAGATCATGGCGACGGGCATCTGCCACACCGATGCCTATACGCTGGACGGATTCGACAGCGAGGGCATCTTCCCGTCGATCCTGGGGCATGAGGGCGCGGGCATCGTGCGCGAGGTGGGCGCGGGCGTGACCAGCGTGAAGCCGGGCGACCATGTGATCCCGCTCTACACGCCGGAATGCCGCCAGTGCAAAAGCTGCCTTTCGGGCAAGACCAACCTGTGCACCGCGATCCGCGCGACGCAGGGCAAGGGGCTGATGCCGGACGGGACGAACCGCTTTTCCTACAAGGGGCAGACGATCTTTCACTATATGGGCTGCTCCACCTTCTCCAACTTCACGGTGCTGCCGGAGATCGCGGTGGCGAAGATCCGCGAGGACGCGCCGTTCAAGACGAGCTGCTATATCGGCTGCGGCGTGACGACCGGCGTCGGCGCGGTCGTCAACACCGCCAAGGTGCAGGTGGGCGACAATGTGGTGGTGTTCGGGCTGGGCGGCATCGGCCTGAACGTCATCCAGGGCGCGCGCCTCGCGGGCGCGGGCAAGATTGTCGGCGTGGACATTAACCCCGACCGCGAGGAATGGGGCCGCAAGTTCGGCATGACCGACTTCCTGAACAGCAAGGGTATGTCGCGCGAGGATGTCGTCGCGAAGGTCGTGGAGATGACCGATGGCGGCGCGGACTACACGTTCGACGCGACCGGCAATACCGAGGTCATGCGCACCGCGCTGGAAGCCTGCCATCGCGGCTGGGGCACATCGATCATCATCGGCGTGGCGGAAGCGGGCAAGGAGATTTCCACCCGCCCGTTCCAGCTCGTCACCGGCCGCAACTGGCGCGGCACGGCGTTCGGCGGGGCGAAGGGGCGGACGGACGTGCCCAAGATCGTCGACATGTATATGACCGGCAAGATCGAGATCGATCCGATGATCACCCATGTCATGGGCCTGGAGGACATCAACAAGGGTTTCGACTTGATGCATGAAGGCAAGAGCATCAGAAGCGTGGTGTTGTTCTGACAACCTAACTCTGAATCGACAGCGAGAGGAGATATCCGATGTTCAGCCATGTGGTGCTTGGCGCCAATGATCTTGAGAAATCCAAGACATTCTATGACGCAGTGATCGGCGCGCTGGGCGGCGGGCCGGCCATACCCGTCGATGAAAACCGCTTCATGTATATGCATAATGGCGGGATGCTGATGATCACCAAGCCGGTGAACGGCGAGCCGGCATGCCATGCGAATGGCGGCACGCTGGGCTTCGCCATGGCGTCGGCCGAACAGACGGATGCGTGGCACGCGGCCGGGATAGCAGCGGGCGGCTCCACCTGCGAGGACCCGCCGGGCGTGCGCGAGGGCAGCTTCGGGCCGATGTATCTCGCCTATATGCGGGACCCGGCCGGCAACAAGCTGTGCGCCATATATCGGGACGCCTGAACTGATGGGGCTGGAAAGCGTATCGACGAACAAGGCGTTTGGCGGAGTGCAGGGCGTATATCGCCACGCCTCCGCCGCGACGGGCACGGACATGACCTTTTCCGTGTTCGTGCCCGACCATGCGCCGGGGGCCAAGCTGCCGGTCGTGTGGTATCTTTCCGGCCTTACCTGCACCCACGCCAATGTAACGGAGAAGGGCGAGTTTCGCCGCGCCTGCGCCGAACATGGCCTGATCTTCGTTGCGCCCGACACCTCGCCGCGGGGCCCCGACCTGAACGGGAACGCCGTGGCGGACGATGCGGAAGGGGCCTATGACTTTGGCCTTGGCGCGGGTTTCTATGTCGATGCGACGCAGGACCCGTTCGCGCGGCATTACAAGATGTGGTCCTATGTGACGGAGGAGCTTCCGGCGCTGATCGGCGAGGCGTTTCCGGCCGATATGACGCGGCAGTCGATCATGGGCCATTCGATGGGCGGGCATGGCGCGCTGACCATCGGTCTGTCTTTCCCGGAGCGGTTCCGGGCGGTGTCCGCCTTCGCGCCGATCGTCGCGCCGGGGCAGGTTCCCTGGGGGCAGAAGGCGCTGGGCGGCTATCTGGGCGAGGACAAGGCGGCGTGGCGCAGGCATGACGCCGTGGCGCTGATCGAGGATGGCGCGCGCGTCCCCGCGCTGCTGGTCGATCAGGGCGGGGCGGACCAGTTTCTGGAGAAGGAATTGCGGCCTGAATTGCTGGAGGCGGCATGCGCGAAGGCGGGGATAGAGCTGCGCCTTACCATCCAGCCGGGCTATGACCACAGCTATTATTTCATCTCCACCTTCATGCCCGCGCATCTGCAATGGCATGCGGAGCGGCTGAAAGGGTGATCGGATGAGCGCGGCGTTGCTGGAAACCTATTATTCGGCGTTCAATGCGGGCGACAAGGCGGCGATGCTGGCGACCCTCGCCCCCGATGTGCTGCACGAGCCGAGCCAGGGACAGGCGCGGGTCGGGATCGCTGCGTTCGGCGACTTCTGGGACCATATGGCGCGCTGTTACCGGGAGGCGGTGGTCGATCCGGTGTTCATGGTGTCCGCCGACGGCGCGCATGGTGCGGCGGAGTTCAAGCTGACGGGCACCTATCTGGAGACCGATGGCGACCTGCCCGCGGCGCGGGGGCAGGACTATGCGCTGCGCGTCGGGGCCTTCTTCGATTTCGCCGACGGGAAGATCGCGCGGGTGAGCAACCATTATAATCTGAACGACTGGCTGGGGCAGGTCGAGTAGGGGGCGGCGGATATAGGGCGGGAGGACCGCCCGGCCTTTCCGTTCAGACGTTCAGGGTTTTTCAGGCTCAGGGCTTTTCAGGCAGGGCAAACCGGACCATCGCCGTCTGCACGGATTCCACCGCCGCGCCATTGGCGTCCCTGGCGGGTTCGGGCCGGTACGATCCCGGCAACTGCGTGCAGGATATGTCGCCCAGAGCCTTCATGACATGGGCCGGTTGTGCAGCATCATGCTGCATCGGTGCGCAGCGCAGAATGTCGCCGGCGGGGCCGACCAGCAATCCCACCTGGGAATAGGAGGGATTGGCCGCGCCTTCCGGCAGGCTGTCCACCGTCAGCGTCATGACGCTTCTGTTCGGCCGGGGCGGCATGTTCCGGTTCTTCACCCGGAAGGCGATCATCCCTTCGTAGACACCGAAGGATGGTCGCCCCTGTTCATCGGTCGCCGGTTGAAACTGCGCCCGCGCCTGCAACGCCGCGCATATGGCGCTGTCGATGGCCGACCGCCCCCGCGTGGTGCAGCCGACAACGGTCCCCTGAGGGGAGACGACAAGCCGGTACAGCGCATAACCGCGCTCATTGGATGCCGCCGCCTTTTCCGGATAATCCCTAGCCGTGATCTGCAGCGAATTGGCGACAGGTTGCGCGGCGGCCATGGCGGACGCCATCAGCGCGAGACCCAGCATGGCGATCATCTCCCATCATGTGCAAGCGGCGGCTTCGTCCGACTGATGGACAGGCGGCGGGCCGGGGGCAATCCCATTTGCGGGAGAAATGTCGATAATGGGGGGGAGATGCCATTGCTCACCGCAATAGACTGCCGTCATCCCGGACTTGATCCGGGATCCATGAGCGCAGGCGCTTGTGTAGTCATGCCAGCATGGAGCCAATAGATCCCGCATCACG
>NZ_MINO01000130.1 GCF_001757355.1 Sphingobium phenoxybenzoativorans
TGGCACAAGGACCGGCCGGTGTTTGAACATGTCGTCGGCATCTCACTCGGTAACGCCACGACGCTGCGCTTGCGCCAGCGGACTGCCGGCGGGTTCGCGCGCGCGAAAGCCGAGCTCGCGCCCCGGTCGATCTATCATCTGGCCGGTGAGGTACGTCACCAATGGGAGCACAGCATCGCACCGATGGAGCCGCCGCGCTGGTCGATCACGTTCCGCAGCCTTAGCGATTGCGGCGCGTCAAAAGCGTTGCCCACAGTCGGAAAGCTGAGCCGATCGGACGCGCCGGGTCCTACTTGGATCGGTTAAGCCACTTGGCCATGAGGATGCGGGGTGCGTCCTCGTACCCCAGGCGCTCGTAGAAGGACGCCACGGGTGCGTTCGTCTCGCGGATCATGAGCTGCACTTTTGGAACGTCTCGGTCTCGTAGCCACTGTTCGGCGGCTTCGATCATCGTCCGGCCTATCCCTTCCCGTCGCCGGTCGGGAGAGGCGGCGACGTAGTAGAGCCAACCCCGGTGGCCGTCGTGCCCGACCATGACTGCTCCGCAAATGTCGCCGCACCCATCCTGCGCGACAATCACGGCAGAACTGGAACCCGCGATCGCGAACCGAAAATCGGCCCCGGGATCGTTGTAGCTCGCCACGAGTCCGCATGAACGCCACAGTTCGACGACTTCGTTTTCGTCTTCCAGAACTGCGCTGCGAATAATCTTTGGCATAGCCCCCCTTATTAGCTCGTCTGTGGAGGCAAAATCATCAGCTCAAATCCTACGGTTGGTGCGGCAAATGGGCGGCCTTCGCTTTTGGGTTGGTCGCAATGCGGCGCTGCTCGTATCCAGACCAGGATGACCGACTCTTCGACCCATTCCGCGGCACGCACCATCCTCGCATCGCCACGGGCCATCTATCGCGCCTTCCTCGATCCCGAGACCGTTATGTCGTGGCGGCCGCCGAGGGGAATGACCGCCAAGATCTTCCACTTCGATCCGCGTCCGGGTGGTGGCTATCGCATGGCATTCATCTACGACGACGCCGAGGCCGGCCGAGGCAAGTCAAGCGCTGACGCTGATATCTTCGAAGGGCGGTTCGTCGAGCTGGTTCCAGAAGAGAAGATTGTCGAGGCGGTCACCTTCGAGAGCGAGGATCCCGCGTTCGGCGGCACGATGACGATCACGACGCGGCTGATGCCGGTGCGCGATGGAACGAAGGTCACCTTCGTCGCCGAGAATGTGCCGCCGGGAATCAGCGAGGCCGATCATAAGACCGGCATGGAGTCGACGCTGAAGAACCTCGCCAATCTGCTGGAATGAGCGAACGGGTGACACCGGCGTTCTTTGGGCATGTTGGTGTTCCTCGATTTCGAAGCCTCGTCGCTCAGCAAGCAGAGCTACCCGATCGAAGTCGCTTGGGTTTTCGAGGACGGTCGATCCGAGGAGTATCTGATCCGGCCCGCTCCAATTTGGACGGACTGGGACCCAGCCGCCGAGGCGATCCACCATATCCGCCACGCCACGCTTCTTGCCGACGGCACGGCGCATGAGCTTGTCGCCCGCCGCATGGTCGACATCCTTACCGGCCATGACCTGCTTGCCAGCGCTCCATCATGGGACGGCAAATGGCTGAGTGCGCTTCTGCGGGCCGCAGGGTTTCCGCGTCACAGCCTCCGACTTCGCGACAGCGATGATGCGAACCGTGAATGCGCGGCGGCCATCCTGTCAGACATCGTCCCGCCGGAGCGGTTGGCTAACACAGTTGCAGAGTTGCTCGCCCGGACGGACCCACGCGGAGACGATCATCAGCCCGTTCATCGCGCGCTGGCAGATGCGCAGGCGGAATATGCGCGCTGGCTGCAAGTCCGCTCCACCGCACAGGCTCTGGCACGTGACGGTATAGCAGGCCCGCCCCGATGATGCGCAGGCGGATAGCCCTCACCGGCAGTGCCACCGCCTTCGGAACTGGTCGTCTTCTCATCGATTCAAGGTGAGAAGGAGAGAAGCATGGCTGACAACAAGTCGAAACGCGGTGGCGCTGACCGGCGCCAGGTCGCCGCTGGCGAAGGCTATGAGGTGAATTACTTCGCCCGCAAGCATGGCATCACCAAGCAACAGGCGGAAGACCTGATCAAGAAAGTCGGTAACGACCGCGAGAAGCTCAACGCCGCAGCCGCGAAACTGAAATAAGCGGAACCCGTCCTCGGGAACGACTCCTCGGCTACAGGAGTCTGTTGGGGATGAGGCAGAAGGCATAGCGCGCATGGCGCGCGCGGCGATCAAAACGAGTTCGAAGCGTCCGGCGAAAGCGACCGGCGGCCAATCGAGCACGGCCGTATACAAGCCGCCGCCTTTCCGGCCCGTCCAGCTTGCCACGCTGGTCGATGCCGTCCCCGCTGGCGACCGCTGGCTCCACGAGATGAAATATGATGGCTACCGAACGCTGGTGGCGATCGGCGGCGGAGAGGCACGCGCCTACACACGGTCGGGTCTCGACTGGTCCGAGCGCTTTCCGAGCAACCTGAAGGACGCCGCCAAGCTCAAGGTGGGCTCGGCGCTGATCGATGGCGAGGCGGTGGTGCTCGATGCCGACGGCAAGTCGAGCTTTCAGGCGCTGCAGGGTGCGCTCAAGGGCGCGCCCTCCACCATCGACTATTATCCCTTCGATCTGCTCGAACTCGATGGCGAGGATCTGACCGGCCTGCCGCTGCTCGAACGCAAGGCCAGGCTGAAGGCCATATTGCCTGCCAAGTCGGACCATATCCGCTTCTCGGATCATATTCAGGGCAGCGGTGAGAAGCTGCTCAACAGCTTCTGCCAGGCTGGGCTCGAAGGTGTCATCTCGAAGCTCGCCAGCTCGAAATATGTGGGCTCGCGTGCCGGCAGTTGGGTCAAGACCAAGTGCATCAAGCGTCAGGAGTTCGTCGTCGTCGGCTGGACGCCCTCGGACAAGAGCCGCGCGTTCCGATCGCTGATCCTTGGCGTCCATGACAAGGGCGAGCTCCGGTACGCGGGCAAGGTCGGCACTGGCTTCGACACCGCTGAACTGTTTCGCCTGATGGAGATCATGGCGCCGCTGGAACAGACGACGCCAACGGTGAAGGCGCCCCGCGCCGAAGTGCGCGGCGCGCACTGGCTCAAGCCAAAGCTGGTCGCTGAGATCGCTTATACCGAGATGACGAACGAGGGGACGCTACGGCATCCGAGCTACCTGGGCTTGCGAGAGGACAAGAAGCCCGAGGCCGTTGTGCTGGAAACCGAAGAGCCCGTGGCTGAGATCGCGGCGCCCGCCACCAGCAGCGTCAAGATCAGCAATCGCGATCGCGTGATCGATCCGGATTCGGCTATCACCAAGGGCCAGCTCGCCGACCATTACGCGGCGGTCGCGCCGATCATGCTGCCGTGGGTGGGGTCGCGTCCGATCAGCCTGGTGCGCTGCCCGCAGGGCCGCGCGAAGAAATGCTTCTTCCAGAAGCATGACGCCGGGAGCTTCGGCGACACGGTCAAGCATGTCGGGATCATGGAGAAGGACGGGCACGAAGAGCCGTACCTGTACATCGACACCGCCGATGGCCTTCTGACCTGCGTCCAAATGGGCTCCATAGAGTTCCATGGTTGGGGCGCCAGGATCGAGGATGTCGAGAAAGCCGATCGACTGGTGTTCGACCTCGACCCCGACGAAGGCCTCGATTTTGAAGCGGTGCGCA
The DNA here is from genome assembly GCF_001757355.1 of Sphingobium phenoxybenzoativorans. GTDB lineage: Bacteria > Pseudomonadota > Alphaproteobacteria > Sphingomonadales > Sphingomonadaceae > Sphingobium > Sphingobium phenoxybenzoativorans. Next base: position 3,697 of record NZ_MINO01000130.1, read on the forward strand.
AGGCGGCCTTCCACTTTCGCGAAATCCTTCAGCAGATCGGCTTGGAAACCTTCCCAATGGTGACCGGCGGCAAGGGCATCCACGTCATCGCCCCGCTCGTGCCCAAGGCGGAGTGGCCGGAGGTGAAGGATTTCGCGCACCGCCTCGCCCAGGCCGTCGCGCAAAGCGATCCCGAGAACTTCACCGCCGCGCTGCCGAAAGCGCAGCGCAAGGGCCGCATCTTCGTCGACTACCTGCGCAATCAGCGCGGAGCCACCGCGGTCATGCCCTACAGTGTGCGCGCCCGGTCTGGCGCGCCGGTCGCCGCACCGATCAGCTGGAAAGAGATGGAGACGATCGACACGCCTGCCCATTGGCATGTCGGCGACGCTGCCGAGCTGGTGAAGCGCGCCGCCTCGAAAGCGCTGTCGGGCTGGGGCCGCGCCGATCAGGTCCTGCCCGATCTATGAAGGTCGCCACCTACAATGTGAACGGCGTCAACGGGCGCCTGCCGGTGCTGTTGCGCTGGCTTGAGGAGGAGCAGCCGGACATCGTCTGTCTGCAGGAGCTGAAGGCGCCGCAGGAGAAGTTTCCGGAGAAGGCGATCCGCGACCTCGGCTATGATGCGATCTGGCATGGCCAGAAGAGCTGGAACGGCGTCGCCATTCTGAGCCGCGTCGGCGAAATCCACGAGACCCGCCGCGGACTGCCGGGCGATCCCGACGACAGTCACAGCCGCTATATCGAAGCGGCGGTCAACGGCATCCTGATCGGCGGGCTCTACCTGCCGAACGGCAATCCACGTCCCGGTCCGAAATTCGATTACAAATTGCGGTGGTTTGAACGGCTGATCGAACATGCGGCCGGGCTGCTGGGGACGGGCGCACCGGTTATGCTCGCGGGTGACTTCAACGTGATGCCGACCGACCTCGACGTCTACAAGCCGGAGCGCTGGCTCGACGACGCGCTGTTCGCGCCGGAAGTGAGAGCCGCCTACTTCCGGTTGCTCGACCAGGGTTGGACGGACGCTTTGCGGACCATCCACCCAGGCGAGGTGATCTATACCTTCTTCGACTATTTCCGGAACGCCTATGCCCGGAATGCTGGACTTCGCATCGACCATTTGCTGCTGAGCCCGCCGTTGGCTGATCGGTTGGTGGATGCCCAGGTCGATCGTCATGTCCGCGGCTGGGAGAAGACCAGCGACCATGCACCGGTTTGGGTGGAACTGGCCGATAAGCCGAAGCGGCGGCGCAAGGCGTCGGCGCCGACTGGAGGAAAAGCATAGCCTCCTACGGCGGGCTAGAGACCGCGTTTGAAAGCCATCTGATTCGCGTTGCGACGCCGTAGAATTAAGCCCCAGTCGCGACGGCACGTATTTCTGATCCGCGCTAATATATCCGGCCGTCGCCGCTCTTACGACGCCGGCGGAATGCTGTTGTAACCGGCCGAAATTGGCATTCTTTACCTGTCTCCGACGCCGCTCGTGCGGCTCTCGATCCACGGAGACAGCCTCAAGTGACCCAGCCATCGGCCATCGTTCACGCACGCGGGACCGCGATGCTGCGGAGCGCGCTCGGCCCGGCGATCGCGGCCTGGCTCGACGACGCGAACGTCGCCGAGATCATGCTCAACGCCGATGGGCGGCTGTGGGTCGATCGTCTCGACAGCGGCATCGCTGCGACCGAGGAGCGGCTGAGCCCGCTGCAGGCCGAGCGGATCATCCGGCTCGTCGCGCACCATGTCGGCGCCGAGGTCCACAGGGGCGCTCC
>NZ_MINO01000131.1 GCF_001757355.1 Sphingobium phenoxybenzoativorans
ATCGTGAGGACGGGGACTACCGGCTGCGCCAGCGGCCTGGCGGCGGAAACAGGCGCAGGGTCGGGCGGTGGCGGCGCGGGTGACGGCGGCGTGCTGGGCGCGGCCGCCTCCGCTTCCTCTTTACCGTCCTCCACGCCCTTCAGCACGGCGAGGTCCATGACGGTGAGCGCGGGCGATTCCAGCCGGGGGCTGCTGCGGCCCATCCCCAGGTTCAGCAGCGCCCCGATCAGAAGGGCGTTGACCAGCAGCGACGCCGCCGCTGGCAATCCCTTTGGAACCGGCAGGCCCCGTGGAACCGGCAGGCCCATTGGAAATGGATGCGCCGCGCGCTCCATCGCCCTTAGAAAGTGTTCGCCACGGTGAATTTGAAGCTCTGCCCCTCGGCGGCCAGCGAGGAGAGGTGGCGGCGATATTGCTTGTCGAACACATTGTCGACGGCGATGCGAAACTCGAATCCCTTGGCCGGGCCGCTCTGCGGCTTGAAGGCGAAGAACAGGTTGTGGATCGTATAGCCCGGCGTCGCCACGCCGGAACCGAGCGAGGGGAAGCTGCCCGGCGTCACCTTGTCCTGCCGTTCGGCGAACTCGCCGGTCCAGCCGCCCGACAGGCCGGTGCCCGCATCGGCATAGCCCAGCGTCAGGCGGTAATCGTTGGCCGGAATGGTGTTGAGATAATTACCCGTCAGCCGGTTCTTGCCGTCGATGAAGGACATGTTGCCGCGGGCGTAGAAGCCGCCAATGCCATATTCCGCCTCAACCTCCAGCCCCTTGAAGCGCGAACGGTTGATGTTCTGGAAATAGGGCGTGCCGGTGGGCGCGGAGACGTTGACGATCAGGTCCTTCACATCATTCTGGAACAGCGTCGTCTTGGCGCGGAAGCGGTCGCCCTTGCCCAGCGCATCGTCGAAGGAGAGGGTGAAGCCGGCTTCATAATTGTCGGATTTTTCCGGACGCAGGTTCGGGTTATTCGGGCGCGTGGCGCTGCGGGTGAAAATCTCGTCGATATTGGGCATGCGCACCGTGCGCGCCACCGACCCGAAAACGCCGAACCAGGGCGTGAGATTGTAGAGCGCGGCAAGCTTGGGCGAAACGCCGCTGTCCTTCACCTTCTGGGTCAGCACCGTGCCGCCCACCACAGTCGCGCCCGGCGTCAGGTCATTCCAGTCGATGCGGACGCCCGGCATGATCGTCAGCTTGTCGGACCAGACGATTTCCAACTGACCGAACAGGCCATAGCGGGTCATTTCGCCTTCGGGATGGGTGCCAGCGCCCGGCGTCACCACGCCGGTCAGCGACACGCGCGGATTGCGGCGCTTCTGCTCGCTCCACTGGCCGCCGACGATCAGGAAGGTTTTCCAGTCGCCGCCCAGGTCGAACTCGCTGGTGTTCTGGACCTTGCCCTGCCAGCTTTCATAGGAAAAGTCGGAATAGGCGAGCGGGCCGAGGAATGTCGTCTCGGTCTGGTGGACTTCCGACAGCGAATAGGCGACCTGCGCCTCGACATTGAACAGCTTGCTGCCGTCAAAGTCGTTTTCATACCCCAGCACCGCCGTCTTGTCGTGGACGCGGCGGCGCATCAGCGAATTGCCGGTCGAGGCGGAGACCTGATCATAGACCTGCGGCGCGTCGCTGATCCAATCCTGATAGGAGGCCCAGATGGCGTGCTTTTTATTGCCGCCGATGGAAACCCGACCCTTGACCAGCCAGCTATCGGACTCGGTCGCCGATGCCGGGACGGTGGCGCCATTGCCGCTCTTATAATCGTCCGTCCGGCGGTAATTATAGCTGCCGAGCAGTTCGACGCCCTCGACCGGCTGGGCCGCGACGATGCCGGACAGGGTGTGCGCCTGCGCATTGGTTTCCGTCGCGCCCTTCAGCCGGACGGCGATCGGGTCGCCATCCTTCAGGAAGTCCGATGCGTCCTTGGTCGTGAAGTTGATCACGCCCGCCAGCGCGCCCGCGCCGTAAAGCGTCGAGGAAGCGGGACCCCGCAGCACCTCGACCCGCTTGTAAAGCTCCGGCTCGCTGAAGAAGGCGCCCATGCGATATTGTTCGTAGAATTTCGTCACGCCATCGACGGTCATCAGGATGCGGTTGTCGGAATCGCCGATCGCCGTGCCCATACCGCGAATGTTGAAGCCCTGCCCCAACTGGCCGACGCCGCCCTGGATGTTCACGCCCGGCATGCCCTCCAGCAGGTCGCCGATGGTGGTCGCCTGGGTCTGATCGATATCCTCCTGATCCATGGCGGTGACGGCCTGGGGCGTGTCGATCGCGACCTTTTCCGTGCCTGCGGAAATCACCAGACGGTCGAGCGCGAGGCGCGTGGTCACGCCTTCATCCGCGCCACTGTCCTGCGCCAGCGCCGGAGCGGGCAGCGCCAGCAGTGCGGTTCCGATGTGCAGCAGCGTTCTGGTCTTGATCATGGTCATTAGCCCCCGTGATGTCCTGGGGAGGCGTGGCCATCCCCGAATGCGCCATGCACCTAACGCGAAAAAACAGGATTGCAAGTGATTCTCAATAGCTATAAATGGCGGCGTAGCGAAAGGGGTTTATCGTGACTTTGCATCGAATCCGCGCCGCCGCCGTCCTTCTCGCTCTGGCTGGCGGCACCGCCGCGCAGGCGCATATGCCCTATGTGCTGCCGACGCTGTTCGACGTCGGCAAGGGCGATCACATCACTGTCCAGTCCGCCTTTACCGAGGACGCCTTCCTGCCGGAGGTCGCCATGCGCGACGCGCCATTCCATCTGGTGGGACCGGATGGAAAGGACCTGCCCGCCGGGCCGGTCACGCATTTGCGCGACCTGTCGATCTTCGAAGCGAACATCCCGGTCGACGGCACCTATCGCGTTACCACCGGCCAGCGCGCCGGGCGGAAGGGCAAGATGTTCAAGATTGGCGACAAGTGGGAGATGCGCGGCGAGGACGGGCAACCCCCGGCGGGGGCGCAGCAGGTCGATGTCCAGAGCATGACGCTGGCCGAAGCCTATGTGACGCGCGGCCAGCCGACGGAGGCGGCGCTGAAGCCGGTTGGCAAGGCGCTGGAGATCCAGGCGATCACCCATCCCAACGGCATTTCAGCCGGTTCGGACGCGGCCTTTGTCCTGCTGTTCGACGGCAAGCCGCTGGCAGGCGCGGAGCTGACCCTGTTCCGCAGCGCGGGCTATTATGACGGGCGCAAGGTCGCCGCCCAGATCAAGAGCGATGCGAACGGAAAATTCAGCGTGAAGCCGGAGGATGCAGGCACCTATCTGATCCTGGTGCGGCATCGCGGCGCGGCCCCGGCGGGATCGGAAACGCCCTATCGCAGCTATACCTATACGCTGACCTTCGATGCGGCCTGACCTGCGCGACATTCTGCACGATTGCGCATTTTTGGAGAAAGACATGAAATATACGATCGTCCTGGCCGCGCTTCTGACGGCCGCCACAGGGTCTGCCATCGCGGCCCCGCACGAAGGCAGCGCCTTCATCCATGACTATGACACCGACCATGACGGCAAGGTCACGCGCGCCGAGTTCGACGCAGTGCGGGTGGCGCGCTTCAAGGCGACGGACGCCAACGCCGACGGCTGGGTATCCGAGGATGAATATGTCGGGGAATATAGCGCCAGGCTGGAACAGCAACTGGCTGCATCCGAACTGACCGAGCCGAAGAAGGTCGAGGAGCGGCAGCGCCAGATCCGTCAGGCGCATGTCCGCTTCGGCGTGCTCGACAAGGACAAGGACCAGAAGATGGTCCAGGCCGAATATGACGCATCCGGCGCGCGCGCCTTCGCCGAGCAGGATAATGACAAGGATGGCACGGTGACGCAGGCCGATGCCGCCGCCACCGCCGCGCGCTATCTCGCCGCTCGCGAGAAGGCGGATAAAGCCGATAAATAAATGGAAAGATTGGGGGGCGGCTGGACAGGCCCGCCCCTCCGTCCAACGAAATTATGCGTGAGAGGCGCGCCGTTCAGATGGGGCCGCCTCGCTCCACACCACTGCCAAGCTATGGCCCTGCACAAATTGCATAGGGGAATGGGAAATTAAAAAGGACGGCATATGCCGCCTCCATCCCCATCCCTTATCGACGCGCCGGCTTCAGGCTCGTTCCCTTTATCAGCGCCGCGCGCGAAACCTTCCGCCCAATTCGAACAAGATTTGCCGCGACTCTATGTCAGCGGCCGCCCGTGGCGTCCCGTGCGGCATCGCCCTGTGCGCCCGGCGCGCGCTCAAACAGCACGACCATGGGATCGCGCAGAAATTCGCGCTTTGCCGCATCCCGCAGCCCGGCCAGCCTGTGCCCGAAACGCTTCATCCAGGACATCCGTCTTCCCCATAGAATCATTTACTGTTTTATCTATCATCGAAGTAGAGATAAGTCAGCTAAACAATTTTTGCGGGATTGATTAGAAATGTTTGACCGGTGCTGAGAACGTCGCACCTCGTGATTGTCGGCGGCGGCTTCAGCGGCACGCTGATGGCGATAAATCTGCTGCGTTATGGATCGTTGCGGGTTTCGCTGGTCGAGCGCCATCCCGCGCGGCTGGCGAAGGGGGTCGCGTTCGGCAGCGCGCAGGACGGCCATATCCTGAACGTGCGGGCCAGCAATATGAGTGCGCTGCCCGATCAACCCGCCCATTTCACCGACTGGCTGGAGGGCCGCGCCAAAGGGTCAGGCGGCAGCTTCGCCACGCGGCGGGACTATGGCGCCTATCTGGCGGGCCTGCTGGATGAAGCGCGGCAGGCGGCGGGCGACCGGTTTCAGATATTCGCTGATCAGGCCGTCGACCTGACCATGGCGGATGACGGATGCACGGTGGCGCTCGCGTCCGGCGAGTCCATCGCCGCCGACAGCGTCGTGCTGGCGCCGGGCAACCTGCCGCCGCATGATCTGCCGCCTTTCCAGCATCTTGCCCCGCCCCGCTATATTTCCGAACCCTGGTCCGCAGAGATTGCGCAAGGGTTGGGCGCGGATGACTTGGTTCTGCTGCTGGGGAGCGGCCTAACCGCCGTGGATTGCGCGCAGACATTGAAATCCGCGGGATTTACCGGGCGCATCATTGCCCTGTCCCGCCGCGGGCTGCTGCCGCGCGTGCATGCGGCGGCCGCGCCCTTCACGCCCCGCACCGAGCGCCCGGCCAGAGGCTGCATCGCCCTGATCAGGGACGTGCGCGCCCGCGCGGAGCAGGTGGGCTGGCGCAACGCCGTCGATGAATTGCGGCCCTTCACCCAGGATATGTGGCGGGCGGCGCGCCCGGCCGATCGCGCGCAGTTCCTGCGCCACCTGCGGCCCTATTGGGATGTGCATCGCCACAGGGTCGCCCCGCAGGTGGCGGCGATCATGGAGGAGGCGCAGTTCGAGGCGCATGCGG
>NZ_MINO01000132.1 GCF_001757355.1 Sphingobium phenoxybenzoativorans
CAGGCTGAATATGCCCTTGGACACGACCAGGCCGATAATGCCGCCCCAGCCGGCGGGCAGGCCGACCAGCGGCTCCCGCTGGAACAGGGCAAGGCCGATGCCGAGCAGCACGATACCGGTCAGGCATTTGGCGAACTGCCCCTTCCACCCCGCCATATCCTCATCGCCCCACAGGCGATGGGCGCTGAGGAAGATCAACGGGATAAGCAGCGCGGCGGGGACGCCGAACAGCCAGAGCAGGAAATCGGCGGTGTAGGCGCCGGGCGTCTGCATGATATTCTTGGTCGTCGCGGCGGCGACCGTGTTCATCGACGGGTCGCTCGGCGCGTAGCTGAGCAGCGCCAGCGTCAGGAACACGGCAAAGGCGAACAGCGCCAGCGACCCGATCAGCGCGCCGCTGCGGATGATGCTGCGTTTGAGCATGTCACGCCAGTCCGGCGTGCGTTTCGTGGCGCGGCTGGCCGCCATAATCGCCTTCGTCCCCCAAATGTTCCGTTTCAGGACAATGCGCCAAGCGGGGAGTCCCCGTCAAGAGTCCGCGGGAATCAGGGTGATGGGGGTGGGTGGGGTATGATGATCTCTGTTCTGTCCGGCAGAAAGGAATAAGGTTGCGATGGGCGGAAAGCGGACTGTCTGTTCTTGGAGACCGTTGATCGAACGCAGCCGGTCAATGAATCTGTTTGATGACCCAATTCCAGAAGGGGTCGGCAGATTGCTCATTCGTCGACGCCGAAACGGCCGATGCAGAAACGAGTTCTGACCCCCGCTCCGGTATAGATACATCAAATGTCGATTTCACCCACGCCTGATAACGATGATTAGGCTGGACCAAAAACCCTCCGCCAGCATTTGGTGGCTCGGAAAACGCATCGCCCCAGCAAATTTGATCGTATCCAATGGCAAGTAGACGGAGAAAATCGATCGGATCATCTGCGAGCACGCAAGTCATGATTGAACCTGAACCAGACCCTAAGTGCACAATCTTTTGTGTACCATCGTCAGCCAACCAAAAAGCAGCCATCGAACCCTCAGCGCCAGTTTTAGCGAAAACGCAGAGGCGCTCAATTACTTGAGGGCTTTCTGTTTCGAACCAATATTTCAGGTTTACATTGCCTTCCCCAAAAAACTCGATGTCCGTTCCACCAGGTCGGCCGGTGTCATTCCAGCCTTGCTTCATTTCGGCCTCTGGAAACAAAAAACCTATCCTGCCGTTCGGCGTGTCCACGAAATATCGATGGGCTTCGATCCACTGGAACAGCAATTCAAATGCATCTGGGATAGTCATGCCCGCGCACAGGGTCGCTTCGATCTGTTGGCCGAGCTTTGATCTATTTCGAGCGCGGCGTGCTCCAATAAAATCTATGATCGTGCCGAGCATGCTAACCTCTGAGACATTTCGTTCTGATCAGCATGTATGGCGACTTCCATCGCTCCGATGCAAATCACACCGAAAAGCTGGAGCCGCAGCCGCAGCCGGCCGTCGCGTTGGGGTTCGTCACCTTGAAGGCCGATCCGCCCATATCCTCGACGAAATCGACCGCCGATCCGCGTACGAGATCAAGGCTCATCGCATCCACCACCAGGGTTACGCCGTCGCGCTCCACGGCCAGATCGTCCTCCTCCACGCCTTCGCTGAGGCCGAAGCGGTACTGGAAGCCGGAGCAGCCGCCGCCCTCCACCGCCAGGCGCAGGATCGCGGGCTTGCCGGTTTTCGTGGCGATGAAGGCGACACGCGCCGCAGCCGATGAAGTCAGGTCGATATCGCTCATGGCCCCAAGATAGGGATCAGCAAAAGGCCCGGCAAGCGGTTACGCTTCCGGGCCTTTTGATGGGCCGGTCCAGAGACCGGCTGATAAGCCGGATCAGTCCGCGTCGTTTTCCTGCTTCGGCGTCGGACCACCCATTGCGACCGGGGGCTTGGTGTTCATGGCGATCAGATATTCGGAACCGGCCATGAACGGCACGGGGTTGATCGCAGCGCCATCGACGCGCACTTCATAATGCAGGTGGCTGCCAGTGGAGCGGCCGGTCGAGCCCATCAGGCCGATGATCTGGCCGCGACGGACGCGGGTGTTGGGTTCGACGATCAGCTTCGACATGTGGCCATAGCGGGTCTGCATGCCGTTGCCGTGCGAGATTTCGACGAGATTGCCATAGCCGCTGGCCCAGCCGGAGCGGCTGACGATGCCATCGGCGGTCGCGTAGATCGGGGTGCCGACAGCGCCGGGAATGTCGATGCCCTTGTGCATGCGGGCGTGGCCGTTGAACGGGTCAGAGCGGACGCCGAAGCTGCTGGTCAGGCCGATCATCTTGTCGACCGGGCGGCCCGACGGGATGTAAACGGCGGACTGCATGCCGCCATCCATCTGCTTCAGGCTGGAGAAAATGGACTGGAAGCCAGCGTCGCCCTTGCCCAGAGCGCCAGCGTCGGCCTCGTTGATGTCGGCATAGGGGCCATCTTCGTCATCGGCGGCGGCGCGGGCGGGAGCCGCTGCGCACAGCGCGCCAAAGGCGGCGACGGCGAGGAAGGTTTTGGCGGATTGGAACAAATGATTGCGACGATTGTTCTTTTTATGGTTTTGCGACATGCGAACCCCGACTCTTACCGCGTTGGCCGACCCAGCCAGCGTGGCACTTGACCCTATTTATAAGCAGCTTGTGCTGCCCCCGTAGGTCACAGAGTGCAAATTAACCGTGATGACGCAAGCGCAGCATAGAATTCCCGCGTTAAACCGGCTTGGCTACGCGCTGAGTCGTTGAACGGAGGTTTGAGGCTGCCGCGAAAATGGCGGTTTACAAGGATTTGGTAATATTCCGGGGCATCGAATCCAGCACGGTTCGCCGCCGAGACGAACCATCTTGTCCCCGCCGCGACGTGGCGAATCTCGTCTTTCATGATCCGGCCGAGCATGCGGGCCGAATTTAAGTCGCCCGCCTTTGAAAAGCGCTCGACGGTCGCTGGCGTAATATCCAGAGCGCGCGCCTCCAGCACCATCGGCACGATCGCCAGCCGCGCCATCACATCATGCGCTGTCTCCTCCGCCGCTTCCCACAGGCCGTCATGGGCGGGCAGATCGCCATAGGCCGACCCCAGGGCGCGCAGCCTGCGGGAGAGGAGGGCGAAGTGCATGGCCTCCTCCGCGCCCACCTGCATCCAGTCGTCCGCAAAGGCCGGGCCGAAACCCGCGCCGAAGCGCCCAGCGCAATCATAAGCGAGGTCGATCGCGACAAATTCGATATGCGCCAGCGCATGCAGCATCGCGATGCGCGACCGTTCCGACCCCACCTTGCCGCGCTTGGGCATGCGGTTGGGCGGCAGCAGGTCGGGCCGGGGCGGGCGCGCGGGACGGTCCGGCATCGCGACGTCGAACCGGTGATCCAGCCGTCCCAGCCGCCAGTCGCGCGTGGCGGCGCGCGCCGCCATGACCTTCGCATGGGGATCGGCGGTCAGCAGGACATTGCGGCAGGCATGGGCCAGGCTGGTCATCTCAAGAATGCGGAGTGGCCGTCAAAGCGCCTTGACCGCCGCCAGCACATCCTCGGCATGGCCCTTGACCTTCACCTTGGGCCAGACCTTCAGCACCGTGCCGTCCGCGCCGATCAGGAAGGTCGATCGTTCAATCCCCATATAGCTGCGGCCATACATGCTCTTTTCGACCCAGGTGCCGAACGCCTCGCAAAAGCCGCCCTTCTCATCGGAGGCGAGTTGGACTTTCAGGCCATATTTGTCCGTGAATTTCCTGAGCTTTGCGGGCTTGTCCTTCGACACGCCGATCACGGGCGCGCCCGCTGCCGCGAAGTTATCCGCCAAGGCGGTGAACGCCTGCGCCTCGCTGGTGCAACCGGGCGTGTCCGCCTTGGGATAGAAATAGACGACCAGCGGCTTGCCGGCGAATTGGGCGAGCGTGAAAGGTGCGCCGTCCATATCCTCCAGCGATGCGCCGGGCGCCTTGTCCCCTTCCTTGATCATGCTTCGTCTCCTAGGCCGTGGCGATGTCGCCCCAGCGCGCCGCGATGCTTTGCCGTGCGGCGTCATAGCTTGCAAGCAGCGCCTGCCAGTCCTCCTCGCCACACGCCCGCGCGACCAGCGCCTGCGAGGCCGCGGGCGGCTCCGTCGATTTGGGCGACACGAGGCGCGATACGATCAGGAAACGGGTGATCAGGTCATGCGCGGGCAGCAGGTCGGCGGGGAGATGCCCGGCATCGGCCAGCAATTGCAGCGCTTTGCCCAGTTGCGGGACAAAGCCCATATCGTGGCGGAACTGGGTGACATGCGTCAGGAACTCCAGATCGACCAGGCCGCCTTCCACCAGCTTTGCGTCCAGCGGGCCGGCGGGCGGTTTGTGTTTGGCGATGTCGCCGCGCATCTTCACCGCCTCGCGGGTCAGGCGGTCGATGTCGCGCGGCATATGCAGAACATCGGCGATGATGCCCTCCAGCTTGCAGCGCGCTTCCTCCGGGCCGAAAACCGGACGGGCGCGGGTGAGCGCCAGATGCTCCCACGCCCATGCTTCCTCTTTCTGATAGCGGGCGAAGCTGTCGAAGCTGACGGCGAGCAGGCCCTGCGCGCCCGATGGCCGCAGGCGGGTGTCGACTTCATAGAGCGGCCCGGATGCCGTGGGGACGGACAGCGCATTGCCGATCCGCTGCGCCAGCCGGTTGAAATATTGGGTCGCGCCCAAGGATTTTCGTCCGTCCGATTCCGCGGCGAAGTCTCCGGTGAACAGATAGATGAGATCAAGGTCGGAGGCGTGGGTCAGCGCGCCGCCGCCCAGACGGCCGAGGGCCAATATCACAAGCTCTCCGCCGGGAACCTTGCCGTGCGCCTCCTCAAATTCGGTGATGGTGGCGCTGGCGAGCGCCTCGATCGCCGCCTCCGCGACGCGGGAATAGCCTGCGGCGACCTCCAGCGGATCGGCGGTCCCGCGCACGATCTGCGCGCCGAGCGCAAACCGCTTGTCGCCGACCCGCTGCCGCACGCGATCCAGCAAGACCTGATAATCCTCCCCGCTGTCGAGCGCGGCGAATTGCCGGGCGAGGACATCGACCTGCGGCACGGGATCGAAGGCGGTGGCGTCGATCAGCCCGTCCAGCAGTTCAGCGCGCGCGCCCAGCGCATCGGCCAGCGCCGGGGCATGGCTCAGGATTTCGGCAAGCGTCTGGGTCAGCGCCGGGCGGGCGGCGAGCAGTTTGAAGAAATTGATTGCGCTGGGCAGGCGGCCGATCAGGTCGTCGAGCCGGTTGAGCGCAGTGGCGCTGTCAGGGGCCTTGGCCAGCGCCGCCATCAGGCCGGGCAGCACCTCCTCCAGCGCCTCGCGCGCGGGCGCGCTGCGCAGCGCGCGGACCGATCC
>NZ_MINO01000133.1 GCF_001757355.1 Sphingobium phenoxybenzoativorans
CGGACTGGTGCCGCTGGACCAGATCGCCGCCCTGGCCAATGCGGGGACGCTGGTCGCCTTCATGGCGGTCGCCACCTGCATGCTGGTGCTCCGCCGCCGCGCGCCGGATGAACCGCGCCTGTTCCGGTCGCCGCTGCCCTGGCTGGTCGGGCCGGGCGCGATCATCGGCTGCGCCTATCTGTTCATGAGCCTGCCGTCCCAGACGCATCATTTCTTCCTGCTGTGGAATGCGATCGGGCTTGTCCTCTATATGGTCTGGATCGGCCGCAGGTCCGGCGCCTCCGCCGGATGACGGCGGGCGCGCGCCGCCTTGGCGCGATCATCGCGGGCGGCCAGTCGCAACGGTTCGGCAGCGACAAGGCCATGGCCATGATCGACGGGCAGCCGATGATCGACCATGTGATCGCCGCGCTGCGTCCGCAGGTCGATGAACTGGTCATCTGCGGCCGGGCGTGGCCCGGCCTTTCCTCCCTTGCCGATTATCCAGTGCAGGGCTTCGGCCCGCTCGGCGGCCTTTGCGCGGCGCTCGACCATGCCGCGCGGGGGGATTTCGAGGCTGTCCTGACAGCGCCGGTCGATGTGCTGCCGGTCCCGGCCAACCTCGGCGATCTGCTTTCGGGGGAAAGCGCTGCGGTGTTCGAGCGGCAATATCTGATCGGCTACTGGCCCGTGCGCTACCGCGACGCTCTCCTCGCTCATATCGGGGAGGGCGGCAGGCGGGCGTTTCGCGCATGGCTCGACACGGTAGAGGTGCGCTATGCGCCGGAGCCGTTCCCCATGCACAATGTCAATTTCGTCGAAGACATGCCCAAGGAAATCTAATGCGCGCAACATCATTGCTTGATGGACATATCTCTACGCGATGGATAGACAAAATGCCGAGCCTATGCTCCGCGGCTTTTGAAGGACAGCTTGCTCCGCGTCATCAACGGCTAAAGCGCACGTTGCCAAAGCGACCACGCCCGGTTTCGTGTTTCCTGCGCACAGGAGAAAACGATGACCATTCGCAGAAAAATCCGGCGTCAGCGGCCCGACACCCTACGCATTCCCCTCCCGCACCCTTCCTGGTCGCGATCGCCGCAGATGCAGGCGGGCGAAACGATCCGGCCGGACGATTTCTGGGCGCGGCTGGGCCTGTAAATCGGCGCGTAACCTGGGCGGTGGGGTCATGAACCCCACCTATGCCAAAATGGGCACGACGATCTTTGAGAAGATGTCGGCCCTCGCGCGCGAAACCGGGGCGATCAATCTGGGCCAGGGGTTTCCCGAACATGCGGGACCGCCGGACATGCTGCAGGCGGCCGCCCGCGCCCTTGTCGAACGGTCCAGCCAATATCCGCCGATGGCCGGATTGCCGGAACTGCGCCGCGCGGTGGCCGACCATTATGCGCGGCATCAGTCGATCGACCTCTCGCCGGAGGAGGTGATCGTCACGTCCGGCGCGACGGAGGCGATTGCGGCGGCGCTGCTCGCCCTGATTTCTCCGGGCGACGAAGTGGTGCTGATCCAGCCGCTTTACGACGCCTATCTGCCGATGGTGGAGCGTGCGGGCGGGGTTGCGCGGCTGGTGACTCTGGAGCCGCCGCACTGGCGCATCACGGCCGAAGCGCTGGAGGCGGCGATCACGCCCCGCACGCGCCTGCTTGTCCTCAACTCCCCACTCAATCCCACCGGCACGATGGCGAGCGAGGCGGAATTGCGGATCGTCGCCAATGCCTGCATCGCCCATGATCTTGTCGCCCTATGCGACGAGGTGTGGGAGCATGTGACCTTTGACGGCAACCGCCATGTTCCGCTGATCAGCCTGCCCGGCATGCGGGAACGCACGGTGAAGATCGGATCGGCAGGCAAGATCTTTTCGGTGACAGGATGGAAAGTCGGGTGGATGTGCGCTGCGCCGCCGCTGGCGACCGCGCTCGCCCGCGCGCATCAGTTCCTGACCTTCACCACGCCGCCCAATCTGCAATGGGCGGTCGCGGAGGGGCTGGGCAGGGACCGGGGATGGTTCGATGCGATGCGCGCAGACTATCAGCGTTCGCGCGACCGCCTGTCGGCCGGATTATCGGCAGCGGGCTATGCCATGCTGCCGAGCGCCGCCACCTGGTTCATTTCCGCCGACCTGGCGGCGTCGGGCATCGCGCTGGACGACGTGACCTTTTGTGAGCGGATTGTGCCGGAGGCCGGTGTCGTCGCGATCCCGGTGTCCAGCTTCTACGCCGAAAGGCCGGTCACGCATGTCGTCCGCTTCTGCTTCTGCAAGTCGGACGCCACGCTGGACGCCGGGATAGAGCGCCTCGCCCGGTTCCGCGACACGCTGGCGGCATAGCGGCGGATTGCGCGGAGATTTTGATTGAATCAAAATCTCGGTCTAGTCCTTTGTTATCTCGTGATTTCCGAGCCGCGAAATGTTCCATTTCACTCGAAATCACTCTAGGCCCCGCCGGGCGTTCGCTCATCGATGATGCGCGTGACCGCAAGGTCCGCTGTGACATTGCCGACCGTGCGGAAGATATCGGGCACGGTTTCCACGGCGAGCAGCAGCGGCAGCGCCTCCACCGGCACGCCCATCGCCAGGCAGATGGGACCGGTGGTGGTGAAGAAGGTGATCTGGCTGGGCAGGCCGACGGCCGCGAGGCTGACGATCGCCGCCACGCACACCCCGATGATAAGCTGCGCCGGTCCAAGCGCGACCCCGTGCAAGGCCGCGACATAGAGGGCCACGCCCAGATTGGCGGGAGGGCTGGTGATGCGGAACAGCGATATGGCGAGCGGCAGGACGATGCTGCGCACTTCGGGGCGGACATCCAGGTCGCGGTCGCTCGCCGCGATCATCGCGGGCAGCGAGGCGATGGACGACTGCGTGCTGAAGGCGATGGCCTGCGGCGGCAACACGGCGCGGATAAACCTCATCGGCGCGACGCGGCCCAACAGGATGGCAAGCGGATAGACCAGCGCTGTGACCGCCAGGCAGATGACCACGATGAACAGGATATAGTGGAGCAGCGCTCCAGCGGTCGCCAGGCCGGACTGGTTGCTGGCGACCAGCCCCAATGCGAACACGCCGATGGGCGCGACGCGCAGGACCCAGCCGACCAGCACCCGCAGCGCCTCCACCATCGCGTCGAGAAAGCCGAGCAGCCGCGCGCGCGCATCCGGCGCGATCCGGGTGACGGCGAAACCGAAGAACAGCGCGAACAGCACGACCGCAACCACCTGCCCATCCGCCGCAGAGCGCAGGGGATTGACCGGGATGAACCCCACAAGCCAATCCGCAGAGGGGCGAACCCCCTCCACCTCCGCCACATCGCCATGCCCGGCAATGGCCGTCACTGCGCCGTCGGGCACGGGCCACCAGGCCAGCAGCGCCTCCCCCAAGATGGCCGCCACCGCCGCCGCGCCGAGCAAAGCGATAGCGAAACTGACAATCGCGCGCGCGGCGACGCCGCCCGTCGCGGCGGACACGGTGGCGGACGCGATGCCCGTCACCAGCAGGCCGAAGATCAGCGGGATCAACGGCATCTGCAGCCCGTTGAGCCACGCCTTGCCGACCGGCCGGGCGATCGCCACCACCTGCGCCCCGCCATCCCCCGCCCAGGCGGACAGGGCCAGTCCCGCGACAAGACCAGCGACAAGAGCGATGAGAATGCGGACTGTAAGCGACATGCACCGTTCCCCCCGGCCGCGGATTAAGGCGGAGATTGCGGCACCTTGTCCAGAACTGTTTTGCTGCAGCGCGATATGGCGGGCGGCCGCCGCGATTCTACGCGATTCTAATCGTCCTGCAGCGTCCTTGCGCATGTCGATCCGCGCTGGATCAGCTCGAAATCGAACGTCATCGTCGCGTCCCTGCCGGTCTCCAGCCGGTCGAGCAGAAGGCGCGCGGCGCCATAGGCGAGCGCCTGCACCGGCTGACGAATGGTCGTCAGCGGCGGCCAGATCATCTGCGCGATCTGATTATCGTCGAAACCCATGATCGACAGGTCGGCCGGGACATCGATTCCCGCCTCATGCGCATAGGCCAATACGCCCGCCGCCATGTCGTCATTGCTGGCGAAGATCGCCGACGGGCGGTCCTCCCGCTCCAACAGTTCCGCGGCCGCCTCCCGCCCGGAGGCGAAGGTGAAAGCGCCCTGCGCCGTCAGCGCCTCGTCAAAGGCAAGCCCCGCCCGCTCCAAGGCGCGGCGATATCCTTCAAACCGCTGGCTGGCGGCGCCATGATCCGGATGCCCGCGCACAAAGCCAATCGCGCGATGGCCAAGGGATATGAGGTGCGCCGTCGCCTCCTCCGCCGCCGACATGTCGTCCATCAGCGTGAAGCCCGCCCGCTCCAGCGCCACCGTCGGCGCGATGCGGACAAACGGCACCCGCCGGGCGTCCAGCGCTTCGAGCAGCGGGCAGCAATCCGTCAGCGGCGGCGACAGGATCAGGCCCTCGACATGCATGTCGTCGATCAGGGCGATGATCTCCCCCACCATGGTCGGCGCATGAACGCTGAACGCCTGCGTCATCAGGCGAAATCCCGACGCATCGCACAATTGCCGCGCGCCATCATGCATCGCCTGGAAATAGGCGGCGCTGGGATTGTCGTAGAGCAGGGCGATCTGAAACGACCGGCTGCCCTTCAGGCTGCGCGCGATCTGGCTGGGCCGGTAGTTGAGGGACAGGATCGCCTGTTCCACCATCGCCTGCTTTGCCGCGCTGACATGCGGTTCCCGGTTGAGAACGCGGGACGCGGTCTTGATCGACACCCCGGCAACGCGAGCGACGTCTGCAATGGTGGCGCGGGGCATGCGAGTGGGCGATCCGGAATTTGCGTTTGCTATATCTCCCTAATGCCTTGGCGCATCGCCGTTCACAACCAATTCAATTCCGGCGCGTTAGGCTCTCACGCAGATCATGACTTTTGAGGAGACGGATCATGGCTCCTGTCGCGAAAACGAGGAAAAGGATCGCCTTGCTGGCGGCCGGTCTTGCCGGTTTGCTGACACTGGGCGGATGCGCCACCGACGGTTACGGCTATGGCGGCATCGACGCCGGATATGGCCGCTACGCCTATAATGACGGCTTTTACGACCCCTATTATGGCCCCGGCTATTATGGCGGCGGATATGGCGGCTGGTACAATAACTTCTATTATCCGGGCGGCGGATATTATGTCTATGACCGCCGCGGCGCGCGGCATCGCTGGACGGACCAGCAGCGCCGCTATTGGGAAC
>NZ_MINO01000134.1 GCF_001757355.1 Sphingobium phenoxybenzoativorans
TATCGCAAGGCGGCGCTGACGGCGTTCCGCGAGGTGGAGGATGCGCTGGCGGCGGCGAAGCATTCGGACGAGCAGGCGCGGATATTGGCGGCGCAGCGCGACGCGCTGTCGCAGGGGTTCCGCTACGCCACCAACCGCTACAAGGCGGGATATTCGCCCTATCTGGAGCAACTGGACGCGCAGCGCGGGTTGCTGGGGGCGGAACTGGCGCTGATCCAGGCGCAGGCCGACGCGCTGACGGCGCGGGTGGCGCTGTATCAGGCGATGGGCGGCGGATGGAGCGCGGAGGCGATTGCAGGGGTTGGGGGGTGAAGCCCCCTCCGTTCATGCCAGTCGCGGAACGCCCGACGGCCGGTCGATGTTGCGTAGCCAGGCTGCGGACAATTTGGCTCTGACCGGCTTGTCGACCTGCTGGTCCAGCGCCCTGCTCAACAGCACCAGCGCCAGTAAGGAGAAGAATGCCACCATGGCCAATGCAGGCTGTGACTGGCCTTTAAAAAGGACAAGGATGATGCCCAGCACAGGCATGTGAATCGCATAAAGGGGATAGGATACGCTGCCGAGAAAATCGGATATGGCGGCATGGCTGGACGAATGAACGCTGACCATGATCACCAGCGGGAACAGAAACAATATACAAAATAGTTCGAACAACGGCATGACCGTGGGTTGGTAGAGCAAGGCGCCCAGGCATATCGACAGGATGCACAGCCCCGGCAAGCGCCATGTGGGCAGCAGGTCCGCCCGATAGGCCCGGCACAACAGAACGCCAGCGGAAAAAGAGAAGCCCACGCGGAACAAGCCCACGAAGAAGGTCGCGGTGCTGAAACCGA
Organism: Sphingobium phenoxybenzoativorans; assembly: GCF_001757355.1. GTDB lineage: Bacteria > Pseudomonadota > Alphaproteobacteria > Sphingomonadales > Sphingomonadaceae > Sphingobium > Sphingobium phenoxybenzoativorans. The sequence continues at coordinate 834 of NZ_MINO01000134.1, forward strand.
GGTTTATGGTGCCATACTCCACCGCTATCGCCACCAAGGCCCCGGCGGAAAGCGCCGCGCAAAGCAGAAGGTTACGGACGCTGGTAAAGCGGTGCAGCAGCGCATAGGCCAGATTGCAGGCAAGTTCGAGAAACAGCGTCCAGGCCGGCGTGTTGAGCGGGAAAACTGCATGGGATTGCCCCATCGAGAATGACGGTAGCATCAGGCCATTGCAGAAGGCGGCCGCGGCGATCTCCGGCAAAGACGCCTCCATCCTGTCACCGCTGTTAAAGGCGAATATCCCGCCGAGCGTGATGCACACCCCCAATATATACATGGGATAGAGCCGGACTAACCGCATGCCCAGGAAGTGCGGCGCGGTCCATGCGCCCCGAAGTTTGGCGTCGTAGGAAAAAGCGACGACGAAACCGCTCAGCAAGAAGAAAAGATCAACCGCGAGATAGCCGCTATACGCATGAAACGGCCCGAAAACCACTCTCCAGTGCATTGTCGCGACAGCGATAGCCGCCACACCGCGCAAGGCGTTTAGCGTAGTGAATGTCTGCCTTGGCGCCGGCGCACCCTTACTGAGCACGACAGGCTCATCATTGGACATAAGAGCGGAATTCGAGATTTCCGATCCGCAACTTTTTAAATATCCAAAGATAAACGCAGGAATAATACACCCATTTTGGGCGAAATTATAAGTTATTCGCGTTTTATAAATTGTACGCGAGAACTACTATAAATAGATAATGGTATTTATGGCCGCGCATAAGTATATAATTATTACACGTTCAAAACGGTCGCGTTATGTCGTCTGGGGAAATATGAAATCCGTACCCTGTCTACATATGCGATACCAGTCATAATCACCAGATTCCGGCGGAAGTGAGCCGAAATCCGTACGCAATCACAATGCGGGGGATATTGCAGCCTACCGCAATTTCGCGATGCTGAGGCCGTCCTGCTTGGCGCGGGCCTTTGTCGATTCCTCACTGCGGGTCAGGGCCTTGGCGATGGCTTTCAATGCCATGCCTTTCTTGGCGAGGGTGTGGAGTTTCTGGATCTCGTCGGCGGTCCAGGGTTGTTTGTGCCGTTCGAAGCGTTCGCCCATTGGAACCTCCTGCTCCAAAAAGAAAAGGCCAAAAGAAAAGGGCGGCCCCGCAAGACCGCCCCTTCCCAAATATCGTTGTTGCCGAAGCTTAGCGCTTCGAGAACTGGAAGCTGCGGCGGGCCTTGGCGCGGCCGTACTTCTTGCGCTCCACGGTGCGGCTGTCGCGGGTCAGGAAGCCTTCGGCCTTGACCGCGCTGCGCAGGGCAGGCTCATACTTGGTCAGCGCCTGGCTGATGCCGTGCTTGACCGCGCCGGCCTGACCCGAAAGACCGCCGCCCTTGACGGTGGCGATCACGTCATACTGGCCTTCGCGCTCGGTCACGCCGAACGGCTGGTTGATCACCAGGCGCAGGGTCGGACGGGCGAAATAGATTTCCTGATCGCGGCCGTTGACCGTGATCTTGCCGGTGCCGGGCTTCACCCACACGCGGGCCACGGCGTCCTTGCGGCGGCCGGTGGCGTAGGCGCGGCCGAGACCGTCGATTTCCTGCTGGCGCAGCGGCGCGGAGGGTGCGGCCGAGACGGGCGCGGCGGCTTCGGCCGAAACCGGCGCGGAGGCGACGGCGGCAGGCGCGGCTGCGGTCAGCTCTGCGAGATCGGACAGGGACTGGCGGTTATCGGACATTAGGCACCGACCTTGTTCTTGCGGTTGCGCGACGCGAGGTCGAGCACTTCTGGGTTCTGCGATTCGTGGCTGTGTTCGGCGCCGGCGAAAACGCGCAGGTTGCGCATCTGCTGACGGCCCAGCGGACCACGGGGGATCATGCGCTCAATCGCCTTTTCAAGCACGCGCTCCGGGAAGCGGCCTTCCAGCACCTTGCCGGCGGTGACGCCCTTGATGCCGCCGGCATAACCGGTGTGCTTGTAATAGACCTTGTCGGTCAGCTTCTTGCCGGTGAACTTCACCTTGGCGGCGTTGACGATGATCACATTGTCACCGCAATCGACATGGGGCGTGTAGCTCGGCTTGTGCTTGCCGCGCAGAATGTTGGCGATGATCGACGCAGCGCGGCCAACGACGAGGCCCTCGGCGTCAATCAAAACCCATTTCTTCTCGACCGTAGCCGGGGTCGCCGGCTTGGTGGTCTTCATTAGCGCCTTCATGGCGACTACTCCTGTTGATGTCGTGCGAAGGCGACCGGAAAACCGATCACCACTCGAAGCGCGCGCTAATGACGGGTGGAGACGGATAAGTCAAGCGTTTGGGCCGCTTTGCGAGACGGTATCGCGACAGGCCCCCGCAATGCGCCCCTCAAAGCTGGCGCAGGGCGGAGGCGGGACGCGCGGCCAGCACCGGAAGCGAGCCGATGAGGCCAAGCGCGATCGTCAGGAATGCGCCGATTCCCAGCGTCAGCAGCACAACCGTCCAGTCCGGCGCCCATTCCAGCCCCAGCACATGCACCGCCACATACCAGCCGCCCACGGCCGACACGGCGAAGGCGATGAAAGCGACGATGAAGGCGAGCGCGGCATATTCCATCGCCTGCATCGCCAGCACCTGACGCCGGGTCGCGCCCAGCAGCTTCAGCAGGACCGAATCATAGGTGCGGGCGCGGCGGGCGGCGGCGATCGCGCCCACGAGCACAGCGATTCCGGCGGCGACCGCGACCGAGGCGGCGGCGCGGACGGCGGTGGACAACTGACCCAAGAGGTCGCCGAGCGTGGAGATCACCTCCTTCACGCGAATCAGCGAGGCGGAGGGGAAGGCGCGGGCGATGTCGCGATTGATGGCGCGTTCCTGCGTGGCGATGGCGGCGGCCTTCTGCGCATCGGGCAGGGTGATCGTTGCCAGATAGCTGTGCGGCGCGCCCGCCAGAGCGCTGGGCGAGAAGATCATGCCGAAATTGAGGCCCATCGAATCCCAGTCGATTTCCCGCAGGCTGGCGATTCGCGCGGGGATTTCGACGCCGAGCACGGAGACGGTCAGCATGTCGCCGACCTTCAGCGACAATGCCTTGGCGGCGCGCAGATCGACCGAGACGAGCGGCGGCCCGGCATAATCCTTCGGCCACCACGCCCCGTCGACGATGCGGTTTCCGGCGGGAAGCGTGTCGGCATAGGTAAGGCCCCGGTCACCGCGCAGGATCCAGGCGTCGTCGGGGATATTCTTCATGTCCGAAACGCGCTGATCGCGGACGGCGACGACCGGGCCGCGCAGCGAGGGCACCGTCACAATGTCCGCGCCGGGGGCGTGGCCATCGACGATCTGGCGGAAGCGGTCAACGCCGTCATAGGGAATGTCGATGGCGAAGAAGCTGGGCGCCTTTTTCGGAATGCTGGTCGCCATCTGGCCCGACAGGTTGGTTTCCACCACCGCCAGCGTCGCGAACAGCGAGAGGCCAAGGCCAAGCGCGATGACGAGGCGGCTGGTCTGCGCGCCGGGGCGGTGGAGATTCGCAAGGGTGAGGCGCGCAAGCGGGTGGCGCGGGCGGGGCAGCAGCGCGGCGAGGCGCTGGACCGCGCCACCCACCAGCGTCAGCAGCGCCAACAGGCCAACGGCGGCGGCGATGAACCAGAGGGCGAGGCGCGGCTCCTTCGCGGTCAATACGGCCAGTCCTGCGATGGCGAATGCGATAAGGAATGCGACGGTGATGACGGCCCAGCCAGCACCGCGCACCGGCTCCAGTTCGCCCCGGAAAAGCGTGGTTGCGCGCACCCGCCGCGCCTGCGCCAGCGGGATGACGGCGAACAGCAGTGCCGTGAGCAGGCCATAGGCGGCGCTGGTCAATAATGGCGCGGGGTAGAGGGCGAGTCGCGGCGGTATCGGCAATGCGTCGCCCGCGACGGCGGTGATGACAGGCGGGAGGAGTGCGCCGACGATGATGCCCGCAGCGATGCCCCCGGCGGCGACCAGCAGGATCTGGAACAGATAGGTGAGGAAGATGGTGCGGGAGGATGCGCCCAGCGCCTTCAGCGTGGCGATGGAGGATCGTTTCCCCTCCAGATAGCCGGTGACGCCATTGCCGACGCCGATCCCGGCAACCACCAAAGCGGTCAGGCCGACAAGGACGAGGAATTGCCCCATACGTTCGAGGAAGCGGCGCGCGCCCGGCGCGCCGTTGCTGCGGTCGCGCACTTCCCAGCGGGCGTCGGGCGAGGCGGCGTTGATTCGGGCGATGGCGGCCTGCGGGTCTGATCCGGCAGGAATGCGGATGCGATATTGGACATTATAGATGCTGCCGGGCTGGATCAGCCGGGTCGCCTCCAGACTGTCGAGCGTCACCAGCGCGGTCGGGCCGAAGGCGAAGCCGGAACCGAGCCGGTCGGGTTCATC
>NZ_MINO01000135.1 GCF_001757355.1 Sphingobium phenoxybenzoativorans
GATGGCAAGGCGATGCTGGCCCGCCGCCCCGACGTGCGGGAGGCGGAGCGGACGCTGGCGGCCGACACGGCGCGGGTCGGCGTGGCGACGGCTGCGCTCTATCCCTCGATCACCCTGCTGGGGTCGATCAGCGTCGGCGGCACCCAGGTATCGGACCTCACGAAAAGCGATTCGATCAGCTATTCGGTCGGGCCGCTGCTCAGTTGGAATTTCCCGTTCAGCGGCGCGGCGCGTGCGCGCGTGCGCCAGAACAAGGCCATCGCCGAAGGATCTCTGGCGAGTTTCGACAAGGCGGTGCTGACCGCGTTGCAGGAAACCGAACAGGCGCTGGCCCGGCTGAAGGGCGCCGTGGACCGGGAGGCGTCCCTGTCCCGCGCCATGACCGCCGCGAACAGCGCATCCTTCATCGCTGAAAAGCGGTTCGACGCCGGCTCCGACAGCTTCCTGCAATTGCTGGTGGCGCAAAATGACCGCGCCAATGCCCGCGCCGCGCTGGCCCAGGCGCAATCGGACCGGGCGGAGGCGCAGGTGGCGTTGTTCAAGGCGCTTGGTGGCGGCTGGGAAGGCGCGCCGGTTCCCACGGCGATCCCGTCGGCGGGGGAATAGAACGGCTTAATTCCACGCGCCGCTCTCACCGGAATCACAAACCCCGTTCGCCCTGAGCTTGTCGAAGGGCTGCCTTTCTCTTTTAATAAGTGCAGGGCTTCGACAAGCTCAGCCCGAACGGATTCTGAGTATCATCCCCTAATCAAACAGCTCCTCCAGGAAGCTCTTCTTCCGCTTCTTCCCATAATAGCCGTCCTGCCCGCCATAACCCCGGTCGGGGCGATAGCTTTGCTGGGGCGCCGCCTGCGGCATGGCCTGAGGCGCGGGCTGGGCGCAGTTGCGCTCGATGATCTTGTCGAGCTCGCCACGGTCCAGCCACACGCCCCGGCATTGCGGGCAATAATCGATCTCGACGCCCTGCCTGTCCGACATGGCCAGGCCAGTGCTGCAGACGGGGCAGAGCATCGAGGATACGGCTTGCGGGTCGCGCATGGCGATTATTCCCGCTCGCCCATCAGGTTCAGCAGAAGCTGGAACAGGTTCACGAAGTTCAGGTACAGCGACAGCGCGCCCATCACCTCCAGCTTCGCGGTCGCCTGCGTGCCCGCATAGTGGAGATAGTCGGACTTGATCCGCTGCGTGTCCCACGCGGTCAGGCCGGTGAAGATCACTACGCCCAAAATCGACACGACAAGCTGCAGCGCCGACGAGGCCAGGAACAGGTTCACCAGGCTGGCGACGATGATGCCGATCAGGCCCATCATCAGGAACGATCCCATCTTCGTCAGGTCACGGCCGGTGGTGTAACCCCACAGGGCCATCGCCAGGAACATCACCGCCGCGGCGAAGAAGGCCTGGGCGATCGACGCGCCGGTAAAGACGATGAAGATGCTGGCCAGCGATACGCCCATCACCGCCGAAAAGGCGTAGAAGGCGGTGCGCGCGCCCGCATCCGTCATCTTTTCGATGCGGAAGGTGAAGAAGAACACGAACGCCAGCGGCGCGAAGATCGCGACCCACTTCAGCGGCGTGCCGAAGATCGGCTGATACAGGGCAGGGGTGTTGCCGATCACCGCGGCGACAATGCCGGTGATGATCAGGCCGATGCCCATATTGCGGAAAACGCCGAGCATATGGCTGCGCAGGCCGGCGTCGACCGCTGCGGCGTCTGCGCGGGAATAGCCCGGCATGGGATAGGGGTTGTTCACTCTACGCTCCGTCCTTGTCAAAACTAAGGATCGAGTACGTCCGGGAGGGGAGAATTTGGGGGGTAAATCCTCGAACCTGCACCGAGCGCACTCGATGCGGTCCGACATCACGTCTGGTGCGTCCTGTCCTGCAGAACGCCGCCAGCCGCCAGAGGGGCCCGGCCCGCTCCCATAGTATCGGCAAGTCGATGGCCTATTTCAAGGGGCAAAGGGTCTCTCGATGGGACTCCGTGCCCAATTCGGCTTATTATTTAAGCCGCAGCAATAGGCCGGAAACAATCATCACGGCTTCGCTGCATGCGGCCGCCACCGCCTGATTGACCCGCCCGGCCGCGTCGCGAAATTCGCGGGACAGCGCATTGTCGGGCACGATGCCCAGTCCGACCTCATTGGTGACGAGGATCAGCGGCCCCTTCGCATGCTCTATGGCACCCACCAGCCGCGCGGTTTCCGTCACTATGTCATGCCCCCCGAACATCAGGTTCGACGTCCACAGCGTCAGGCAGTCGATCAGCAGGATGCGCGAAGGATCGGCCTGTTCCGCGATCAGGTCCGCCAGCGCCACCGGGCACTCGATCGTCGTCCATTGCGGACCGCGTTCGTCCCGATGCCGGTCGATGCGCGCCGCCATTTCCGGGTCGCTCGCCTGCGCCGTGGCGATAAAGACCAGCGACAGGCCGGATTTCTCCGCCTCGGCCAGCGCATGGCTGCTCTTGCCGGATCGCGCGCCGCCGGTGACGAACAGGGTGCGGGGTTCCATCGTGTGCTCCATCATTGGCTGGCCCATAATAAACTGGCCCATAATAAACTGGCGCTGCCTTCCGCTGCCGGTAAAGGGCTTGGCGGACAAATGCGACAGACAAAGCGACGGGCAAAAGGACAGGCGTTGGAACCATGGCGGGTGCATGGCGGACGATTGGGGGAGGCGCAGGCCGCCTTCCCGGACGCGCCGCGCCCATGGATCGACCTGTCCACCGGCATCAACCCGCATGCCTGGGATGTGACGCGGGCGGGGCCGGTCGACTGGACAAGACTGCCGGACGAGGGCGCGCTCGCGGCCCTCGAAAGCGCGGCGGCGGCGCATTTCGGCGTGGATGCGGCTTCGGTCTGCGCTGTGCCGGGCAGCGAGATGGCTCTGCGGATGCTGCACGCCCTCGCCCTGCCCGCGCCGTTCCGTCATGTCGCGCCAAGCTACGGCACGCATGCGGAGGCTCTGCCGGGGAGTATCGCCATCGCGCCGGACGCAGCGGGGGCGGGCAACGGCACGCTGCTACTGGCCAACCCCAATAATCCCGATGGCCGGCTGTTGCCCGCCGAACGCTTGAGAGCCTTGATGGCGAAGGGCGAAACGCTTGTCGTCGATGAGGCTTTCGCCGATGCCGTTCCCGGCGCGTCGCTGCTCGGCGACGCAGTGGATGACCGGCTGATCGTCCTGCGCTCCTTTGGCAAATTTTTCGGACTGGCCGGGCTGCGGCTCGGCTTCGTGATCGCCGCGCCCGCGCGCCTCGCGCCGCTCCGGCGGCGGCTGGGAAGCTGGCCGGTGTCGGCGGCGGCGATCGCCATCGGAACAGCCGCCTATCGCGATGATGCATGGATTGCCAACATGCGCGCGCAACTTTTGAAGGAGGCCACCCGTCTGGATGCCCTGCTCCGTGCACATGGGTTGGAACCGCAGGGCGCATGCCCGCTGTTCCGGCTGATCCGGTTGGAGGATGCGGGCGCGCTGTTCGACCGTCTAGCGCGGCGCGGCATATTGACCCGGCCGTTCGACTATGCGCCGGACTGGCTGCGCATCGGCCTGCCCGCCGATGACGCCGCCTATGCCCGGCTGGACGCGGCGCTTGGGACGGCGTTGGCCGATGGCTGAGCCTGTCGCCCTTTTCGCGCTGGCTGTGGATGCCGCGATCGGCTGGCCGCAGGCGCTTTACCGGCGCATCGGCCACCCCGTTGGGACCTTCGCTTTCGTCATCGCATTTTGCGAACGCCGCTGGAACGATAACCGCCTGTCCGACGGCGCGCGCAGGGCGCTCGGCGTGGTGACGGTGATAGGGCTGACCACCCTCGCATTCGGTATCGCCTTTGTCGTGCAGGAGGCCGCCCGGCACCTGTTCGGCCGCTGGTCCTGGGTGGCTGTTGGAGTCCTCGCCTTTCCCGCCATCGCGCAGCGCAGCCTGCACGATCATGTCTTGGCGGTGGCGCGACCCCTGGAGGCCGGGCGGCTGGATGCGGCGCGCGGCGCGGTCGGCATGATCGTCGGCCGCGACACCGCCGCGCTGGATGAAGCAGGCGTGGCGCGCGCCGCCATAGAAAGCCTCTCCGAAAGCTTCTGCGACGGCATCGTCGCGCCCGCCTTCTGGCTGCTCGTCCTCGGCCTGCCGGGCGTGTGGGCGTACAAGGCGATCAATACGGCGGACAGCATGATCGGCCATTATGAACCCCGCTGGCGCGCCTTCGGCTGGGCGACGGCGCGCACCGACGATGTCGCGAACCTTGTCCCCGCCCGCCTGTCCGGCCTGCTGATCTGCATCGCTGGCAGGGGCGGGTGGCGCATCATGCTCCGCGACGCCCGCAAACACGCCTCGCCCAATGCGGGCTGGCCGGAGGCGGCGATGGCGGGTGTGCTCGGCGTCCGGCTGGCCGGGCCGGTCAGCTATGACGGGGTCACGCATAACAAGCCGTGGATCGGTGAGGGCGGCGCCGATGTTTCCGCCGCCGATCTGCACCGGGCGCTGCACATCTACCGGATCGCCTGCCTGCTGCTATGGATCATTGCCGGGAGTGTCGCATGGGCGCTGTGATGGTGCAGGGCACGGGGTCGGATGTCGGCAAGTCGGTGCTGGTCGCGGGGCTTTGCCGCGTGCTTACCAATCGCGGCCTGCGCGTCCTGCCGTTCAAGCCGCAGAACATGTCGAACAACGCCGCCGTCACCGCCGATGGTGGAGAGATTGGCCGGGCGCAGGCGCTGCAGGCGATTGCCTGCCGGGCGGAGCCGATCGTCGACATGAACCCGGTCCTGCTGAAGCCGCAGGCCGATCACACCTCGCAACTGATCGTGCATGGCAAGGTGCACGGCACGCTGGGCGCGGGCAATTTCCGCATGGCGCGCGGCGCGCTGCTGGGCGAGGTGATGGAAAGCTATCATCGCCTCCGCGCCGCCTGCGATGTCGTGGTGGTGGAGGGCGCGGGGTCACCCGCCGAGATCAACCTGCGCGCCGGGGACATCGCCAATATGGGCTTCGCACGGGCGGCCGATGTGCCGGTCGTGCTGGTCGGCGACATCGACCGGGGCGGAGTGATCGCGGCGGTCGTCGGCACCCGCGCGGTGATCGACCCGGACGACGCGGCGATGATCCGGGGTTTCCTCATCAACAAGTTCCGGGGCGATCCCGCGCTGTTCACGGACGGCTATGAGGAGATTGCGCGGCGGTCCGGCTGG
>NZ_MINO01000136.1 GCF_001757355.1 Sphingobium phenoxybenzoativorans
AATGTCAGCCGCGCCGCCGCCCGGCGGCTTGGGCCGATCACCGTCACCACCGTATTGGACGCGATCTGCAGCACCGTCTGCCCCGCCGACAGCAGCAGCAGCGCGCCCAGCACCATCAGGAAATCGCGCAGCCCCTGCGCCGTCGCCAGCGCCAGGCACCCGGCCATCATGATCGCCAGCCCCGCCGCGATCGTCCGCATATAGCCCGCGCGCACCACGGCGAAGGCGGCGGGCAGGGCGAACAGCAGATAGCTGGAATGGAAGGCGAGCTGGATCAACAGCGCGCTGCGATAGTCGAGCGCCAGCATCAATTTGAGCTGCGGCACCAGCAGGCTGACCGCCGACGACAGGAAACCGCCAATGAAAAACACGCCGATCGATATCCAGAACAGCCGCTTCGCCACAGCCTCGCTATCCCGCGACTCGGGGATTTCGGCGTCGGGCGGCGGGGGGATCATGTCCCGTTCCAGTCGCGACTCAATCCTACCTCCCGTTCGCCCTGAGCTTGTCGAAGGGCTGTCCTTACTTCGAAGAAAGGGCAGGGCTTCGACAAGCTCAGCCCGAACGGAGGGGATATTCCCACTAAAATGAACCCTTTTCTTCTTTGCACACGATCCGCCAAAATCGCGATTTCCACCCCTTTTCGCTACGCTGGAAAAACGCAGTGCGAAACTGCCTTTTTGCCCGAAAAGCGCGCCGGATGCCGTAAGGGAAGACAGGAAAACGGGCATGAAACGGGGTCTGTACCAACTGTTGCAAAAGAGAAACATGATTGAACACGAACTCCGACATCGATGTCAATTCTCTGTTGACATCGATGTCGGACTCTGGTGTTGGGAGCATCCAGACCAACAAGCCCTTCTTGGGAGGATGACTATGACGAGGCATGCACTCGTCGCGGGCACGGCGCTCGCGACTTGCCTATTTTCCGTATCCGCCGCTTTCGCGCAGGACGCCGCGTCCGCTGCGCCGCAGGCGGCAGAAGCCCCCCAGGACAGCGGCGACATCATCGTCACCGCCACCCGCCGCGAAACCACGCTGCAATCCACCCCGATCGCCATCTCCGCCTTCAGCCAGGACACGCTGAACAAGAATGGCGTGAAGGACGTGACCGACCTCGCCCGCTTCGTCCCCTCGCTGCAGTTCAACCAGCAGGGCGACCAGTCGGCCGTGCTCCTCACCCTGCGCGGCATCGGCAATGACAGCGCCTATACCGAAGTCGCCGACCCCGAAGTCGCCATCTATGTCGACGGCATCTACTCGCCTCGTTCGCAGGGCGCATCGGTTCTGATGTACGACATGGAGCGTGTCGAGGTTCTGCGCGGGCCGCAGGGCACGCTGTTCGGCCGCAACGCCACGGTGGGTGCGCTCAGCCTCATCTCCGCCAAGCCCAAGCTCGGCGAATTCAGCGGCAATGTGGAGGCCGTCGCGGGCAATTACGACCGTCTGGGCGTGCGCGGCGCGATCAACATCCCGGTCACGGACACCCTCGCTTTCCGCGTCGCTTTCGTGACCGACCGGCATGACGGCTATGCCGATTTCCAGCCCGCGCCGAACATCGCGGGCATCAACAAGTCCGCCTTCGTCACCACCGGCAAGAAATATTATGCCGCCGACCAGCAGTCGGGCCGCGTCAGCATGCTGTGGCAGCCGAGCGACCGCTTTAGCTGGAACCTGTCGGCGGAGGGCTATCTGGACAATGGCTCCCCCGTCATCGGCCTGCTCCAGACGCCCCGCGCAGGCACGAAGCGCTGGTCGACGCTCAGCGACACCGCGCCGGACACGGACCGCTACTCGGTCGCCGTGCGCAGCACGATGAACTATGACATCACCGACGGCATCCAGCTCAGCTATATCGCCGGCTGGTCGCGCATCGGCGGCAGCACCCAGACGGACGCCGACGCGGGCGCACTGCCCCCGACCGGCACCGTGGACGCGGACGGCAACGACCTGCCCCTGGGCGCGTTCGGCGAGAACCGCACCTTGTCCTCGCGCTATGATTTCCAGAGCCATGAGGTCCAGTTGAAGTCGACCGGAGAGAATGCCGTCGACTGGATCTTGGGCGCCTATTACAGCCATGAGAAGAACCGCATCCGCTTCGACATCGATCAGCGGAACGGCTATCGCGACGGCACCTTCTCCTGGGCGGGCAGCTTCATTCAGGCGAACCGCCAGATCGACTCCCGCGCCGTGTTCGGCCAGACCGTCTGGCACGCGACCGACTGGCTGCGCCTGACCGGCGGCCTGCGCTACACCTCGGACAAGAAGCAGGACATTGGCGGCCGCAACGTCACCTTCTCCGGCGACGGCTGCTCGCCCGCGGACTCCGCGCCCGGCGGTCTGTGCCAGGGCGGCATCTTCGGCGCCTTCCCCGGCGCGACGGCGGCGGAACTGGTCGACCTGCTCCCCGGCTTCTCCATTTCGAACAACGATGTGAAGGGCAAGTGGAACAAGGTCACCTGGCTGGCCCGCGTCGATGCTGATCTCGCCCCCGGCATCCTTGGCTATGCGAGCGTCTCGACCGGCTTCAAGTCCGGCAACATCCAGGACAATTCGCAGCTCACCAACCCGGAAACGATCACCAACTATGAAGCCGGCCTCAAGACCCGCTTCTTCGATCGCCGCGTCACCCTGAACGTCGCTGCCTATTACAGCGACTTCAAGGGTTATCAGGTGAACCAGGCCGTCACCTTCCGCGATGCGGACGGCAATGTCGTGCGCAGCCAGATCGTGACCCAGAACGCCAAGGGCGCGACGGCCTATGGTCTGGAAGCGGAACTGACCGCCAACCTGACCGACAATGACCGGCTGAACTTCTCCGGCACCCTGCAAAAGACCAAGCTGCTGGAGCTGGAGGCTGTCGACGGCCGCCTCTATGACGGTGGCAAGCTGTCCTCGATCGCGCAGCTCAAGGGCAATGAACTCGCCCACGCGCCGCGCTTCTCGGCGACCGCCAGCTATGAGCATGACTTCGTGATGGCCAGCGGCGCGCGGATCACCCCGCGCTTCACCACCCATTATGAAACGAAGAGCTGGCTCAGCTACTTCAACGGCGACGCCAACCCGTTCGTCAGCCCGAACAACCCGGCCGACAACATGCCGGATCGCGGCACCAACGGCACGGACTGGGATCGCCAGAAGGCGTATTTCCGCTCGGATGCGTCGATCACCTACACCTCGCCTGACGAGAAATATTCGGTCGAGGCGTTCGTGCAGAATATCGAGAACGGCCGCATCCGCACCAATGCCGGTTCCTTCGGCGCGCCGCGGTACGACCCGGTGTTCCTGTCGAACCTTCAGGCCCCGCGCACCTGGGGCGTCCGCGCCCGCGCGAACTTCTGAGGGACATGGCCTAACCGATAAACCGTTCGTCCTGAGTAGCCACTGAGCTTGTCGAAGTGGCGTATCGAAGGATCGGGACTGGGCGCGAATGCTTCGATAATGAACAGGTGAACATGCCCCCGGCATGTTCAGGATCGTCCGGGGGACGATCCGACCTGATCATCCTTCGGCTTCGCTCAATCCCTACTCAGCACGAACGGATTTGGTGTGATCCAGAGGCTCTGCGACGCATGAGCAAAGGAGTTTCCCCGTGACGACCGGCACCTTCTCCCCTAGTCGGGTCGTCATCCTCGGCGGCGGCACGGCCGGATGGCTTGCCGCCGCCTATTTCTCCCGCACGCTCAAAATGCCCAATATCGCGCTGGTCGAATCCAGCGAGATCGGCATCATCGGCGTGGGGGAAGGCACTTTCCCCACCATCCGCTCGACCCTTGCCAATCTCGGCATCAGCGAGCGGGACTTTCTCGTCCGGGCCAACGCCACCTTCAAACAGGGCGTGCTGTTCAACGGCTGGGCGGACGGCGCCGATTCCTATTTCCACCCCTTCAACCTGCCGATCGGCGGCGAGGATGAGGCGCTGCTGCCCCACTGGATCGCCGACGACAGCGCGCAGCGCCCGTCATGGGCCGACGCCGTGACCGTGCAGGAGCGGGTGATCCGCGCGGGCCTGGCCCCCAAGCTGCTGCAGGACCCGGATTTCTCCGGTCCCATGAACTACGCCTATCATTTCGACGCCGCCCGCTTCGCTGACTATCTGCGCGACATCTCCGTCGCTGCGGGCGTGGAGCGGGTCGAGGGCATCGTCGCCCAGATCGAGACGCAGACGGACGGCGACATCGCCTCCCTCATCCTGTCCGACGGCCGCAGGGTCGGCGGCGATTTCTTCATCGACTGTTCGGGTTTCCGCGCGCTGCTGATCGGGGAGACGCTCGGCGCGCCTTTCACCTCCTGCGGCGACACGCTGTTTAACGACCGCGCGCTGGCGATGCAGGTGCCCTATCCCGCCGCCGACACGCCCGTCCGCCCCTATACCCTCGCCACCGCGCATGAGGCGGGCTGGACCTGGGACATCGGCCTGACCGAACGACGCGGCGTGGGCTATGTCTATTCCAGCCGCCACTGTTCGGATGATGAGGCGGAGGCGACGCTCCGCCGCTATGTCGGGACGCAGGGCGATACCCTGACCCCGCGCCAGCTCCGCTTCGCCACCGGCTATCGCGACCGTCAGTGGATCGGCAACTGCGCCGCCGTGGGTCTCTCCGCCGGTTTCTTCGAGCCGCTGGAATCGACCGGCATCATGCTGATCGAAAGCGCGCTGCGCATGATCGGCGACTTCCTCGTTCCCGGCGACCGGGACGCCCGCGACGCCGCCGCCCGCGCCTTCAATAGCCATATGGCGGGCCGGTTCGAACGCATCGTCAACTTCCTGAAGCTGCACTATTGCATCACCCGCCGCATCGACACCGCCTATTGGCGCGACAATGCCGATCCGGCGTCGATCCCCGAGGCTCTGCGCGACATGCTGGCGCAATGGCGCACC
>NZ_MINO01000137.1 GCF_001757355.1 Sphingobium phenoxybenzoativorans
GAACTGCAGATTGTCCCACGCCGCCTCGCCCATCGGCCATTTGGCGATTTCGTCGGCCCATGCGTGGCTGAAGGCGGGGCCGCGCAACCGCTCCGGCCCCGCGCCGAAAATCTCCGCCTGCGCGCCGGATTTCCACACCAGCCGCCGCAGCGCCGGGTTCCATGCCGGCCTGCTCCACCAGGGCGACACCGCCAGCACGCCGCTCGCCCCTTCCACCATCACATGCCGCGCTTCGTGCAGGCTGGCGCCGACCAGCGCGATCCGCGCCGCGCCGTCCGCCTCCGCAATGCCGCGCACCCATTCCGCTCCGGCACGGGTCTTGCCGAAACCGCGCCCCGCCATCATCAGCCAGACGCGCGCGCACCCTTCCGGCTCCCGCTGGTCCGGGCGGCCGTGCAGCGCCCAGTCATAGGGCAGCGCCCGTATCTCATCGGCGCTGCGGCTGGCCAGGATCGCCAATATCGCGTCATCGGAAAGCCGCGCCATATCCTCGAACAGGGACAGTTCAGCCATCCGCCGCCCCCGCTTCTCCGCTATGGCGCGCCGCCACGGTTATGCCAGCACCCGCATCTCTATCCATATCGGTAAAGCCAGCCCGCGCCTGCTCCACCTTGGCCAATATGTCGCGGGTCAGCGCGGCGCTGTCCGCCCCCGCCGCCGCCATTTTCGCGCGCCGCTCCGTCACGCTCGCCCGGTGTAGCCGCAGCAACTGGATCGCGGCGGTCAGGTCGCGCTTCTGGACGGTGCGCGTCTCCTTGATCCGGCCATATTTCTCCCCGCCCTCGCGGATCGTGGTGGTCGTCACTGATCCGGCCAGGCATTCCTGCACCACCGCCATTTCCAGCGCGGTATAGGCTTGCTCCAGCGCATCCTCCCACGCATCGCGGAACGCCGCGTCGCGGGCGCGCAGCCGGTACGCGCTGCTGACATGCATGCCGCACGCCTTGGCCGCATGCGACACATTGCAGGTCTGGGCGATGACATTCAGGAAAATTTCCCGCCGGTCGCCGGTCCATCCATCCTCGCGGACGGCGCGGTCCTGCACCGGCGCACCGCCCGCGCGGCTGCAGCGCCGCAGCGTCCGCTCGGCTTCCGCCTGGCCGGGCTTTCCGCCCTTCCTTCGCGTTCTCGCCATGCAGCCCTCCCTCCCGCCGGAGGCGCGACACGAAAAAGGGCTGGCCCGAAAGCCAACCCCGCCCGCGCCGTCCCGGCGACTCACAATTCCCAATATCGGTTTATGTGCCAGATGAGCGTCACGATGTCAAGATAAATTTGCCAAATAGGTTATTTCGTGAATGTCCAGCTTTAGCGCCGCGTGCTCCTGCGACCCGAAAGGCGGCGAAGCCAACGCAGGAGCCCAGTTCGGAGAGCAGATCCGGACTCCTGCTTTCGCAGCAGTACCGCCCCGCCCAAACAGGATCACCCCCGGCGGATCGCCACAAAGAACTGCCGGGGGAACGGCAACAACACCGTCCCATCCTCCAGCGCCGGATAGGCCCCCGCGACCGCCTCGGTATAGCGCGCCAGGAACCCCGCTCTCTCGCCCTCGTCCAGCGGGTCGAGCCAGGGCCGCAACCCCGTCCCCTTGAACCATTCCACCACCGCCGCCGCGCCCCCGGCCAGCGGATGGTGATAGACGGTCCGCCACACATCGACCCGCGCCGACAGCGGCTTCAACGTCCGATAGTAGCAGGCCGGGTCGTGCCGCTCCGACCGCGCGGTGTTCGCTCCGGCCAGCTTCGCCGCCCACGGCCCGTCCGCGCCCACGTCCTCCATCAGCCGGTGCGCCGGCTCGCCCAGATTGTCGGGCATCTGCACGGCGAGCGCCCCGCCGGGCGACAGCTTGGCCATCAGCGCGGGCAGCAGCGCGGCATGATCGGGCACCCATTGCAGCGCCGCATTGGCCAGGATCACGTCATAGGGTCCGGGGTCGGCCCAACCCGCTATGTCCGCCACTGCGAAATCGACCCCCGGCAGCCGCGCCCGCGCCGCCTCGATCATCGCCGCCGAACTGTCCATGCCGCTGATCCGCGCGCCCGGAAACCGCGCCTTGAGGAGTTCGGTGGAATTGCCCGGCCCGCACCCGATATCCGCCGCCCGCGCAATCTCCCCCTGCGGGATCTGCGCGATCAGATCATGGACCGGCCGATTCCGCTCCGCCTCGAACTTGGCATATTGGGTGGGGGACCAGGTCATTGGCGTCTCCTGCTGGGGGCATTGTCCTCCCTACTCCGTTCGGCCTGAGCTTGTCGAAGCCCTGCACTTCTGTTCTTCTCCGGACATGCCCTTCTGGACCTACATGCTCCACTGCAACGGCGGTTCGCTCTATGTCGGCCATACCGACAATCTGGAGCAGAGGATCGGCCAGCATGAGCAGGGCGAAATTCCGGGTTTCACCCGCGACCATCTGCCAGTGAAACTGGTCTGGTCGGAATCTTTCTCTCAACGCATCGAAGCACTCGAAATGGAGCGCCGGATCAAGGGGTGGAGCCGGACCAAGAAGCTGGCCCTTATCCGCAGCGATTGGGAAGAAATCAGCCGCTTGTCCAAGGGGAAGGGCAAGCCTTCGACAAGCTCAGGCTGAACGGAGGAGAAAGATGCCCTATCACCGTTCGGGCTGAGCTTGTCGAAGCCCTGTCCTTACTACAGACGGCACAATACCAAGGCGCGCTTTGCGCGCCTACGCACCCCCACCCCTCCCTTTCAGGGAAGGGAGATCAAGCGTTGCGTCGCCAAATCTTAGCACGCATCATGGGCCACCATGACCGATCGCTATCTGCCCCCGTCGGATTTTCTGAACGCCATAATCGCCGAGGATGTGCCGCTGTCCGGCGGCGCCCTCGCCGATGCGAACCTTCAACTGCTGATGGCCATGACCGCAGACGATGATGCCGCCAATCGCGATTGGGCGACAATGCTCCTCGCTCAGCAGAATATCGATACGCCCCAAGTCCGGGAGGCTTTGCTCCGCTCCGCGCATGACGCGGATGAAAATGTCCGCAGCGAGGCGATCCTTGGGCTTGCGCAGCGTGATCCTGTCATTGCCCTGCCATTGATCAGGGAAGCACTCGCTCAAGATTCCGTTCAATTGGGAATTTTCGAGGCGGCGGAAATTATCGCCAGCCCGGAACTGGTCGCACTGCTTCTGCCCTTCTCGAAACCGGGAAAAGATCAGTCCATTGACGAGCAGGTCTTGCGCGCGCTTGAGGCGTGCCGCGCCTGCAAGGATTAACCCCCAACCACCCCCGTACTCCCCCGCTTGACCAACACATAATCCAGCGACACCTGGTACCGCGCATCCGTCACATCCGTCCGGTATCGCGGGTCCGCCAGTATATCGACCGCCGCCGCCGCCATTTCCGCCTTGGGCTGGCGGATGGTCGTCAGTTGCGGCCAGGCGGCGCGCGATGTCGGCGCGTCGTCGAAGCCGCAGACCGACAGCCCGTCCGGCACGGAAATCCCCAGCTTCATCGCGGTGATCAGCACGCCCAGCGCCATGTCGTCATTGCTGGCGAAGATCGCGGTCGGCCGCCCCCCACCATGCGATCCGGCCTCCTCCCGCAACATCGCCTCGCCCAGCTCCAGCCCAGACCGGAAGGAGAAGTCCCCCTCCAGCACATGGCGCTCCGCGACCGCCAGGCCCGCCTCCGCCATCGCCTCGCGAAAGCCGTCGAAGCGCTTGGCCGATGCGCTGTGCGTGGGATCGCCCTTCACAAAGCCGATGCTGCGATGGCCAAGGCCGATCAGATGCCCGGTCATCTCCTTGGCGGCGGCATGATCGTCCATCTGCACGATGCCGGACCGGGCGAAGTCCATGCGCGGCGCGATCCGCACCATCGGCAGGCCCGCGGCGTCGAACAGGTCGAGCAGCTCCGGTTCGTCGCAGATAGGCGGCGTCACGATCGCCCCGTCCAGCCGCAGCGCGGCGATGCTGTCCGCCACCTGTTTCTGCCATCCGTCCGCGCTCAGCACCACTGGCTCGACGACCAGATGATAGCTTTTCTCCCGGCACCGCATCAGCGCGCCCAACTGCACGTCGGAGGCGTAGCCGGACACCGGATCGTCAATGAACAGGCCCAGCAGATAGGATCGCGAACTGGACAGGCTGCGCGCGAAGGCGTTGGGGCGATAGTCCAGCTCCGCCACCACCCGCTGCACCGCCTCGCGCACTTCGGGGCGGACGTGCTGCTCGCCATTGATGACGCGCGATACGGTCTTGGCCGACACCCCGGCCCGTTCCGCCACATCCTTGATCGTCACTATCTTCATGACCGCGCCCCCCGGTCCCCAGAACTCTGGTCCTGCATGCACATCGCGGCGAACAGCGCAATCCCCGCATAGCATATCCCCGGCAGCAACAGTGCGGGCAGCAGGCCGAACGCATCGGCCAGCACGCCGGTCAGCATCGGCACCACCGCGCCGCCGACCACGGCCATGCACAGCCACATCGACGCCAGCGGCGCGTTCGCCGCATCCTCCGGCATCGCCAGCGCATAGATTGCGGGGTACATGATGGCGTTGCACAGGCCGACCGCGATCAGGGCGATCGCGCCAGCCGCGCCCGGCGTGACGACAGCCGCCGACACCAGCACCACCGCGCCCAGCGCCACGCCGAACAGCAGCCGCGCTTCGGGAATGCGGGTCATCGCCCAGGCCCCGGCGAACCGCCCGGCCATCGCCCCCGCCCAATAGAGGCTGACCAGCCGCCCGGCCGTCACTGGCTCCACCGCCAGCCGGT
>NZ_MINO01000138.1 GCF_001757355.1 Sphingobium phenoxybenzoativorans
GCCGGTCAGGCTGTCATTGCCCGCGCCGCCGCGCACTTCCTCTGCGCCCGCCGATCCGACGAAGATATCGGCCAGACCCGAAAGGACATAGCGCTCGATATTGGTGTAGGTGTCGCCCTGCGCCATGCCGGTCGAAAGCGCGCCGTTGGTCAGGTTGACGGTGAGACCCGTCGCCGAAGCGCTGAAGTCAACCACGTCGTCCGTACCCGCGCCGCCGTCGATGGTGTCCGCGCCAAGGCTGCCATAGATGGTGTCGTTGCCGTCGCCGGCCATGATCGTATCCGCATTGGCGGACCCGTAGATGCCGTCGGCCAGCGACGATCCGATCACGCGCTCAATGCTGATCAATATGTCGCCATTGGCGTCGCCGGCCGAACCCGGCGTGCCATCCATACGCACGACCACGCCGCCGGACGAGGAATAATCCGCCGTGTCGAATCCAGCGCCGCCGTCCAATATGTCCGCGCCGGACCCGCCGATCAGCGTATCGTCGCCCGCGCCGCCCTCCAGCGTCTCATTGACGCCGGTGCCGTAAATGGTGTCGGCCTGGCTGGAGCCGATGACATGCTCGACATTGATGATGGTGTCGCCCGCCGCATCGCCGCCGGAGGACGCCGTGCCGTCAAGGCGTACAGTCACACCGCTCGCGGATCCGCTATAGTCGATCGTGTCGGTGCCGGTGCCGCCATCGATACTGTCCGCCTGGCCATAGCTGACGAAATTGTCGTTGCCGCCCCAGCCCCACAAGACCGTGGAGACCAGCATGCCGCCGCGCAGGGTGTCCGCATAGTTGAGCGATCCCTCGATCCGCTCGATGCTGGTCAGGATATCGCCCTGCGCCCAGCCGCCAACGCCCGCAGTGCCGTCGTTGGAGATGGTGACGGCCGCGTTCGAATTGCGATAGTCGGCCGTATCCGTGCCAAGGCCGCCAATCACCTGGTCAGCGCCCAGCCCGCTTGCGATCACGTCATCGCCGTCGCCGCCATTCAGGATATCGACGCCGCTATTGCCATAAAGCGTGTCATTGCCAGCCCCCGCCAGCAACGTAGATCCGGTGGCGTTCGCCGTCATCTCATCATTCTGGGCGGAACCGATCGCGATCTCGATGTCGAACATCCGGTCGCCCGCAGCGTCGCCGCCGGTGCCGAAGCTGCCGTCGAGATAGATTTTCATGCCGCTGCTCGCAGAGGCCGAATAGTCCACCGTGTCGATGCCATCGCCGCCGCGATAGACATCCGCGCCGCCGCTGCTGATGAACTGGTCATCCCCGGCAAGGCCGCTAAACTCCTCGTCGGCGCTGCTGCCCTCGAACCGGTCGGCAAAGGCGGAACCGATGATCTTCTCGATCCCGGTCATGGTGTCGCCCTGCGCGTCGCCGCCACTGGACGTGCCGCCAGTGCGGATGGTGACGGCGCTGGCCGATGCGGAATAGTCCGCCGTATCGGTGCCCGACCCGCCCGACAGCGCATCCGCGCCCGCGCCGCCGATCAGCACATCGTCGCCCAGACCGCCCGACAGCGTGTCGTCGCCGCCTTCGCCGCGCAACGTGTCGTCGCCGTCGAAGCCGTCAAAATTGTCGCTGCCCGCGCCGCCGATCATCATGTCGCTGAGGCGCGAGCCGACGAAGCGCTCGACATTGACGAAGGTGTCGCCCTGCGCATCGCCGCCTGTCGCCGTGCCCAGCGTCAAATCGATCGTGATGGCCGCGCTGGAGGTGGAGTAGCTCACGGTGTCGAAGCCCGCGCCGCCGTCCAGTTGATCCGCGCCGCCGTCGCCGCGCAGCGTGTCATCGCCATCCTGACCCATCAGAATGTCGCTGCCGGTCCCGCCGGAGAGCACATCATCGCCAAGGCCACCCAGAAGCGTGTCGTCGGAGAAGGTGCCCGTGATGGTGTCGGCGAAATCCGATCCGATCACGGATTCGATGCCGCTAAGGCGATCGCCGGCCGCAATATCCCCGCTGCTCGACGATCCGTCCAGATTGACGGTCACGCCTGCGGCTGCGGCGGCATAGCTGGCCGTGTCGAAACCCGCGCCGCCGGTCAGCGTATCCGCGCCCGCGCTGCCGATCAGCATGTCATCGCCCGCGCCGCCGTCCAGCGTCTCCGCCCCAGCGCCGCCCGTCAGCGTATCATTATAATCGGAACCCAGAAGCCGCTCGATGGAAACCAGCGTATCGCCATTGGCTTCGCCGCCCGTGCCGCTGTTCGTCGCCAGGCTGACGGTCACGCCCGCCGTCGCATGCTCATAGGACGCCGTGTCGAAACCTGCGCCGCCGTCAATCGTGTCCGCGCCCGCGCGGCCTTCGATCACGTCATTGCCGTCCTGACCGATCAGGATGTCGACGCCAGTGCTGCCGACCAGCGTGTCGCCATAAAGCGAACCCAGGACGCGCTCGATACTGATCAGGACGTCGCCGGTCGCCGTGCCGCCCGCGCCCTGATCGACACCGTTGGTGTAGACCGTGACCGCCGCCGTGGATGCGCTGTAATCTGCGGTGTCGATGCCCGCGCCGCCGTCCAGCGTGTCGCTGCCCTGGCCGCCGACCAATATGTCGTCGCCGTCGCCGCCGTCGATCATGTCGCCGCCAGCGCCGCCGTCTATCGTATCCGCGCCTGCGCCGCCGAGCAGCGTGTCGGCATTGGCCGAACCGGTCATGACGTCGTTGAATGCCGAGCCGATCACGCGCTCTATGCCGGACAGCGTATCGCCGTTCGCATCGCCCGCGCTGCCTGTACCGGTGGCAAGGTTGATCGCAATCGCGCTGGCCGACGCCGAATAATCCGCCGTGTCGAACCCGTCGCCGCCCGTCAGCACGTCCGCGCCTGCGCCACCGACCAGCATATCGTCGCCGGACTGGCCGATCAGCGTATCGTCGCCCGCGCCGCCATGCAGGATGTCCGCATTGGCCGAACCCCTCAATATTTCGATGCCGTTTAGCGTATCGCCCGCCGCATCGCCGCCGACGCCGACAGTGCCATCCAGATAGGCCGTGACGCCGGAGGCCGAGGCGGAATAGTCCGCGGTGTCGATGCCCGCGCCGCCCGTCATGGCGTCGGCGCCCGCGCCGCCGGACAGGATGTCGTTGCCCGCATCGCCGTTCAATATATCGTCGCCGTCCTGGCCCTGCAGCGTATCGTCGCCCGCGCCGCCATCGATCCGGTCATTGCCGAAGCTGCCCGCAATCGTGTCGGCAAAGGCGGAACCGACCACCCGCTCGATCGACGTCAATACGTCGCCCAGCGCCTCGCCGCCCGAACTGGCGACGCCATCCATGCGCACGGAGACTGCCGCCGTCGCCGCCGAATAGTCGGCCGTGTCATAACCCGCGCCGCCATCCAGCGCATCCGTGCCGAGGCCACCGACCAGCGTGTCGTCGCCGTCGCCGCCGGTCAGGCTGTCATTGCCCGCCCCGCCCGACAGCAGGTCGTCGCCAGCGCCGCCCAGGATGGTGTCGGCCAGGGCCGTGCCGAAGATGCTGTCATTCTGGCTGGTGCCGATGACCTGCTCAATGCCGCTCAGCGTATCGCCCGCCGCATAGCCGCCGCTGGAAACTCTACCGTCCATATACAGCGTGATCGCCACGCCATTGTTGGAATAATCAGCGATGTCGAAACCCGCGCCGCCGATCAGAATGTCCGCGCCCGCGCTGGAATAGATGATGTCGTCGCCCGCGCCGGTGTCGATCTGGTCCGCGCCCGCGGACCCATAGACGCGATCCGCCTGGCTGGAGCCGATAACCTGTTCAATGGATGTCAGCACGTCGCCCTCGGCGTCGCCGCCGGTGGACATCGTGCCATCCATGTAGAGCGTCACGCCCGAAAGGGAGGTCGCATAATTCGCCGTATCGACGCCCGCGCCGCCATCCAGAAGGTCAGCGCCCGCGCCGCCGATCAGCACATCGTCGCCGCCTTCGCCATACAGAGAATCGTCGCCGCCACCGCCCGTAAGCACATCCGCGCCCAGGCCGCCGCGCAATATCTCCGCCGCATTGCCGCCATAGAGGCGGTCGTCATAGTCGGAGCCGATCAGTTGCTCGATGCTGACGAGGATGTCGCCCGCCGCATCGCCCCGGCTGCCGGTCGTACCGTCCAGATAGACGGTGACCGCCTGCAGCGCCCCGGCATAGCTCGCCGTGTCGAAGCCCGCGCCGCCGTCGAACTGGTCAGCACCCGCGCCGCCGATAAGGATGTCGTCGCCCGCGCCGCCGGAAAGAATATCGTTGCCCGCGCGGCCGGACAGCGTGTCCGATCCTGCGCCGCCAACCAGTTCGTCATCGCCCGTCGACCCGTTCAGCGTGTCGTCGAAGGAGGAGCCGACAAGCCGCTCGATCGTGTCGAGCACGTCGCCCGCCGCCTCGAAACCCACGCCCGCCGTGCCGTCCAGCGATACCGTCACTCCACCGGAGGCCGAACTATAGTCTGCGGTGTCCGCGCCCGCGCCGCCCGACAGCACATCCGCGCCGCCGCCGCCAATCAGCGTATCGTCCCCGGTATTGCCGTAGAGCGATTCATCCGCAGCGCCGCCCCGGATCAGGTCAGCGCCTGCGGAACCCAGAACCCGTTCGACGCTGGTCAGCATGTCGCCGTCCGCGTCGCCGCCGCTGCTCGCGATACCGTTCAGATTGACGGTCACCGCGCCGACCGATGCGGAATAGTCCGCCGTATCGATGCCAGCGCCACCGTCGATCGTATCCGCGCCCGCGCCGCCGGTCAGGATATCGTCGCCCGCGCCGCCC
>NZ_MINO01000139.1 GCF_001757355.1 Sphingobium phenoxybenzoativorans
ATCCGCTGGACGATCATTATGGCCTTGGCTGCACCGGCGCGGCGGCGGGCGCGGTGGCGATCCACAATGCCGCGACGGTGTGGAACAAGGCGTTGCTGGACAATGCCGCCCGGCCGTCGGGCGCTCTGGTCCATGATCCCGGCGCGGACGGGGCGGCGATGAGCGCCGAACAGTTTGCGCGGTTGAAGGCGGAACTGGAGGCGGCGTTTCAGGGCGCGGGCAATGCCGGGCGGCCGATGCTGCTGGAGGGCGGGCTTTCCTGGCAGGCGCTCAGCCTGTCGCCCGCCGACATGGATTTTGTGGGGTTGAAGGCGGCGGCCGCGCGGGAGATCGCGCTGGCCTTCGGCGTGCCGCCGATGCTGATGGGCCTGCCCGGCGACAATGCTTACGCCAATTATCGCGAGGCGAACAAGGCGCTGTGGCGGCAGACGATATTGCCGCTGGCGGAGAAGATATTGCGCGGGATTGCGCAGGGTCTGGCGCCGTGGATGCCCGTCGTGGCGCTAAGCGTGGACCTCGACCGGGTGGCGGCGCTGTCCGACGAGCGGGACGCGCAATGGACGCGGGTGGCGGCGGCGGACTTCCTGAGCGCGGAGGAGAAGCGGGCGATGCTGGGGGTCGGGGGTGGGTTGGGTGAGGGCTTCCCGCCAAACCGTTCGGGCTGAGCTTGTCGAAGCCTTGTCCTTCTTGAAGAAAAGGACAGCCCTTCGACAAGCTCAGGGCGAACGGAGGTAAATGGTCGGGCCGGTCAGCCCGGCACCCGGTAGGTCTTTGCGTCGATCAGGCAGGTGCGGGTCGAGGCGTCCCATTTGCCCTGCGCGTCCAGGCAGTCGTCGATCAGCAGCCAGTCCGTCCACCAGAGCCAGAAGATGGCGGTGCTGGCGAGCAGCAGCGCGGCGAGGATCAGGATGCGGAGCGGGGACATGCGCTCCGGTGTAGCGGCGGGAACCGACGGACGAAAGTGGCGTCCGCTGACGGACATGATTTCGCGGCGGAAGAATAGTGGAAAGACGTGTGCGCGAAACCGGTAGCGCGGGTTGGCGGGGGCGAACCCCTCTCCGCTGCGACTAGCTTTGGCTTCGCCTTATCAAGTCTCGCTGCCTCTCCCAAGGGAGAGGCGCTGCAAGGTGAAGGTGTGAAATGAACGATACGGACATGCTGGCGCGGCTGGTGGCGCAGGCGGAGGGAGAGGGCAGCAGCCTGATCATGATCCGCGCGCTGGTGGAGGAGGCGAGCGACCTGGGCGCGGCGCGGGCGCTGGACCGGCTGGGGCTTTCGGACCCCAAGGCGGAACGGGATCTGCGCGAACTGCGCGAATTGCTGCGCGCGTGGCGCGACGCGAAGAAGGCGGTGCGCAGCGCGGTGATCGGCTGGATGGTGCGCGGGTGCCTTGCGCTGATGCTGATCGGGATCGCGGTGAAGCTGGGGTTGTTCGCGATGGTGAAGGGGTGAGGGGGATGGCGGGAACCAATAACGCCGTTCGGGCTGAGCGAGGTCGAAGCCCTCGTCTGAGCGGAGGCGAAGACGCCTCACTGCGTTCGGTGGAAGGCTTCGACTTCGCTCAGCCCGAACGGGGTGGAGGTAGCGCGCAGGACATCCGTTTCGCCGGCTACGCAGCGATATTCGACCGGGTGGACCGGGGCGGGGACGTGGTGCGGCGCGGGGCGTTCGGCGCGGTCGCGGGCAGGCGGGTGCCGCTGCTGTGGCAGCATGCGCCGGACCGGCCGGTGGGCCTGATCGAGCATATGGCCGAGGATGAACGCGGGTTGCGGGTCGTCGGCCGGGTGTCGGCGCGCACGGCGGCGGGACGCATGATCGCGGCGCTGGTGAAGGACGGGGCGATCGACGGCCTGTCCTTCGGATACCGGGTGCGGGAGGCGAAGGGGGAGCGGCCGCGGGAACTGACGGCGCTGGATTTGGTGGAGGTGAGTTTGGTGGCGCAGCCGATGCAGCCCTTGGCGCGGGTGGTTGGGGTGGAGGGATAAGCGGCAATCATGCCTTCATCTATTTGTGCGACCCGGAGGAGGAACCTCCGGAAAGCGTCAATGTCCTATAGCGGTGAAGCGGAAGCAACGAGGGGCGACACCCTGTTCAAGGGTTGCCTGATCCTTCTCGCGCTGTTGCTTTGCCTGCCGCTGGGATTCTGCACTCTCATCCAATGGCGTGTACCCAGACAGGCGTTGCCGCCCGAAATACAGTGGTCAGAGATCATCGGCTTCGACGGAGAAGCGGGTTTCAGGGAAGGGTGCAGCTTTGGCGTGTACCGCATCACGCCCGCGACCGTTGCGCGGTTCCGGCGCGGGAATGATCTGCCGCTGGAATGGTATCGCACGCCGTTGCGCATCGAGGATGGCCAATATGCCTATGTCGGACCGGATCAGCGGCGCATCACCCTCTATGCCAATAACGCATCGAATTGCGCGTCAGAAAAATTGCAGTGGTTGAGGTTGAATGATCATCGCCATGTGCTCGGTCAATCCGGGAACTGGCACAAGATATTCAACGGCGGAGAAGGCATGATCCTGATCGCGCCGGATGAGGGGTTGGCCTGGTACATGTATGCGGGATAACGCGCCGCCATAATATTTGAGGTTTGCGCTCATGGATCCCGGATCAGGTCCGGGATGACGATTGCGTGATGGTGAAGGGCTATCGTTTCGTCACCCCGGACGTGATCCGGGGTCCCGCTCTTTTGAAGGGAAGCGGGACCCCTGCCTTCGCAGGGGTGACGGTGGTTTGCGGTTTTTCAGGCGGTCCTTCGGGGCCGCCTTTTTCTTTGTGTGCGGGAGAAGCGAAGATGATCGAGGTGAAGGCGGACGGGCTGGAGGGGGCGTTTGACGCTGTTCTGCAGGAGGAGCGGATTGCGGCTTTGGAGGCCGACATTGTGGCGATGAAAAGTCAGGCCATTGTCGCGCAGCGGCCGGTGCTGGATGGGGTGAAGGGCGTTGACACTGCCGCCGATCCTGCGCGCACCGCCTTTGTCGAGCGTTACCTGCGGCGGGGGCTGGAGGCCGGGGTGGAGCTGAAGAGCTTTTCCGGCGCCACGGATGCTGCGGGTGGCTATGCGGTGCCGCGCGAGATCGACCAGATGATCGACGCGGCGCTGAAGTCCGTGTCGCCGATCCGCGCCATCGCCAATGTCGTGCGCACCGGGAGCGCGGGCTATCGCAAGCTGGTGACGAGCGGCGGCACCGTGTCGGGCTGGGCGAGCGAGACCGGGGCGCGGGCGGAGACGGCGACGCCGACCTTCAACGAGATCGCGCCGCCGCGCGGCGAGCTGTTCGCCAATCCGGCCGCAAGCCAGGCGATGCTGGACGATGCGCAGTTCGATGTCGAAAGCTGGCTGGCGGACGAAATCGCAAGGGAGTTCGCGCGGGCCGAGGGCGCGGCTTTCGTCAGCGGTAACGGCACGAACAAGCCCAAGGGCTTCCTGACCTACACCACCACCAATGAGGCGGACGGGGTGCGGGCGTTCGGGTCGCTGCAATATGTGGCGTCGGGCGCTTCCGGAGGCTTTGCGGCGAGCAATCCGCAGGACCGGCTGATCGACCTGGTGCAGGCGCTGCGCGCGCCGTACCGGCAGGGGGCGAGTTTCGTGATGAACAGCGCGACGCTGGCGCGCATCCGCAAGTTCAAGACGAGCGACGGCGCGTTCCTGTGGCAGCCTTCGCTTGCCGCCGGGCAGCCCGCGACGCTGCTCGGATACCCGGTGGTCGAGGCGGAGGACATGCCGGACGTGGCGGCGGACAGCCTGTCCATCGCCTTCGGCAATTTCGCGCACGGCTATGTGATCGCGGAACGCAGCGAGACCAGCATCCTGCGCGATCCGTTCAGCAACAAGCCCTTCGTGCATTTCTATGCGGTGAAGCGGATCGGCGGGGCGGTCGCCAATTCGGAGGCGATCAAGCTGATGAAGTTCGCCGCTTCGTAAACTGACATAAACCCGTTCGTCCTGAGTAGCCATTGAGCGAAGTCGAAATGGCGTATCGAAGGATGTGAGCTTGGCGCTTACCCTTCGATACCGCATAGGGTGAAACATCCCCCGGATGTTTCAGGATCGTCCGGGGGACGATCCGACCCAATGCGCTTCGACTTCGCTCAGCCCCTACTCAGGGCGAACGGAGGTGGGTGTGGCGGGATTGGCCCACCCGATGTTCATCCCACGATAATTCCATGATGAAGGGGGCGCCAATGACGGTGGTCATGGAGGCGCCTGACGCCGCTGCGCTGGTGGGCGCGGTGGCGCAGGTGAAGGCGTATCTGCGCATCGACAGCAATGGCGAGGATGCGCTGACGGAGCAATTGCTGCGCGCGGCATTGGCGCATGCGGAGGCGTTTACGGGGCAGGTGACGCTGGAGCGGGCCGGGGTGGCGACCATGCCCGTTGCGGAACGCTGGGCGCGCTTGCCGGTAACGCCGGTGCGCAGCATCGGGGCGCTGCGGGGCATTCCGGCGGAGGGGTCTGTATTTACCCTGCCGGTGGGGAGCCATGCGATCGACATCGACGCGCATGGCGACGGCTGGGTGCGGGTGAGCGCGCCGGGCAGCGCCGGGCGGGTCGAGGTTCCGCTGGTGGCGGGCATGGCCGAGGAGTGGGACGGCCTGCCCGAAGGGTTGCGGCAGGGCGTCGTCCGGCTGGCCGCGCATATGTTCACCGA
>NZ_MINO01000140.1 GCF_001757355.1 Sphingobium phenoxybenzoativorans
CGCCGAACCTGGCGTGAAAATCTATTCTCACCTTTCCGATCACTTCGCATCATTCGGATCACGGATCATGTCCGCGACGGCAGGTGAAGCGCCTTACGTGCTCGACGGGCTTGTCCTGGGCGCCGGCAACCTTCCGTTGCATGAGCACTATACCGATACCGGCGGCGCCACCGATCATGTTTTCGCACTCTGCCACCTACTCGGGTTCCGCTTCGCGCCACGGCTGCGCGATATTGGCGACCGCAAGCTGGGTTCGATCGCTGCGCCATCGACATACAAGGGCATCGAAAATCTGATGGGCCGCACCATCAAAACGGCAGCGATCGAGGCCGATTGGGATGACATCGTCAGGATTGTCGCCTCAATCAAGGATGGCACGGTGGCGCCGTCAGTAATCTTGCGAAAACTTGCCGCCTACAAACGCCAGAACAGGCTGGATTTTGCATTGGCTGAACTGGGCCGTATCGAGCGCACTTTGTTCACGCTCGATTGGCTTGAACAACCGGAACTGCGACGTGCCTGTCAGGCCGGTCTCAACAAAGGCGAGGCGAGGCACACGCTTGCCGCCGCCATCTATACCAACCGGCAGGGTCGGTTCACCGATCGCTCGCTGGAAAATCAGGAATTTCGCGCATCTGGGCTGAACCTGCTGATTGCGGCGATTTCCTACTGGAACACGGTCTATCTCGACCGGGCCGCCCAGCACCTCAACGCTGTCGGCACGACGTTCGATGCGGCACTGCTTGCGCACCTTTCTCCGATGGGCTGGGCGCACATCAGTCTGACCGGCGATTACCTCTGGGAGCAGGCCAGGCGACTTCCAGCAGGTGAATTCCACCCACTCAACGAGCCAATGGCGCGGTTGAAGCGTGTAGCGTAGCCCATGTTCCGCTTATGTCCGAGAAATCGTTGTCTGGCGAACAAACCTTGAGGTGACGCCAATTACATCAGCCATTCCCGTCAAAGGATCGCCATGGCCTTCTTCGACGCGAATGGATTGTCAGATTCGGAATGAAGCCGGGCACGCGAGCCATATAATCGCGGTAAACCTCGCCGAAGCTGGCTAGCGCCTCCTTTTCCTCATGCCGAGCCAGCCGAATATACATCACGACGAGCACCGGAAACATAGCAAGGGTCAAAAGGGTCGGCCATTGTAGCAAAAAGCCGAGCATGACGAGAATGAAGCCGACATATTGCGGGTGCCGGATCCGGGCATAAATCCCAGTAAGGGCCAATTGGTGTTTGCGCTGACTCAAGTGAAGGGCCGTCCATGCAACCGAGATCAGCCAGTAACCCACGCCGATCAGCACAAAGCTGGCGATGTGGAATGGACCGTAATGGGGATTAACTCGCCAGCCGAACATCATCTCCAGGAGATGTCCAGCATCGTGGCTCCACCAGTCGACAGCGGGGAAATACGACTGGAGCCACCCCGAAAGCACGAAGATCGTGAGCGGGAAGCCATACATTTCCGCGAAGAGCGCTATGATGAAAGCGCTGAACGCCCCCAAACTGCGCCAGTCTCGTTTAGTTGCCGGCTTGAAGAAGCTGAACGCAAAGAGGATGAAAACGGCGGCGTTAACCAGCGCGAGCCCCCACAGACCATAGCCATAGTCGGCGTGCGTCATCGCGACTCTCCTTCGATGCGGCCGTTGGGATTGGCCGGTAAGCCGGCGGGTGCCTGACCGGGCTCATGGCCATGCTGATGCCCACCATGGCCGCGGTGCATGAACAGGTGCATGAGCGGGCAGGCGAGCAGGATGAGATAGGGCAGCACACCCAGGAAGTGCGCGGTATACTCGTTGAGGAGGAAGAAGCTAGCGACGAGCAGGAAGCCGATCAGAACGATCTTGCCGCGCTTGCGCATGCGATGGTCATGTTCGCCCATATGCCGTCCTCTTCTGGTCAACGTCCGGGCAGCATAGGCTCGAGTCCAAGGAGCAAGGTATAAGTAGAGACCGAAGTCCCCCGGGCATCGCGCAGGCATGGGTAAGGCGATCGATGGGATCGGCCATCGGCGTTCGGGCGACGCAGCTGTCGGGGAGCAGCAGTCGTGCTGCGGATTTTGCGTATAGGCGTGCGGCGTCCGCGAACCAATGCTGCGCTCACGAACATAATCGTGAGAGGCAGGCCCGCGTCCATGCAAAAGAGAAAGAAACGGCACCATTCCCGCGTGACCATCTTCGAGCGTGAAGCAAGGATCGATCTGGCCAAGCGCCCGGCCGATGGTCTCGGCGTTGCCTTTCTCGGCGCATCGGGAACGGTCACAGGGTCGCGTTATCTGGTGGACGATGGTGAAACTCAGATCGTGGTCGATTCCGGCCTGTTTCAGGGACCCAGGGATCTGCGCCGCCTTAATTGGGCATCGATCCCACCCGAAGTCGCGGATGTCGGCCAGGTGCTGCTGACCCACGCCCATCTCGATCACTCGGGCGCACTACCGCGCATGGCGCGCCTGGGCTGGGACGGGACCGTCCTTGCCACGCGGGCGACCGCGGCCCTGTGCGAGCTCCTTCTTCCCGACAGCGGCCATCTGCAGGAAAAGGATGCGGAGTTCGCCAACCAGCACGGCTTCTCCAGGCACCAGCCGGCGCTGCCCCTCTACACCCAGGCCGACGCGCGTCTGGCATTGCAGCTCTTCCGCCCGATCGAGTTCGGAGCGTGGCATGCAGTCACGGACGGCATCAGGGTGCGCTACCATCGCGCCGGCCACATCCTCGGCGCGGCGTCGATCGAGATCGACTGGAAGGGGCGGACAATCCTCTTCTCAGGCGACATCGGCCGTTACGGCGATGCGGTGATGAAGGATCCCGAGCCGCCCGCGCGCGCCGACTATGTCCTAGTGGAATCGACCTATGGCGATCGGCGCCACGAGCAGGTCGATCCGACAAAGACGCTTGGAGATCATGTCGAACGATGCGTCGAGAGAGGCGGGACGGTGGTGATTCCGGCCTTCGCCGTGGGACGGGTTCAGTCGCTTCTCTATCATTTCTCGCGTCTGCGCGCGCAGGGACGCCTCCGCGACATCCCGATCTTCCTCGACAGCCCGATGGCGATCAACGCGAGCGGGCTGATGTGCGATTTCATGGACGAGCATCGCCTGGCCCGCGCCGAGTGCGAAGCGGCGTGCAGCGTCGCGCACTATGTGCGCGAAGTGGAGGAATCCAAGGAACTCACCGCCAACCCCGCTCCCAAGGTCATCATCTCGGCCAGTGGAATGGCAACGGGCGGCCGCGTGCTCCACCATCTCAAGCGCTTCGCGCCGGATGGGAAGAACCTCATCCTCTTCTCAGGCTTCCAGGCGGCGGGCACCCGCGGCGCCGCCATGATCGGGGGCGCCCGGACGATCAAGATCCACGGCGAGTATATCCCGGTCGAAGCCGATGTCGCCAACCTGACGATGCTTTCGGCGCATGCCGACAGCGACGAGCTCATGCGCTGGCTCGGGTCGCTGCAAGAGCCCCCGCGCCATGTCTATGTCACGCATGGCGAGCCGACCGGCGCCCAGGTCCTGGCGAAGCGTGTCTCGGAGGATCTGGGCTGGGCATGCAGCGTACCGGCGCTGGGTAGCTGGGGCATGCTCGCGTGAAGCCCGGGATCATCGAGGACGCCGAAGTAGAGCCTGTCGCGACGACGCTGCGGGCACACCGCCTCGGCCTGTCGGCTGCCGGAGGTGATCTGATCGCGGTCATGCGCCAAGACTGTCCCGTCTGCCGCTCGGAAGGTCTCGCGTCGCGCGCGCAGGTCGCGCTGCACGCCGGCGGGCGGGAAATCGTCGTCTCGCTGCTGCACAGTTCCGCGGAGGCTCCAGCGCCCGGCGAGATCGGCCTGTCCGAATCCGCATGGCGGCGGCTCGGCGTCAGCGAGGGCGATCCGGTCGAGATCGCGCACGCCCAGCCTCTCGCCTCGCTCGCCGAAGTGCGTCGGCGCATCTATGGCAATCGTCTCAGTGAAGGGGCTTTTTCAGCGATCATGACCGACATCGCCGAGCGACGCTATAGCGATGTCCATCTCTCGGCGTTCATCACGGCATGCTCAGCGGTCCCGCTCGATACGGACGAAACGATCAGCCTGACCAGGGCGATGGTCGATGTCGGCGAGCGATTGCAGTGGTCCGGAGCGGTCATCGTCGACAAGCATAGCGTCGGTGGATTGCCGGGCAATCGCACCACGCCGATCATCGTCTCGATCATGGCCGCGGAGGGCCTGATCATGCCCAAGACATCGTCGCGGGCGATCACCTCGCCGGCCGGCACGGCGGACACGATGGAGGTGCTTGCACCTGTCGACCTCGACGTTTCCGCCATCCGCAAGGTGGTCGAGCGCGAAGGCGGCTGCATCGCCTGGGGCGGCGCCGTCAATCTCAGCCCGGCCGACGATGTGATCATCGGCGTTGAACGAGTGCTCGATATCGATGCCGTAGGGCAGATGGTCGCCTCGGTGCTGTCCAAGAAAATCGCGGCCGGTGCGACCCATCTGGTCATCGATATCCCGGTCGGGCCGACCGCCAAGGTACGCGGAACCGATGCCGCCGATACGCTCGAGCGCGCGCTGAGCTCGGTCGCCCAAGCCTTCGGGCTTCGCACGCGCGTGATGCGCGG
>NZ_MINO01000141.1 GCF_001757355.1 Sphingobium phenoxybenzoativorans
AGTTCTGCAGGCCCAGGTCGAGCGTCGGATCGGGCAGGCGATCGGCCGCGACCGCCGAAGAGCGGGCGCCGGCTGTCGCCGCCGCGCGCGCCTTGAGGCTTGGCGCGTTGGCGGCAGCGAGCCTCACTGCCTGCTCGTAGGTGAGCGGGCCGGCCGACACCGGCACGGCCCAGGCGCTCGCAAGCGTCGCACCGATAGAGAGCAACAGGCGTCGCACAGCGCGCCTCGGCATCATGATCATGGATATCATCCCCTCATGACAGAGGCGGCGCGCCAAGATGTGACGCGCCGCTCCGGAGCGGGTTTAGCCCTTGTCCGACCTGACTGCGCCGCGCATGCAGTCGGCGGCGCTTGCCTGCATCATCGCGCAATCGCAGCTGGCCATGTCCCGGCTGTCGGGCACCCATATGCGGACACGCGCAGGGCCAGTCGCCCGCGGACCATATTGCGGCGCCGACCGCCATTCCCAATGGCCTTGCGGCGTGCGGCTCGCGTCGGTTGCAAGCGCAGGCGCGGCGAGACTGAGGGCCGCCACAAGGGCGGCCGGAAGCAGTTTGATCATCACGAAAACCTTTGACTGAAAAGAAGGAAACCGGGCGCGCACGCATCGATCGATGCGCGCAGCCCGTGCTCGTTCAATCAGGCAAGGCTGGTGGGAGGATCCGGCTCGGGCGCAACCGCCTTGCCGGTCAATATCGTGTCGGTCGTCCAGAAGCTGGGCGCGTCGTAGAGACGCGCAGGCGCAACGCCGCCTGCCAGGTCCGCTGCGACCAGCGGGATCACGCACCCCATCGCGGCGATGCAATCGAGCGTCAGGCCCTTGCAGGGCTTTTCGCTGGGCGCAGGCTGCTGCTTGGCCATCATCGCCATGCAGTCCGCATCCATGCCCTTGGCCAGCGGCGCGCCTGCCGCCTGCGGCACGCTGTGCGCGGCCGCCATCTGGGCTCCGAAGAGACCGGACAGCGCTCCGATGACGAGCAGGAGGGCGAGCAGGCGTTTCACGGGCCTCGATATCTAGCGGGTTTCGCGGGCGCAGCCAACCAAAGTCTCGCGCCGCGCGGATTTTGAAGTGCTGACGGCTGATTCCGTCAACTCCGCGTCAATAAAGATCCGGCCCGGGGAAGAAGATCGGCTGCGGCCTCTACGTATATCGAGGCTGGACCCGGGACCGTAGTCCCAAGCCTGAAGAGACGCTCTTCCCCTCGGCAAAGTCCGGGCGGTGGCTTACCATCCAAGGAGGTGAATATGGTCAGAAAAACTCTCATGGTCGCGCTTGCCGGCATTTCGATGCTTGCTGCCGTCCCCGCTATGGCCCAGGGCATCGGGCACAGCCTGTTCATGCGCGGCTCGATCGTCGACACGGGCAGCAACGGCACGGTCGTCTGCATCGGCAAGGCCGATGGCGCCGAGGTCGGCCAGAAGCTCGAGGTCTATCGCGTCGTGACCCATCCGGGTCCGTCCAAGGGCGTGGCGCCGACCTATCACCGCCAGCTCGTCGGCCATGTGACGATCGACCATATCTTTGACGATCACTTCGCGCACGTGTCCGTCGCCGACGGCACGCCTGCCAGGCACGACATCGTCGAGCTTCGCAAGAACTGACAAGCCGCCGGCGACGAGGAGACCGTTCGGGGTCAAAGCGAAACCGCTTGACCCTGGACCATGGTCCAACCGGCATGATCGAGCGGATGACATGGGCAATTTCAAGATCGGCGAACTGGCCGCGGCCGCAGGCGTGGGGCGGGATACGATCCGCTATTATGAGCGGATGGGCCTGCTGCGCGAGCCCGCGCGCACGGCAGCGGGCTACAGGCTCTACGACGCGACCGACCTCGAGCGCGTCAATTTCATCCGCTCGGCGCAGGAGCTTGGTTTCACACTCGAACAGGCCCGGCAGCTGCTGGCGCTCAGGGCGTCGGACACCGCGCATGCCCAGGCCGTGCTCGATATCACGCTTGCCAAGATCGCGGACGCCGAAGCCCGGCTCGAGCGCCTGTCGGATATCCGCGACATGCTGCGGATGCTCGCCGACGAATGCCCGGGCGAAGTGCCGGTCTCCGATTGCCCGATCCTCGCCTTCCTGACGGCGCGGCGGAAAGACCAGCAGCATAACAAGAAACATCAGGCAGCGCAGGACGAACGATCACCACGAGCGAAAGGGGTTTTGTCATGAAGAAAATGCGTTTGATCGCCGTCCTCACGCCGGCGCTGCTTCTAGGCGCCTGTGTGACCACGCGGCCGACCTCGGCGCAGGTCGAGAGTTGCCGGGCGATGGAGGGCAATATGGGTCTCCAGACGCCGCATGATCATGGCGAGATGAAGGGGCAGGGGCGCAACCCGATGAACCTCTCGCACGACCGGTGTCTCCGGATTCTGCGCAGCGCGCAATGAGCCGGTCCGGACGCCAGGGATGGCGCCCGGACACAGTTTTCAAGCAAAGGAGCAAAGCCATGATCGACCATGCGAAGAAAGCCCTTCCACTTGTCGGCGGAAGCCTGTTGCTGGCGCTCGCGCTTTCGGGCTGCGACCGCCAGGCCGACCAGACGGTGCCGCCCGCGGCGAACAGCGTCGCCGCCACCCCGGTCCTGACCGACAGCGGCAACGCTGCAGACGCGGCGCCGATGGACGCGATGAGCAACCAGGCCGAGATGGAGCGGCATCACCGTCAGGCGATGGACCATGACGCGATGCGCGCCGGGGCCGGCAACCAGACCGCGCCGGCACCCGATCCCGCGCCGGGCAATGCGGCGATGCCGATGAAGGATATGTAGGCTCGCACACTAAGGGGATGAGGATGTCCAGGCGGATCAGCCTTCGACGCTTGAGCCTCGGCTGCGCAATCGCTCTCAGCCTGTCCGCGAGCGCGGGCGCGCAGGAGGGCGAGGATCATGCCGCGCATCATGGCGCAGGCATGCCGGCCGGCGGGGGCATGTCCGCACCGGCAGAGCCGGTTTCGTCGGACATGGCGAAGATGATGAACCCCATGATGGATCGCATGATCAATGGGGAAGGGGAGAATGAGCACGGCCACGAATCGCGCCGGACCGGCTTCATCTCGCAGCTGCTCGCCTTTCCCGCGCTTGACGAAGCGGCAAGGCAGCGGGTCGCTGCGCAGGCCGGCGAACGGGTAAGCACGGGTCTGGCGATGATCAACGCCGCCTCGGCCGACGGCGCGCGTGCGACCACGGTCTCGGCCCGGCTCGATGCGGCGCGGCGCCTGCGCGAGGGAACCGACCTGTTCCGCTCCGGCACCGCCGCGCAGGGCGCGATCGGGGGCTTGCAGCCGCCCCGGGAGGTCGGGCTTGCCTGGCTGCGCGATCAGCTCGACATCGACCAGGCCGCGCCCGGCCATGCCGATCACTGGTTCGGCATCTCGCCCTCGCACCTCCTTCTCATGCTGTTCCTGGGGCTGGTGAGCGCCACGCTTATCGCGCTGCAGATCTTCCGCCTGCGGCGGATCGGGGCGATCGCCGGCGGTGTCGCCACCGCCAAGGTTCCAGCAAAGCCGGAGCCGAAGGCTGCCCCTCCCGCTACCAGGGTTGCGCCCGCGCCTGCACCCGTTGCCGACAGCGCCGGGCTCGCGCCGAGCAATGCGGCCGCACCCGCTGGGGCGTCGCTGCGCAAGCCCAAAAGCTGGGCGGGGCAGCTGCGCGTGGTCCAGATCGTGCGAGAGACGCCGAGCGTGCTGACCTTCCGGCTCGCGGACCCGACCGCCGACCGGCTGCCGTTCGACTTCCTGCCGGGCCAGTTCCTGCAGGTCGAGGTAGAGCCCGAAGCGGGCAAGACCGCGCGCCGTTCCTACACGATCGCCTCTTCGCCGACCCAGCGGGCCTATGTCGAACTGACGGTCAAGCGCGAGGAGCAGGGCGTGGTCTCGCGATACCTGCACGACAAGGTCGTCGCCGACGATCTGCTGAAGGTCAGCGGACCGTTCGGCGCCTTCACCTTCACGGGAACGGATGCCCAGAGCATCGTGCTGATCGCGGGCGGGGTCGGCATCACCCCGATGATGTCGGTGCTGCGCTATCTCACCGACACCGCGTGGAAGGGTGATATCTTCTTCTTCTACGGCGCACGGTCGACCGAGGAATTCGTGTTCCGCGACGAGCTCGAGCGGCTCGAACGCCGTTTTCCCAACCTCCATGTCGTCGCCGCGATGCAGCGCGCGCCCGGCACCGTCTGGATGGGCCCCGAAGGGCCGATCACGCGCGAGATGATCCTGGCCGCGGTGCCGGAGATCGCGAGCCGGCGCATCCATATGTGCGGCCCGCCGGCGATGATGGGCGCGATGCGCGGCGTGCTGGCGGAACTCGGCGTCCCCGAAGCGCAGCTGCACACCGAGGCGTTCGGTCCGGCCTCGCTGCCGGCCGACCACGAGGATCTCGAGGTCAAGCCC
>NZ_MINO01000142.1 GCF_001757355.1 Sphingobium phenoxybenzoativorans
ATGGCCTCTGTACATTATTCGGACACAGATTCACGGTAGCGGCTTGATGAGCAGCGGCATGAGGCCATCGGCATCGAGGTCGAGGCTCTCGGACCAGATATAATCGCCGGTGAGATTGATGCGGTCCCATCCCAGCGGCGACAATCGGGACAGCATGGCGGGATCGACAGGTGTGCCGCGGTGCCGCAGTTCATCGACGGCACGACCGAGATAGCGGCAGTTGAAAAGAATGATGGCGGCCGTGACGAGGTTGAGCGCTGCCGCGCGGGTCTGCTGGTTCTCCAGGCCACGGTCGCGAAACCGCCCGAGCCGATGGAAGGCGACAGCGCGGGCCAGGCTGTTGCGTGCCTCGCCCTTGTTGAGTTCGGCGGTGACCGTCCGGCGCAGATCGGTGTCGTCGAACCAGCGCAGCGTGAACAGTGTGCGCTCGATCCGTCCGACCTCCCGAAGTGCCGCAGCAAGACTGTTTTGTTGACGATAGGCGGACAGCTTCTTCAAAATCAGCGACGGTGTGACAGTGCGGTCGCGCATCGCCGCGATGACCTCCGCAATTTCGGCCCAATGGCTGACGATCAGGTCCCGACCGAGGCGGCGCCCGAACAGCGGTGCGAGCCGACCATAGCGCCGCGCGGGCTCGAAACCATAGAGTTGTCGATCCGACAGGCGCGGAATGCGCGGCTCGAAATCGAGGCCGAGCAAATGCATGACGGCGAACACGATATCGGAGACGCCGCCACCATCGGTGTGGAGGGCGGTGATGTCCGCGCTGCTTTCGTGGCCGAGGATGCCGTCGAGTGCGTGGATCGCCTCGCCCGCCGTCCCGGCGATGACCGTCTGATGAAGCGGTGCGTATCGATCGGTGATGGTGGTGTAGATCTTGACCACGGGGTCGCGACCGTAATGTGCGTTGACCGTTCCTCCGGCTTCGCCGGCACCGCCGAGATAATAAGCCTGCCCATCGGCCGATGCGCGATGCCCCGAACCAAACCAGGCGGCGAGCGGTTCGGCATGGATAGCGTCGGTCAGGCTGGCGAGCGCGGCGCGAAACGTTTCCTCGCGCATATGCCACGTCTGCATACGCAACAGTGCGCGACGCGAGGCGACACCGCAAACTTCGGCCATGCGCGACAGACCAAGGTTGGTCGCCTCCGCGATCAAGGTGGCAAGAAAGGCGCGTTCGTCGGCGGGAGGCAGACCGGTCGAGACATGGCCGAAATGCTGGATGAAGCCGGTCCATCGTTGAACCTGCGACAGCACATCCGTGATACGGGTGGCAGGCACCATGCCGTAGCAGGTGAGCGCAAGTTGCCGCCCTTCATCCTGACCAGGGTCTTCTTTGGGGTCTTTCGGAAACCGCAGCCGCTCGCCGGCAAAAAGGGGGGGATCGCGTTTGTCCAGATCGCGGGCGACCTCGCGCAGGGCGCTATCAAGCCTTGCCGCCCTCTCGTCGAGCCAGGCGTGCGGATCGCCGAGCGAGAAAGCGGGCTTCGGTACGGGGCTGGCCGGTGGGGCAAGCAGCACACTGAGCGCGCGATGGACGCGCGCGGTCGGCACCCAGATACCACCGGATGCCAAAGCATTGGAAAGCGCGCTGTAAGTCGCCATCTCCCAATGGGTACGATCGATCCCGCCTGCGGTCATGACATGCCGACGCCAGCGGTGCTCGACATGGCCAAGCGGCACGTCATCGGGCAACGCCCTGCGCCAGTCTCCGTCGAGATCGGCGAGGATCGCCATCGCATCGCGCAACGGCTGCATTCCGGCCCGGCCCTGGAAATCAAAAGCGCGCACGAACGACGGCCCCATCCGCTTGAAGGCGCGATATTCCGCCGCGATCTCGTCCAGAACCTCGTTCCGGTGCGGTGAGGCGGTACGTCGGATGATAGCGGCGTCGGCGTCGATGATGTCGAGGGATGCCACGGCATCGACCGCCGCGGCGACATCGCCGCCAGCCCGGGCCGCCTGGCTGATCGCTTCCAGAACCCTGGCGATGCGTAACATCCGTTCGCGGCCCTCGCGGCCGGAAACGGCCACGCGCTGTTCGAGCCGTTTGCGGGCGCGCAGATGGGCCCGCCCCACGAGCGCAATGAACATATCGATCGCCGCATCGGTCAGTGTCGCCTCCAGCTCGCGCAGCGTCGCGAGCAGCACGACCCGCCTGCGGGCCGGGCGCATTTGCTGGAAAGCCTGTGCCGTGTAGCGCACACCCTCCCGGGCGAATTGCCCCAGGCGCGGTTCGTGGCGAACATCAGGGGAGAAAGCCGATATGCCCGTCCCACGAATCAGCGTGATCTTTTCGACGATTTCCAAAAGCGAAGCGGATGCGACACGCGGTTCTGGCTCGCGCAGCCAGGACAGACGGCTCTGCCGGTCATGCACCTTGTCATCGATCAGCGCGTCGAGTTGCTGACGCATCTCATGGCCAAGGCCGCCATCGATCGCGGCCACGAGATCCGTTTCCGCCTGATGTATCGCCTCGGCCGCCATGCGCTCCACGACGCTGACACCCGGGATCACGATCCGACGCGCGCGCATCTCATCCAGAAGCCGGCCGAGCAGCGCGCGTCCGTCGATGATGCTCGCCGCCTCGTTTGTCAGCCATGTCCGCAATTCCACGCGGTGCGGGCGGCTCAGATCGCTGAAGCCGAAGCGCGTCTTGATCGCGGCGAGCTGATCGTAGCGCGTGGGCGTGCGTCTGGCGAAATCAGCTATGACCTTTGCATCCACCCCGACCTGCTCGGCAATATGGTCGAGCATGACCGCA
This sequence comes from Sphingobium phenoxybenzoativorans, assembly GCF_001757355.1. GTDB lineage: Bacteria > Pseudomonadota > Alphaproteobacteria > Sphingomonadales > Sphingomonadaceae > Sphingobium > Sphingobium phenoxybenzoativorans. The sequence continues at coordinate 2,765 of NZ_MINO01000142.1, forward strand.
GGCAGCAGTTCCCCGTGGCGCAGATGCCGGCCCGGGTAGCGCAGGCAACAAAGCTGCAGGGCGTAGCCGAGTCGGGTGGCGGGCGTGCGCGCGGTGTCGATCGCGGTCATGTCCTCACCTGACAGACTATAGTGCTTCACGATCGCCGCCTCGTCGTCGGGCAACATCAGCAGGGCAGCGCGCTGCCGCGTCGTCATCGGAATCCGTCCGGGCATCTTTGAACCTCCAAAAACCACTTGCCTTTCGGCATGATTCTGAAAGAGGATTGTGAAAGACAAGAGGCCGCAGGAATCCGTTCATGCCGCACTGGCCTCCGGATACGGCCGTTTGTGAAAGGCAGGATTTGACCAGGGCACCCTATCTGATCGGCTATGCGCGGGTGTCGAAGGGTGACGAGCAGTCGAACGCCGCCCAGCGCCGCGCCCTCGACGCGGCTGGGTGCAGGCGCGTGTTCGAGGAAATTGCCAGTGGCGGGCGCTGGGACCGGCCAAAGCTCCTGGAGATGATCGGCCAGTTACGCGACAGTGACGTCGTCGTCGTCTGGAAACTCGACCGGCTATCGCGCAGCCTCAAGGATCTGCTGCACATTATGGAGCGGATCGAGGCGGCGGGCGCGGGCTTCCGCTCGCTGACCGAGGCGATTGACACCACCACGGCCGCAGGTCGCATGATGATGCAGATGGTCGGGAGCTTCGCCGAGTTCGAGCGCGCCATGATCCGCGAGCGCACCTCCGCCGGCCTCGCCCAGGCGCGCGCCGAAGGGCGGATCGGCGGACGCCGGCGCAAACTCGGCGAAAAGCAACGGCGCGAGATCGCGGAGTCCGTCATCTCCGGACGAAAATCCGGCGCCGAGATGGCGCGGCTCTATCATGTCAGCGAGCCGACCGTTTCGCGCATCGTCGCCGCGCACCGACAGACTATGGAGCTACCGGCATGAAACGCGGCCACGACCTGACCGGGCTGATGAAGTTCGCGACACGGCCCGAGTGGGCCGACGACCTGCATGACGCGCTCGACGATCATCTGGGGCCGGTTCTCACGCAGTTCGACATCGATTCCGACGAACTGCCCGGCATCATCGGGGATCACTGGGCCATGACCTTGTGGGGCTGCGCGTTCGAGGACCTGGTGACCCGCGTCTTCGAGCCCGATGGCCGCAACATCGTGGACGAATATCTCAAGCGCCGCGGATGGAACGAGGCCGGCCCCAACAAGCTCTACATGCGCGCGCTGAAGACCTCCGTCATGAGCGTCTATGAAGTCAGCGCGATCGAGCCCGGCGTCGGCTTCCTCGCGCGAGATCTGATCCGGGGCGGTGATCCCGTCCAGGTCCGCGAGCGCACCGCGTCCAGG
>NZ_MINO01000143.1 GCF_001757355.1 Sphingobium phenoxybenzoativorans
GGCCCAGTCGGCCCGAAGCTGCGATTTTGGTCATCTTGGAGAACACGTCGGGAACGGGCTGGTTGTTGTTGACGATCGCCCATGCGAGGAACGACGTTCCGCTCCGATAAGGGAGCGGCGTTATGAGCCTTGGCGTTTCGAGTGGGGATCTGATCGGCTCCTGGAGCCTGAGTTTTTCGGACATCGCGTTCGTGACCGGCAAAGCGGAGACGGCACGACTGGGATTGGCGGTTCAGCTTAGATTTTTCGCCGGGCATGGCTTCTTTGTGCCGGATCATGCGTCGATACCCTCCGACGGTGTCTTGTATCTGGCGGAGCAACTTGGTCTCGATGCCAAATCCGTGAACCACTATGATTTTTCCGGGCGCACCGCCCGCCGGCATTGCGCGGAGATTTTGCGGCATCTCGGGTTCCGCCGTATGACGCAGACGGATCGCAGGGCGTTGTCGAGGTGGATTTCCGACGATCTTTGTGCGGGCGGGCAGCCGATCAATGCCATGCTCGAGCATGTTTTCCTGTGGTGCCGCGACCGCCGTATCTATGGGCCGTCGCGCAAGGAGCTGGAACGCCTCGTCCGTTCGCAACGACACCTCTATCTGGAGGCCCTGTTGGCCCGAGTCCGCGATCGGCTTGCGCCGGATGCGGTCGCCTTGCTGGAAGCCTCGCTCGCCGATCCCGATGGCCCGACCGGCTTCAACACGATGAAGGGGGATGCAGGTCAGGCGACGCTCGAAAACATTCTTGGCGTGACCGCCAAACTCGCCTTTATCCAACGGCTTGCTCTTCCCCGAGATTTCCTATCGGTCACGGGCAAGGCATGGGTCGATCAGATCGTTCGCCGGGTTGCCGGCGAGAAAGCCTCGGAGATGCGCCGGCATGTACCGGCGCGCCAGCTCGGGCTCTATGCCGTTTATCTGATGGCGCGGGAAGCTCAGCTTACGGATGCGATGGTCGACCTGCTGATCGAGACGGTCCATAAGATCGGATCGCGCTCGAAACGCAAGGTGGTGGGCGATATCGCGAAAGACATCGAGCGGGTCTATGGCAAGGAGCGACTCCTGGTCGAGATTGCCAGCGCTTCGATCGACGATCCATCCGGGCGCATCTGCGATGTCATTTTCCCAATCGCCGGCAAGGACAAACTGGCGGCGATCATCAAGGAAAGCCAGGCAAAGGGCGCCTTGGATCGGCGGATCTACAAGGTGATGCGGAGGTCATGGGCCAATCATTATCGCCGTATGCTGCCAAGCCTGCTTTCGGCACTGGAGTTCCGGTCGAACAACGCCGTGTGGCGTCCGGTGCTGGCGGCCCTGGACTGGATCAGAAGCAAAGTGGATGATGGATGCCGCTACGTGCCGCCGCACGCAGTGCCGGTCGACGAGGTCATTCCGGCGAGATGGCGCAGTTCCGTCATTGATGAAGAGGGGCGCGTAAACCGGATCAGTTATGAGCTTTGTGTCCTCGCGCAACTGCGCGATCGCATCCGTTCTAAGGAAATCTGGGTTGTCGGGGCGGACCGATACCGCAATCCCGATGACGATCTTCCCAAGGACTTCGATGCGCGGCGAGAAGCATATTACACAGGATTGAACCTGACGGCGGATGCGCGTGCATTTTCAAGCGCCATCCGGGAAGAGCTTGCTCAGGAACTGTTGCTCCTCAATGCCAATATTCCCCGGAACGACAAGGTTCGGCTGCTGTGGCGCGGCGAGAACCGTATATCTCTCACCCCGTTCAAACCCTTGCCCGAACCCAGGGGTCTCGCCTCGATCAAGACCGAGATCGGCCAACGCTGGCCGATGACCGGGCTGCTCGACGTACTGAAGGAGGCTGCCCTTGATACGGGACTTCTCGAAGCGTTCGAAACATCGGCCTCGCGTGTTGCACTGCCGAAAACCGCGCTGGATCAACGTCTCCTGCTATGCCTCTACGGCCTGGGAACGAATGCCGGGCTCAAGCGGATCGCCGGCGCCACCCCCGATGTCAGCTATGAAGAGCTGCTGCATGTCCATCGCCGCTTCGTTCATGCCGCGGCGCTCAAGGAGGCGTGTGCCAGGGTTGCGAATGCGACCCTGGCAATCCGCAATGCTGCAGTCTGGGGGGACGCCGGCACGGCCTGTGCGTCAGATTCCACAAAGTTCGGAGCCTGGGATCGCAACCTGATGACGGAATGGCATGCGCGTTATGGTGGACGGGGCGTCATGATCTACTGGCATGTCGAACGACGCGCGACATGCGTCTATTCCCAGCTCAAGCGCTGCTCTTCCTCCGAGGTCGCCTCCATGATCGAGGGCGTGCTGCGCCATTGCACCGACATGGAAATCCAGCGACAATATGTTGATAGTCATGGCCAAAGCGCGGTTGGCTTTGCATTTTGCCGGCTTCTCGGATTTGAGCTTGCACCCCGCCTGAAAGCGATCGCTCGCCAGAAGCTGGCTCTTCCCGATGTCGGCATGCGAACGCGGCTTCCCCACTTGCAGCCGATCCTCTCCAGTCCGATCAACTGGGATGAGATCGAGCAGCAATATGACGAGATGGTCAAATATGCAGCCGCGATGCAGACAAAAACCGCCGACCCGGAGGCGATCCTGCGCCGGTTTAGCCGCTCCGAGGTGATGCACCCGACCTACAAGGCGTTGAGTGAGCTGGGCCGCGCGGTCAAGACGATCTTCCTGTGCCGGTATCTGCGCGAGGAGTCCTTCCGCCGCGAAATTCATGAAGGCCTGAATGTCGTTGAAAACTGGAACAGTGCCAATGGGTTCGTTTTCTTCGGCAAGGGCGGCGAGATCGCCACTAACCGCATCGATGAGCAGCAGCTCTCGGTCCTGGCGCTACATTTGCTGCAAGCGTCGCTTGTCTATGTGAACACCCGAATGCTTCAGAGCGTGCTGGTGGAACCGAAATGGACGGGCCGGATGACGCCGGATGATTATCGCGGCCTCACACCGCTGATTTACAGCCACGTCAATCCTTATGGCCGCTTCGACCTCGATCTGAATAGCCGGATCGATTTTGGGCGGCTTGCTGCCTGACCGGGGCCTTTCCGCTCGCACCATTTGGGTGCACCCGAACGTGACGATCGGAAGTGACATATACGACATGTCACAAAAGGGTGGTTCCGTCACCAATGTTACTGTACGAGGGCAAAGCCACCCTAATGTGACGGATTTGCCCATGACCCGCGTCGGCTACGCCCGCGTCAGCACCATCGACCAGGATCTCGACATCCAGGTTGCCCGGTTGAAGGCAGCGGGCTGTGAAATCCTCCGCTCCGAAACAGGCTCGGGCGCATCGCGCACTGGACGCACGGAGCTTGAGACGATCATGCAGTTCCTGCGCGCCGATGACGAACTCGTCGTCCTGCGTCTCGATCGGCTCGGTCGCTCCACACGCGATGTTCTCAATCTGGTTCATGAACTCGACCAGAAGGGAGCCTCATTGCGGGTGCTTGAGCCGGAGGTGACGACGGCCGGAAGCATGGGGCGGATGGTGATCACCATTCTGGGCATGGTCGCGGACATGGAACTGACGTTCATCAAGGACCGGCAGCGCGCCGGGATCGAGGCGGCGCGCGCCGAAGGCGTCTACAAAGGCCGGAAGAAAAACATCGATGACGATGAAATCCGACGCCGGATCACCGCCGGCGCGAGCAAGGCCAGCGTCGCGCGCGACCTCAAGATCTCAAGAATGACCGTCTATCGGGCGCTTGACGTCATTCCTTCAAGGATCGGGCTGCCGGAAAAGCCGCCTTCTGTCACCATCGCCCTGCATCTGACCATCGAGAACTTCAACAAGCATGGTCGTGGCAGAAAGCCCGCTCGCGAGCGCATTGAGGCGATGCTGGAGCGGGATTACCAGATGCAAAAGACCGGGAACTGCGATTACACGCTGACCGTCGCCTATGATCAGGGTGCCGATGGCGTCAGCCTCGATGATGAGATCGCATCTCTCCAGACAGAGATGTTCAACATCGCAGAGAGCTACAGGTGCTCGATCGAGACCGATGTTTACGAGATTGGAGGACAAGAGCGAGCCTGGTAGATCGCCATGTTCAATCTTTGTTCTTCAACATGGCCAAAATCGCAGCTTCGGGCCGACTGGG
>NZ_MINO01000144.1 GCF_001757355.1 Sphingobium phenoxybenzoativorans
GTCGATCTTCCAGTAGAGCACCGCGTCGCGGAAGGTGAACCGGCCGAAATCGCGCTCGCCATGCGGATCCACGTCGGGACCGAAGCTGTCATAGTCGCGGATGGTGCGCAGCAATTGCGCCCGGGCCTGAAAGTTGCGGAACAGGCTGACGTCGCCGATCAGGCTCTGAACGCCGATGGTCATGACCACGCGGTTATGGCCTGGCCGGGTGAGCGAGTGGCGCAGCGCGTCATTGAGCTGGGCGATGGTTGCAGTGCGATCGGGCTGCGAAGAGGTATGGCTCTGATGCTCGGGCATGCGATCTGTCCTGTGCGTTCGAAACCCCGCCGATCGGGGTCTTTCAACACTGGCCGGCGCGCCGGGGCAAAGCGGGCTCGCGCACCTGTAGGGTCGCAACGGCAGTGGAGAAGCCCGGCCACGGGCTTGCGCGGGACAGCGCCTCGGCGAGACCCGGACATGGTGATGACACCCGAGCTTTGGGCGGCACACAGGAACAGGTGATTTCGCTGGACGGGCATCAGAATGCTGGACCGGACGGTGACGCGGACTATCATTGCCCGATGACCGCTGCTCTTCACATCCTCTGGCCTGTCGCGCTGCGCAGCATCGGCGCGATGCAGCGGCACAAAGTCCTGGTGCGCAGCCAATGCCGGCGGTGCGGGGCGCTGATGCGTGTCGACCTGGACGACATGGTCGCGCGCCATGGCAGCAGCGGTTCGCTCATCGACGTACAGGAGCGCTGCCGCATGGTCGCCTGTGACGGTGCGGCCTTCTATCTGGCCTCGCCCGGCTATGGCGGTCCATGGCGAACATTGCTGGGCGATCCCGGCCTCGCCGAGGGCCTCGCCAATGGCGTCGCGCCGGTCACGGCCGAGACGCTGCTTGGGCCGACCGCCCGCTAGAGCAATCGCCTTTCCAGCAAGGGATCGTTACCCGGCAGGGCCGAGACCCGGCACGGGGCTCGGGGCGTCAGCCTAGAGCCCGGTCCGGCGCAGCCGGTGCCCCGACCTCCCTTAATCCAGCGGACCGAACAATCTGGTCAGGATCAGATCGAGCGTCGCGACCTTCTCGAATTGTCCCTTGGCGATCACCCGGTGCATCGGTCTTTCGTTCTTCTTGCCCTGCGCCGTTCCCTTGGCATGGCGTGCGACCGGAAAGCCGCGAATATCGGGCAACGGCACATCAGGCGCATTGCCGAACCAGAGATAGGACAGGAGATCGAGGTTGGGTGAAACCACGATCCAGATGATGCAGCCGCTCGGCTTCTCCATGAGCTTGAGGTTTGCGGTCACGCGCGGCGCGCGCCCGCCCAAGGTCACCGTCTTGAACTGAATATGCCGGGTGATCGCCTTGTAGCTCATCACCAGATCATAGCCGCCGGCATCGAACTCCGAGCGCAGCACCTCCACCCCGGTAATCCCGCGCTGCCACAGACGCCGCAGCGCCTCGCCTACAAAGACATGCTCGACAATGCGCTCGCGCAGGGTCGAGTGCAGATAATGGGCGCTGGTCTGGCTCGGCAGGTCTTCCAATGGCAACGGATCTCGAAAGGCGGCGGGGGCGGCAGCCCCCGCCTGATTGTCAGGCGAAGGGATCATATTCGTTGAGCACGGCGACGTCGCCATCGAAGTCGTCGGCGGTGATGACGGCGAACTGCGTTCCGATTGCGATGACCATCGTGGCGGCCATCAGGGTCTTCGAGAGAGTGAGTGCGCTTTTGCGGGCGGTCCCAAGATCGGTGAACATATCGAGGCTCCTTGTGGTGCCGGCGGGTTCATCCCCGCTCGACTGGCGCCCGAAGCGTCGCTCGCGTGGCCGCGATCACCTTTTGGCGGCACGGCAAAAGGCCGTAGCGTGAGCGTACGGACCCTTTACGGGTTGATCGAATAGGTCCGCGGGAGCGACCAAGGATTGCGCCTCAAAGAGCGGGGTGATCCCGTCGGCCGGCATGAGACGTCCCGCCACCGACCCCGCCGCCCAGTTTGCACGCCGCGCCGGTTGCCCCTTTGTTCGTGATGGTCAGGACGGCTAGAGCGGGGCCGATGACCCTCTCCTACCGACACGCCCTCGCCGCCCTGTTGTTCGTTTGCTCCCTGTCGAGCGCGGCAGCGCTCCCCGCCGCGACCGGCAAAATCAGCTCTGTGACCGACGGCGACACCTTTCGCCTGATGAGTGGCGAGCGGATCCGGATCGCCGATATCGATGCGCCTGAGAGCCGCGCCGACCAGGCCAAATGCGCTGCCGAGCTCGCGCGCGGCAAGGCGGCGACCCGCCAGGCGAAAGCCCTGCTCGATGGCAAGACGATCCGCTTCGAGCGGATCGGGCGCAGCTATAATCGCACTGTCGCGCGCGTCACGCTCGACGGGCGCGATCTGGCCGCAAGACTGATCAGCATCGGCGCAGCACGGCCCTGGCTGCGCCGCCAGCCCAAGCCCGACTGGTGCCGCGCGCGATAGGCGTCACGGCGCCTATGCTCAGGTCCAGAAAGAGGAGGAAATGGACCCGCCGGAAGGGGGAATCGGCGGGTCCGTATCAGGGGCCGCATGCGCGGGGGGAAACAGGCGGCCTCGTCTTTCAGAACCGATCGACGCGCGAGCGGTTCCTTGCCTCAGCGAGGGCCAAGGCGCGCAAGCGTCGCCGGATCGGCCTCGCCATTGAACCAGCGATCGATCGCGGCGATGAACAGACCCCCGCCCCCGGCCTGCGCGAACAGGGTGAGGGACGAGCGCAGCTTGAGGGCATCGATCCCACCGAACACCGCCTCCGCGCTGGTGCCGGTCAGATCCTGCAGCGCCGCCACACAGTCGCGCAGCCGGGCGCCCAGCACCGGATGCGCGAGATAGGCGCGCGCCTCGTCGAGCGACCCGATCGCATAGCGCCGCGCCATTTCGCTCGACCCGAGGCCAGCGATCTGCGGAAAGATGAACCACATCCAATGGCTGCGCTTGGCGCCGCGGCGGATCTCGCCAAGGGCCGTGTCATAGATCTGCGCTTGGGCGGCGACGAATCGGTCGAGGTCGAAAGAAGCGGTCATGATGCTGCTGTCATAGCCTGCGCGCAGGCGTGCGCCGCCCGGGTGCAAATTTTTTCTCGAAAAGGAAATGCCCGCTCCCTCGCCACTTGCGCCGTCCTGTCCACAATTCGGAACGGACCCGATGCTTGACTCTGGATCGCAGCAGAACGAACAAACCAAGAACATATAAACTCCTGAGTCTCATGAATGCCATGCGCGAAGCCACCGTCCTTGATCAGCTGCGAGCGCATATTGCGCAGATCGAGGGCACAGGCGTGCGCCACGCGACCACGCCGTTCGGGATCGAGGCGATCGACGCGCGCCTGCCGGGCGGCGGCATTGCCGGCGGCGCGCTGCATGAGGTCGCGGGCAGTCCCGACCTTGCCGACGATGCAAGCGCGACGGTGTTCCTGGCCGGCATTCTCGCGCGGATGGAGGGGCCTGTCCTGTGGTGCCTGCGATGGCGCGACCTGTTTGCGCCCGCGCTCCACCTCGCCGGACTGCATCCCGACCGGGTGATCTATATCGAGGCGGGCAGCGACACCAATGTCCTGCTCGCGATGGAGGAATGCCTGCGCCATGCCGGGATCGGCGGCGTCGTGGGCGAGATTGGCAAATACAGCACCACCGCGTCCAAGCGGCTGCAACTGGCGGCCGAGGGGTCGGGCGTGCCGGCCTTCATCTTCCGGCGCGCCGCAAAGGTCGGCCAAGCAGCCGAGGGCACGGCGGCGGTCACGCGCTGGCGGGTGACCGCGAGCCCGAGCGAGGATCTCGGCATCCCGAGCCTTGGCCGTCCGCGCTGGCAGGTGGCGCTGGAGCGCGTACGCGGCGGTAATCCGCACGCTTGGATTGTGGAGGGCTGCGATGCGACGGGTCGTATCGGTCTACCTGCCGCACTGGTCGACCGACCGGCTGCGACGGGCGACAGCCAAATCGCCGCCTGAAGGGCGTAGCATCACCGCGCCCGACGGACCGCTCGTCACCGCAATTCCCGATCATGGCCGCCGGATCGTCGCGGCGGTGGACGCTGCCGCGCGGGCGCTCGGCGTTACG
>NZ_MINO01000145.1 GCF_001757355.1 Sphingobium phenoxybenzoativorans
GCCACGGCCGCGCACCACCAGCGCAGCGATGATCAGGGCCACCACAATAGCAGCAAACAGCAGCAACATCCGCCGCTTGCGCCGACGGGCCATCTCGTCGTCGAATTCGGCCATGGCCGCATCACCCGCAAGCTGAGTTTCGAAATTCATTGCCCTGCACTCATTTCCCAAGCGGCATCTGCCGCTTCCCGACTGTGTTATATGAATATATCACCGCGCTCAAGCCAAAAACGGCTGGCGCTCTCGCGTGCTTTTATGGCGGCCCTTGGCGCAGGAGATGCCCGCAGAACGGACGATATGCAAGTATGCGCATGGGTCAGGCGTATCGATTCCGGAGGAATGTTGCAGGCAAGGAACAGATTGCAATCGCGGCGGCAACAGCCATTATGCCGCCCACGCAACGAACTGCGGGAAACGGGGTGGCGGATGGAATTGATGGGCTGGATATTCCTTGGTCTCGTGGCCGGGGCCATTGCCAAGTTCATCATGCCCGGCCGCGATCCGGGCGGCTGCATCGTGACGATCCTGCTCGGCATCGCCGGCGCGCTTCTCGCCGGGTATCTGGGCCGGGTCGCCGGCTTCTATCAGGAAGGGGAGAGGGCGGGCTTCATCGCCGCGATCCTGGGCGCTGCCCTCATCCTGTTCGTCTATCGCCTGCTCATGCGGCGGTCGTGAAGCCGATATGAAAAGGCCGGCCCTCCTGCGAGGACCGGCCCATTTCTCTTATTCGGGTTAATCTAGCGGAGCGAACCACGACGGACCAGGTTGACGATCGCCAGCAGGATGACCGCGCCGACCAGCGACACGATGAAGGAATTCACGGTCAGCACCTGATTGATCGTGCCGCCGTTGAAGATCAGCCCGCCAATGAAGGCGCCCACGATACCGACAACAATGTTCAGCAAAATGCCCTGTTGCGCGTCAGTACGCATGATCAGGCTCGCAAGCCAACCGACAACGCCACCAATGATCAGCCAGAGAATGATTCCCATGATATGTTACTCCTTCCGAGCTTCCCCACGCCAGGATGTCCTGTGGGGAATATAACCGCGCACGGCGCTCTGCGTTCCCGGCCGTCATGATTATATTTCGGTTAAGCAACCATCGGGCGGCGCATCTCTGGCTCGCGAATGCCGCGCAAAGGAAAAGGCCGCCGGTCACGATGGACAGGCGGCCCTTGCACCGGCTGTAACGCCGGATGCGCGCGTCAGTATTTCTGCTGGCGCTCGTACAGCGATTTATAGTGCTGGATGCGCGTGACGCGCAGGCCCGGCATGCCGGACCGGTCGACGGCGCGCTGCCACCCGGCAAATTCCTCCAGCGTCAGCGAATAGCGTTCGCACGCCTCGTCCACGCTCAGCAGCCCGCCATTGACGGCAGCGACGACCTCCGCCTTGCGCCGGACCACCCAGCGGGTGGTCGTGGGCGGGGGCAGGCTGTCGAGTGTCAGCGGCTCTCCCAGCGGTCCTACCACCTGGGCAGGGCGAATCTTGTGATTCTCGATCATTCTCACCTCAAATAACGGCACGGGGGCCTTTCGGCCTGTGGTCGGTCCACCTATTCCATGACAGCATTGAACATCGGCTAAAGCGCCACGGTAAACGCTGTCTTCATTTTTACTTCCCCACCATTAATTGCTCAGAAATCAGGATGTTGAATGCTCCTCCCAGGACAGAAAGATCCTGCGCCGCGCCCCCGCGCGGTGCAAAGACTTCCGTCAGGACCGCAATGCGGTCGCCCTCCGGGGCATTTTCATGCTCCAGGGACTCGACGGCGCGCACGGTCGGGCTGGCCGATTGCGAAGCGGCGCAGGCCGCCAGCAGCATCGGCAGATCGAGCGACAGCAGAGGGGTTGCCTCCGCCTCCATGCGCTCCTGCGTCCGGGAAAAACTCAAATCCATGAAAGCCTTAGTAGGCGGCAAAGGATAAAGGCCGGTAAATCCCATGGTCACAGACCGTTAGGGCGGGTGAAGGCTTGATTAAGGCGGCTGGAAAATGGCGGATTTCCGGCCTATATGCCGCTGTCATGCAAGGAGAATTTCAGATTGAGCCGCCATTTTCGGCCCGCAGGATCGTGGTTGCGATGTCCGGCGGGGTGGATTCGAGCGTCGTGGCGGCGCTTGCGGTCCAGACCGGAGCGGAAACTATCGGCGTCACCCTGCAGCTTTACGATCATGGCGCGGCGACCGGGCGGACGGGCAGTTGCTGCGCCGGGCAGGATATTCGCGACGCCCGCGCCGTCGCCGATCGCCTGGGCATCGCCCATTATGTGTTCGACCATGAAAGCCGCTTCCGCGACACGGTGATCAACGATTTCGCCGACGAATATATGGCCGGGCGGACCCCCATCCCCTGCGTCAAATGCAATATGGGCGTGAAGTTCACCGACCTGTTCGCGCTTGCCCGCGATCTGGGCGCCGATTGCCTCGCCACCGGCCATTATGTCCGCCGGGTGATGGGACCGCAGGGCGCGGAGCTGCACCGCGCCGCCGACCCGGCGCGTGACCAGAGCTATTTCCTGTTCGCGACGACGCAGGCGCAGCTAGACTATCTGCGCTTCCCGCTCGGCGGCCTGCCCAAGCCGCAGGTGCGGGAGATTGCGGCCTCGCTCGGCCTCTCCGTCGCGCTGAAGCCTGACAGCCAGGACATCTGCTTCGTGCCGGACGGCGACTATGCCGCCATCGTCCGCAAGGTGCGCCCCGATGCCGATGACGGCGGAGAGATTGTGCATGTCGACGGCCGCCTGATGGGCCGGCACAAGGGGCTGATCCATTACACCGTCGGCCAGCGCAAGGGTCTGGAGATCGGCGGCCAGGCCGAACCGCTCTATGTCGTGCGCCTCGACGGCGCGGCGCGGCAGGTGATCGTCGGGCCGAAACGGGCGCTGGCGGTGCGCGCGGCGGTGATAGAGGACGCCAACTGGCTGGCGGACGATTTGTCCGGGCCGGTTCTCGCCAAGGTCCGCTCGATGGCAAAACCCGTGCCCGCCCGGCTGGACGGCGGCCGATTGGTTTTCGATACGCCCGAATATGGCGTCGCCCCCGGCCAGGCGGCGGTGCTGTACGATGGCGACAGGGTCCTCGGCGGCGGCTGGATCGCACAGACGGAAGCGGCGGAGCTGGAACCGGCGTGATGCTTGAGGGCGCGGCGCGGATTGATCCGTTCGGTGCTGCCGCGTCTGGGGTTTGCGTTCAGGGTGAATGACGGTGAGCGACCAAAAGTGCAAAGTCCCACTCTGCTATTGACCGTCATCCCGGCGAAAGCCGGGACCCATATCTCCCCCTTGCCCGCCGCCTGCCGAAGGCGGGATCGGTCCCGGCTTTCGCCGGGATGACGGATAATGCTTTCGCCGGGATGACGAATAATAACGCCATCTTTCGACCATTTTAAGACGCCATTGTATAATGCGCGCGGCGCAAATAGCGGTCCCTCAGCAAGTATGATATGCGTGAAAAATGACCCTAGCCAACATCATTGCCGGTATCGCTCTGACCGTCTGGGGCCTGATGCTATTCGGTGGCGTAACTGCCTATCGAAGCGTTTTAGGTCAAAATGTGGCAGGGTATCCAAATTGGGGCCAGTTTCACCTCTTTCTTTCGTTCCCCGGTTCGATCGTTGCGATTTTGCTTGTGGGGCTGGCGCTCGTCAATTGGAAGCAGCGAGGGGCAATTCTCTTAGCAGTATTTTCAGGGGGGTCACTTTTGTTTGTTTTGCCTTGGATGACTGGGTTCACTGGGGGTGTGTAACCTCAGCGGCGGCAAAGGCAGGTTTCAATATATTTCATCCAATAGTCGCCGTTCCGCTCCCCACCCATTCCCGCCGTCAAACTCCCCTCCCTCATAGGGAGGGGAGCATCCTTTCCCAATCCGTCACCCCAGCGAAGGCTGGGGTCTCAGGGAATGAGGCGCTACAAGGCCTGAGATCCCAGCCTCCGCTGGGATGACGTGGAACAA
>NZ_MINO01000146.1 GCF_001757355.1 Sphingobium phenoxybenzoativorans
AAAGGCCCCCGCCCCGCCTCATCAACGCCGGCGACAAGGCCGGGATGATGGCGCATCTCATGCACGAAGTCCGGCCCGAAATCAGGCACGGCGCGGCACGCCCATCGGACCGTGGCCAACGCCCAGCCCCGGCGCGAGCTTGATAGAGTCCCGTACATAGCGCCGGGCCATGTCGATGGCGCTGACGATGCCCAGCCCCTGCGCCAGCCCCGTCGCCAGCGCGCTCGCCAGCGTGCAGCCGGTTCCGTGGGTGTGCGGCGTGTCGATCCGCTGGCTGCGCCATTGCTTGATCGTACCGCCCGCATCGAACAGCCGGTCGGTCAGCGTCGCGCCCTCGCCATGCCCGCCCTTGGCCAGCACCGTGCAACCGAAGCGTTTGGCTATGCTATCGCCACCCAGCGCCGCCAGCTCCGGGATGTTGGGCGTCACCACCGTCGCGATCCGCATTAGCCGTTCGAACGCGGCGATGGTGTCGGCATCGGCCAGCACTGAACCGCTGGTCGCGACCATGACGGGATCGAAGATGATGGGCGTCACCTCGGCAACGTCATTCCCGCGCAGGCGGGAACCCATCTCCACACCTTGGCTCTGGACGTTCGCCGGGGAGACGGGTTCCCGCTTTCGCGGGAATGACGAAGAAAGGAAATCCGCCACCGCATGCGCCGTCTGCGCGGAGCCGATCATACCGATCTTCACCGCGTCCGCGCCAATGTCGGACAGTACGCTCTCCATCTGCGCGACCACCATATCGGTGGGCACCGGATGCACGGCCTGAACTCCCAGCGTATTCTGCGCGGTGATGGCGGTAATCGCGGTCATGGCGTGGCCGCCCAGCATCGTCACGGTCCGCACATCGGCCTGAATGCCAGCGCCCCCGCCGCTATCCGACCCGGCAATTATGAGGACGCGCGGAACCACTTAAGCGCCCTTATGCTTCCGCTCCGTGGAGGCTGGGTTGTTCGCCAGCGCCTTGCCCACGCGCGTCGGCCGGTCGAGCAGTTCGCCGCCGCAATTGGGGCAGATGTCGTCCATCTCCTCGGCGCAGGGCGCGCAGAAGGTGCATTCGAACGAGCAGATGAACGCGCCGCCCGCATCGGCCGGCAGGTCCGTGCCACAGCGTTCGCAATCGGGGCGCATTTCAAGCATCATTCAAATCCTTCCGTCATTCCCGCGAAGGCGGGAACCCATCTCCGGAACGTCGTTCCTGGTGGATGGCTTGGGAGATAGGTTCCCGCCTTCGCGGGAATGACGGCAAAGATATGTCACGCCGCCGCCTTCTCGACCGCGGCGCAGATGCGGTCGACGACATCCTTCACCTGATCGGCTCGGTCGCCCTCGGCCATGACCCGGATCACCGGTTCGGTGCCCGAAGGGCGGATGACCAGACGGCCGGAGCCTTTCAGTTCCGCCTCCGCCTGCGCGATGGTTTTCTTCACATCCTCATGGTCGAGCGGCTTGCCGCCGGAGAAGCGGACATTTTTCAAAAGCTGCGGCACGGCGTCGAACTGGTGGAGCAATTCGCTCGCCGGCTTGCCGCTGCGGACCAGCGCCGCCAGCACCTGCAACGCGGCGATGGTGCCGTCGCCGGTGGTCGCATAGTCGGACAGGATCATGTGGCCCGACTGTTCGCCGCCGACATTGAAGCCGCCCTCGCGCATCCGCTCCAGCACATAGCGGTCGCCGACCTTGGTGCGCTCCAGGCCGATGCCCTTGCCGGACAGGAAGCGCTCCAGGCCCAGGTTGGACATGATCGTCGCGACCAGGCCGCCGCCGCGCAGCGTCCCCTCCCGCGCCCAGTTGGCGGCGATCAGCGCCATGATCTGATCGCCATCGACAATCACGCCATTCTCATCGACCACGATCAGCCGGTCGGCGTCGCCGTCCAGCGCGATGCCGATGTCCGCGCCCGCCGAAAGCACCGTCTCCTGCAGCAGCAGCGGCGCGGTCGATCCGCAGCCATCATTGATGTTGGTGCCATCCGGCGTCACGCCGACCGCAATCACCTCCGCGCCCAATTCCCACAGGGCCGAGGGCGCGACCTGATAGGCGGCGCCGTTCGCGCAATCGACGACGATGCGCAGGCCGTCCAGGCGCAGGTCGGCGGGGAAGCTGGACTTCACCGCATGGATATAACGGCCGCGCGCATCCTCCACGCGGCGGGCGCGGCCGATATGTTCCGACGCCGCCAGCGCGATGTCGCCCGCCAGCAGCGCCTCTATCTTCGCCTCGTCGGCGTCGGACAGCTTATATCCGTCCGGGCCGAACAGCTTGATGCCATTGTCATAATAGGGATTGTGGCTGGCCGAGATCATGACGCCCAGATCCGCGCGCATCGAATGGGCGAGCATGGCGACGGCGGGCGTCGGGATCGGCCCGAATTGCACCACGTCCATGCCGACGGCGGTGAAGCCGGCAACGAGGGCGTTTTCCACCATATAGCCCGACAGGCGCGTATCCTTGCCGATCACCACCCGGTGCCGGTGCTTGCCGCGCAGAAAGTGCGTCCCGGCCGCCATGCCGACCTTCATCGCCAGTTCCGGCGTCATGGGCCATTGATTGGTCCGGCCCCTGATCCCATCTGTGCCGAAATAGCTGCGCGCCATGCCTTGCCTGTGCCTTCATCAATCCGTGCGGCCTCATAGCGCGAAGCAACGGCCTGATCGATCATTTTTCCATGTCCAAAGGGAGAGCCGATATGAAATACCGCACGCTTGGCGACAATCTGAAGGTCTCTGCGCTTGGGGTGGGCTGCATGCCGATGGGCGGCGGCGGGGACGGCGTTTACGGCGCCGGGACCAAGGATGAAACGGTCGCCACGCTGCACCGGGCCATCGATCTGGGCGTCACTTTCTTCGACACGGCGGAGGTGTACGGTCCCCATGTCAACGAACAGCTTCTGGGCGACAGCATCAAGGGCAAGCGCGACGGCCTGATCATCGCCACCAAGTTCGGATTCACCTTTGACGATAATGGCGGCGTCCGCGGCCTTGATTCCACGCCGCAGAATATCCGCCGCGCCTGCGAGGGATCGTTGAAACGCCTCGGCATCGACACGATCGATCTTTATTATCAGCACCGCGTCGATCCCAATGTGCCGATCGAGGAAGTTATGGGCGTGCTTGTCGAGCTGAAGCGCGAGGGCAAGATCCGCCATATGGGCCTGTCCGAAGCGGGCGTCGCCACCATCCGCCGCGCCAACGCGGTGCATCCGGTGGCCGCGATCCAGTCGGAATATTCCCTGTGGGAGCGCGAGGTCGAGAATGACATCCTGCCGCTCTGCCGCGAGCTGAACATCGGCCTTGTGCCGTTCAGTCCGCTGGGCCGGGGGTTCCTGACCGGCCAGATCACCAAAAGGTCGGACCTGGCGGCGGACGATTTCCGCCTGGGCGATCCGCGCTATTCGGAGGAGAATTTCGCCGCCAATCTGAAGATCGTCGATGCGGTGAAGGACATTGCGGCGAAGCATGGCGTCAGCGGCGGGCAGATCGCGCTGGCATGGCTGCTGGCGCAGGGCGACGGCATCGCGCCGATCCCCGGCTTCAAGCGCCGCGCGACACTGGAGGACAGCATGGCCGCGATCGACGTTACGCTGGACGCCGGCGATCTGGCCACGCTTGACAAGGCCGCCCCGCTCGGCGGCACCGCCGGGCCGCGCTATGGCGAAAAAATGATGGCGATGACCCGGCTCTAAGGCGCGGCGGGCGTGACCGGCACTCCCTCTCCTCCCCCCGCGCAGGGATGGAGAGGGTTGTCGCGGCGCCGGTGGGGGTGGATCGCCTTGGCCGCCATCCTGCTGGCGGCCGGGCTGGCGATGCTCGCGACATGCCGGGAACGGCCCGCCCCGCCGAAGCCCGTTGCGCACAAGCCGCCTGCGCCGCCGGTAAT
>NZ_MINO01000147.1 GCF_001757355.1 Sphingobium phenoxybenzoativorans
CCCGCTCCAGCGGCCGCAGATTCTGCCCCGCCGTCGACCGGTCGAGGTCCAGCGCCCGCGCCAGCCCATTGACCGGCGTCGCCCCCTGCGCGCCCAGCAGCGCCAGCATGGAAAATTGCGTCGCGCGCAGGCCCAGCGGGGCGAGGCAGGCGTCATAATAGTTGGATATCCGCCGCGCCGCCCGGCGCAGCGCGATGCAGTTGCACGCCATGAACGCCATGGGCGATCCGCTGTCCATCATCATCTCCACCAAGGTCCCGGCCCGCATCGGCCCGGCGCTTCCGGGCGTGACGCGCATCCTAGACCAGATTGGCGCGGGACGATATAGGGGGATATCCCCTTTTATTCGTTCGACAGCAATGATCATCGCAAAGGAAGGATCGCCGCCATGAAAAAGTCGTCACGCACGCTCCCGTCGCTTACGCCGACGCTCGCCGCTCTCGGTCTCGCCCTGGGCGTCGCGCTTTCGCCAGCCGGTCCGGCGCTGGCGCAACAGACGCCGCCCCCGACCTCCCTCGCCGCGCCAGTGCCGACCACGCATGTCCTTGCCATCGGCACGCTGGTTGAGGGGCACACGCCGCAGAGCATCCGGGCGATCATGCCCGACGAGGTGCGCGATACGGTCGGCCTCTATCTGTCCGGCCGTATCGAACAATGGTGGGTGCAGAAGGAGAAGCAGGGCGTCATATTCCTGCTGAACGCCACGAGCGCGGACGACGCGCGCGCCTTGCTGGCGGACCTGCCGCTGGTGAAGGGCGGCATATTGCGCTTCGACCTGATGCCGCTCGGCCCGCTCAAGCCCTTGCAATATCTGACGGACGCCGGGGCGCGATAGTCCCCGCCCCCGGAGCGGCCCTTCTCGGCTGACCATGCGCCTTCGAGCCTATGGAAACCGTGCTCCTGCGCATTGCCCTATAACCCAGGTCGAGACAGGTTCAGCGCCGGTCGAAGGTCAGCGTCGCGATATGATAGAGGGTCGCGACCTTCTGCCCGCGCAGGGCCAGGTCGCCCTTCTCCTCCTGCGTCGCCGACAGGATATAGCGGCCCTTTTCCTTCAGCGGCAGCGTCACCTGCCCCTGCGCGTCGGTGACGAAGCTTTTCGACCATTTGTCCGGCGTGATCACGGTCAGCTTCGCGCCGGGCACGGCCTTGCCGTCGCGCAGCAGCAGGAAGCTGTCGGCATGGGCCGCCCCGGGCGCGATCTCCAGCGGCATGGCCGCCGCCTTCTCCGCCCGTCCGGCGCGGGCGTAATAGATGACGCCCTCCTTCTTGCCGTCCTCGCCCCACGGGTCGAACACATTGTCGTCCACGACGCGGACGTCGCCTGCGGGCGCCGCCACCTCGATATAGCCCGCCTTGCGCACCTGCGCCGCCTGCGACGCAGGCACCAGCCGGGGCGCTTTCAGCTTCTCAAACTCCGGGTCGCCGCCTTCGGGCAATGCCTCGCCCGGTTCGCCCAGATAGATGCGCGCCGGGCCTGTCCCGTCGCGCTCCACCCACAGCTCATGCGCCTGCGCCGCCGGCGCGGCCAGCAGCAACGCGGCAGCCGCCATGGTCAATCTACGCATCGTCCATCTCCTTCATAATCCCCCGCGCGCTCGCGCAGGCCCCGCCCGATCGATTCAGAACCGGTATCCCACCGTCCCCATCACATTGCGCGGCGCACCCATGAAGCAGTCGCCCCGCGCCAGGCAGGAGGCGAAGAACTGCTTGTTGAGCAGGTTCGTCGCATTGAGCGAGAAGCGCCACTTCTCCCATGTCACTTCCGCCAGCGCATCGACCGTGGTGCGCGAGGGCGTGACGAGCGAATAAAGCTCGCCGGCGGGAATGGCGGGGTTCAGGCCATAGGGGTCGAGCAGGCCGGTCGACACGCTCTTGCCGTTATAGACGACGCCCGCGCCCAGACGGAGCTGCGCGCTGTCCGTCACGCCGAACGTCTTGGCCGACCAGATCGACGCCGTGTGGCGCGGCATATAATCGAGGCTGGTGTTGGTTTCGGACTTCAGCTTGGAATAGCCATAATTGACCAGCAGTTCGAAATCGCCGGGCAGGGTGTGGCTCGCCTCGAACTCGAAACCCTTGGTGGACAGCTCACCGGACTGCGCCGTGCCTCCCGCGGCGAGGTAGAGTACACGGTTCTGTTCCTTGATGCGGAATGCCGTGACGGTGACCAGCGTATTGGGTTCCGGTTGCCACTTGACGCCCGCCTCATACTGGGTGCCGGTCTGCGGCCGGTAGGGATCGCCGAAGGTGCCGTCGCCATTGTCGATCGAACCGGCGATCGGCAGGAAGCTCTCCGTATAGCTGAAGAAGGGTGAAATGCCCGCGCCGATCTCGCCGATGACGCCCGCGCGGAAGGTGGTGGCGTGGTCCGTATTCCCTGCCGAGGACGTCACCCGGTCGCGGCGGGCGCCCAGCACCACGGACACCCGGTCATACAGGCGGATCTGGTCCTGCACATAGATGCCGAGCTGCTTCTGGGAATCATAGGCGTAGGGGCCGGTGGGATCATATTCCTGCAGGGCGTCATAATCGATGTCATAAATATCGATCATCTCGACGCCGAGCACGCCGCGCTTGCCGACCTTGTTCCAGCTATAATCGAGACCGACGAGCAGCTTGTGCTCGATATTCGCGCCGGTGTTGAAGGTGAACTGAAGGTTGTTGTCGGTCGAAAAGACGTTCATCCGCGCGTCGCTGGCGTCGGCATACAGGCCGATGGTGCGGCCGTCGGTGCCATAGACCGCATAGGGATTGGTCGGATTGGTGTAACTGTCGGCATAGTGCGTGTTATATTCGAGGTCGCTGTCGATATAGCGGGCCTTCAGGCTCAGCCGGATATTGTCCGAGAAATTATGCGTGATGCTGCCGCCGCCCTGGAGCGAGCGGCCATTATACCGGTCCCAGCCCGCCTTGCCGACAAACGTATAGCGATCGAGTTGCTGGCCCGCGACGAGGTTCGGCCGGAACGTGCCGACGATCGGCAGGAATTGCGAGGTCGATCCGGTGTCGTCCTCCTGATAGAGTCCGGTCAGCACGATGTCGGTGTCGGGCGTCGGTTGCCAGCGGATCGACGGCGCGAACATTACCCGGTCATCGGGCACATGATCGACATAGGTGCCGGAATCGCGCACCCGGCCAACGGCGCGGATCGCCAGATTGTCCGCCAGCGCGATATTGACGTCGCCCAGCGCTTCCTTGCGGTCATAGCTGCCATAGACGAGGTTGAGCTCGCCGCGCGTCTCGAAATCCGGGGTCTTGGACACCAAGTTGACGAGGCCGCCGATGGACCCCTGTCCGAACAGCACCGACGCCGGACCGCGCACAATCTCCACGCGGGAGAAATTATACGGGTCGGACGTGATGCTGGCATAGTAAGAGAAGATATCGCGCATGCCGTCGCGGAACTGCAGCGCGTCCAGACCGCGCACGTTGAAGCCGTCGACGCGGGTGTCGCGGCCATAGGGGTTGGCGAGGACGCCCGCGGCATATTTCACCGTATCGCTGATGCTGATCGCGCCCTGCGACAGATATTGCTCGGACGTGATGACCTTGATCGGCTGGGGCAGCTCGATCAGCGGGGTTTCGGTCTTGGTGCCGGCATTGGCGGCGGTGACGATGATGGTTTCGTCGCCTTCCGTCTCGCTGCTCGCTGCATCGCTGGCGCCCGCCGCGAAGGCCGCTGGCGCCCACATCGCGATCAGCGCGGCGCTGGCCAAGGCTAAATTCTTCAAGCGCACCACGTCATTCCCCTTTTGGTTTTACAGTCGGGGGACCGGTTACAGCTAATGCGAACGCCTATCAATAGCAAAGTTTTATGGACATTTGTGGCCGGGGCAGTTCCAGATCATGACAGC
>NZ_MINO01000148.1 GCF_001757355.1 Sphingobium phenoxybenzoativorans
GTTCCAACCGCTGCTCGGCCGCGATCATGTCGCGCGACGTGAACCGATCCTCGCCCTTCCCGTCCCGCCCCAGCGCCACCAGCTCGGGCGAGGATCGCACCGCGCTCATCACCTGGTCGAACTGATCCTTGCCGTCGCTGTGCCGGAACGCGAACTGCGCCAGGTCGCGGCGCGTGAACGTCGCCTGCTGCCGGGTGATGGCGTCGAGCGCGATTTCGGGACTGGCGATGATCTTCTCGCCATTCTCGCGCGCGATCCGGGCATGGTCCTCGACCCGTTCGGCCTCAAGCCCCTGTTCGGGCATACGCGACGCCGCCGGCCCGATCTTGTGCTGCGGCTCAAGGTCGATGCCCTGCGCCGCCAGGGTCCGGTGATCTATGCGAGCATCAATATCCAGCTCGGCTAGGCGCTCGTTCACATGGTCCGCCCACGCCTCGCGCCACTCCTGCAAAAGCTGCGTCGAGTTCCACTCGCGCACCTTCTGGCCGAAGCCCTCGGGGCCAACCTCGCGCATCGACAACATGACATGCGCGTGCGGTTTGGGCTGGCCGTCCTTCCCCCTGTCCCAATGCACGTTCATGTCTGCGACCATGCCGCGTTCGACGAACTGCTTTTCGACAAACTCGCAGGCGAGCGCGACACCCTGCGCCTGGTTCAACTCGCGCGGAATCGAAAACTCGATCTCGCGGGCAAGCTGGGCGTCCTTGCGTTTCTCTCCCGCCTCGACCTCGTTCCACAAGGTCGCGCGATCGTTTAAACGCTCCGGCGCACCTTCGGGCAGCATGATTTCCGAATGGACGACTCCGGCCTTGTTCGAGAAATCATGGTCGCGCCCGAGTCGGTCATCGTGCAGCCGTTCCGCCGCGCGATAGGCCGCGCTGGCAACGGCGCTCGATCCGTTGGCGCGACTGATGACCTTGGCCGAGAAATGGTAGATCGCCATGACGGCCGCTATATTGCCTTTCTTAGCGCACGTCGGCAACGACGTATAAGCGCGCACTCACACTCTCTGACGTTCGCGTGATTGACTTCGCCGCATTTTTTCTGCCGGGGGCGTTCCTCGCGCGCGCGATCGTGCTACGCTGCGTCCCTGATCCTGGGCGCGAGGGAGAGGATATGCGGAAGGTGCGCGACTATGACGCGGAGCTGCGGGCGCTGAACGACAAGGCGCGCGCGCTCAAGGCGAAGAAGGTTCAGCAGCTCGGCGAGCTAGTCACGTCCACCGGGGCCGACGCACTCGACCCCGACACGCTGGCGGGCGCGCTACTCGCTGCTACCGAAAGCGCCAACGCGGACGAAAGGGAGGCGTGGCGCGTGAAGGGCGCGGCCTTCTTTCAGGGACGCGGGCGCAAGGCTTCCCGACGCGCTGGCGGCAACACTCAAGGCGGACACGAGACTGGCGCAGGCGAGACGCCGCGTTGAAGCCGCGCAGCGCCGCACCGATACGAGGGGATGGGTCGTGGCCCGCCGCGAACGCACCCGCCATCTCATAGAGCTGGGCGGCCTCGTCCAGAAAGCCGGCCTTGTCGATCTGACCGACGACGACCGCGCCACCCTTTACGGTGCGATGCTCGACCTCGCCGCGCGTGTCCAGGGTGACGACGCCAGCAATATGCTGGCGCTCTGGAAGCGGCGCGGCAAGCGAGCGTTTGACGCGGAGGCGAACGCCGGGGCGGGTCCGACATGATGCGCGACGGCCTCGATCATCTTCCCGCCGTCAAGCGCCGCGAGCTGGAACGGGTCGCCCGCGTCCTGTTCGATGAATTTGAGGATGCTGTCAAAACCAAGCTCTCCGACAAGCGCAAGGGCGGCCGCATCCTCAAGCTGATCCTGTTCGGCTCCTATGCGCGCGGCGATTGGGTCGAGGATCGCGCCAGCGGCTATATTTCCGACTATGACCTGCTCATCGTCGTCAACTCCGACACCTTCACCGATCTGCAAACATGGTGGGCGGCCGCTGACGATCATCTGGTGCGCGAGCTGACCGTCACCAGGCACCTCGCCACCCCCGTCAATTTCATCGTTCATTCGCTGATGGACGTGAACGACCAGCTCGCGCGCGGCCGTCCCTTCTTCGCCGACATAGCCCGCGACGGCATCGCCCTCTACGAAGCGCCGGGACAGCGCCTCGCTGCGCCCCGCCAGCTCTACGCGGAGGAACGCCACGCCGAAGCCATGGCGCACTATGACAAGTGGCTCCCCGATGCCGCTTACTGCCTGACGCTCGCCGAATATGCGATCCGCGACGGCAAGACCAACCATGCCGCCTTCATGCTCCACCAGGCCGTCGAGCGCGCCTATCATGGCCTCCTGCTCGTCCTGACGCTCTACAGCCCCAAGTCGCACCGCCTGACCGTCCTGCGCTCGCTCGCCGAAAACCTAGACCCCCGGCTGATCGAAGCCTGGCCGCGCGACACCCGCGCCGCTCGCCGCGCCTTCGCGCAGCTCCAGCGCGCCTATGTCGAGGCACGCTATTCCCCGGCCTATGAAATCACCCCCGACGAACTGGCGTGGATCATCTACCGCGTGAAGCATCTCCACGCGATCGCAGCCGCGATCTGCGCGGAACACCTCGCCGGCAACGGAAAAGGAACGGCCTGACATGGAATGGTTCCGCCAGCTCGGCCGCGCGCTCCGCAACGTCGCCCGCCTGTCGCGCCGCAATCCAATATGGCGTTACCTCAAGGTTCGTGCGCCAGACAACGATTTCTCGGACATAAGCGGAACATCGGCTACGCAACACGCTTCAACCGCGCCATTGGCTCGTTGAGTGGGTGGAATTCACCTGCGGGAAGTCGCCTTGCCTGTTCCCAGAGGTAATCGCCGGTCAGGCTGATATGCGCCCAGCCCATCGGAGACAGGTGCGCGAGCAGTGCCGCATCGAACGTTGTGCCGACGGCGTTGAGGTGCTTGGCGGCGCGGTCGAGATAGACCGTGTTCCAGTAGGAAATCGCCGCGATCAGCAAGTTCAGCCCAGATGCACGAAATTCCTGATTTTCCAGCGAGCGATCGGTGAACCGGCCCTGCCGGTTGGTATAGATGGCGGCGGCAAGCGTGTGCCGCGCTTCGCCTTTGTTGAGACCGGCCTGACAGGCACGGCGCAGTTCCGGTTGTTCGAGCCAATCGAGCGTGAACAAAGTGCGCTCGATACGGCCCAGTTCAGCCAATGCAAAATCCAGCCTGTTCTGGCGTTTGTAGGCGGCAAGCTTTCGCAAGATTACTGACGGCGCCACCGTGCCATCCTTGATTGAGGCGACAATCCTGACGATGTCATCCCAATCAGCCTCGATCGCTGCGGTTTTGATGGTGCGGCCCATCAGGCTTTCGATGCCCTTGTATGTCGATGGCGCAGCGATCGAACCCAGTTTGCGGTCGGCAATATCGCGCAGTCGGGGCGCAAAGCGGAACCCGAGCAGGTGGCAGAGTGCGAAAACATGATCGGTCGCGCCGCCGGTATCGGTATAGTGCTCATGCAACGGAAGGTTGCCAGCGCCCAGGACAAGGCCGTCGAGCACGTAGGGCGCTTCACCTGCCGTCGCGGACATGATCCGTGATCCGAATGATGCGAAGTGATCGGAAAGGTGGGAATAGATTTTCACGCCAGGTTCGGTT
>NZ_MINO01000149.1 GCF_001757355.1 Sphingobium phenoxybenzoativorans
AGCGGCGCGGCAAGGTCAGAGGCAAGCAGCCGCGCGCCCGCGCCAGTCACCGTCCGGTCGATCGCGCCGAGCAGGCTGCCGCCGCGCTGACCAGTCATCGTCTGGACAATCTCCAGGCTCTCGCGCGTCGCTGCGTCGATCGACAGATGCGTGCCCGCAGTCCGCTGCACCGGCGGGGCGAGAAAAGGCAGCGTCCCCTTCCCCGCATGATCGAGATAGGAGAGCAGGCCGGACATGGCGGAGCGTTCGGCGCGGGAGAACTGGCCGAAGCCGTCCAGCGTGGCGATGCCCCAGCAGCGGGACAGGAAGGCGTCGATCCGGCCGCTGTCGAAGGCGCTGGCCTCGAACAGATGCGCGTCCTCTAATGCGATGGTGAACGCGACGGTGTGGATGATTTCGCTGGGCCGGAGACGCGCGATTTCGGCCGATAGTTGCGATTCCGTAATGACCAGCGTTTCGAACCGTCCGGTCGAGATATCGGCGGCGGCAATACCGATCGCGCCGCCCGCCCCCCCCACCTGCGCAACCGCCGCGAGAATATTGTCGGAGCGCGAATCCAGCAGCGCATCTTCGGTCAGCGTTCCGGCCGTGACGTAGCGCACGATGGCGCGGCCGACGAGCGCCTTCGACCCGCGCGCCTTGGCCTGGGCGGGGGTTTCCGTCTGCTCCGCAATCGCCACGCGATGCCCTGCGCGGATCAGGCGGGCGAGATACATTTCCGCGCTATGCACGGGCACGCCGCACATCGGGATAGGCGCCCCCCCATGCTCCCCGCGCGATGTCAGCGCGATATCCAGCGTCGCCGCCGCCGCTTTCGCATCGTCGAAGAACAATTCGAAGAAGTCGCCCATGCGATAGAAAAGCAGGCAATCCTCCGCCTCTGCCTTCAGGGCGAAATATTGCACCATCATGGGCGTCATGGCTGCAGGAGTGGGTTGAGCGGCGGGCTGATCCATTGTGCGCAGCGATAGCGGGTCGGCCGCCGGATCGAAAGAGGATAGAAATTGACGGCTTACGCTTGTCGAATTGGCAAAAATGCCGCTAGGGCAGGCATGAACGCAGCAATGCAGTTATGAACCCCGCTGATGGGCGAGATATGACCGAAAAATCCAACGTCGAATTTTCCGAGCGCGAAGCTCTCTTTTTCCATTCGGCCGGCCGGCCGGGCAAGATCGAGATCATTGCATCGAAGCCGATGGCGACGCAGCGCGACCTTTCGCTCGCCTATTCCCCCGGCGTCGCGGTGCCGGTGCGCGCGATCGCGGAGGACCCGGCATGCGCCTATGACTATACCGCCAAGGGCAATCTGGTCGCGGTGATTTCCAACGGTACGGCGATCCTGGGCCTGGGCAATCTGGGCGCGCTGGCGTCCAAGCCGGTGATGGAAGGCAAGTCGGTGCTGTTCAAGCGGTTCGCCGACGTCGATTCCATTGACATCGAAGTCGGGACCGAAGACCCGCAGGCGTTCATCGATGCGGTCGCCCTGCTGGAACCCAGCTTTGGCGGCATCAACCTTGAGGACATCAAGGCGCCGGAATGCTTCATGATCGAAGCCGCGCTGAAAGAGCGGATGAACATCCCGGTCATGCATGACGACCAGCATGGCACGGCGATCATCTGTGCGGCGGGCCTGATCAACGCGCTGCACCTGACCGGCCGGGACATCCGCAACGTGTCCGTGGTGGTGAACGGTGCGGGCGCGGCGGCCATCGCCTGCACCGAACTGATCAAGGCGATGGGCGTTCCCGCCGACCGCGTGATCATGTGCGACCGGTCCGGCGTCATCTATCAGGGCCGCACCGAGAGCATGGACCAGTGGAAGTCCGCCCATGCGACCAAGACCGAAGCGCGCACCCTGGAAGAAGCGCTGAAGGGCGCGGACGTGTTCCTGGGCCTGTCGGCCGCAGGCGCGCTGAAAGGGCATATGGTCAAGGAGATGGCGGACAAGCCGATCATCTTCGCCATGGCCAATCCCGACCCGGAGATCACGCCGCCCGACGCAAAGGCGGTGCGCCCCGATGCGATCATCGCCACCGGCCGGTCGGACTATCCCAACCAGGTCAACAATGTGCTGGGCTTCCCGTTCATCTTCCGCGGCGCGCTGGATGTGCGGGCCACGGCGATCAATGAGGAAATGAAGATCGCCGCCGCGCAGGCCATCGCCGCCCTCGCCCGCCAGCAGGTGCCGGAGGAAGTCGCGAAAGCCTATGGCAAGCTGCACAGCTTCGGCAACGACTATATCATCCCCGCGCCCTTCGACCCGCGTTTGATGGAGGTCGTCTCCGCCGCCGTGGCGCAGGCCGCGATGGATACCGGCGTGGCGCAGAAGCCGATCGCCGACATGGACGCCTATCGCGAGTCGCTGAAGGCCCGACTCAATCCCACGACCTCCGTCCTGACGCTCGCCTATGAAGGCGCGCGCGCGGAACCCAAGCGCGTGGTCTTTGCCGAGGCCGAGGAAGAAGTGATGCTGCGCGCGGCGATCCAGTTCCGCGACGGCGGATATGGCATCCCGGTGCTGGTCGGGCGGCAGGACGTCTATGACCGGCTGCGGGCGCTGGGCGTTTCCGACCCGCACAGTTTCGAGGTGCACAACAGCGTCAATTCGCCGCTGGTCCCCGCCATGGTCGACCTGCTGTACCAGCGGTTGCAGCGCCGGGGCTATCTGCGCCGCGACTGCGAGCGGATGGTGAACCGCGACCGCAATATCTTCGGCGCGCTGCTGCTGCGCCTGGGCGAAGCGGATGCGATGATCACCGGCGTCACCCGCACCTATGCGCAGTCGATGCGCGAGGTGCGGCGCGTGATCGGCCCGGTGGAAGGGCGCACGGCATTCGGCATCCATGTGCTTGTCGGCCGCAGCCACACGGTGTTCATGGCCGACACCACGGTCAACGAACGGCCGACCGCGCAGGAACTGGCCAACATTGCCGAGGGCACGGCCGCCGTCGCCCGCCGCATGGGGCATGAACCGCGCGTCGCCTTCCTCTCCTACTCAACCTTCGGCAATCCGATGGGCGAATGGCTGAGCAATGTGCGCGAGGCGGTGTCGATCCTCGACACGCGCAATGTCGATTTCGAATATGAGGGCGAGATGGCGCCGGACGTGGCGTTGAATCCGGCCGTCATGAAAAGCTTCCCGTTCAGCCGCCTGTCCGGTCCCGCGAACGTGCTGATCATGCCGGGCCTGCAGTCCGCCAATATTTCGGCGAAGCTGCTGCGCGAACTGGGCGGGGACTCCGTGATCGGGCCGATGCTGGTCGGCATGGAAAAGCCGGTGCAGATCGCAACGATGGGATCGACCGCATCGGAACTGGTGACGCTGGCGGTGCTGGCGGCGGGCGGCATCGCGCTCTGATTGAGGCGATGCCGGCTATGGCTGTTTTCCGTGGCATGTTGCCGTCGTGCCAGGCTTGACCCGGTATCTATCAGCTCGACTGTAGAGCATTCAGGCAATGATTGCGGCTCATGGATCCCGCATCAGG
>NZ_MINO01000150.1 GCF_001757355.1 Sphingobium phenoxybenzoativorans
CCATATTTGGCATTGACGTCCGCCGCCCCTGAACGGCTCCGCCCCGACCGGAAGAACTGGCCATCGGACGACGAACTGGTGCCAGCGCCCCAATGCCGCGCGAAGGGTAATTCGTGATGGGCTGAGATGATCATGGCCAGCGCGGCCTGATAGTTCTCGGGTGAAAGATACCAGTTGTGGGTCCATGCGAGTTGGGCATAGCTGACGCCTTCGCTGGCATTGGCCATCCGCTCCAGCCCGAGGTTGGTGCCATCAGCCAGAATTGCGGCGAGTACCGTGCTGGGGTTGTCGTGCTCCTTGCCTGAGCGCAGGTCACGGAATGCGTTCAAAAAACCAGTGCGTTCGGCGACTTCAAGCAGCAGCTCGGTGATGCGCACGCGGGGAAGCAGGGTATCGAGCTTGCGATCGAGGGCTTCAGCTTCCGGTGGGGTGACAGGCGGCATTTGCTGAAGCTTGAGCCGGTCTCGTTCGAGCGACACTCCCTCAAGCTTGTTTGTTTTCAACTGCTTGGCAAATCGGCGCAGCCGCCAGTCAAGATTTCGTGCCCGGTCAGCGAGGTAGGATGCAGCATTTGAATCGAACGGAAGCACATCCGCCACTTTGGCGGCGTCGCGCCGACCCAGCAAATAGGCATCGAAGCGCTGATAGTTGCGGGTTCCCTCGATCCATACATCACCGGCGCGCAAACGATCACGCAAGGTTGCCATGATCGCAATTTCATAACGTCGGCGGTCGATACGGCCGCTTTCGGTGATGAGACGCTTCCACTGCCGATTGGGGAATGGCAGTGGAACGCCATCGGGAAGGTCGCGCGACTTTCGTGTGTTCGCATCGCGAATGACATCGATGGCTTTGATCAGTGCCGTCCCTGTTCCAGACGCCTTGAAGGTGAAGGCGTCCAGAAATGCCGGGCTGAAACGCCGTAGCGTGGCGTAACGCTCGGTTGCCGTTACCAGTGCGTCCTCGCCGGCAAGATCAGCAAGGGCATCTACTTGGGCCTTTGCCGCAACAAGCCGGTGCCAGCCCACCGCTTCGTCAATCAATTCGAGCGGATCGCCGCCATTCTGGACAGCCTCATCAAGTGCTGTAATCGTGGCGCCAAACAGCCGCATGAGTTGCCCCACCGACTGAATACTATCTTGGTAGCGACGCTCGCGCCCACGCCGCGCGCGCGTGAACATGCCGCCGATAAGTCGGTCAAACATTTGGATCGCGGCATCGGCAAGTCTGGCCTCAAGGTCGATCACTGCGGCCGTCAACGTCGCCCGCCTGCGATTGACGCTGTAATCCGAAAGCAGGAATGCCGGTGCCACGCCGCCCTCGCGGACAAATTGGGCAAAGCGGAATTCCGGAATGGCGCCCCCAACTACCGGGTGGATACCTATGCCGCGAACATAGCGCAGGCGCTCAAGCAAGCCATTGATATTGGCCGCAGTCGGGGCTTCTTCGAAATTACGCAACCACGCCAGCGGTGTCATGCCGAAATCCGGGTTGTTGATTACGAGTTCGTCTAGCCGTGTCAGTTCAGCAGAGCTGAGGCCTTCGACGATTGCGGCTGCGGCAGCTTTGCGTGCGCGTGCCCGGCCAGCAAGACCGGCGCGTTCCAGTGTGTCGCCTGACGGAAGAATGAACCGCTCACCCTTCAGGCCAACCATGAGGGCGCGAACAATCGGTTCACCTCTGTCTGTATACTCGGCGGCTTGCGCGGCAAGATTCAGGGCAAGTGCCAGGTCGCCGCGTCGAAACGGGCGTATGCCAAGATAACGCGCCACGAGATCGGCATGATCGGTACGGGTTTGCGCGCGCTGACCATATGCAGAGAAGGAGGAAGGATCGACGAATAACTGTGCCGCGAGGTACTGAAGAATGACGTCGGGAAGCCCGATCTCGGGTTGCAGACCAAAGCCGGGATGTCGCATCAAAGCGATTTGTGCAGCCAGACCGAGGCGATTTGCTGGACCATAGCGGCGCCCAACCAATTCAACATCTTCCGCAGAAAGGGTATAATGCCCAATGATCGCGGTTTCTTGGACAGGAGGATCGAACAGGCGCCGGCGCTCGTCTCCGGTCAGAAGTCGGCGTCGTGCCATTTTGCTCTCCCGCTGAGGCGAATAACAAAATTGACACCAAAGCGGCTTGCACTGGAGGGAGGCCATTCGTTGCCGGTTGATCCCCGAGCAATCACCCGGCGCAGCAAGACAGTTTGGCGACATCCTTATCAAACGTTTGGGCCGCCAGTTTGAGGCCTTCCACAGTGGTCAGGTAAGGAAATATCGTTGCACCCAATTCCAGGGTGGTCATGCCGTGTTTGATCGCCAGCACCAGTGTCTGGATCGAATCCGCGCCTTCGGGTGCCATGATCTGGCCGCCCAGCAAACGGTCGTTCGCCTTGTCGGCAATCAGTTTGATGAGACCCCGCGTATCGCGTGCTGCCAGTGCCCTTGGCACAGCATCGAGCGGGAGCAGCGAAACCTTGATGTCCAGGCCTTGCGCCCGTGCTGTCGTTTCAGTGAGGCCGGCGCTGGCGACTTGCGGGTCGGTGAAGACGACGGATGGCATGGCGGAATTGTCGTAGCGGTATTGGTTGCCCGTCACCGCGTTGCGCGCGGCCAGTTTTGCGGCATAGGCGGCCATGTAGACGAACTGGTCCCGTCCCGTTACATCGCCCGCCGCGTAAATGCCTGAGACCGACGTTTCGAGGTGGTCATCGACGACGATTCCACCATTACGGGCAAGCACTATGCCGCGCTCCTCCAGCCCAAGCCCGTCGCTATTGGGTCGGCGTCCGGTGGCGATGAGCACCTGTTCCGCCGCGACGGTGTCACAATGCCCCTCGCAGGTCAATTCGACCCCGCTCTGTGTTTGGGCGATACGCTGATAGCCGACACCTGCGCAAACCCGCACGCCCTCGGCTTCCAAATAGTTTTTCAGCGCGGCACTCACTTCCGGGTCCATTTCGGGGAGCAGGCGGCTTCGGCAGCAGATGGTGACATCAACGCCCAGACGCGAAAACATCTGTCCCAGTTCTACCCCGATCACCCCGCCACCGATCACCAGCAGCGATTTGGGCAAGCGATCCAGCGCCAGCGCCGATGTGCTGGTTAGGTAGGGCACGCTGTCCATCCCCGGAATCGGCGGCACGGCGGCGTGCGCACCCATCGCCAATATGACCTTGCCGAC
>NZ_MINO01000151.1 GCF_001757355.1 Sphingobium phenoxybenzoativorans
AGCCGCCAGCAGAAAGCGAGAGCCGCCAACTCCTGCGCCAATATCTCCCGCGCCGCGCTCATTCGCGTATCTCCACCAGCGGCACGGACGGCGCTTCCCCGGCGGCAAAGGTCGCGCGGCTGATCTCCAGCCGGTCAGACGCGAACCGCACCGGCACATCGAAATAGAAACCCGCCCGGATCGCCGCGCCGCTCGCCGGGGCCGTGTCGAACGCGATCACCCCCTTGCCGATATGGGTCCATCCGGTCAGCCGTTCCGTGCCGTTCACCGACACGCGAATGGTGCCCGCCACCGGCCGGGTGATGGCGCGCCTTTGCCCGTCCACGCCCTCGCCATAATATTTGCAGAGCGGGAACTGGCTCGCCACGCCGTCGCCGGTACCCAGATATTGATCCATCGGCGTCGGCGTTTCCCCCACATCACCGCTCCCATTGTCGAACGGGTCGGTGAAGCGGAAACCCCGCGCCGCGCCCCGCCGCGCCCGGAAGAATCCGGCCAGCATCGCCATGTCCGCCTCCGACCGCACTCCCGGCCCGGCGTCGAAGGACAGGCGCGCATCCGCCCAGTCGCTCGACCGCCTTTCATGCCCCGAAGGACTCTCCACCGTCTGCGTGGAGAAGGCCGGCGACAGGCTCGCCTCGCGCCCGATCGCGATCGGGAAATGCACATCGTCGAAAGCCTGCATCTGCGCCTCCCAATTGCGGAAGAAAGTGAACCCGTCGCGCGCGACCTGCGGCAGCGCCCAGATGAAGGTCGCCGCCGTCCCGCGCGCGACCGACGCCTCCGCCGCGTCCGAAATCCGCGCCCATTGCGCGGCATCCTCGGCCCGCAAGACGAAGCCCGAAAAATAATGTTGCGCAGCAATCGGGTATCCCAGCCGCACCGTCGCCTGCTCCACGCCCCGCGCCGTCTGCCCGGAACGCCCCTGCGTCACCCAGTCATAATCCTCAAGCTGCAGCACGTCGAAGGCCGGGCTTGCCCACCCCAACGGCATGTTCGCGCGCTTCGCCTCCGGCGCCGCCAGGTCCAGCACGGTCGGCAGATAGGTCAGCAGATGCATGACCGCCCCCGGCGCAACATCGCGCACCGCATCGCACAGCGCCGCCGTGGAGTTCGCCAGCACCACCCCCGCCGCATCCAGCAACGCCTTCTGCGGATCGCTCAACACCCCGCGCACATCGGCTATCACGACCGGCGATCCGCCGAACGCCGCCCGCGCCGCATCGTCATACAGGCATATCCGCCCGTCGGCGGGGATGGTCCACCACCACGGCTCCCCGACCTGAAACTTGAC
The DNA here is from genome assembly GCF_001757355.1 of Sphingobium phenoxybenzoativorans. GTDB lineage: Bacteria > Pseudomonadota > Alphaproteobacteria > Sphingomonadales > Sphingomonadaceae > Sphingobium > Sphingobium phenoxybenzoativorans. The sequence continues at coordinate 1,295 of NZ_MINO01000151.1, forward strand.
CGGCAATCCCGCAGCATTGGCGATGCCAACGAACGCCCGCGCGACCGCCTGCAAATATCCCATCGCGCTCCCATTGGCGGGCGACAGCAGGGTCGATGGCGGGTCCCATCCGGTCAGCGCCCGGTCGCCATTGGCCGCCCGCTGCTTCCACGCCTCCGGGCAATGCACGTCCAGCAATTCATAGGAGAGCGACCAGATGATCCCGAACCCCAGCGCCTTCGCTCGGCTCCCGAAATCCGCATGCCACGCCGCGCACGGCCCGTTCAGCGCCCCACCGCTGAGCGTCGCCTTGCCCGCAGCATCCAGCCGGAAATAATGGCTCATCCCCACATAGTGGTTGACGTCCCCGCGATAGCCCAGCGCCATGATGCTGCGCAGCATTCGCTCCGGCGTCTGGTTGCATCCGTCATCATATCCGGTGGCCATCGACAGCCCATGTTCGGGCATCATCACGTCGCCAATGTCGAGCACAGACCCCGATCCGTCGCAGCGCATATCCGTCAGTTCCGCCCACCCCTGCGCAGGCGTGGCGAACACCGTCTCGCCCGCATCATAGGCGGGCGGCACCAGCGAGATGAACATCCGGTCGACATCCCCCGCCCACACCGGGTCTGCCTCCCCCGGCAGCAAAAAGCCGCCGTTCAGCGCCGCAAAATCCAGCACGACCTGCGCGTCATCGGGATCGCCATCGGCATAGTTCCACAAGCGCACATACCAGGTGCGCGGCGCTCCGCCCGCATCCCGCCCCTTGATCGTCAGCGTCGGACCATGCACCGCGTCGAGCGGCTTTATCCCCCCGCTCCGCCACCGGAAGCGCAGCACGCAGTTCCGGAAATCCCGGTCCGTCGCATAGGCGAGCAATGGATGGTCCCAATGGTCCTCCGCATCCCAGATCAGCCCCGCCAGATCGCCCGACCCGTAAAACACCGCATCCACCCGCAGGTCATCCGCGCCCATCGTCACCACGCTGGCCATCACCGGTCGGGGAAAGTTGACGGTCCACAGCATCGGCGCAAACCGCTTGACCCGCCCCACCTCCTGCCCCCGCCGCACATCCGCCAGCCAGTAGGTCATGCGATGCTCCCCCCTAAACTCCCCGGAAGAGAGCAAGACGCACCCCTTCCCCTCGTCATTCCCGCGAAGGCGGGAACCCATCTCTCAACGATGCACAACCGGACCCGGTAGAGACGCCTCCACCCCTCGTCATTCCGGCGCAAGCCGGAACCCATCTCTCCCCACGCCCAGCCCGTGCCCAAGGCGAAATGGGTCCCGGATCAAGTCCGGGGATGACGAGTTGATTATGCAAAACACCGTCATTCCCGCGACCCGATGGGCGACCGTAGGTCAACGCGGGAACCCATCTCCCCCCGCAACACAGGGGGACGATGTAAGGGAACAAATCCCCCTCACCCCACCACACCAAAGAGCCGCCGAAGATTTGCGCGGGCTTCGCGCCGCATCTAATCCCCGTCATTCCGGCGCAAGCCGGAACCCATCTCTCCCCACATCCACCCCGTGCCCAGGGCGAGATGGGTCCCGGATCAAGTCCGGGATGACGGGTTTTTCTCTCCTGATCGTCATCCCCGCGGAAGCGGGGACCCATCTCCCAACCATGCACAAGCGGAGAAGGCCGGAGATAGCTTCCCGCTTTCGCGGGAATGACGATCGAATTGTTTGAACCCTACTCCCCCAAAGCCCCCCGCACCGCCCGCGCCACCTGCCGCGCGCTGCGCGCCAGCGCCTGCGGAGCCTCACCGCCCGCCGCATTCACATTCACCGTCACCCGCACGTCGCGCGCACCGCCAGCGCCGGACGGCACCACCCGCCCGCTGCTCGTCGGCACGAACAGCTCCGGCCCGCGCTCGCCGACCAGATAGCCGCG
>NZ_MINO01000152.1 GCF_001757355.1 Sphingobium phenoxybenzoativorans
CGGACGACGCGGCGCTGATCAATGGCGCGAACCTGTGCCTGGTGGGGCGGGAGCTGATCCAGTTCGGCAGCGCCGTGCAGACCGGGCCGCGCCGCTTCCGCCTCAGCCGATTGCTGCGCGGGCGGCGGGGGACGGAGTGGGCGACGGGCGGCCACGGCGCGGGCGAACCGCTGCTGATGATCGAGCAGGACAGGCTGGCGGCGGTGGCGGACGATGCCGTGCATGTTGGCGCGGCGCTGTCCATGCTGGCGATCGGCATCGGCGATGCGGTTCCGGCGGAGGCGACGCTGATGGTGACGGGCGAGGCGCTGATCCCCCTGCCGCCGGTGCATGTCGCGCAGGAGCCGGACGGCGCGGGCGGCGTGACCGTGCGATGGGTGCGGCGGAGCCGGGCGGGATGGCGCTGGCTGGATGGCGTTGACGCGCCGCTGGGCGAGGAGAGCGAACGCTATGCCCTGCGGCTGATGGATGGCGGCGTGACGGTGCGCAGCGCGGAGGCGGCTTCACCGGCATGGACATATGATGCGGCGATGATCGCGGCCGATGCGGCGGCGGGGCATGGCGGGCCGCTGCGGCTGGACATCCGCCAGGCGGGCGCGCAGGCGGTGGGCCGCGCCGCGTCCGTCATGCTGGGCATATGACCTAACCCCGGATGATCTAACCCCAAATGATCCAACCCAGAGGAGACCGACTATGGCAGGTGAGCACAGCGCGCGGCTGGCGCTGCCCATGATGCATGCCGGGCAGGCGCAGAAGGAAATCACCCATAATGAGTCGCTGACATTGCTGGACATGCTGGTGCAGGCGGTCGCGGAAAGCGCGGACGCGCATGTCCCGCCGGTCTCACCCGTGGCGGGGCGATGCTGGATCGTCGATGCCGGGGCGACGGGCGCCTGGGCGGGGAAGGACGGCATGATCGCCGGATGGACGGAGGGCGGCTGGCGCTTCGCCGCGCCCGTTGCGGGCATGCGCTGCTGGGTGGCGGATCGCGGGCATGCGATGCGTCATGACGGCAGCGCCTGGGTGGATGAGGATGCGCGCGGGGACGGCTATTATAGCGGCGGCCAGCGCGTGGTGGCGGCGCGGCAGGCGGCGATTCCCGGACCGGCCGGGGGCAGCGTGATCGATGCGGAGTCGCGGACCGCGATCGGGGCGATATTGACCGCATTGCGCAGCCATGGACTGGTGGAAAGCTGAGACGGGGAGAGCCGCCGCAGGAGTGTGGATTTCATGTCCTAACGCGCCGTTAGCCATGCCTGTAAAACAATGCTTTAACCATCTTGCGCGTGCGAACAGGCCGATTGTTTCATAATGCATAGATGGGGCAAAGTCTTTGAAACTGTAGCATTTGTGCAACATAATAAACAATTGCGCGCTTGCCATGAAACTTTCGGGAGGATAGAGGGTTTCCGCAGTCCTTTGTGACCATTTTGAAAGGGGAATAATATGCGGAAGCTTGCCCTCGCAGCAGCGCTCGCTACAACGGTATTGGCTACACCAGCCTTTGCCCGCGACAAGTCCTGGTATATCGGCGTAGACGCTGGTGCGATGATCGTGGAAGACACCACGCTCAAGATCGTTACCCCGAATTCGACCGTGAACTACAACACCGGCTATGACGTCGATGGCGTCATCGGTTACGATTTCGGCGGCTTCCGTCTGGAAACCGAAGTCGGCTACCGCCGTGCTTACACGGACAGCAATGTCTACACCAACGGCATCCAGTCGACGCGCGGTAACTTCCGCACGCTGAACTTCATGGTCAACGGCCTGCTGGATTTCGGCCCGGATGACGGCCTGCAGGGCTTCATCGGCGGCGGTGTCGGCGTTGCCCGCACCTACCTCTACACGCTGACCACCGACGATTCGGACACTGGCTTCGCATGGCAGGCTCTGGCCGGCATCCGCTTCCCGCTGACCAGCAAGCTCGATGCGTCGCTGAAGTATCGCTTCTTCAACCATGGCGACATCGGCGTCGTCACCAGCAATGCGCTGGGCGGCCCGGCCGCCGGTTCGGACGTCGATGCGCGTATCCGTACGCACAGCATCCTCGCTGGCCTGACCTACAACTTCGGCGAACCGCCGGCACCCCCGCCGCCGCCGCCCCCGCCGCCTCCGCCGCCTCCCCCGCCGCCGCCTCCGCCGCCGGCCGTGGAGTGCACGCCTGGACCGTACATCGTGTTCTTCGAATGGGATAAGTCGGACATCACGCCCGACGCAGCGACCATCCTGGACAATGCGATCTCGGCCTACAGCAACTGCGGTAACGCGCAGGTCATGCTTGCCGGTCACGCCGACAAGTCCGGCTCGGCCTCGTACAACGTCGGCCTGTCCCAGCGCCGCGCGGACTCGGTCAAGGCTTACCTGTCGTCGAAGGGCATCCCCGACGGCGTCATCGCCACCGAAGCGTTCGGCGAGAGCAAGCCCCGCGTCGAGACCGCCGATGGCGTTCGCGAACTGCAGAACCGTCGCGTGGAAATCACCTACGGTCCGGGTTCGGGTCAGTAATCAGCTTCGATCCTCCGGGATCGGAACGAGAATTGGGGGCTGGTCGAAAGACCGGCCCCTTTTTCTTTGCGCGATGAAGGCGGGTGGATTTTGTTTATGGGGCGTTGGAGGGGGCCGGTGTGGGGGGCGGCATTAGCGGACGTTTTGAAATAGCATTGTGCTCCTGCGAAAGCAGGAGCCTAGGGTTATCTTGCACGACTGCACCCTGGGTTCCTGCGTGCGCAGGAACACGTCGTTTTCGAAGGGCATGCCGTCGTCTACACCCAACTTCGTCATCCCCGCGTAAGCAGGGACACAGTGCACCTTGGGCATGTCAGGCGCGTTGGGGAAGATGGTTTCGCACGGAGTCACGCGCCTCCCTGCGACCTGCGCGGGAATGACGAAGGGGGAGGTGCTCTCCGGCCAGTTCGGGACCTGAAAAATCCTCCCCTTTGCAGGGGAGGGGGACCGGCGGAGCTGGTGGAGGGGTGGCGCGCTATCGTGAGGGCGATACCCCTCCGTCATTCCTTTGGAATGCCACCTCCCCTCGAAGGGGAGGACCTAAAAAAGCCCGTTCGCCTACCCTGCCAAGCCATTGCTTATTTGACCTGAAATCAGCCAGCACCGCCTAGAATGCGCCTGTTTCTGTGCGGCGGGCGGCAGGCTGCATGTTCATATGCT
>NZ_MINO01000153.1 GCF_001757355.1 Sphingobium phenoxybenzoativorans
AATGTCTGGGCAGCGAGTGGGGCACCAAGGATGCGGAGGGGCGCGAACTGCGCGTGACGCTCAGCCTGTTCGACGCGCAGGAAACGCCCGCGCGGCTGGCGGCGGCGATGCGGCTGGCCGATGGCGTGGTGCGCGGGATGAGCGGGCTGGTGGATGGCGCGTGGCGGATCGGGACGGTGGTAATGCTGCGGTCGCGGACGGTGAAGGGGCGGGACCGGGGGTGGTCTTGCGTGATGGATTACAGGGTGCGGGTTTTAGAGATGGGTTAGCTTGGAGCTGTCTGCCTGAAGCTGTCCAATTTGCGGATGATAGCCGTTTCGATCTGCCATCGCTGCGGCATAAATTTTCGCGCATAACCAGCTTGTATAAGGAGATGTCTGTAACGGAATATGTGCCGGCAACCGGGGGTTGTCGGTCTGTCTTTCCCCGCGAGATATGGGCGTTCGCAGGTAACGAATGCGTCCCGGCCTTTTGCATGAAAGACGTCTGTTACAACAGGCCCGTCGACACAGGTTGCGGTTCTGCCCTGCCGGGGGACAATCATGTCCGGTGCGTATTGGCAGCGCCGCGCAGAAAAGGTGATGGCTGTTTCCGATCCGCCATCCGAGACAATCCGCCGCGTTCCCAATGCGCAGGTCGACGCGGAACTATTGCAGCTCATGGAGTCGAAGATCTTCCGAAATGCAAGATGATGGTCGATGCCGCGGCCATAGCCGGTGATGAGAATATGCACTTGCGGCCGATTGACTCCGAATGCGTGGAATTGGCCCATATTCTGGTGGTCGCGGCACTCGAGGCGAGGCCATAGCATCGTCAGGAGGGCATTGCCGCTGATCGCATATCCACGATCATAGCCTTCGGTTTCCAGAGGGCCATCATAGCAGTTGGCCGGTATATGGAAATAATCGCCCATCATCCGCTGCTTTATGGGCGTGGCGTCGAGGCGCATCGGGCTGCCCATCCCGGAGCGGTACCGGGCGTTATTGCGATCCTTCCCGTCGCACGCAGCCAGGCACGGCGAAAGCAAAGACAGGAAGATGACAATGATTGCAGGTTTCACTGGAAGCTGCCCTTTAGACTGGGCAGCAATTATCGATAAACCATTGCCGAAAGAATAAGCGGGATCCCGGATCAGGTCCGGGATGACGGTTGATCGTTGGGCGGTTTCTTGCCTTCGTCCATTGCCGCGATCAGAGCTGTCAGCCCCTTGTCCAGCCCGCCGGCGAAATCGCCGCCTGCGAAAGCGGGGAGCATATGGTCCTGGATGATCTGGCGGCAGAGGGTTTCGGGCAGCGTTTTTTCCAGGCCGTAGCCGACGGCGATCCGCACCTGCTGGTCGTTGGGCGCGATGAGGATGAGGACGCCGTCGTCATGCCCCTTGCGCCCCACGCCCCAGCGATTGGCCAGGTCGCGCGTGAAGGTGCCGATATCCTCGCCATGGAGGGTGGGGACGGTGGCGATGGCGACCTGATGCTGTGTCCGCTGCTCAAAGGCGGCGAGGCGGGCGGTCAGCGCCGCGCGGGCGGCTTGCGCAAGGATGTTGGCGCTGTCGGTGACGCGGCCCTGTTGCGCCAATGGCGGGGCCGGTGCCGGGGGTGGTGACGGGGCTGGCGGCGGGGTTGGCGCGGAATCTGGGTGAGAGGTTTCGGCCGCCCTGTTTTCAGGCATATTTTCCGCCAAATTTTCTGTCGTGTTTTCCGTCCTGTTTTCCGGCGCGCTTTCCGCCGGGGCCTGCGCATTCTGTGCAGGGGCCGGGGCGGGCGCGTTGCGGTCCGAACAGGCGGCGAGCGTAAGCGATAGCGGGATCAGCAATAGCGGAAAGATCAGGACCGGTCTCATGCCGGCAAGGGTGGAGAGCAGGGGCTTTCGAGTCAATTGGAAGCGCCCGTTTGCAGGAAGAAGCGGGACCCCTGCCTGCGCAGGGGTGACGGTGGAAGGAGGTCACATCATGCCGGTGGAGAAGGGAAGCGCATTTCTGTTGAAGGTGGGGGATGGCGGCGCGCCCGTCGCCTACGCGACCGTGGCGGGCATGCGCACGACGCAGATGTCGGTCAGCGGCGAGGCGGTGAACATCACCAGCAAGGACAGCGGCGGGTGGCGCGAACTGCTGTCCGGCGCGGGCGTGCGGGCGGTCAGCGTGTCGGCGGCGGGCCTGTTCACCGGATCGGCGGGGGAGCTGCGGATACGCAACCATGCGCTGTCCGGCACGATCGACGATTATGAGCTGAGCTTCGAAAGCGGCGAGCGGATGCGCGGCCGGTTTCTGGTCACGCGGCTGGACTATGCCGGGGATTATAATGGCGAGCGGAGCTATACGGTGAGCCTGGAGAGTTCAGGGGCGGTGGCGAGTGTTTAGTAGCAGGGCATTGGCAATATTCGTCACCCCGGACTTGATCCGGGGTCCCGCTGCCTTTGGAAGAAAGCGGGACCCCTGCCTGCGCAGGGGTGACGATGACGGTTTTGGACGGAGGTGGTGATGACCGGACAGGCGAATCCCGCGCGGGGTGAGGCGGTGCTGCTGGTCGCCGGCGAAACGCTGGCGGTGCGGCCGAGCTTTGCGGCGCTGGTGGCGGCGGAGGCGGAACTGGGGCCGCTGTTCGCGATGGTCGACCGGGCGGCGGCGGGCGAGATGCGATTGTCGGAGATGGCGGTGGTGTTCTGGCACTGCATCGATGCGCGGCCCGACGCGCTGACGCGCGAGCGGGTGGGTGAGGCGGTGGTCGCGATGGGGCTGGCGCAGGTTAGCCCGGTGCTAAAATGCGTGTTGCGGCAGGTGTTGATGGGGGCGTCCGCCTAGCCCCTCCCTTTCAAGGGAGGGGTTGGGGTGGGTCGCGAGCGGAGCGAGCCTTCAGTATGGGACTTGTGGCTCCGCCAGCGATTGCCGGCGCAATCGCACCCACCCCTTCCCCCTCCCTTGAAAGGGAGGGGCTTATGGAAAGTTTCACCGATGCCGCGTCCCGGCTGGCCGGGATGGCGGGGCTGTTGCTTGGGTGGCGGCCGGGGGAGTTCTGGGCGGCGACGCCGGGGGAGCTGGACGCGATATTCGCGGCGGCGCGGGGGGATGCGGCGGAGGCGCGCG
>NZ_MINO01000154.1 GCF_001757355.1 Sphingobium phenoxybenzoativorans
GCAGCGGCACCGCTGCCGACACGGAAACGGTTGCCCACGGCCCCGCCCCGCCACTCTGCGTCAGGCTCAACCGCCCGTTCGCCAGCGGCAGCCGCAAGGGCGAAGCATCCGCCGCCATCGGCCAGCTCTGGTTGCGCGTTACGCTCCCCAGCGCCACGGTCGTCGTCCCGGTAATCGCGCTCGCCGGATAGAGGCTGGCGAAGCGCCGCGCGACGATCGCGCCCCAGGCGTTTGCCGGGGTCGTATCCCAATGGCCGCGCTTCTGCCGCTGGGCGACGCCGACCATCATCTTGGGTACCTCATCCTCCCATCCGCGTCGTCCCAGCACCGCGTCCATCGCCTTGATCGCCATCTCGTCACTGCTGACCATCATCCACCAGGGCGCATTGGCCCGGTCGGCGAGGTCCAATCGCGTCCCTTCATAGACGAGGCGCGACCGCAGCACCTGCTCCGCCGTCGCCCGCATCTGCGCGGCATTGGCGAGGCCCGGCGTGCGGTCGATGATCGTCATCCAGTCGGCCAGCGTGCCGGTCGGCATGTCGGCGGGCACCAGATCGATGCCGCCCGCCAGCGCCGGGCTGGACTGCCCGTTGCGCGCCAGCGCCGCCAGCGCCGCGACCTTCAGCAGCCGCGCATCCGCCGGTCCCTCGCCCTCGCGCTGCAACCTGCCCTCGACCACGGCCTTCATCGCCTCGGTCATCCGCGCCTTCGACGCTTCGGGGATCGCGAAGCCCGCCGCCGCCGTCGCCGACAGCACATAGGCGGTCAACTCCGGCGATCCGCTCAGCCGGTCGCTGGGGAAGTATCGCAGCAATCCATTGCCATCGAGATAGGTCGGGATCGACCCGGCCAGCGCGCCCCACGACCCGGCCTCGCCCAGCGCGATCGCCCGCGACGTCTGCTGCTCGAAACAGCTGAACGGATAGGCCGCCATATAGGCCCGCACGCCTCCTAATGGCGGTGCGAGCGTGTCGGACAGCTTCACGTCGACATAACCGCCGCCCAGTGCCCCGGCGGGCGCGGCCACCGGCACCGAAGCGCCCGGCGCAACGCGCATCAGCGTCGCCGCCCATATCTCCACCGGCACGGCGGGCACCACATCCTGCGACACGACCACCCGATCGACCGCCTTGCCGTCTGCGGACTTCGCCTCGACCGTCCAACCGATCCGGTCGATGCCCGTCGGTGCGCGCAGGTTCCATGTCACCGGCGCGGCCCCGCCCGCCGGGATCGTCACGGTCAGCGGCTTGCCGGTCGCGATGCCGGGGTTCAGCTTCACTGTCGCCGTCACCTGCATCGGCCGCGCCGATCCGTTGCGCAGGGTGAAGGTCGATCCGAACCAGTCACCGCTGCGCACTAGCGGTGGCACGCCGGAATAGATGGTCAGGTCCTGCACCGTCCGCACGCTCGTCTGCCCCGTGCCGAACAGGTCCGCGCCCGATGTCGCAATCGCGACCATGCGGAAGGAGGAAAGATTGTCCGACAGCGGCACCGCCACACGGGCATGCCCATTGGCGTCCAGCTTCACCCGGCCCTTCCACAGCAATACGGGACGGAAATCTTCGCGCGTCACGGCGGACTCACTGCCGCCGCCGCCGCCCGCCTCAACCGCCTTCTTGCCATAGTGCCGCTTGCCGACCACCTGCGTCTGCGCGGTGGAGGTGAGGACATCCAGCGTCCGCTCGCCCATCATCGCGTCCAGCAGCTTCCAGCTTTCATTGGGCGATAGCTGCAACAATGCCTCGTCCACGGCGGCAAAGGCGATCTCCGCCGACCGCGCCGGTTTGCCGCCCGGCTCCGTCACCGCGACATCGACCTGCGCCGTCTCGCGCACTGCATATTTCGCCTTGTCGGTCTTTACCGTGACGCCGAGCGTGTGGCCCTCCCAGCCGACCTGCACCTTGGCCATGCCGATGCGGTAACTGGGCTTGGCGAGGTCCACCAGCGCGGTCGGGCTTGCCCCTTCCCGGCTGAAGAAGGGCAGGTTCCACCGCCGCGCGAGGTCCGCGAACCACAGCTTCCACCCGCCGATCCGCCCGCGCACCGCCATCACCGATACATAGACATCGGGCGCGTAGGCTGACGGCATCGGCACTTCCACCACCGGGTCCTTGCCCGACAGGTCGGTGACGAAGCTGGACAGCACGCCCTCGCGCTCCACCGTCACCAGCGCGGTGGCGGACCGGAATGGCATGCGCACCTGAAATTTCGCCGTCTCGCCGGCCTTATAGGCTTTCTGTTCGGGGATCAGGTCCATCCGGTCGCCATTGTCGCCGCCGAACCACCAGTCATCGTCGCCCGCCAGCCAGACGGAGCGCACCGAGCGCGCGACATTGCCCTGCGCGTCGGTGGTGGTCGCGACCACCGTCACCTCGCCGGACAGGCCGGGGTCCATCGTGCAGTCGGCCAGCCCCTTCTCGTCGGTCTTGGCCGAACAGTCGACATCGACCTTCGTTATCTTCTCCTGATTGTCATAGGCGTAGAATCCGCCGATCAGCCGCCGCCGCGCGGTGATGATCTCCCGGCTGTAGAGGGCGACCGCGATCTTCTGTCCCCTGACCGGCTTGCCATCCAGCCCCAGCGCCACGAATTTCAGGCGCAGGTCGCTATCCCGCATCAGCCACCCGTCGGTCTTCATGCCCAGTTGCACGGCGGCGGGGTGCAGGGCGATCCGGCGGCTTGCCGTCAGCGTCTCGCCATTGGCGTCCTGATAATCCATCTCGACCGTCATGGTCGTTTCATTGTCGATCGGCTGGCCGATCTCGACCGACGTCTGCGCCGTGCCGCCGCCATTCAGCGTGACGGGCAGGGTCTGGGAAAAGGGCAAGGGCTGCGCGGGCGCTTCGCCATTATCGTCCAGCCGGGTGATCCCCTCCTTCACCGCCGCGCCGCCGAACGTCCATCCGTCCCATCCGTCCGGCGTCGCGCCGCCGCTGTCGAATGCCGTGCGGATGGAGACCGGCAGGTTTGCCGCCCCGCCGCCGGACAGATAACCGACGAACAGCG
>NZ_MINO01000155.1 GCF_001757355.1 Sphingobium phenoxybenzoativorans
TGCGGATTCCGACGATCGCGCGCATGTATTCCGATCTGATGCCGCGCAGCGTTCCGATCTGATCGCGCGCAGTCTGAGCACCTGATCGTTGGGTGCAGTTGTCATCATGTAGCCTGATTGGTCAAGCGGCTTGAGCGTGGAGATTTCGGCGCATGGATTCGCCAGAGAGTTCTAGGCGATGAGCGTTGTGGACGAGGCGATCGAGGATGGCATCGGCGTAGGTCGGGTCGCCGATCAGATTGAACCAGCTGGCTATTGGGAGCTGGCTGGTCACCAGCGTTGATCGACGGCCGTAACGGTCTTCGAGGATTTCGAGCAGGTGATGACGGGCATTGCCGTCGAGCGGTTCGAGGCCCCAGTCATCGAGGATAAGCAGGTCGACGCGGGCGAGACTCTTCATTCGGGCCGCGATGCGGCCGTCACCCTTGGCCAGCGATAGGTCATCGATCAGGCGCGGTAGGCGGGTGTAGAGAACCGAGCGATTGTCCCGGCAAGCCTGGTGGCCGATTGCACAGGCAAGCCAACTTTTGCCGACCCCCGCTGGCCCTATAATCGCGCAGTTCTCGTGGGCGGCGATCCAGTTGCCCTTGAGCAGCATTTCGAACAACCGGCGGTCGAGCCCGCGCGCAGCGCGGTAATCGACGTCCTCGGGCACAGCGTGGTGCCGTAGCTTGGCGTGTCGCAGGCGAAGCGCGAGGCGCCGGTCGTTACGCCAGGTAGCCTCGTGATCGAGCAGCAACGCCAGCCATTCGGCGTGGTTCAGGCTGACGGCATCGCCGTTGTTGTCGAGCTCGGCGAAGGCATGCGCCATGCCGGTCAGGCCGAGCTGGTTCAGTTGATCAAGGGTTGGGTGTCTGAGCATCATTGTTCCTCTCAATGGTAGTATTGGGAGCCCCGGATGTTGTCGTGCAGGATCGGCTCGCGCTCCGGGGCTTTGGACACGGGCACCTTGTCGAGCCCCTTTTCGAGGATCGATTTGACGGACGGATAATTGCGCGCCTGGATCTCCAGCGCGCGGACCGCGGCAGCTTCGAGCCGATCGGCGCCGAAGCGCTTGGCAAGGCCGATGATGCCAAGGCAGGATCGGTAGCCCTGTTCAGGATGCGGGCGGTCGTCGATGATGCGCTCGACCAGCAGCAACAGCATCGGCCCGATCCGGGCCGCCTCTTCACGGATCTTGGCCGGCGTCCATTCCAGATAACGCCGATGGCTCGAGGGCATGTGCTCGGGCACGGTGGTGTGCCGGCCATTTCCGCTGCCACGCATGTGAACGGCGATGCGCTCGCCGCCCAGGAAGATCTCGACAGTGCGCGCGGTAAAGCGAGCCTCGACCTCCCGGCGGGCGAAGCGATGCGGCACCGAGTAGTGGTGGTGATCGAGCGCGATATGGTAGTCGAGCCCGACCCGGCAGCGCTTCCACTGGGCATGGGCCCACGGCTCAGCTGGCAGCGGCTTGAGATTGGGCGCGTCGACCTCCTCGAACAGTTCGCGCCGGGTCTTCTGGAACTGGCGCAGCACGCGCCGGTCGTTGAGATCGGCAAGGCACTCGGCAATGCCCGCATTGACCTCGGCCAGGCTGTAGAAGATGCGGTTGCGCAGCCGGCCCAGCACCCATCTTTCGACGATGCCGACGCAAGCCTCTACTTTCGCCTTGTCCCTCGGTTTGCGGCTCCGTGCCGGGAGCACCGCCGTACCGTAATGGCGGGCAAGGTCGGTGTAGCTGCGGTTGACCATCGGATCGAAGTGGCAAGCCTTGATCACCGCGACCTTGGCATTGTCGGGCACCAGCAACTGCGGCACGCCGCCGAAGAACGCGAACGCGGCGTTATGGGCCTCGGCCCAGTCAGCGAACTGCTCGGTCCAGGTCGCGCACGCGAACGACAGGCTCGAGCCGCCCAGCACCGCCACGAACAGATGCGCATCGCGGATCTCGCCGGTCCGGCGGTTGATCACCACCGGCACCGTGTCGCCGGCGTAGTCGACGAACAGCTTCTCGCCGCCGGCATGGCTCTGGCGCATCACCAGCGACAACCGGCCTTCCCAGCGCCGGAATAGGTCGCACCAGCGGCTGTACCGGTACCCGTCCGGGTTCGCCGCATAGTATTCTTCCCACAAGACCTGCAGGGTCACGTGCTTGCGCTTCAACTCACGCGCTACCACCGACCAGTCTGGTTCTGCTTGCTTGCGCCGTCCGGGCTTCACGCCGGGTACGCCGTAGAGCTTGGCTTCCAGCTCCGCGTCTGTCACGCCATCGCTGACTGGCCATTCAAGGCCAGCTAATCGGAGGCGGTTGATCGTGTCCCGAACCGTTGTGGAGCCCACCCCAAGGCGCTCGCCAACAACTCGTGTGGAAAGCCCTGCATCCAGGCTCAGTCGCAGTATCTCGCGCACTTGGCGCATTGTAACCCTCCTCGTCGGCATCCATCCCTCCGGTTGCTGTGCAACCGCAGAAATGGCCCAACGATCAGGCCGCTCGAACCTCAAACTGCGCGCCATCAAATCGGAATGCTGCGCGGACAATTCTCGGAATCCCGCGCGCGATCAAATCGGAATCCCGCGCGGCTTCAATTCGGAATACTGCGCGCGATGCCTCGGAATCCGCA
>NZ_MINO01000156.1 GCF_001757355.1 Sphingobium phenoxybenzoativorans
GCCCGCCGCGTCGCCGCCTGTCCCCGCCGTCCCGTCCAGCCGGACGGTGACTGCGCTGGCCGAAGCGCCGTAATTGATCGTGTCGGTGCCCGCGCCGCCAGTCAGCGTGTCCGCCCCCGCGCTGCCATACAGCGTGTCGTCTCCCGCGCCGCCGTCCATCGTCTCCGCGCCCGCTCCGCCAGTCAGCGAGTCGGCATAGCCCGTGCCGATAATGCCCTCGATGGAGATGAACACGTCGCCGGTGGCGTCTCCGCCGCTGACGACCAGGCTGCCGCTGGCGAAGCTGGCGGTGATGCCCGCCGAGGAGGTGACATAGGACACGCTGTCCGTCCCCGCCCCACCGTCCAGCGTATCCGCGCCCGCGCCGCCGATCAGGATGTCGTTGCCGCTGCCGCCCCGCAGCGTCTGCGCGCCGGCGGTGCCATAGAGGATGTCGTCATAATTGGAGCCGATCACCGTTTCGATGTTCGACAGGCGGTCTCCGGCCGCCTCGCCGCCCGTGCCCAGCGTCACGCCGTCGGTATAGACGGTCACACCGGACGTGGAGGTGATATAGGTCGCGCTGTCCATGCCCGCGCCGCCGTCCAATATGTCCGCGCCCGCGCCGCCCGACAATGTATCGTCGCCATTGCCGCCATTGATGACGTCATCGCCGACATTGCCCTGGATGATGTCATCGCCGTCATTGCCGTTCAGCGTCTCATTGGCGTTCCAGCCAGTGATCGTGTCGCCATAGGCCGAACCGTTGATATTCTCGATCGACTGCAGCAGGTCTCCTGCGGCGTAACCACCCGTCGAAACCGTGCCGCCGTCCAGATAGACGGTGATCGCAGCCGTCGAGTCCGTATAATCGGCCGTATCGGTCCCCAGCCCGCCATTCAGCGAGTCCGCGCCAGCGCCGCCGCGCAATATGTCATTGCCCGCGCCGCCGTTCAGGACATTGTCGTTGGCGTCGCCATACAGCGTATCGGCATTGGCGCTGCCGGTCGCATTTTCGATGCTGACATAGGTATCGCCCTGCGCATCGCCGCCCGTGCCGGTGCCGGTCGCCAGGTTGACGGTCACGGCGCTGGCCGAGTTGGTGTAATCCACCGTGTCGCGGCCATTGCCGCCGTCCATCAGGTCCGCGCCCGCATCGCCCCGGATGACGTCCGCGCCGTCAAAGCCATAGAGCTGATTGACGCCCGCGCTGCCCCAGATGACATCGTCATAATTGGACCCGCGCAGGATCTCGATGTTGATCAGCCGGTCGCCAGCCGCCTCGCCGCCCGTCCCGGCAACACCGTCCAGACCGATCTGAATGCCGTTCGTGCTGCCCAGATAGGATGCGGTATCCGTGCCCGCGCCGCCATCAATCGTATCCGCGCCGCCCAGGCCGCGGAACCATTCGTCCGCCGCCGTACCGGTAACGCTATCGTCCCTGTTGGTCAGATAGACATTCTGGATATTGGTATAGGTATCGCCCTGCGCATCCCAGCCGATGCCGGTGGTGACGCCGTTCAGGTTGATCGTGACGCCGGTGGTGGCCGACACATTGGTCGGGTCGCCAGGGCTGGCGCCGAAATAGAGCGTGTTGTTGCCGGTGCCGCCGTCGATCTTGTCCGCGCCTGCGCCGCCGCTGATCAAGTCATCGCCCGCGCCGCCATTCAGGACGTCATCGCCGGCAAGGCCCGACAGATTATCGTCGCCATTGCCGCCATTCAGCACGTTCGCCGCCGTGCTGCCGGTCAGCGTATCGCTGCCGTTCGATCCGGTGATATTCTCGATCGTGTTGTAGCTGTCGCCCTGCGCATCGCCGCCGACGCCCGTGCCGCCATTCAGGCTGACCGTAACGGCCGAAGCGCTGGTCGAATAATCGACGGTGTCGATGCCCGCGCCACCGATATTGGTATCGTTCCCGACGCTGCCCATGATGATGTCGTCGCCATTGCCGCCGTTCAGCGTATTATTGCCCGCGTCGCCGGTCAGCGTATCGGCATAGCCCGATCCGGTCAGGTTCTGGAAATTGATGAATGTATCGCCCAGCGCGTCGCCGGCCGTACCCGTCCCCGCCGCCAGCGAGACCGTCACGCCGGAGCCGGCCGAGGCATAGCTCAGCGTGTTGATGTTCGCGCCGCCGTCCATATAGTCCGCGCCCGCGCCGCCATCGATCGTGTCGTCGCCCGCCTCGCCATACAGCGCATCGTTGCCGCCGCCGCCGTTGATGGAATCGACGCCGTTGCCGCCCCAGATGATGTTGGCGTTGGCGTCGCCGCTCAAATTGTCGTTGCCGCCCGAACCGATCAGATTTTCGAAGTTCGTCAGCACGTCGCCCGCGGCGTCCCCGGTCGCGCCGGTCGCCGTGGCAAGCGATACGGTCAGGCCAGAGGATGTCGCATAGCTCACCGTATCGATGCCGCTGCCGCCGTCCAATATGTCCGCGCCAGCCCCGCCGATGATCGTATCGTCACCCGCGCCGCCCTGGATATTGTTGACGCCGCTGGTGCCGACGATCGTGTCGTTATAGGCCGACCCGACCGCATTCTCGATGGAGCCGGGCGCGAAGATATCGTCCTGCGCATCGCCGCCGCTATTGCCGGTGCCCGT
>NZ_MINO01000157.1 GCF_001757355.1 Sphingobium phenoxybenzoativorans
TCGGTCATCTGCTGACCAGCATGAAGACCCCGACGCTGATCCGCTCGATCGAGCAGGACCTGGCCGACGGGCACAGCGCCGTCATTCAGATCGTCTCGACCGGCGAGGCACTGATGGAGCGCCGACTGGCCGAGATTCCGACCGAGGAATGGAACGACGTGCGTGTCGACATCACGCCGCGGGAATATGTCCTCGACTATCTCGCCCATTCCTTCCCGGTGCAGCTCTACGAGCCGTTCTCCGACAGCGAGGGCAATCTGTCGTCGCGGCCAGTCTTCCGGGACGGTCAGCCCGTCGAGAGCAGGGAGGCCGTCGCCCGCCGTGACGAGCTGATCGAACGGCTCGCGTCGCTAGAACCCGTTCCCGGCGCCCTCGACCAGATCGTCCAGCGCTTTGGCTCCGATGTCGTCGCCGAGGTCACCGGCCGTTCACGGCGCGTTGTGCGCAAGGGCGATCGCCTTGCCGTCGAGAATCGGGCGGGCTCGGCCAATCTCGCCGAGGCCGCCGCCTTCATGGACGACCAGAAGCGCATCCTGGTCTTCTCGGATGCGGGCGGTACGGGGCGCAGCTATCACGCCGATCTTGGCGCGAAGAACCAGCGCCTGCGTATCCACTATCTGCTGGAGCCGGGCTGGAAGGCCGATGCGGCGATCCAGGGTCTCGGTCGGACCAACAGGACCAATCAAGCTCAACCGCCGCTCTTCCGCCCGATCGCCACTGACGTGAAGGCTGAGAAGCGCTTCCTCTCCACGATCGCGCGTAGGCTCGATACACTCGGCGCGATCACGCGTGGGCAGCGCCAGACCGGCGGACAGGGTCTCTTCCGGCCAGAGGACAATCTCGAAAGCCCCTATGCGCGCGGTGCGCTGCGCCAGCTCTATCTGCTGCTCGTGCGTGGCAAGGTCGAGAACTGCTCGCTCGACCGCTTTGAGTCCGCCACCGGTCTCAAGCTCACGGATGACAACGGCATCAAGGACGAGCTGCCGCCGATCACGACCTTCCTCAACCGTCTGCTCGCGCTGACCATCGACCTGCAGGGCGTGCTTTTTACGGCGTTTGAGCAGCTCCTGACGGCGAAAGTCGACGGGGCGGTTCGCAGTGGAGTCTATGACGTCGGACTCGAAACGCTGCAGGCCGAGAGCTTCATCGTCACCGGCAGCGAGGTGATCCATACGCACCCGGGCACCGGCGCGGAAACTCGGCTTCTCACCATCACCCGCCGGGAGCGCAATCGACCGACGAGCCTCGCCGACGCGCTCGATCATCTCTCCGATCCGCGCGCACGGCTCCTGGTCAATGGTCGCTCCGGCCGCGCCGCCGTGCAGATTTCCGCACCATCGATGATGCTCGACGATGGCGAGATCGAGCGCCGCGTCTGCCTGGTCCGGCCGATGGAGCAGCACTATGCGCCGCTGCGCATGATGGGTGAGAGCCAGTGGGAGGAAGCCGATCGCGCCGCCTTCGCCGCCGCGTGGTGGGCTGAGTTGAATGACGTGCCGGAGTTTTCCGACAGCACGATCCACATTGTCGCCGGCCTGTTGTTGCCGATCTGGAAGCGGCTGCCAAACGAGTCGACGCGGGTCTACCGGCTCCAGACCGATGGCGGCGAGCGCATCATCGGCCGCCGCGTCTCGCCCGCCTGGGCGGCAAACGCCGTCACCACGGGCGCAACATCGCTGACCCCTGAGCAGGCCTTCACCGCTCTGATGGACGGCACGACGATCCTCGATCTCGCTGACGGCCTTCAGCTTCGGCGCGCCCGCGTCATGAATGCCCAGCGCCTGGAGCTGACCGGCTTCACCGAGGCGATGCGGGACCGGCTGCGCACCTACGGCCTGTTCAGCGAGATCATCTCGTGGAAGCTCCGCTTTTTCGTGCCGGCCGACGCCGCCGGACCGGGCGTCCTCGCCAAGGTGCTCGATACATATCCCGTGGCGCGCATCTCCGAGCGGGAGGCCGCGTGATGGCACGTCAAGACGCTTCCGATCTCGCGCACAGTCTCGGCCGGCAGGCCGAGGCGGTGTGCCGGCATTATCTTTCCAGCGGTCGCCGCGAGGGCAACTACTGGCTCGTGGGCGATGCGCGCAACACACCCGGCCGCTCGATGTATGTCCGGCTCAAGGACACGCCGAAAGGTCCCGCCGGCAAATGGACCGACGCGGCCACCGGCGAGCATGGCGATCTCCTCGACGTCATCCGAGAAAGCTGCGGCCTCATCGACTTCAAGGATGTCGCCGACGAGGCGCGGACCTTTCTCTCGATGCCGCCGCCGGCGCCGGAGGCCCGTCAGCACGAACGGCCGAACCCAGCGCCGCATGGCTCCCCCGAAGCGGCCCGCCGACTGGTCCGCATGTCGCAGCCGATCCACGGCACGCTCGTACAAACGTATTTACGGGAACGCGGCATTACGGATTTGCGCGGAACCGGAAGCCTGCATTTCCACCCGCGCTGCTATTATCGCCCCGAAGAGCATTCGCCGACCGAGACCTGGCCGGCGATGATCGCGGCCGTCACCGACCTCGACGGCAAGATCACCGGGGCGCATCGCACCTGGCTC
>NZ_MINO01000158.1 GCF_001757355.1 Sphingobium phenoxybenzoativorans
TTTTATCGGCACATCGTCAACGATCAGCGCACCGTCTGCGAAGCGTGCCTTGCCCTCGATATAGCTTACCCCGGAATAGGCGGGCAGAAGATCGACATATTTTTTCTGGCGCAGCGTGCTGACCAATTCATCCTTTGATGCCGCGAGCTGCGCCCAATCGCCTAGTTGAATGTTACCGCCAAGGCCGGGAAAGCGCGTGGCGGCTCGCCCACCGTGCACCGCCTCGGCGGCACGGATCAGCGTCTTGGACGGAACGCAGCCGACATTGACGCAGGTGCCGCCAATCGTGCCATGGCCGATCAGCGCGACTTTCGCCCCGAGTTCGGCGGCGGTGATCGCGGCGGAAAAACCCGCCGAGCCCGCACCGACGACGGCCACGTCATATCCATCCCGCCCAGGGCGGTTGCAACAATCGTTCATTGGATACAGCTTTCTTCAGGCGCGACGGGCGCCGTCATTCAGTTTTGAATAGCGCGCGCCGTATAACCCGCATTGGTCGACGCAGCGGCAATCGCAGCAGCATTCGCGCGGCGAGGATCATATGTTACGCGCGCGGTCTTGGCGGCGAAATCAACCGTCACCGCGCTGACACCTGCCACGCCTTCCATCGCCTTCTTCACGGTGATCGGGCAGGTGGCGCAGGTCATGTTTTCGATGGCAAAGGTGGCTTGCCTCTGAGCGGTTGCGGTGGCCGCAGGGCGATCCTGTGCTGAATTGTCAAGTGCTAGGGCGACCCCGCCACCGGCGGTTGCCAGCACGGCCAGCCCAATGAGTATAGTCTTCTTCATGGGTGTACCCTTTCAATAAAACCAAGGTGCCCACCAGTCGATGGTGAGCGCGAGGATGACGATGGCGAGACCCAGCCACAGCACCGCTTTGGTAGTGCGGGCCGATTGCGGACGAGCGCAATATGAGCCGTCCTCACAGGGTGGGTTCGGCTTGAAATAGACATGCCAGAAGCCGTAGCCGAGCAGAGCCAGCGTCACCGCCGCGACATAAGGCTTGTAAGGTTCGAGCGCGGTCAGGTTGGCGATCCACGCGCCGGATATGCCAAGCGTAACGAACAGGAGCGGCACGACGCAGCAGGCGGAGGCCAGCCCCGCGCCGATCAGCGCGCCCGTGGCGACCCAGTTCGCCCGCTTCGGCTCGTCGTTTTCAGTGAGGGCTGACTGTCCTGATTCAGGCGCTGAGGCCATGCCGCAAATCCTTTCTTCCGCCTTCGTGATTCGCAGTGTAGCCTCTGTAGTAGGTACAGACTCAAGAGGTTTTTCATGCAGCCACAATCTGGCATTTTACGCGCTCAGCTTGCCCGGAGGACCGGCTGCAATCTCGAAACCGTCCGCTATTACGAGAAGGTCGGATTGCTGCCAGCACCGGCGCGCAACGCCAATGGCTACCGGGTCTATTCGCCGGAACTGGTGCAAAGGTTGCAGTTCATCCTGCGCGCCCGCGATCTGAGCTTTGCGATGGATGAGATTCGGTCTTTGTTGTCGCTGACCGACGTTGGAGCGCAAACGTGCGCAGAGGTGATGGGGAGAACCCAAGCACACCTTGACGATGTCCGTCGCCGTATTGCCGATTTGCAGAAGATAGAGGCGGCGCTGGCGACAACATTAGACAAATGCACCGGCGACGACGTTGCCGAATGTCCTATTTTGGACGCACTTCAGTTTTCGTCCGTATAGGACAAGTGAGGCCGCTATTTTTGCGGGATTTGATCTTCTGTCGTCAATCTGGAGTATAGCCTAACTGGACGTCAGGGCGGTACTGCGGTTTCTGTCAGATTAGGGTGATAAACGGAATTTGTTGACGAATTTCGTTACGTATCATAGATTTCAACCTGACATTTTGATGGAGAGAGTGCGCAGTGAAGGGGCAACGGATCGGCTATGTCCGGGTCAGCACGTTCGATCAGAATGTGGATCGCCAATTGGAAGGTCAGTCGCTCGATCGGACCTTCACCGACAAGGCATCGGGCAAGGACGTCAACCGCCCCCAGCTTGAGGCTCTGCTCACTTTCGCCCGCGAAGGCGATACCGTCGTCGTCCACAGCATGGATCGGTTGGCCCGCAATCTGGATGACCTGCGCAAGCTGGTCCAGGGCCTCACCAAGCGAGGTATCCGGATCGAGTTTGAGAAGGAAAGCCTGTCCTTCTCGGGGGAGGACTCCCCGATGGCCAATCTGATGCTCTCGGTCATGGGTGCGTTTGCTGAGTTCGAGCGCGCTCTGATCCGCGAACGGCAACGCGAAGGCATTGCGATCGCTCGGCAGCGCGGCGCCTATCGGGGGCGGAAACGGTCGCTCTCGGATGAGATGATTGCCGATCTGCACCGCCGCGTTGCCGCCGGTGAACGCAAGGCGACCATAGCGCGCGACATGGGCATCAGCCGCGAAACCCTCTACCAGTACCTTCGCGCCGCTGCCTGACACCAATGTTCACATTATGTCCGGAAAATCGTTGTTCAGCGTACAAAGCTTGAGGTGACGCCAATAT
>NZ_MINO01000159.1 GCF_001757355.1 Sphingobium phenoxybenzoativorans
ACCGCGCTCGCATCGCATGTCGGTGAGGTCCGCCTGGGCGACGTGCGGCCGCTCTACGATGCGCAGGAGAACAAGGGCAAGCTGCTGGTCACGGTGCGCCAGACCGGCGACCAGCCGCTTCCGCGCGGCCGGACATCGCGCCGGACCGCCAAACTCGAACTCGCACTGTCCGAGCATCTGTCTCTGGCCATGGGCGATGCGAAGCCGGTTGCCACCCGTGAACGGCTGGAAGAGGCTGCGACGGCCGCCAGGCTGAAGCCCGAACAGGCGGCCGCGCTGATCGCCATCGGCAGCGGCACAAACCGGGCGGTCGGCGTGCATGGTGTCGGCGGCGCAGGCAAATCCACCCTGGTCGCCGCGTTGGTCGATGCGACCCGCGACGACTATACCACCGTGGCGCTCGCACCGACCTCTTCGGCGGCGGCGGAACTCGGGCACAAGGCGGGCATCGAATCCCGCACGCTCGCCTCGCTGCTCGCGAGCGGCGGTTATGGCATTACCGACAGGCATATTCTCGCGCTCGACGAGGCGGGCCAGCTCGGCAACCGCCAGGCGCTGCGCGTGCTGGAGATCAGCCGCGCGACCGGCGCGCGTCTCATATTCCTCGGCGACAATAAGCAGACGGGCGCGATCGAGCAGGGCAAGGCCTATTGGCTGCTCCAGCAACTCGGGCTGCCGACTAGCCAGCTCAAGGAGTCGCGGCGCCACCTGACCGACGCGACGCAGGAGGCCGCGGACATGGCGCGCAAGGGCGACTATGCCGCGTCGCTCGCCGCGCTGGATCGCGTGACCACCGGCGACACCGCGGAGAACCTCGCCAAGGCGATGGTCGCCGATTGGACCCGGCTCAAACCGGAGACACGCGACGAAACCAATATCCTGGTCCTCGACAACGCGACCCGTCTGATCGTCAACAGCCATATCCGCGAAGTCCTGAAACGCGAGGGCACCGTCGCGGCCGAAGACCATCGGCTCGAAGTGCTGACCCCGTCCGGCCTGACCGACCAGGAAAAGCAGATGGCGCGCTTCTACAGCGCGGGCCAGGTGCTCAAGTTCACGCGCGACAATCCCGGGCTGGGGATCGCGCGCGACGCCGACTATCGCGTCGTCGGGGTCGGCCGGAACAATCATGGCCGCCAGGTCGTGCGCCTGGTTGACGAGCATGGCCGCCAGATCGAATGGCGTCCGGGCCTCGGCAAGGCGGCGCATGTCAATGTGTTCCTGCCTGAGAAGCGCGACCTTGCCCAGGGCGACCGCATCCAGTGGCGGCTGGTTAACAAGGAACTCGAGGTCAAGAATGCCGAACGCGGCACCGTTCTGGCGCTCGAGGGCAATATCGCGACGATCAGATGGGACCGCGGCGAGCGCGTCCAGCAGGTCGATCTCTCGGCCCACCGGACCTGGGATCATGGGTATTCGGAAACCGTCTATTCGTCGCAGTCCAAGACCTATGACCGCGTCTATGCGCTAGCGCCTGTGGAATCCGGCCTCGTCAACGGTCAGAACTATTACACCGCCATCACTCGCGCCGCCTATGGCGTGAAGCTCTGGACCGAGAGCCAGCAACGTCTCGCGGAAAAGCTCGCCTCGCGATCGGGCGAGAAGACCTCGTCGCTCGAAGGGCTCGGCCGGATCAGGGCCGACAGCCACAAGATGCGGGGACTTCGCCACAAGGACCGGCACGACCGCTCCCGCGAGGAGAATGCCCGCGAGCGCGACGCCCGCAAGGCCGAGCGGGAGCAGCGCGAGCGGAAACGGCAGGGCCGCTCCGAACCCCGCCCGAACAGTCTTGCCGAGATACTCGCCGGCCGCGCGCAGGAGGCTGCTTCGCTGGTCGACCGCTTCCTGCGCGGCACGATCGAACGAGACCGTCAGCACGCACCGGCGGAGCCCGATCGCGGCGGCGCTCGCGAACCTGCCCAACAGTCAGAGGCTAGGCCAGATCCCCAACCGCAGCATGATCATGGCGGTCATGGTGGTGGACATGACCGATAGGAGAGAATGATGGAACAGCTGCTAATCGCGATATTCGGTGCCGCTCTGCTTACCCTGATATACCGCAGCTATCGCATACCGATCACCCATCGCTGGCGACGGCGACAGGCGCGCACGATGTGCGAGCAGTTATGCGGACGCGATCGCGACCAGCCCGCCGCGCTGCATTATGCACGGCTTCGCGCGATGGACCCGCTGGCGTTCGAGGAATTGCTGCTGGAGGCCTTCGAGCGGCGCGGGCACCGCGTGATCCGCAATCGTCGCTATACCGGGGACGGCGGGGTCGATGGCGAAGTCATCATCGATGGCCAGCGCTGGCTGATCCAGGCGAAGCGCTATCGCGACGCCATCAAGCCCGAGCATGTGCGTGAGTTCGCTATGCTCTGCGCCACCCGGAAACGGCGCGGCATGTTTGTCCACACCGGCCGCACCGGCGGGATGAGCCGCACAGTCTGTTCCGGCGCGGACGGCATCGAGATCGTGTCGGGACAGCG
>NZ_MINO01000160.1 GCF_001757355.1 Sphingobium phenoxybenzoativorans
GGCGGGCGGCGTTGGCGAGATTGGCGTGCCGCCGGTCGCCCCTGCCATCGCCAATGCGCTGTTCACGGTGACGGGCGCGCGGTTCCGCACGCTGCCGCTGGTGGCGCCGGCATGACGGCGGGATCGGCGCCGCCCCGCGACCATCCCGATGTCCTGCCGCGCCGCATTGGCGTGCTGATCGTCAATCTGGGCACGCCGGATGCGCCGGACGCCAGATCGGTGAAGCGCTATCTCAAGCAATTTCTGTCCGACCGGCGCGTGGTGGAAATTCCGCCGATCATCTGGCAGCCGATCCTGCGCGGCGTCATCCTGACCACCCGGCCGAAAAAATCCGCCCATGCCTATGCCAAGGTGTGGACGGAGCGCGGGTCGCCGCTGGCCTTCCACACCGGCGACACGGCGGAAGCGCTGAAGGCGGCTTTCGGGCCGGACGTGCTGGTCGACTGGGCGATGCGCTATGGCAATCCGTCCATCCCCTCCCGTCTGGCGGCGATGAAGGCGGCCGGGTGCGACCGCATCCTGATCGCGCCGCTCTATCCCCAATATAGCGCGG
Source organism: Sphingobium phenoxybenzoativorans (assembly GCF_001757355.1). Taxonomy (GTDB): domain Bacteria; phylum Pseudomonadota; class Alphaproteobacteria; order Sphingomonadales; family Sphingomonadaceae; genus Sphingobium; species Sphingobium phenoxybenzoativorans. The sequence continues at coordinate 554 of NZ_MINO01000160.1, forward strand.
CGACGACGGCGACCGCCAATGACGCCGTGTTCCGGGCGTTGGGGGATATGCGCTGGCAACCGGCGGTGCGGACATTGCCGCCCTATCATGACGACCCCGCCTATATCGCGGCGCTGAAGGCGTCAGCGGAGCGGCATGTGGCGGCGCTGGATTTCGCGCCGGACGTGCTGCTCGCCAGCTTCCACGGCATGCCGGAGCGGACGCTGCATCTGGGCGACCCCTATCATTGCCAGGCGCAAAAGACGGTGCGGCTGCTGTCCGAAGCAATGGGGCGGGAGGTCGCGATCAGCTTCCAGTCGCGCTTCGGCCGCGCGAAATGGCTGGAGCCGGCGACCGATACGACGCTGGCGCGGATGGCGTCGGAAGGTGTCCGTTCCGTTGCTGTGATGATGCCCGGCTTTTCCGCCGACTGTCTGGAAACGCTGGAGGAGATCGCGCTGCAGGGGGCGGAGACATTCCACGTAAATGGCGGCAAAAATTTCGCCTGCATCCCCTGTCTTAACGCGGATTCCGAGGCTATCACCTTGTACGAGAGTCTGATTTCGCGGGAACTGCAAGGGTGGTTGAACGTCACCCCATAGGACCCATCCAAGGAGAGGAAAAGCGCATGAGCAGAGTAGCGGTCGTGACCGGCGGAAGCCGCGGCATCGGGGAAGCAATCAGCGTTGCGCTCAAGGAGCTGGGCTACAAGGTTGCGGCCAATTATGGCGGCAATGACGAGAAGGCGAAGGCCTTTTCCGAGGAGACGGGCATCCCGGTCTATAAATGGGATGTGGGCGATCATCAGGCATGCCTTGACGGCTGCGCGCAGATCGCGGCCGACATCGGCCCCGTCGATATCGTCGTCAACAACGCCGGCATCACCCGCGACGGCATATTGCTCAAGATGAGCTTCGACGACTGGAACGAAGTGATGCGCGTCAATCTGGGCGGCTGCTTCAACATGGCGAAGGCCTGCTTCCCCAGCATGAAGGAGCGCGGCTGGGGCCGGATCGTCAATATCGGGTCGGTGAACGGTCAGGCCGGGCAATATGGCCAGGTGAATTATGCCGCCGCCAAGTCCGGCATTCACGGCTTCACCAAGGCGCTGGCGCAGGAAGGCGCGCGGTTCGGCATTACCGTCAACGCGCTGGCCCCCGGTTATATCGACACCGACATGGTGGCCGCCGTGCCGCCGCCGGTGCTGGAGAAGATCGTCGCCAAGGTGCCGGTCGGCCGGCTGGGCAAGGCAGAGGAAATCGCGCGCGGCGTCGCCTTCCTCGTCAGCGAGGATGCGGGTTTCGTGACTGGCTCCACCCTGTCGCTGAACGGCGGCCAGCACATGTATTGAGCCGCAGGTGTCAGTGGCTGTGCCAGTGGTTCGCCCGTCGCGCCTGCGCTCCTTGATGTTCGTGCCGGGCGACCGGCCCGAACGCATGCGCAAGGCGCTCAACAGCGGCGCGGATGCGCTGATCCTGGACCTGGAGGATTCGGTCGCGCTGTCCGCGAAGGAAGGCGCGCGCGCCGAAGTCGCCGCATTCCTGGCGGAAGCCGGGCGGGATGTCGCGCTGTTCGTGCGGATCAATCCGCTGGACGGCGGGCTGGCCGATGCCGATCTCGACGCCGTGCTGGGCGCGCGGCCCACCGGCGTCGTGCTGCCCAAGGCCGAAGGCGCGGCGTCGATGGCCGATCTGGACCGGCGGATGCGCGAAAGGGGGGATGAGGACGGCCTGATCCTGCCGATCGCGACCGAAACGCCGCGGGCGATATTCCATCTGGGCGAATATGCCGGGTCGGGGGCGCGGCTGATCGGCGTCACATGGGGGGCGGAGGACCTGCCCGCCGCGATCGGCGCGCTGTCCGCCCGGCATGAGGATGGCAGCTATACGCCGCCCTACGAAATCGCCCGGTCGCTGACGCTGTT
>NZ_MINO01000161.1 GCF_001757355.1 Sphingobium phenoxybenzoativorans
CGGGCGCTGCGCCGGACCATTATGGGCTGCGCGGCGGGGATGCGGCGCTGTTTGCGGGCTGGCTGCGCGCGGCGGGGCTGCGCCCGGTGCGCAAGGGCAGGGCGGGCGATTTTGTGCTGGTGCGCGCGGGACCGGCGCAGGCGCATATGATGGTCGCGGTGCCGGGCGGCCATGTCCACGCCCATGCCGGGCTGCGCCGCGTGGTGGAGATGCCGGGCGCATCCCCCTGGCCGGTCATCGGCCTGTGGCGGGCGGGGCGATGAGCCGTTCCGCGCCGCGCCGCAGCATCGCATTCGTTACGCGACGCCAAGGAGTTGGTTTATGCTTCCTTAAGCGGGGTCCGACTCGGCGCCGCGTTTAAGGAGACTGACGGCATGATTACCTTCATCATTGCCCTGGTTATGGGCGGAATTATCGGCTGGCTGGCCAGCAAGGTCATGAACACCGATGCGCAGCAAGGCATTTTCCTGAACGTGGTTGTCGGATGCGTCGGATCGATGCTGGGCGGGTGGCTGTTCAGCGTGTTTACCGGCGGGACCGAAAATCTGCGCGTCGCGCCGTTCAACCCGGTGACGCTGGCCGTGGCGTTCGGCGGCGCAATCGTGCTGCTGGGCATTGTGAATATGATCCGGCGGGGCCGGATCCGGTGAATTGCGCGGGGCGGGGGCGGTTTGGTGGCCGCTCCCGTCGTAGAATGGCGGCTCGTAGTTAGAAAGCTGCTTTCGGACGATGTTGGAAAGCGCCGTTTGTAAAGTTCACGGCCTGAATCTGCTGCGTGGGTATCACCACAATACTCTCAAAATACTGTCTCATTGTGGACATGATCTTCGGCAAGACATTCATGTCATGGCGGTGATACGGCACGCGATCTTCCCTGATGACACGGCGGCGGTTCTGGGTATCTGGCGTGAGTTTATCGCCAATTCGCCGGTAAATCTCGATTATCAGAACAATGATGCCGAGTTCGCCAAGTTGCCGGGTAAGTATGCGTCGCCAAAAGGATGCGTTCTGCTCGCGGATCAGGAAGGCGAAATTGAGGGCTGCGTTGCGATGCGCCAAGTCACGCCAGACATATGCGAGATGAAACGGCTATATGTTCGTCCTAGCGCTCAGGGACGTCATCTTGGCCGCATTCTTGCCGAACGCCTGATCGAAGAAGCCCGCGCTGCAGGCTACAGCGAAATGAGGCTGGATGTGCAGGCGAAGTTTATTCCCGCGCGCAGGCTTTATGAAACTCTTGGTTTTGTTGCGGCGGAGCCGATCTCGTTCAATCCTGTCCCCGGCGCGTCCTTTCTCGGTCTCCACCTGTAATCTATGCGATACCTGATCTCGGTTTCGTATCCGGCAAACTAACGCTCGCTTTCAGGCATCGCCTGTTCCTCAACACCGATCCTGATCGCCAGCCGGACGATCGCGCTTTCCGGGAGGCCAGCGGCCCTTCGGGGCAAGACTAGACATCCTCTAACCAGCTATTGTGCGCCGCTATGCGCCGCGCCGGTAGCTTGCCAGAAGCGTTTTGGCGGTTCGCAGATCAGGTTCGAAATCATGAAGCAACCTATCCGCTTCGCATCTGGCCATTATCGGACCGGAACATATTTCGTCATCAATCCTATCCCTTCTGACAAGTCCAGATCGAGATAGTGCGATTTCGGACCCAATGGTCCGTTGCAATCCTTTCCCACAGGGATGGGAGCGCGCGACCCAGCCGGCCGAAATCCAAACCGCATTAGATCCCGGCCGCCCGAGATCCCAGCATCCGCTGGGATGACGGTGTGTCGCGATCGACCTGATTATCCCCATATCCAAAAGGACCCCCATCATGGCCACTCTTGTCCTGACCGCAGTCGGCACGGCGATTGGCGGGCCGATCGGGGGTGCGCTGGGCGCGCTGATCGGGCGGGGGGTGGATCAGGCGGTGCTGTTCAAGCCCAAGGGGCGTGAGGGGCCGCGGCTGGCCGAGCTGCAGGTGCAGACGTCAAGCTATGGCAGCCAGGTGCCCAAGCTGTTCGGGCGGATGCGGGTGGCGGGCACCGTCATCTGGGCGACGGACCTGCGCGAGACCAAGCAGAAAAGCGGCGGCGGCAAGGGGCGGCCGAGCGTCACCACCTACAGCTATTCGGCGAGTTTCGCCGTGGCGCTGTCGGCGCGGGCGGCGCAGGGGATCGGGCGGATATGGGCCGACGGCAATCTGCTGCGCGGCGCGGCGGGCGATTTCAAGAGCGCGGTGGGGGCGTTCCGCTTTCATGCAGGGGGCGAGGATCAGGCGGTCGATCCGCTGATCGCCGCCGCGCAGGGGGCAGGCGTCACGCCCGCACATCGCGGCATGGCCTATGCAGTGTTCGAGGATCTGGCGCTGGCCGATTATGGCAACCGGATACCCTCGCTGACCTTCGAACTGATCGCCGATG
>NZ_MINO01000162.1 GCF_001757355.1 Sphingobium phenoxybenzoativorans
GGAGATCAGGGCGCGCGCCGTCTGCTTCGGCATCGGCGTCGCCAGCGTGGAGGAAATTGACGAAATCAACATCCTCTGGGCGACGATGCTGGCAATGACCCGCGCGGTCGATGCGCTGACGCGGGACTGCGCGCATGTGCTGGTGGACGGCAACCGGTGCCCCAAATGGACCTATGCCTCCACGGCCATAGTGGAGGGCGACGCCAAATGCCTGTCGATCGCCGCCGCGTCGATATTGGCGAAGGAAGAACGCGACCGGATGATGATCGCCGCCGCCCGTGAGCATCCGCATTATGGATGGGAGAGCAACAAGGGCTATGGCAGCGCGAAGCATCTCGCGGCGCTTCGCGAACATGGCCCGACACCACTGCACAGACGCAGCTTCGCACCGGTGGCGCAGTTGGTGCTGATCTGATTCAGTCTGGATTGTTCCGTTCGTCGCCCCTGCGAAGGCAGGGGCCCCGCTTGATCTTCTACGCAGATTAGGAAGCGGGACCCCTGCCTTCGCAGGGGTGACGGGGCTAAAACTGGAACCTTCCCAAAAAAATATCCGCTCCATCTTGTGCTGAGTCCTCATGGCAACACCACCGCATGTTGAGACTTTGTGTGAAGTCGGGACTCAATATCTCGCGGTTTCCCCATTCGTTCTCACGCTGTTAACTTTTATGTGAGGCTTGGCCCCTAAGTTTTTGATCTTGACGGAGGACTCCGGAAGACTCATCCCACAGGCGTAACGACAGGGGCTTTGAGGTTTATGGGGGTTTTGGAGCGCGTTCCGGCGCGGCGGGGAAAAGGTGCGGTCGCGCTGGCGCAGCCGGCGATTGAGGCCGACCGCCTGATCAAGGGCGACTGCATTGCCGAGATGGCGAAGCTGCCCGACGCCTGCATCGACATGATCTTCGCTGATCCGCCCTATAATCTGCAACTGGGCGGCGACCTGTTCCGGCCCGAAGGCGGCATGGTCGATGCCGTAGATGACGACTGGGACAAGTTCGACACGCTCGCCGCCTATGACGCCTTCACCCACGCCTGGATGAAGGAAGCGCGCCGCATCCTGAAACCCAATGGCACCATCTGGGTCATTGGCAGCTACCATAATATCTTCCGCTGCGGCGTCGTGCTGCAGGATCAGGGCTTCTGGATACTCAACGACATTGTCTGGCGCAAGGCGAACCCGATGCCGAATTTCCGGGGCACGCGCTTCACCAATGCGCATGAGACGCTGATCTGGGCCAGCCAGTCCGAGGACAGCAAATATACGTTCAACTATCGCGCGATGAAGACGCTGAACGATGAGCTTCAGATGCGCTCCGATTGGGTACTGCCGATCTGCGGCGGGCAGGAGCGGCTGAAGCGCAACGGCACCAAGGCGCATCCGACGCAGAAGCCCGAAGCGCTGCTCTACCGCGTGCTGCTGGCCTGCACCAAGCCGGGCGACGTGGTGCTCGATCCCTTCTTCGGCACTGGCACGACCGGCGCGGTTGCCCGCCGCCTTGGCCGCAAGTGGATCGGCATCGAGCGCGACGACACCTATTGCGAAGTCGCGCTGGAGCGCATCGCCGCCTCCTTGCCGCTCGATGAATCCGCCATCGGCATCATGCAGTCGCCGCGTCAGGCGCCCAAGGTCGCCTTCGGCACGCTGGTTGAGACCGGCTATCTGGAGCCGGGTGCAATCCTCACCGACGTCAAGCGCCGTTGGAAAGCGCATGTGCGCGCCGACGGGTCGCTGGCCTGCGAGGGGCTGAACGCCTCGATCCACAAGGTCGGCGCGACTCTGCAGGGTGCGCCCTCGTGCAACGGCTGGACCTTCTGGCATTATGAGGTGGAAGGCGACCTGAAGCCCATCGACGCGCTGCGCCAGACCTACCTGCTCGCGACGCAGCCCTGATTTTCCAATGAACGTCATCCCCGCGCAGGCGGGGACCCATCTCCCATCCTTCCCGATGGAGGCCAGTGCTGGAGATGGGTTCCCGCTTTCGCGGGAATGACGGAATGGGGTAGAGCATTTTCATGACAATCCCCCGCCAAGCCCGCCTCTACCTCCGCCCGATATGGTTCGCCAATTCCCCCGTCGGCCTGGATGGAACCACCGCGCGCATCGGCAACAGCCTGCTCTGGTTCCAGGGCTATGAACTGACGGCCATGCAGGGCGGAACCCGCGTCCACCGCTCGGCCATCCCTGTCGAGGCGTTTGCCGACACAATCGCGTCACTCCCCGAACCGCTGCAGGCGCGCGCCAACATGCTCGCCGCGAATATAGCCGCGACCCGGCCACCGCTCACCCTGGGCGAGCGCACGATCCGCTTCGACGCGCCGCAGGTGATGGGCATCCTCAACGT
>NZ_MINO01000163.1 GCF_001757355.1 Sphingobium phenoxybenzoativorans
CGTGCGCTCCAGTCTGCGGCTTCGCCCTGATCGCATCCCGATCGGCGAGGTGCGCGGGCCCGAGGCGCTCGATCTTCTGAAAGCCTGGGGCACCGGCCATCCCGGCGGGATCGGCACGATCCACGCCGGCACCGCGACCGCTGCGCTCCACCGGCTCGAGCAACTCATCCTCGAAGCCATCGCTCATGTCCCGCGCGCGCTGATCGCCGAGACGATCGACGTAATCGCGGTGCTCACCGGTCGCGGCGCCGAACGCCGGCTGTCCGAGCTCGTACGCGTCCAGGGCCTCGCGCCTGAAGGCACCTACCGCCTCCTTCCCCTCCTCACAAAAGCCGGAGATCCATCATGATCGTCACTCGTCCTTCGTTGTCCGCTCGGATCGGCAATGCGCGGGCGCGCATCCCCGATTTGGCCCGCAAGGCGCTCGTAAGCCTAACTCTGGCGCTCGCGCTTACCACCGCTCCTCCCGCCTGGGCGGGCGGATCGGGCATGCCGTGGGAAACCCCGCTCCAGTCGATCGTCGACTCGGTGCAGGGTCCGGTCGCCAAGGTGATCGGCGTGATCATCATCGTGATCACCGGCCTGACGCTCGCCTTCGGCGACACGTCCGGCGGCTTCCGCAAGCTGATCCAGATCGTGTTCGGCCTGTCGGTCGCCTTCGCCGCCTCATCCTTCTTCCTAAGCTTCTTCAGCTTCGGCGGCGGGGCGCTCGTCTGATGCAGGGGGATCTGCCCGGCTTCGCGGCGCCCGTCCATCGGGCGCTGGCCGAGCCGATCCTGCTCGCTGGCGCGCCGCGTGCACTCGCGATCGTCAACGGCACGCTCGCCGCCGCGATCGGCATTGGCCTCAGGCTCTGGATCGCCGGCATCGTAATGGCGGTGGTCGGTCACGGCCTCGCGGTCTTCGCTGCCCGCCGCGACCCGCAGATCCTCCCCGTCGCGCGCCGCCACATCGCGCTTCCCACTCTCTTCGAAAGCTAAGCCCCATGTTGTTCCTCCGCGAACATGCTCGCCGCGCGTCGCGGCTCTCGGACTTCCTGCCCTGGGCGGCGCTGATCGCGCCGGGCATCATCCTCAACAAGGATGGCAGCTTCCTGCGGATCGCCCGCTTTCGCGGTCCCGATCTCGACAGCGCCACCCAGGCCGAGCTAATCGCCACCTCGGCCCGGCTCAACAGCGCGCTAAAGCGGCTCGGCACCGGCTGGGCGATCTATGTCGAGGCGCAGCGCAGGGAGTCGCCGGGCTATCCGGCTTCGGACGGTTTCGCTGACCCGGTCTCGGCCCTCATCGATGAGGAACGACGCGACCAGTTTGAGGGCGGGGACGTCACCCAGCCAAACTTCACCAGCGCCTATTATCTGACGCTGCAATGGCTACCGCCGGCTGACGACACGTCGAAGGCGTCGGCGCTGTTCTACGAGGGCGGCGCAGCTGGTGTAGCCACCGCCGCCGACCATCTCGACGACTTCGAGCGCGGTACCGGCCGCCTGCTCGACATGATCGAGGGCGTGATGCCCGAAGCCGCCTGGCTCTCGGACGCCGAAACGCTGACCTACCTTCATTCGACGATCTCGACGCACGATCAGCGCATCGCCGTGCCCGAGACGCCGATGCACCTGGATGCGCTACTTTCGGATGAAGTGCTCGTCGGCGGTCTGACACCTCAGCTCGGTGCCAAGCATCTGCGGACCCTGTCCGTCACCGGCTTTCCGGCGGTCACGGTGCCGGGCATGCTCGACGAGCTTAACCGGCTGGGCTTCGCCTATCGCTGGACCACCCGCGCGATCTGCCTCGACAAGGTGTCGGCGCAGCGGATGCTCGGCCGCATCCGCCGCCTGTGGTTCTCCAAACGCAAGAGCCTGGCCGCGATCATCAAGGAGGTACTGACCAACGAGGCGAGTGTGCTGGTCGACACCGACGCCGCCAACAAGTCGGCCGAAGCCGACGCGGCGTTACAGGATCTTGGCGCCGACATCGCCGGCTATGCCTATGTCACCAACACGATCACGGTGCTCGGCGAAACGCCGCGAGACGCCGATCTGCGGTTGCAGGCGATCGAGAAGATCGTCCGTGGCCGGGACTTCGCCTGCATCGCGGAGAGCCTGAACGCGCTTGAAGCCTGGCTCGGCTCGCTGCCGGGCAACCCATATGCGAATGTCCGGCAGCCGCCGGTCTCGACGCTGAACCTCGCCCACATCATGCCGGTGTCAGCGGTCTGGGCCGGCCCCGATCGCGACGACCATTTCAACGCGCCGCCGCTGCTCC
>NZ_MINO01000164.1 GCF_001757355.1 Sphingobium phenoxybenzoativorans
GTTCGACGAGGCCGATTTTGAATCCGTTGCCCGGCAGCGGCTTCGCGTCGACAAGTTCTTCGCGGATAGCGGCAAGGAAAGCCTCAGGCGTCGGCGCAACGCCAACCAGTGCCGCCTCTGCCTTTCTCGCCCGCCACGGCTTGGCCGCCACGCCGCCGAGCGCGATGCGGGCGTCAGCGATGCGCCCATCAGCGAGCGCCAAGCCACCCGCGACGGAGATCAGCGCGAACGCGTAGCTGGAGCGATCGCGAACCTTGCGATATTCGGCATGCGTCAGCGCGTCCGACAGCGGCGGCAGTCCAACTGCGGTGATCAGTTCACCCGGTTTCAGCACCGTCTCCACATACGGCGCGGTATTTGGGAGGACATGAAAATCATTCAGCGGCACTGACCGATCGCCATCGGGCCCGGAGAGATGGATCACCGCATCGAGCATGGCGAGCGCCACGCACATATCGGAAGGATGGGTGGCAACGCACTGATCCGACGCGCCCAAAATGGCATGATAGCGGTTGAACCCGTCGATCGCGTCGCATCCGATGCCCGGCTGCCGCTTGTTGCAGCGCGCGCCCTCGACGTCGTAAAAATACATGCAGCGCGTACGCTGGAGGACATTGCCCCCGACCGTCGCCATGTTGCGAATCTGTGCAGAGGCGCCGGCGAGCAGCGCGCGCGCAAGCACTGGGTATCGGCGGCGCACGCGCGGATCGGCAGCGACAGCGGCGTTCTTGACTGACGCGTCGATGATAAGCCCGCCGCCCTCGCTTTCGCGAATGGTGCCGAGCGTATGGCTGACGTCCACCAATTCGCTCGCCTGTTCGACATTTTGCCGCAGAAGATCGACAAGGTTGGTACCGCCGCCCAAAAACCGCGCTCCACTTTCACCGCGGGCAAGGGCGTCGGTGCGATCCGCCGCGCGGACATAGGTCAACGGCGTCATGCCGCCGTCTCCGCCAGCATCTCCTCGATCGCCTCGACGATCCCGTTATGCGCGCCGCAACGGCACAGATTGCCGCTCATGCGCTCGCGTATCTCCGCGCGGGTCACCACCGGTGAAGCGGTGATATCGAAGGTCACGTAGCTGGGGTCGCCCCGACGAAGTTCCTCCGCCATGCCGATCGCTGAGCAGATCTGGCCGGGCGTGCAGTAACCACATTGCAGTCCATCATGCGCGATGAAGGCCTGCTGCAACAGATGAAGATCGCCGCCTTCACCCGATAGACCTTCGATCGTCCGGACGTCGCTCCCGTCCGCCTGAGCCGCCAAGGTCAGACAGGACAGTACGCGGCGGCCATCGAGAAGAACCGTGCAGGCACCGCAAGCACCCTGATCGCATCCCTTCTTGGTACCGGTGAGATAAAGATGCTCGCGTAGCAAATCCAGCAGCGAGACCCGGGCATCGCCGGGCGGCGGAACTTCCGCGCCGTTCACACATATCGTCATGACTTGGCTCCATCCGTTGGTGCGACACGGCTCGTGCGATATCACCCATAAGATACAACGAAGTTCGGACTATTCAATCATCGTTGTAGACGATCTTTGTAATCATCGCGATGAACCGATCCCGTTCCTCAGCCGACAGCCGCGAAAGCATCAGCATATACATTTGACGATAGGTCTCGACCTGGCCCTGGGCGTAGGCGGTGCCAGCCTCGGACAAACTAAGCGCGACCGCCCGTCGATCGGCTTCGATGCGCTCCCGCTTCAGTAAGCCTCGCTTCACGAGCCGATCCGTCGCCGAAGATAGGGTCGTCGTCGGCACCGCGAGGAAGCGCGCAACATCGGTCGGGCCACAACCGGCATGGTCCGCGACATATAGGAGCACGGCTTTGTCCAGCTCGGCGAGCGGCCGCTCGGAACGCCGGGCGTCGGCCAGCTTGTATCGCCGCGCGAAGGTGTCGAACGCAGTGCCGAGCGCGGCGAGCTGGTCTTCGGTCGGATCACTCATTCTGCCCGCATATCGCGTCTTGACCTCGATTGGCCAGTGCTGCCTGCGGGAGAAGCGCGACTGCGTGCAACCTGGCGGACCTGCTCCAGACAGGAAAGGCGATGCTTGTCAATGCGATGGCTGCTTTGCCTCCTTTGTCCGTGTCGGTGCTTTGCGGCACAATATTGAGACAGAGATGAATGGACGCAAGCAGCAGATCGTCCCGAGAGGTTCCATACACAGCCGACCCTTCCGAGACACTCAGCCTCCGATTCTCGCTCCCTTGGGT
>NZ_MINO01000165.1 GCF_001757355.1 Sphingobium phenoxybenzoativorans
GGCCTGCCCCCCTACCGCCTGCCGGTCATTGGCGCGCTGGTCACGGGCATGGGCGAATTGTCGGACAGCGGCGTCCGGGCGCGCGGCCTGACCATCGCGACCCAGCCCGGCGCGCAGGTCGTTGCGCCGACGGCCGGGCGCATCGCCTTTGCCGGCCATTATCGCGGCTATGGCCAGATCGTGATTATCGATCATGGGCAGGGTTGGACGACGCTGATCACCGGCCTCAACCATTTGTCCGTCGATGTCGGCACGGGCGTTGGTCAGGGCGACCCCATCGGCACCGCAGGCGCGCCAAGGCCCACGGTGACGATAGAATTGCGCCGCAACGGCCGGCCGGTGGACATCGTGCCGCTGGTCGGGCTGGGTTAGGCTCCTCCCTTATCATGTTTAAAAGGCGTCGTGCTCCTGCGAAAGCAGGAGCCCAGTCCCGCCGTCAGAACTGGGCTCCTGCTTTCGCAGGAGCACGCAGCATATCGGGCTAATCAGGATAAATTCTCGCCGTCATCCGGCCAACCTCCGTTCGCCTTGAGTCTGTCGAAAGGCTGTCCTTTTCTTCAAGAAGGACAGGGCTTCGACAAGCTCAGCCCGAACGGAGGGTGGTTGAAGCCCTCACCCCCCGCTGGCGAAATCCAACTGGATCACCTTGGTCGGCGTCGCCCGGCAGTAGAGCGGCAGCGTCCGTTCGCCGTCCGGGTAGGTCGCGGTCAGCGACGCGCCGAACCGCCAGCCGCCATTGCCCTGTTCCAGCGAGGTCAGCTTGTCATAGCTGAGCCGCGTGCCGCCGGTCGCGCCGATCTGCCGCGCCGCTTCGTAGAGGCAGGTCTGGACGGAGGGACGCGAAGCTGCGGGCAGGGGCGACAGGTCGGCGACCAGCGCGGCGGGCGGGCCGGGCGGGAAGGTGGCGGGGGCCTCCGCTTCCGGCTCAGGCGCCGCCGCGTTCGCGGCCTCTGCCGCTTCCTTCTCCTTCTTCTTCTTGCTGGCGTTGCTGGCGAGCAGGGCGATCAACCCGCCCGCGACCGCGACGCCCGCAATGACCGCGCCGGTGCTCGGCCCCTTGTCCTTTTCCTTTTCGGGATAGGGTTGGGGATAGGGGCGGTCGGGATAGGGATTGCCGGGATATTGGCCGCCCCCGCCAGCCCAGCGGCCATAGGCGAATTCCGCGCTGCAGCCGTTCGACACCCAGATATTGCTCTTGGTAAAGCCCCAGGTCCGGTTCTGGACGCAGGAACCGCCCAGGCGGCGGACAAGCTGCACACGGTTCTCCGTGCGTACCGCACAGCGCTCCGTCTTGTGCCGGACCGATTCGCAGCGGATCGTGCGGCCGTAACCATTGCCGGGCGGCTGCGGTTTTTGCGGGTAGGTGGGTTTTGGCGGCTGGATCACCGGTCCGCCCGGATAGGTCGGGCGCGGGGGCTGGACGGCCGGTCCGCCGGGGACGGGAAGAATCTGCGGCTTCTCAATCGGCGCGGGCCGGGTCTGGGCGGCGAGCGGCCTGATGGCCGTGGCCGAAAGCGCGATCATGACGGTCAGTGAAACGAACCTGCGAGTCATCCCTGTTCTCCCACGAAACAGGCGGGACCGCCGGAACGGCCCGCCGGAGCGCCGCCGCGCGGCCTCCACCGGCAGCGTCTGACAGCATCGTTTCGACCCTGTTACAGGATACAGGGCGTGGAGAAATTAACCATAGGGATTCGGCGGGGGGTAACGGAAGTTGGTCTGATCACTGCCAAATTTACCGTGCTCCTGCGAAAGCAGGAGCCCAGGCCCACGCTCCGAACTGGGCTCCTGCTTTCGCAGGAGCACGCTTTCGCTCAGGCGAGCAAATCCGATGAGGATCTACGCCCCGAAACCGCCGTCGATGGTGTGCATCGCGCCGGTCACGATGCGCGCCTCCGGTCCCGCCAGATAAGCGACCATGCCCGCCACCTCATCGGCCGTGCCATGGCGCTTGATCGCCATGAAATCATGCATCGCGCCGCTCATCGGGCCGTCATGCGGGTTCATGTCGGTATCGATCGGGCCGGGCTGCACCACATTGACGGTGATGCCGCGCGCGCCGAAATCGCG
>NZ_MINO01000166.1 GCF_001757355.1 Sphingobium phenoxybenzoativorans
CGACCCTCTGCGCCTGCCCGCCCGACAGTTCGGCGGGCATGCGCGGCGCAAAGGCGCGGGGAAGCCCGATCAGGTCGAGCAGTTCTCCCACCCGGCCGTCGGCATCCCGCCCGGCAAGCCGCAGCGCCAGCCCGATATTCCCCGCCACATCCATATGCGGAAACAGGCCGATATGCTGGAACACATAGCCAATGCGCCTGCGCAGTTGCGGCAGGGAGACATCCGCAACATCCTCCCCCATCAGCAGCACGCGCCCCGCATCGGGTTCGACCAGCCGGTTCACCGTCCTGAGCAACGTGGACTTGCCCGATCCCGATGCGCCCACGAGCGCCACGAACTGCCCCGCCGCCACGTCCAGCGAGACGTCCGCAACCGCGACGGACGACCCGAAAGCCTTGCGAACGCCGGTAAAGCGGATCGCGGGCTGCGGCATAATGTCAGGCGGCCAGCGCGTTGATCGCGGTGGCCAGGTCGATGTCCCGCTGCGACAGGCCGCCGGCGTCATGGGTGGTCAGCATGATCTCCACCCGCCCATAGACGTTCGACCATTCGGGATGATGGTCCGCCTTCTCCGCCAGCAACGCCACTTTCGTCATGAAGCCGAACGCCTCCACGAAATTGCCGAAGGAAAAGGACCGGCTGATCCCATCCGGCTCCGCGACGCCGCCCCACTCCGGCAATCCCGCCAGCGCAACCGCCCGTTCCTCATCATTCAGCTTCTCGATCATGCACATTCCTTCCGGCCTTTAAGCCTACTCGTATTTATATCGAATCATTACCCGTTCGGGCTGAGCGAAGTCGAAGCCTTTGTCTGAGCGGAGGCGAAGACGCCTCACTGCGTTCGGCGGAAGGCTTCGACTTCGCTCAGCCCGAACGGATGTAAATGGGTGTCATTGCTCACACACGACGGATGCGATTTCTCGCCGCATGCTCCGACATATCACTCACCCTTCCTCACTGGCGCATGCGCGCCCTATCGCCTATGTCGCAGCGATGACAGAGCAAGGTCAATCGCAGAGCTTCGCGCCAAGCGCGCAGGACATTGAAACGCTGGCGCTGGCCGCTTTATCCCGCCTGCCGGAACCTTTTACCCGTTACCTGCACAATGTGGTCCTGTTCATTGAGGAATTTGCGACCGAGGCGGTGCTGCGCGACCTGAATGTCAGCGACCCGTTCGACCTGACGGGCATCTATAATGGCCGCCCCTTCGGGCAGGAGGCGCAGACAGGCGACATGCCGCCCAGCATCCACCTCTACCGCCGCCCGCTGCTCGACGAATGGGTCGAAACCGGTGTCGCGCTGGAATCGCTGATCGCGCATGTGGTCGTGCATGAGGTCGGCCATCATTTCGGCCTGTCGGACGCGGACATGCACGCATTGGAAGATATGGTCACCGAATGAGCGACGCGCTGCTGCGCCTGTCCGGTGTCGCCTGTATGCGCGGCGGACGGCTGCTGCTGCGCGGCATCGACCTGACATTGGCGCCGGGGCAGTCTGCCCTGCTGCGCGGCCCCAACGGCATGGGCAAGTCCAGCCTGATCCGCCTTGCCGCCGGATTGCTTCCCGCCTTTGCCGGAACGGTCGAGCGGCGCGGCAAGGCGGCGCTGAGCGATGAATCGCTGGCGCTCGACCGTGATCGGACGCTGGCGGATGCGCTCGGTTTCTGGGCGCGGATGGATGGCGTGCCGGCCGCCACCGTCGCGGACGCATTATCCGCCCTCGGCCTCTCCGGCCTCGCCGATATTCCGGTCAGGATGCTGTCCACCGGCCAGCGCAAACGCGCGATGCTGGCGCGCGTGGCGGCGAGCGGCGCGCCCATCTGGCTGCTCGACGAACCGGCCAACGGGCTGGACAGCGCATCGGCAGCGATGCTGGGCGCGCTGATCGGGCGGCATCTGGCGGGCGGCGGCGTCATCCTGGCCGCATCGCATCAGGACCTGCCTCTGCCCGGCGCATATGAGATCGATCTGTCCGCTCATCTGCCGCAGGACGCGCAGACATGATCC
>NZ_MINO01000167.1 GCF_001757355.1 Sphingobium phenoxybenzoativorans
GGGGTCGGCTGAACGACCGGCGACTGCGGCTTGAACACGGGAGCCTGCGCGGCCGGGGCCTGCGCTGGAGCCTGAGTCTGCGGGGCGACCGGAGCCACGGCTTCGGGCGTCGCCGGCAGGGCGGCTGCTGGCGGCGTCGGGGCGCTCGGCTCCATTACCGGCGCTGGCGGCGCGGCAGTGGGCGGCGCAACGGTGGGCGGCGCGGCCATTTGCGGCTGCGCTTCCTGCGCCAGAACCGGGGTTGAACCAAGAGCCAGGACAGCGGCAATCGCGGCCAAGGCAGGGCGAGCTGTGGTTGGATGTTTCGTCATAGCAACGGAAACAACGCCCGCTTTTCTGAAAGGGATGCTTGCTGCGTTCAGGAATCGCGATGAAATGTGCGGATGGATCGACTGATGGATGAATCGGGGTCAATATTATATTGACCGTGCTATTCCGGCAGCGGTCTTTGCTATGATGATGACTATCCCTGTTCATTCAATATTCATGAAAATGAACAGTCATTATTTTCGGGAACTTTATCGCGACAAAGGATTTTGCGAATTTATCTGTTAATTTGGCGTTCATGCGCCGGGCGGGGTTGCCTCAATCGAGCACGCCCATCGCGAGCAGCATCAGCCCGAACAGGGTCAGCACAATGACGGCGAAGCTCAGCAGGAAGATCAGCCGCACCGCCGCCCCAGCGCGGGACAGGCCATAGGCGCCGCGCAATTGCTTATACATATGGATGGGCGGAATGATCAGCAGCGCCATGCCCCATATCCAGCCGCTGACCCCCGCTATCGCCACGAGCGAGAGCATGATGACCAGCAGCATCATGAAGCTGATTGAATAGGTGGCGAAAATGGCGTGGTCGTACAGGTGGATGTCGCGCCGCCAGAAGAAGAGCAGCCACAGGAACGGCACGCTCAGCGGGATCAGCGCCCAGCTATATTTATATCCGCTGGTCTTGAGCTTGTAGAGCAGCAACTGCGGATTATCGTTCGCCTTTTTCAGCCCGTCATTCACGGCCCGGTCCAGCCAGGGCACGCCGCTGTTCAACCCGCCGGCACCCTCGCTTTCCCCGTCGCCTTTGCGCGCATCGGCCGCCCTTTTCGCGTCGCTGCGCTTGCCCAGGTCCGCGACTTTCTCCCAGTCTCCGGTGGCGAGGCCCGCCATAGCGTCGCGCTCGTCGATCCGCTGCTCTATCTTCCGGTCCAGCGCCTCGCGGTCCGCCACGCTGATGCCCGGCGCGGCGCGGGACGCCTTCAACGCGGCGATGTCCTTTTCCGCCCGCCCATATTCTTCCTTGATGCCCGACCGCCAGTCGCCGACCGGGGGCGTGCCCTTCATCACCGTCACGCCTTCGGGCGAACTGCCGAGCAGGGCGCCGCCGGTGAAACCGAACACCGCGAACATCAGGAATACGGTGAACAGGAACAGCGCCATGGGCGACACGAACTTCGCCCGCTCCCCGTCAATGAACCGGCGGGTCAGGCGGCCGGGATGGAACGCCAGTTCCGGCAGGGTGCGCCAGATCCTGCCCTCAAAATGGAACACGCCATGCAATATGTCATGGCCCAGGGAATGCAGGCTGCGGTGGATATGCGCGGCCTGCCCGCATTGCGCGCAATAGGGTCCGGCCAGCGCCGCGCCGCAATTGGGGCAGGGGCCGTCCTGCGCATGATCGCCATGCGCGCCTCCCTTATGGGTCTCGCGATCGACCGCATGGGCGGCAAGGCCCCCTGTCAGCGCGTCCCCAGCGGCTTCCATTTCCCCGGACATGTACGGAAACTAACAGCCGCCCTTTGGATGGCAATGCGTTTCGTGTTAGGGACTCGCGCGATTGTTCCGAGCAGAGCCTGATCCATGAATGACCTGACCCAGACCCCTGAAATGCTGATCGCCACCATGGGCGCGCGCGCGCGCAAGGCGTCGGCCCTGCTGGCGGGGATCAGCGACGCGGACAAGGCCAACGCCCTGCGTTTC
>NZ_MINO01000168.1 GCF_001757355.1 Sphingobium phenoxybenzoativorans
GGCCGAGGGCGGAGGCGCGGACGGCGGCATCGGCGCGGGGGAAGCGGATGTCATCCCCCACCTGATCGTCGCCATTGCCGGTCAATATTTCGGCGCGCAGGTGGATGTCGCCGCCCGCGACCTGCGCCAGCGCCGCGACCGGCGAGTGGCAGCCGCCGCCAAGCGCCAGCAACAGGGCGCGCTCCGCCATCACGCAGTCGAACGTGTCGGAATCGCTGATAGCGGAGAGGATTTTGATCATCACGGCGTTGGCGGCGCGCGTTTCGATGCCGACCGCGCCCTGCGCCGGGGCGGGCAGCATGACGTCGAGCGGGATGGCCGCGCCAATATCCGGCTGACCAAGGCGATCCAGCCCGGCGGCGGCGAGCAGGGTGGCGTCCGCCTCCCCCGCCTCCAGCTTGGCGAGGCGCGTCGCGACATTGCCCCGGAATAGGGTGATCGACAGATCCGGGCGCAGGCGCAGAAGTTGCGCGGCGCGACGCGGCGAGCTGGTGCCGACGACCGCGCCCCGCCGCAGCGCGCCGATGCTGTCCGCGCCGATCAGCCGGTCGCGCATGTCGGCGCGGGGCAGCATCGCAGCGATGGCGATTGTTTCCGGGCGGATCGTCTCCACATCCTTCATCGAATGCACGGAAAAATCGATCTCCCCATCCAGCAGGGCGCGGTCCAGTTCCTTGGTCCACAGCGCCTTGCCGCCGATCTCCGCCAGCGGCCGGTCCTGAATCCGGTCGCCGCTGGTCTTGACGGTAACGATGCGGACGGCATCGGATGGCCAGCCATGCGCGGCGCACAGGGCGGAGGCGACCATGTTCGCCTGAACCAGCGCCAGCGGGGAGCCACGGGTGCCGAGGCGGAGGGGGAAGTCCAGTTTGGGCATATCCGGCTTTCCTCTAGTCACCGCGCGCACTAGAGGGAAGCGGCAATGACCATCATCCTTGGCCTGGAATCAAGCTGCGACGAGACGGCGGCGGCGCTGGTGACGGGCGACGGGCGGGTTTTGGCGCACCGGCTGGCGACGCAGGAGGAGGCACACCGCCCCTATGGCGGGGTGGTTCCAGAGATCGCCGCGCGGGCGCATGTCGAGATGCTGACGCCGCTGGTCGCCGCCGCGTTCGAGGAGGCCGGGCTGACCCTGGCCGATGTCGACGCCATCGCCGCGACCGCCGGGCCGGGCCTGATCGGTGGCGTCATGGTGGGCCTCGTGACCGGCAAGGCGCTGGCCCATGCCGCGCACAAGCCGCTGATCGCGGTCAACCATCTGGAGGGGCATGCGCTCTCGCCGCGCCTGGCCGACCAGAGCCTGCAATTCCCCTATCTGCTGCTGCTGGTGTCTGGCGGGCATTGCCAGTTGCTGCGCGTCGAGGGCGTGGGCCGGTACAAAAGGCTGGCGACGACCATCGACGATGCGGCGGGCGAGGCGTTCGACAAGACGGCGAAGCTGCTGGGCCTGGGCTATCCGGGCGGGCCGCGCGTGGAGAAGGCGGCGGCGCTGGGCAATCCGAAGGCGGTGCCCCTGCCCCGGCCGCTGGTGGGGACGAGCGAACCGCATTTTTCCTTCGCGGGCCTGAAAAGCGCGGTGATGCGCGCGGCGCAGGCCGGACAGCATAGCGTCGAGGATATCGCCGCCAGTTTCCAGCAGGCGGTGATCGATTGCTTGATCGACCGCACGGCGCGCGCGCTTTCCAACAGTCATGGCGTCACCGCGCTGGTCGTCGCCGGGGGCGTTGCGGCCAATGGCGCGATCCGCGCCGCGCTGGAAAAGCTGGCGGCGGACAATGACTTGCCCTTCGTCGCGCCGCCGATGTGGCTGTGCACCGACAATGCGGCGATGATCGGATGGGCCGGGGCGGAGCGATTCGCCGCTGGCCTGATCGACGGGCTGGACGTGGCGGCGCGGCCGCGCTGGCCGCTGGACCCGGACGCGGAAGCCGCGCGCGGCGCAGGAGTGAAGGCATGAAGATC
>NZ_MINO01000169.1 GCF_001757355.1 Sphingobium phenoxybenzoativorans
GTGCCGGACGCCGAATAATCGGCCGTATCCATGCCCGCGCCGCCGTCCAATATGTCGGACCCGACGCCGCCATCCAATATGTCGTCGCCATCGCCGCCGCGCAGCGTGTCGTCACCGCCCGACCCCCGAATGGTGTCCGCGCCAGCGCCGCCCTCCAGCACATCATTGGCCGACGATCCCGCGATCGTGTCGTCAAACGCCGATCCGACGATCCGCTCGATGCTGTCGAGGATATCGCCATTCGCGTCGCCCTGCGTCCCAAGGCCGGTCGCCAGCGA
Source organism: Sphingobium phenoxybenzoativorans (assembly GCF_001757355.1). Classification (GTDB taxonomy): domain Bacteria; phylum Pseudomonadota; class Alphaproteobacteria; order Sphingomonadales; family Sphingomonadaceae; genus Sphingobium; species Sphingobium phenoxybenzoativorans. The sequence goes on from NZ_MINO01000169.1 coordinate 279, forward strand.
TACGCTGATCGCCGAGGTTGCGTCCGAATAGTCGGCCGTATCGAAACCTGCGCCGCCATAGAGCCTGTCGGCTCCGCCGCGTCCGCCCAGCCGGTCGTCGCCCGCTCCACCGGTCAGCGTATCCGCCGCGCCAGTGCCGAGCAGCACGTCGTCAAAGTCCGAACCGATCAGATTTTCGATGTTGAGGAGCTGGTCTCCTTCCGCCGCACCGCCGGTCGAGGTCGAACCGTCGACCGATACGTTCACGCCGGATGTCGAACTGGAATAATCAACCGTGTCGATGCCCGCGCCGCCATCCAGAAGGTCAGCGCCCGCGCCGCCGTCCAGCAGGTCGTTGCCTGCGCCGCCCAGGATGACGTCATCGCCGCCGCCGCCGGTGATGGTGTCGTTGCCAGCGCCGCCCTCCAGCCGGTCGGCATTGGTGCTGCCGCCCAATATATCGTCCAGGCTGGATCCGATGACGCCTTCAATGCTGATAAGCTGATCACCCGCCGCGTCGCCGCCGATCCCGATCGATCCGTCGAGCTGGACGTTCACCGCGCCTGCCGACGCGCTGTAATCCATCATGTCGAACCCGGTGCCGCCATCCATGATGTCCGCACCGACGCTGCCGAGCAGCCTGTCGTCGCCTGCGCCCGCTGTGATCGTGTCCGCCGCCGCGCCGCCGCCAAGAATATCGTTGAAGGATGAACCGATCAGCTTCTCGATCTCGATCAGGCTGTCGCCCGCCGCATCGCCGCCGGTGCCCAGGCTGCCGTCCAGCGAGACAGCCACTCCGGCCGTCGCCCCGGCATAGCTCGCCGTGTCGATGCCGTTACCGCCGATCAGCTCGTCTGCGCCAGCGCCACCATTCAATATGTCGTCGCCGCCGCCGCCACGCAGGATATCATTGCCTGCGCCGCCGGTGATCAAGTCGTCGCCCGCGCCGCCGCTCAGTTCCTCATCGGCGACGCTGCCATTCAGCACGTCGTCGAAGCTGGAGCCGATGACATTCTCGATGCCGATCAACTGGTCGCCCTGCGCGTCGCCGCCCGATCCGAGCGCGCCGTTCAGGTTGATCGTAACCGCCGCCGTGGACGAGGAATAATCGACTGTATCGCGGCCCAGGCCGCCATCCAATATGTCCGCGCCCGCGCCGCCAAGCAGATTGTCGTCGCCAAGGCCGCCCAGCAGCCGGTCATTGCCTGCGCCGCCCGCGATGAAGTCATCGCCCGCGCCGCCGACCAGTTCGTCGTCCAGAACGCCGCCGGTCAGCGTATCGTTGAAGGCGGAGCCGACCAGCCGCTCGATGCCGGTCATGACGTCGCCCTGCGCGTCGCCACCTGCGCCCGTACTGCCGTCGAGGCCAGCAGAGATCGCAACCGATGACAGGGAATAGTCAACAGTGTCGAAACCTGCGCCGCCTTCCAGAAGGTCAGCGCCCGCGCCGCCGTCTAGCACATCGTTGCCCGCGCCGCCGATCAGGTGATCCGCGCCATCCCGGCCCACGAGCAGGTCGTCGCCCGCGCCGCCGTCAAGCTGATCGTCGCTCGCCGCGCCCGACAATATGTCCGCGCCGGAGGAGCCGATCAGCTTCTCGATCGATACCAGCGTATCGCCCTGCGCATCGCCGCCAAT
>NZ_MINO01000170.1 GCF_001757355.1 Sphingobium phenoxybenzoativorans
GATACGGCCCGCACGACAGGCGTATAGACCAGCAACAGCCACAGCATGACCAGCAGCGTGACTGGCAGCAGACGGTAACCGCCAAAGGCCCCGGCCAGCAGGCCGCAGGCCATGGAGGCGACGGATAGCTGGAAAAAGAGGAAGGCAATTTCCGGGATCGTCATGCCGGGACGGAGCGCCGCCATGTCCTGGGGGGAGACGTGGCGCAGGTCGCCGAACCAGAGCGGGCCGGGCGCATAGGCGAGCATATTGCCCGCCGCCGCCCACAGCAAAGCGACGATGGCTGCTGCGATCACCACCCGCGCCATCGCGGCGGATGCGTCACGGGCGGGGACCGCGCCCGCAAAGCGCAGGGCGAGGCCCGGAATGGCGGCGAACAGCACAAGCGCCGTGCAGATCAGCATCCAGGCGGTGTCGCCGCTGTCGGCGACTTGCACCTGCGCCATGGCGGGGGCCGGGAAGGCGAGGGCGATCAGGGCAAGGACAGGCAGGACAAGACGCATGGACCCCCGTTCCCCCTTGCATCATGACGCCATGGCGAAGGGATGAACCCTCCGTCCGGCTGCTTGTTAAATCCAGCCCTCCAGCACCTGATCGGGCGGGCGGTGGCCATCGACCCAGGTGCGGATATTGGCGATGACGCGCGCGCCGGTCGCTTCGCGCCCTTCGAAGGTTGCGGAACCCATATGCGGCAGCAGCGTGACGTTGGAGAGGCCCAGCAGCCGGGGGTCCACCGCCGGCTCATGGGCATAGACGTCAAGGCCAGCGCCAGCGATCCGGCCGGTTTCCAGCGCATCGATCAACGCGCCCTCATCCGCGATTTCGGCGCGGGAGGTGTTGATGACATAGGCGCTGGGTTTCAGCAGCGCGAGTTTCGCCGCGTCGATCAACCCCTTGCTCTCTGCATTGAGCGGGCAGTGGACCGAGAGGATGTCGCTTTCCCGCAGCAGGTCGTCCAGATCGGCGTGATAGACAGCGCCGGTCTCCGCCTCCACCGCTTCGGGCAGGCGGTGGCGGTTATGATAGGCGATGGACAGGCCGAACGCGCGGGCGCGGCGGGCGACGGCCTGACCGATGCGGCCCATGCCGACAATGCCGAGCCGTTTGTCGCCGATCCGGTGGCCGAGCATGGCGGAGGGACTCCAGCCGCCCCAGGCGCCGGACCGGATCAGCTTCTCGCCCTCTGCCAGACGGCGGGGAACGGACAGGATCAGCGCCATCGTCATGTCGGCGGTATCCTCTGTCAGCACGCCGGGCGTGTTGGTGACGATGATCCGCCGCTTCCGCGCGGCCTTCAGGTTGATATGGTCGACGCCATTGCCGAAACTGGCGAGAAGCTGCAGCCGGTCCGGCGCCTGGGCGAGCAGGTCGGCATCGATCTGGTCAGTGACGGTCGGGACAAGAACGTCGCAATCGGCCATTGCGGCGGCCAGTTCCGCGCGGTTCATCGGCCTGTCCTCGACATTGAAGCGCGTCTCGAACAATTCGCCCATCCGCGCCTCCACGGAGGGTGGCAGGCGGCGGGTCACGATGACCTTTGGAGTAGCCGGGCGTTCTCGTCTGGGCATGGTGAAGGCGCTATGCTGGTGGCGGGGGGCAGGTCAAGGCAATAAAGGATGCGATCGGCAGTTGTGCGGGAGTCGGACATTCGGCAAGGATGCGCGCAGGGGCGCGAACCCCGGTGAATGACGGCCCGTGAATGACGGCCGGTGAATGGCGGAAAGTGATGCGGTGATGAACGGGCAGGAGAAGGTCGCGGCTTTGGCCGTGCTGCTGGGGGTGTCGTTGATGATCGCGGCGCCGGCGCAGGGGCAGGCCAAGAAGAAGCTCCCCTATTGGGCGTCGCTGTCGCAGAGCGAGGCGCGCATGCGCGTCGGGCCGAGTCTC
>NZ_MINO01000171.1 GCF_001757355.1 Sphingobium phenoxybenzoativorans
TCGCCTTCATGGTCCTGCAGTTCCGCCGCTACCGGCAGGCGCAAGTCTTCGCCTTCGACCATGGCGGCTCGATCCGTGCGGCGACGCTCGGTGTCGGCGGCGAGTGGCACGATCTTGGCGGCGCACTTGGCGGCACGGCCGCGCCGGTGTCGCTGCAGCCGCTCGCGCGGATCGACGAGCTCGACGAGCGTGCCTGGGCGGCCGATTGGCTGGCGGCGATCCTCGCGCGTGAAGAGTTCGCGATCACGCCGGAAGTGAAGGATCATCTCTGGACGGCGCTGGGCAGCCTCGCGGACGCGCCCGTCGAGCAGCGGACGCTGACCGGCCTTGCCGTGCTGATCCAGGCGTCGGGCCTGAAGCGGGCACTCGCGCCCTATACGCTGGCCGGTCCCTATGGCCGGTTGCTCGATGGCGATGTCGAGCATTTCGGCGAGAGCGACGCTCATGCCTTCGAAACTGAGGGTCTGGTCGGAACGACCGCGGCCCCCGCCGTGCTCGCCTATCTCTTCCATCGCATCGGCCGCCGGCTCGATGGTCGGCCGACGCTGATCCTGATCGACGAGGGCTGGCTTGCGCTAGATGATCCGCTGTTCGGCCGCCAGCTCAAGGAATGGCTCAAGACGCTCCGCAAGAAGAATGCGAGCGTCGTATTCGCGACGCAGAGCCTCGCCGACATTGAGGGCTCGGCGATTGCGCCGGCGATCATCGAAAGCTGCCCGACGCGGCTATTTCTCGCCAATGAGCGCGCGCTCGAGCCGCAGATCGCCGGCGTCTATCGCCGGTTCGGGCTCAACGATCGTCAGATCGAGATCATCGCCTCGGCAACGCCGAAGCGGGATTATTATTGCCAGTCGAGCCAAGGCAACCGGCTGTTCGATCTGGGGCTAGGCCCGGTCGCATTGGCCTTCGCCGCCGCGTCGTCCCGGTCAGACCTGAACGCGATAAGCGCACTGGTCGAGCGCCATGGCGCGCACGGCTTCGCCGCTGCCTGGCTGCGGCACCGCGGCCTGTCCTGGGCCGCCGACCTTCTCACCGCTCCCACCCTCGAACCGCAGGAGGCGTTCGCATGACCCGCTCTCGTATCACTCACCTGGCGCTGGGTGCGGCCGCGCTCGCGCTGGCCGTTGCTGCGCCGGCCGACGCGCAGTTCGGCGGGATCGTCTATGATCCCACCAACTATGCGCAGAACGTGCTGACGGCCGCGCGCAGCCTCCAGCAGATCAACAACCAGATCACCCAGATCCAGAATCAGGCGCAGAGTCTGATCAACCAGGCGCGCAACCTTACCAACCTGCCGACGTCGGTGTTGTCGACGATCCAACAGGATATCGGTCGGACGCGGGCGCTGATCACCCAGGCGCAGCAGATCGCCTATCGCGTCGAGAATATCGATCAGGTGTTCAGCCAGCGCTATCCGTCGGGATCGCTTGCCGGCACGCCGTCGGGCACGCTGGTGACGAACGCGCAGACGCGCTGGACCGATGCACTCGCAGCCTATCAGGACTCGCTGCGCACCGGCGCCACCGTTACCGGCAATCTCGATGGGACGGCCGCGCAGACCAGCACGCTGGTGACAGCGAGCCAAGGTGCGACGGGCGCACTTCAGGCGGCCCAAGCCGGCAACCAGCTGATCGCGCTGCAAACGCGCCAGCTCGCCGACCTGACGGCGATGCTGGCAGCCCAGGCCCGCGCCAATGCGATCCAATCCGCGCGCGCGGCCGCCGACGAAGCGCAGGGCCGAGAGGAGGCGCGGCGCTTCTCCCAGCCCGGGACCGGCTATGTCGCCCAGAGCGTGGCGCTGTTCCATGAGTGAGGAGCAGAAACCACGGAGCCGGCCGCACCTGCCGATTTGGCCGACATGGGCGATTGGGGCGATCGGCATC
>NZ_MINO01000172.1 GCF_001757355.1 Sphingobium phenoxybenzoativorans
GCCGCCGTCCAACAGGTCAGCGCCGCCCCGGCCTTCCAGCCGGTCATCGCCGCCACCGCCCAGCAGATCCTCGTCCGCGGCCGCACCGATCAGGACGTCGGCCGATCCCGTGCCGATAACCCGCTCTATATTGAGCAGGGTGTCGCCGGTCGCATGGCCACCCAGGCCCGCCGAACCATCGAGCGACACCGTTACGCCGGAACCCGAAGCCGAATAATCGGCAGTATCGCGCCCAGTGCCGCCGTCGATCAGGTCGCCGCCCGCGCCGCCCTCGATAAAATCGTCGCCGCTGCCGCCCAGCAAGGTGTCGGCATTCGCGCCGCCCCGCAGGGTATCGTCACCCGCCCCGCCGGTCAGCGTGTCGGCAGCGTTGCCGCCGGTCAGCGTATCGCCGAACGCGGAACCGGTGATGGCTTCCACATCGGCCAGCGTGTCGCCCTGCGCATCGCCACCAACGCCCGCCGACCCGTCAAGGCCGATGGTTACTGCAGCCGCCGAGGCGGAATAATCGGCAGTGTCGAAACCCGTTCCGCCCTGAAGCACGTCGGCGTCAGCGCCGCCGATCAGTATGTCGTCGCCTTCGCCGCCCTGCAGCAGGTCGATGCCAGCCCCGCCCAACAGGCGGTCTGCGCCGCTGCCGCCGATCAGCGTATCCTGCCCGCCATTGCCGGTCAGTATGTCATCGCCGCCGCCGCCTTCCAGCACTTCGTCAGCGCCAACGCCGGTGATGCTGTCTGCATATTCGGAACCGATGATATGCTCGATATTGGAAACATGGTCGCCCGCCGCGTCGCCGCCCTGGCCGACGCTGCCGTCGAGCGTCAGGGTGATGCCGCTGGTGCTCGCCGAATAATCGGCGGTGTCGTAACCCGCGCCGCCGTCGAGAATATCCGCACCCGCGCGCCCGGCCAGCGTGTCGTTGCCCAGGCCGCCCTGCAGCGTGTCGGCGCTCTCTCCGCCAGTCAGGAAATCGTCGAAGTCGGAACCGATCAGTCCCTCAATGCTCGACAGTGTATCGCCGTCGGCATGGCCGCCGGATGCGTTGCCAGTGTTGAGATTGACCGAAACGCCCGCATCGGACGCGCTATAGTCGGCCGTGTCGAAACCCGCGCCGCCCTCCAATATGTCCGCGCCCGCAAAGCCGATCAGCCGGTCATTGCCGCCCTGACCGCGCAAAATGTCGTCATTGCCGGAACCATAGAGCGTGTCGGCGAAGGCCGACCCAGAAATCCCCTCAATATTGGCATAGGTGTCGCCCGCCGCATCGCCGCCGGTATTCGCGCGACCGTCCAGACCCGCGACGATGGCCGCGTTGGAATGGCTATAGTCCGCAATATCGGTGCCTGCGCCGCCGTCCAGGATATCCGCGCCGCCCGCGCCCTGCAGCGTGTCGTTGCCAAGGCCGCCGACCAGCGTATCCGCATTGGCCCCGCCAGTGATCTGGTCGTCAAAGGTCGAACCGATGATCCGTTCGATCCCGCTCAGCCGGTCGCCCTGCGCATCGCCGCCCAGGCCGATCGACCCGTCGTTGGAAATGATGATGTTCGACGCGGACTGGGAATAGTCCGCCGTATCGAAACCCGCGCCGCCGATCAGTTCGTCGCCGCCCAGTCCACCACGCAGCGTGTCATCGCCCGCGCCGCCCGTCAGGCGGTTATTGGCGTCATTACCGGCCAGGATGTCGTCGAAGGCGGAACCTGTCAGGCCCTCAATATCGTAGAGGCTGTCGCCCTGCGCGTCGCCGCCGCTGCCCGCCGTCCCATCCAGCGAGACCTGCACCGCGCTGGCCGACGCCGAATAGTCGGCAATGTCGAAGCCGACGCCGCCCTCAAGGATATCC
>NZ_MINO01000173.1 GCF_001757355.1 Sphingobium phenoxybenzoativorans
GCGATCCTCCACGCCATCCGCCCCGCGCAGCACGAGCATCCGCGCGGCGTCGCGCGGCGCGGCGGGGCGCAGCGCTATCCGCTCCGGCGGCAGGTCGAAATCGAACAGGTCAACGCGCATGGATGCGTCCGGGCCGCCGCATTAGGGGAGCAGCCCTGGGCGGTTATTTCTTCTTGGGCGCCGGCTTCTTCGCCGCGGGCTTGCCGCCGAGCGGCGCGTTGAGATCGGCGACGCTGGGCGCGGGCGGCGGCGGCGCGGTCAGGACGGCGGGCACGGGCTTGCCGTCGCTCTCGATCGACGCCTGCACGATGACCGCCGGATTGGCGGGCGGCTCGCCCAGCGGGATCGCGTCGACATATTGCATGCCCTCGATCACCCGGCCGAACACCGTATATTTCTTGTCGAGCTGCATGCGCGGCAGGAACAGGATGAAGAACTGGCTGTTGGCGCTGTCCTCGCTCTGCGCGCGGGCCATCGACACGGTGCCGCGAAGATGCGGCATCATGTTGAACTCCTGCTTCAGGTCGGGCAGCGTCGATCCGCCGGTGCCGTCGCCCTTGGGGTCGCCGCCCTGCGCCATGAAGCCCGCGATCACGCGATGGAACTTCAGGCCGTTATACAGGCCCTGGCGGGTCAGCTCCTTGATGCGCGCGACATGGTTGGGCGCGATATCGGGGCGAAGCTGGATGCGGACGCGGCCGCCGGTGGACAGGTCCAGGTCCCAGATGTCTTCGGGGTTGAGCGGCAGGCTGGCGGGCGGAATCTTCGGGGCGCTCTCGGCGCGCAGGGCCTTGACGTTGTCCTCCGCCTTGGCCGCCGATTCCGCTTCCTTCGCCTCGTCGGTCTTGCCGCCGCCCTGCGCATGGGCGGGCACGCCGGCTGTCATGACCAGAGCCGCGCAGGCCAAGGTCAGCACCCTGCCCAAGGAACCGAAGCCATTAGTGAACGCCATGTGCCTGAACTCTCCCGCGCTGGACGTGCGCCTAAGAAATATGCGCCTAGAAATATATCGATGAACGGCGGCTGAGCGAACTCAGTCCCCCTTTCTCCCGATGCGCTCTACCCGCTCCATCACTTCCTCGCAAACCTTCGCGCTGACGAATTTGTGGATAGGCCCGCCATAGAGCGCGATTTCCTTCACCAGCCGCGACGCGATCGGCTGCAGCGACACGTCCGCCATCAGGAAAACCGTCTCCACCCGGTCGTTGATCTGCTGGTTCATGCCCGCCATCTGATATTCATATTCAAAGTCCGCGACGGCGCGCAGGCCCCGGATGATGACGCTGGCGCCCTGCCGCTCAGCAAAGTCCATCAGCAGCGAGTTGAAGCCGGTGACGACCACCTCTGCATCCACATCGGCGCATTCCCGTCGCACCATTTCCAGCCGCTCCTCGTCGGTGAACATGGGGGATTTGCTGATATTGGTGGTGACGCCGATCACCAGCCGGTCGACCAGCTTCGCGCCGCGCCGGATGATGTCCATATGGCCCAGGGTGATCGGGTCGAATGTTCCCGGATAAACACCGATGCGCATAGCCATCCTATCTGTCCCTCTCGATCACATAATCCGCTATCGCCCGCAGCAGATCGGCTTCCTCGCCAAAGCCGCGCAGATGCGCCTTGGCCTGATCGACCAGCATCTGCGCCTGTTCCCTCGCCCGGTCCACGCCCAGCAGGGACAGGAACGTCTCCTTGCCCGCGGCCGCATCCTTGCCCAGCGCCTTGCCGGCGGCGGCCTCATCGCCTTCCACATCCAGCAGGTCGTCGGCGATCTGGAACGCCAGGCCCAGGTCGCGGGCATAG
>NZ_MINO01000174.1 GCF_001757355.1 Sphingobium phenoxybenzoativorans
CATAATAGATCCTATGCAGGTCGGATCGGCTATGCCGTTGTTCCGTCAAACCTCACGGAGAACGCTACATGCAGAACTCGTCGTCAGATTACTGCCCCAAGACTTCTGTCATTGTCAGCGTTGAGCTCAGCAAGCGCAACTGGCTTGTTGCCTCTCTCTCGCCAGGAGCGGCGAAGCCTTCGCTGCGGACAATTCCTGCCGGGAACAGCGCGGCACTGATCAGTCACCTTCGCAATCTTGAGTGCAAGGCCGCTGATCGTATCGGCGAACCTGCCGCCATTCGCCTGTGCTTCGAGATTGGATATGATGGCTTCTGGCTCGCAAGGCTACTGCGGTCGAACGACATCGATACATATGTGCTAGATCCCGCCAGCTTCCTCGTGTCGCGGCGAGGCAGGCGCGCAAAAACTGACCGGATCGACGCCGAAGCCATGATCGGGATTCTGAAAGCCTATCTCGCTGGCGACAAAAGCGTGTGCCGTGTCGTGGAGGTGCCCTCTCCCGAGGAGGAGGACGCACGCAGAGTAATGCGCGAGCGCGGCGATCTGGTGCATGAGCGCACCCGCATTATCTCTCGGATCAGGGGGCTCCTTGCGTTGCAAGGCATACGATCTGTCAAAGCCATCAAGGGCGGTGAATGGTCGAGCCAACTCGACGACATGCGCACCGGCGATGGGCGGCCTTTGCCACCAAACCTTCGTCGACAGATTGAGCGCTGTTTCGGACGGCTTGCGTTGCTCAACGATCAGATCAAGGACATCGAGAGGGACCGCGCCCAAGTTGTGCTCGATGAAGAGTCCACCTTTCCATGCCGCGATAAAGCGGTTCGCCTCGAGCAGCTGAAGGGTATTGGCCCGAACAGCGCGGCAATGTTGGTCGCAGAGGTTTTCTGCCGAAAGTTCGAAAGCCGACGACACGTCGCGGCCTTCCTTGGGTTAGCTCCGGCGCCCTTCGCCAGCGGCGACGTTTCGCGTGATCAAGGCATCAGCAAAGCCGGTAACCGAAGCACACGTGTGCAGATGGTGGAACTTGCGTGGTGTTGGTTGAAATATCAGCCAAGTAGCGAACTGACCGTGTGGTATCGCACCCGGTTCAAAGGCAACGGCGCTCGCGCGGCAAAGGTAGGGATCGTTGCGCTCGCCCGAAAATTGTTAATCGCGCTTTGGCGCTTTGTGGAGACCGGTCTGGTCCCTCAAGGTGCCGAGCTCCGCGCCGCCTGATGCCTATGTTGCAACAGGCTCGTTAAGGCGACGCGGATTGGTGTGATGTGTGACCGGGAAAATTGATGGCGCCTGAAAACGCCCAGTAATAGTTTGGTCCGCATCCGCCTTTGCTCGATCCGGGGATGTGAATACGGATTATGGTGCGCGGGCACGGCCGCGACCGGATACAAGTCTATGCACGGATAGTGCATCAGCTGACCTCGGAACGAATGAAGCCAATCCTTGAGCATTGCGTGTGGGGGCCCCCAGCCCATCATCAAAAGGAACCGTTCAATGGTATCTTGACAAGGCCCGGATCATACAA
>NZ_MINO01000175.1 GCF_001757355.1 Sphingobium phenoxybenzoativorans
ATCTACTTTGGCAGAAGTGTAATTTTTGGGATTCCCCTTCGGAGGAATGCGTGATTCATAGGGAGCCAGCTTTTGTGGAGGCTGGCGATGGAAGAGGATTGGCGGCGGGACCTCGAACAGTGGCTTGAGCCGTATTTGCAGGCTCTGGCCAACAAGACGCGGCGGCGGATGTGTCCGGCTTATATCGCCGGATTGATAGGCCCGGGCGATCGCAAGAGTATCCAGCCGATGGCAGCACGCATCGACGCGCTCAGCTATGACCGGCTACACCATTTCGTCGGAGCAGGGATCTGGGACAGCGCGCCGCTGGAGGCGACGTTGTGGCGACAGGCTGATGAGCTGGTCGGCGGCGACAAGGCCTGGCTTATCATCGACGACACAGCGCTACCCAAGAAGGGCAAGGCCTCGGTCGGTGTCGCGCCGCAATACGCCACGGTGTTGGGCAAGAACGCCAACTGCCAGACCTTGGTATCGGTGACGTTGGCCTCGGGAGAAGTTCCGGTCATGCTGGGTTTGCGGCTGTTCCTGCCGGAAAGCTGGACCAGCGACACTGCACGGATGGCCAAGGCGGCTGTGCCCGAAGCATTTCGGGCCTATCGCACAAAGCCTGACATCGCGATTGAGGAGATCGACCGCATCATCGCTGCCGGCGTGCGCTTTGGCTGCGTCCTGGCCGATGCCGGTTATGGCCTGTCCGCACCGTTCCGGCAGGCGCTCAGCGCACGGGGCCTCTGCTGGGCGGTCGGCATCCCCCGCCACCAGAAGGTCTATCCCTCAGACGTGCAGTTGATCTTCCCGGTGGCGGGACGTGGACGACCGCGTGTCCGGCACGTACCCGACGTCAAATCCCTGGCCGCCCATACCATGCTGGAGGAGGCGAAGTGGCGGAAGATCAGTTGGCGCCGCGGAACCAAAGGCCGTCTGAGCGCCCGCTTCGCTGTCATGCGCGTGCGGATCGCTGATGGCGCGCCACAGCGGATCGGTGCTGCTGGCGCACAGCACATGCCAGGCGAAGAGGCTTGGCTGGTGGGCGAGCATCGCTCCAGCGGCGAGCGAAAATACTATCTTTCCAACCTTCCCGCCGACACGCCAGCCAAAGATGTCGCCGGCGCCATCAAGGCGCGCTGGGTCTGCGAACAGGCGCATCAGCAACTCAAGGAAGAACTTGGTCTCGACCATTTCGAGGGCCGCTCGTGGACCGGGCTGCATCGCCATGCGCTCATGACAATGATCGCCTATGCCTTCCTGCAAACACGAAGGCTCGCTCAGACGGGGCGGAAAAAAAAGAGTCTCCGGTCCGCCCCCTCAGCCGAGCCTACCGGCTGTACGCCAAGCTATCCTTGACCGCTTATCGCGCGCGCCGCCGCGCCATTGCCCTCATTGCGGAGGATGCCTGGCAACTGCACATCCTGCAATTCTGCCAAAGTAGTGCTAGGG
>NZ_MINO01000176.1 GCF_001757355.1 Sphingobium phenoxybenzoativorans
GCGGACGGTCTTCTGTGGATGGCTCCCGCGTTGCAAGTGTAAAGTGATGATCTGGCTGTTGGTCGGGTGCAGTCGTCTGTCCGGCCTGTTGATGCAGTCGGTGTAGACTGCTGGCCCTGATGGGGTCCGTGAACAAGGTCCTATCGGCTTTGCAGGCTATTACGCCTAAGACCGTCCTTGGGTTGTCCTTGCTCCCGGTCCGACCGGTTTTGCCATCACATCCTTCGCTCTCACAACTTCGTGAAGCTGATCTCCTCAGCTAAGCTCTTGATCCTAAGCTGTCGCCAACATCGGCGCATGTCCACGTTCAAAGACGCCGCCGCGTGCCATAATTGCCCACGCGATGCGCGCCATCTTGTTAGCGATAGCAACCGAGGCAACGCGCGCGGGCTTTCTGGCGAGCAGAGCAACAAAGCGCGGATCGGCCGTGCCGGGTTTCTCCTTAGCGTATCGGACCAAGGCGGTTGCGCCGATGACTAGGAGCTGCCTCAGATATCTGTCGCCCATCTTGGTAATGCGCCCCAGACGGTCCTTGCCACCACTTGAGCTCTGTCGCGGGGTCAGCCCTAGCCAGGCGGCGAACTGGCGCCCTGACGCAAACTGGCCTGGATCGGTCACCGATGCAGCTAGCGCGGTCGCGCCGATCGGCCCGATACCAGGGATCGTCGCCAGACGCCGGGCCCGCTCGTCGCTCCTCTGCAGAGCGGCGAGACGCAGGTCGAGCTTGCGCAACTGGGCGTGAAGCTGGAGCAGTTGCTCTGCCAGCATGGCGACGACGTTGGTCGCCTCGGTCGGCAGATCGATCTTCGACTCGCCGTCGACGATCTCCCGCGCCACCTGCAGCGCCTTTACGATCCCGACCGGGATCGCGATGCCCAGCTCGGCGAGCACGCTGCGCATCATGTTGACCAGCTGCGTACGCTGTTTGATCAACAGCTGGCGCACGCGGTGCAGCGACAACGCCGCCTGCTGCTCGCGCGACTTGATCGGCACGAACCGCATCGTCTGGCGTGTGACGGCTTCGCAGATCGCTTCGGCGTCGGCAGCATCGTTCTTTCCGCGCTTTACGTAAGGTTTCACGTAAGCCGCCGGCATCAGCCGCACCTCATGACCCAGCTTGGTCAGTTCGCGCGCCCAGTGATGCGATGTCCCGCAAGCCTCGGCGCCTACCAAGCAAGGCGGCAGCTTCTCGAAGAACGGCAGCATCTGCGATCGTCGCAGCGCCTTGCGAATAACGACCTCTCCGGTCGCGCTGATACCGTGAACCTGAAAAACGTTCTTGGCCAAATCCAGGCCGATCGTGCTAATCTCCATGGCGGGTGGCTCCTTCTCGGGTTTGCATGACAGCAACCCATCTTGGCACTTAGATGCCGTGAGCGGGAGCCATCCACCTCATCCGC
>NZ_MINO01000177.1 GCF_001757355.1 Sphingobium phenoxybenzoativorans
CTTCTGTGGTTGCCGCCCGTGATGCAAGAAGTTTCTGATCCGAAGAGCGAGTGATCGAGTGCGGTCTTCTGTCAGGCCTTTGGTTGCGGCGTTTCAGAAGCCGCTGGCCGGTATGGTGATCTGCGGTTCGAGTCCAAATCTCGTTTTCGAGCTGGGATGCTCACGCCTCGTAACTGGTTTTCCCGAACCAGATCTGTTCGCTCATTTCGCCCATTCGGGTCGTCGCCTTCTCACACCCCCATCATCCGACGTTAGGTAAGCTTGTTGGCATGCCGATCATGCAACTGCTGCCTGCGCCGGAATTCTGTATTCATTACCATTTTTTATCAGGGCCCAAATCGTTCTGGCCATCTTGTTGGCGAGGGCAATTGCCACAAGCATTCTCGGTTTCCTGGCAAGCATATCTGCGAGCCAGGAATTTTCTGGAATCGATCTTCGACCCATCCAATTCAGACGGGACATTGCACCTATGATAAGCAGTCTGCGGATATCGGCCTGACCCGCTTTCGAAATACGTCCAAGGCGCTCCTTTCCGCCCGAGGAGAATTGTCGCGGGACAAGACCGAGCCAGGCCGCGAAGTCCCGCCCGCATCGGAAGCTCTCCATTGATGGGGCGAAGGCCTCGACCGCTAAGGCTGTTAAAGGGCCAACTCCCGGAATCGTCTGTAGCCGCTTGGCCGCGTCAGTTTCAGCCGCCAGCGCTTTGATCTTCTTTGTCCGTATATTGATACGCTCAGTTTTCTCAGCGATCTGTGCCAATAGATCTCGGCATTCCTCCCGCATCAAAACGGGCAAATCGCTGTTAAGCTCATCAAGAATGTCCGCAATCCTGCAGAGCTGATTTATGCCTTGGGGGACAACATGACCATATTCATAGAGCGCCGCCCTTACGGCATTGACCAGTTCCGTGCGTTGATGAACCAGCCGTTCTCTTCCGCGAAATAGAATCGCCCTGCTTTGCTGCTCTTCCGACTTTGGATCAACAAACCGCATCTCTGGTCGTTGAGCCGCAATTACGATCGCTTCAGCGTCAGCGGCATCATTTTTCTGTCGCTTCACGAACGGCTTAACATAGTGTGGTGCGATAAGTTTGACCTCGTGGCCAAGCCGGATCATTTCCCGGGCCCAATAATGCGCACTGCCACATGCTTCCATCACGATCACCGCCGACGGTTGCGCTGCCATAAATGCGGCGAAGGCTGAACGCGGAAGCTTTTTCCGAAACTTGGGTTCGCCTGTCATTGACGCTGCATGAAGCTGAAACACGGACTTTGCCAAGTCCACGCCGATCATTGTATCTTTTGACACGATTGCCGTCCTTTCCGCTCAGTGGTCCTAATTCCACTATCCTGGCACATCTCAGTGCCGTCTGGGGAGGGCGGCAACCACCCCATCTCGT
>NZ_MINO01000178.1 GCF_001757355.1 Sphingobium phenoxybenzoativorans
GGGAAGCTGCGGATGGTGCCGGCCGCCGGCGGCGTTCCGCGCACAGTCCCCTGCCGTCTGGACTGGGCCAATGCGAAGCCCGCGGGTCGCACCGTCATCAGGGCCGGGCGGATGTGGGACGCCACAGCGCCCGAATATAAGACCGACATGGACGTGGTGGTTGAGGGCAACAAGATCGCGGCGGTACTGCCCAAGGGCAGCACGACCGACGCGAACGCCAAGGTCATTGACGGGTCCAACCTCGTCCTGCTGCCCGGCCTGATCGACATGCACACCCACCGGCAGATGGCGGGCTATGGCTATGGCGACCGCATGGGCCGCGCCTGGCTGGCGATGGGGATCACCGCCACCCGCTCCCCCGGCTGCCCCGCCTATCATATGGTCGAGGACCGGGAGGCGATCGACAGCGGCGCGCGCATCGCGGCGCGGCACTATGCCACCGGCGAAGCCATCGACGGATCGCGCATCTTCTACAATTTCATGCGGCCGGTGACGGAGCCGGGGCAGATGGCGCTGGAACTCGCCCGCGCCGACGCCCTGTCCTATGACATGGTGAAAACCTATGTCCGCCTGCCCCATGACGTGCAGAAAACAGTCGTCGATGCGTCGCACAAGATGGGCATGCACCTGTCATCCCATTATCATTATCCCGCGCTGCACAGCGGCATGGATTGCATGGAGCATCTGGGCGCGACCAACCGCTATGGCTATTCGCGCACGATCACGGCGCTGGGCGGCGGCTATCAGGATGTGAACGGCCTGTTCGCGGGGGCCAAGGGCGGCCGCACCCCCACCCTGTTCATCGCCTCCTACCTTCTGGGCGAGGACAGCAGCATTGCCGAGGACAAGCGCATCCGCACCCTGTTCCCGCCCTGGGAATATGCCAAGCTGATGGCGCGGGTGAAGGCGATGAAGGAAATGGACGTCACGCCGTTCAAGGAAAGCCTGGAACGGCAGGTCGCCCAGATCAAGCAGACGATGGGTTTCGGCTGGCACGTCATCAACGGCACCGACGCGCCGATCGATCTGGTCGCGATCAGCCTGCACCTTGCGATGCGCGGCATGGTGCGGTTCGGCATGACCCCGCACGAGGCGCTGCTCTCCACCACGCGCAACAGCGGCGAATTTCTGGACGAGCCGATCGGCCGGATCGCGCCGGGCATGCTGGCGGACATGATCCTTGTGGAGGGCGACCCCCTCAAAAAGATCGACGATGTGGCGGCCGTGCGGCAGGTGGTGATGAACGGCTTCGTCCACACCCCGGACTCGCTGATCGCGCCGTTCGAGAAGCAGGAAGCGGC
>NZ_MINO01000179.1 GCF_001757355.1 Sphingobium phenoxybenzoativorans
AAGATCCTCGCTCTGTTGGCGAGATCTCCGCGCGCGGATCTCGCCCTGCCTCGCGGGGCGCATCCGGCAAGCGGATCTCGCCCGAGAGGCCCCGCCGATCGGCGAAGGCCCGCGCTTCGGCGTCGCGATCACGACTATCAGGGGCACGGCCATAATCCGACGCCATATCCTTCGCCCGCTCGCGCGACAGCGTGCGGACAAGCCGGCGATAATCGGCGAAGTCGTCGCGGCCATAATGGAGCTGCACCCCGTCGCGGTGCCGCGACAGCGCCACATAGGCGGAATGACGGTCCATGCCGGGGGTCGCCAGCACATGCGCCCGATCGACCGTCACGCCCTGCGATTTATGGATGGTGGCGGCATAGCCGTGATCGACATGGGCATAATCTTTCAGGTCGAACGCGACGCTGCGGCCGTCATCAAGGCGAACGGCCATGCGCTCGGGGCTGACCTGCTCGACCTTCCCCAGCGTGCCGTTCTTCACCCCTAGCCCGCGCTCGTTTTTCAGGAACATGATGCGGTCGCCGTTCGCGAACGCCCGCGCGCCCCGCTCGGCCGACACGCGCACGTCCGGCCCCAGCTCGCCACCGTCGCGCAGCCGATCGCGCGCGGCTAGGTTCAAATCGCGCACCTCGGCATTGGTATGGGTGAGGATGATCCGCGACTGATCCGGCGCGGCGATGCGCTCGGCATCCCAGCGGTCCACAAGGTCGGCGCGGGCTTGGCTGCGCGTCTCGGCCGCCTGCACCATTCCATGCGCCTCATAGGCATGGATCGCCTCGCCCGCCCTGCCCGTCGCCAGCGCCCTGGTCGCGTCGCGCTGCCAGTCCTCGCGCTGCCGGCGTATCTCGGTGATCTCGGCCCAACCGTGGCGCTCGGTCACGGCCCGGAACGCCGCGCCGGCCTCGATCGCCTGCAACTGCTCGGGGTCGCCGACAAGAACGACCTTCGCCCCGGCCTGCTCGGCATGGGACAGCACGCGCTCCATCTGGCGCGTGCCGATCATGCCGGCCTCGTCGATCACCAGCACGTCGCGGGGGCCTAGCAGCTCGCGGCCCTGCTCCCATTGATATTCAAGGCTGGCGATCGTCCGCGACGCGATGGCGGACCCGCCTTCCAGATTCTCGGCCGCGATGCCCGACAGCGCCGCGCCCCGCACCGTGTAGCCCTGTGCCTCCCACGCCTCGCGCGCCACCCCCAGCATCGCCGACTTGCCGCTGCCGGCATAGCCGACGACCGACGCCAGGCCCTTGTCGCCGGTGATATGCGCCAACGCCCCGC
>NZ_MINO01000180.1 GCF_001757355.1 Sphingobium phenoxybenzoativorans
AACCGTTCGCCATAGCGTGCCGTGGTGCGAATGATCGCCAGCAGCCGGATCAACGCGCTCGGCACCAGGTAGTTGAAACCCTGCGCGGCCAGCACGCCGGCCAGTCCGGCAAGCGCAGCACCGGTGATGAACCATCCGGACAGGCCCAGCAGCAGGACCGCAGAGATCGTCGCGGCGGCGGCGAGCAGGCCCGCAATCCGGAAAGCCCGGCGCTCCGGGCCGATCGCCTCGGCCAGCAGCCGGTCCATATCCGCGCGGCTCATGAAAGCACCGCTTCGCTGTCGGCGATCGCGGCCAGTTCGGTGCTGTGCGTCACGATCAGGACCGTCCGTCCCTTTGCGGCGGACGCCAGTATCCTGGCGATATCGGCCGCCGATCCCGCGTCGAGATCCGCGGTCGGCTCATCCAGCAACCAGAGCGGCGCGTCCTTTAACAGCACCCGGGCGATGCCGACACGCCGGCGTTCCCCGCCGGATAGACCCGACCCGCGATGATCGAGCGGCAAGGCCAATCCCTGCCCCCGCGCTTCGATCATCGGCCCAAGGCCCGCCCGATGGGCCACGGCTTCGACCGCCGCGTCCTCGGCATCGGGACGCGCAAGACGGATATTGTCGGCCAGCGTGCCCGGGACGAACGCGACCGATTGCCCCGCCCAGCCAACATGACCGGAAAGCGCAACATCGGCCGCATCCCGGCCGTCGATCAAAACCCGCCCCTTGCCGATGGGAGCCAGCCCCAGCAGCGCGTGGAGCAGGCTCGACTTGCCGATCCCCGTGCTGCCGCGAAGGGCAAGGCTGGTGCCCGCGGCAACGTCGAGCGTAAACGGGCCGATAGCCGTCTCGCCATAGTCGATGACCACGCCGTCGAAGCGGAGCGCGGGCGGTCCTTCGATGGCGACTTTCGGCGCGGGCAGCACTGCAGGCGCAAGAGCTTCAAGGCGCTCGACCGCAGCCTCCCCGACCTGCTTGTCGTGATAGGCAGCGGCAAGGCGGCGCATGGGCAGGTAGAATTCAGGCGCGAGGACGAGGACGAACAGGGCCTGGCCCAGCGACAGCTTTTCAGGAGCCGGGAACGGCAGGATACCCAGCAGGTTGAAGCCGCAATAGAGCGCGACCAGCGCCACCGACAGCGCCGCGAAGAACTCGATCACCGCGCTCGACACGAACGCGACCTTCAGCACGTCGATCGTGCGCGCAGCGACCTCGCGCGTCGCGTCGGCAAGGTGGCGGCTGATGCGCTCCTGCGCGCCAAAGCCCACAATCACGGGAAGCGCGCGCACCC
>NZ_MINO01000181.1 GCF_001757355.1 Sphingobium phenoxybenzoativorans
GCCAGCGGCGCAGGCAATTTCGCCGTCAGCCCCGGCATGATGGTCCAGGACGCCAGCGGCCGCGCGATCGGCACCGTCCGTTCGGCCAAGGCGGATGCGGATGGCCGCATCGACTCCCTGCTGGTGGATACGGGCGACCGTATCGCATCGCTCCCCGCCTCCAACTTCACGGCTTCGGGTGACGTCGTGACGTCCGCGATGAGCAAGGGCGAGGTCCGCAAGGAAGCCAGGCAGCAGGATAGCGGGCAGCAGGACGCGGGAACCAAGACCCAGGCCCCGTCCAAGCAATAAGCCATCCTCCAAACCGCAGGCGTTGAGGACCGCGACCCGATCCGCCTGCGGGAGATGCCCGCCGGAAGCACCCGCTCCGGCGGGCATCACCTGTTTATGTCTCAAATCCTCATCCTAACATATTGCTGGGATGTAATCTTTTGTCCGCGCCCGAACCGCGTGAACCGCTGTTCGTTGATAGTGAACAAGCCGGAGGATCTCACACAGCGATCACGCTCAGGGATCAACGCGGCGGACAAAGGAGAGCAGACATGACAGCACCCGGACATGAGGGCAACATGCTGGCCGGCGTCGAACCGGATGACATGATGACGGCGGATCGCCCGCCCCACCCGCTGATCGAATCCGACCGGGTGGAAGGCACCACCGTCTACAACCGGGCCGGCGAAAAGATCGGCACGGTCAAACGCTTCCTCGTCGAAAAACGCTCCGGCAAGGCGCAATATGCCGAAATGGCGTTTGGCGGCTTTCTGGGCATCGGCAAGGACATCCATCCCCTGCCCTGGGAAGTGCTGGACTATGACCGGCACAGGGGTGGCTATGTCGTCGATCTGACCGACGACCAGCTACGCAACGCCCCCCGCTTCGAGGATGCGGATCATCCGCCGATCGATCAGGTCTATGGCGCGCATATCCGAGGCTATTATGGTTTGCCGCCAATCTGAGGAAGGCTGAGCGGAACGATGGCGTCAGGGCGTAACCGCGCCCCAGATGCTGTCCGCCCGCACAAAGCCCTTCTTCCCGGCGACGTCCAGCCTGCACCATCCGCCCGAACAGTCGGACAGGCGGCCCACCACGCCCGGCTCCGCCCGGTACAGCGTCGCCGCGCCATCGCTGGGCGCGGCGCGCAGCGGCGTCACGCCGCCCGTCACCAGCGCTGTCGGCGTATCGCTCAGCAAGCGCACATGCATCCATCCCTGCACGCCCGCCGAATCCTCGATCTTGCGCCAGTTCCCATGCACCTGCACCAC
>NZ_MINO01000182.1 GCF_001757355.1 Sphingobium phenoxybenzoativorans
GGCCCCTGTGCATTATTCGGCCACAGATTCACGGTAGGCGAGCTTGAGGGACGTCGGCGCCAGCTTCTCTGCCAGGGATTGCGCTACGTAAGCCGTCGCGGCCACACAAAAAGGCCGGCACAACGGCCGGCCATAGTTTTAGGAGAGGATGCCTGAAAGGCATCCTCATGCTGCACCTGCGAGCAGCCGTGCGCAATACAAATCCGCAGGCACCGTTGGTGAAGGCGGCTCCAGTGTCTATCAGGCGGCCAGCATGTCCTTCATCGTTGCGGGGTCAAGCCGTCACCGGCGCAGTTCTTCGATCCCGAGTTCCTGCCATATCCACCCGAAGTCGTACGTCGCCATCGGATCATCGATGTCAGCGTGTCTCCCACTGAGATTTTCGAGATGTTTTAGCCACGTGGCGAGTTGGTCGCGTCCGGCCTTGCTGCCGGCGCATTGTCGCGGCGTTTTGTCGCCGAGCATCGGGACAGGCTCATCGAGGAGTGTCCGGTATTGACGATCGAGCATGCCGTGGACAAGCGGGGTGGCGACCTCGACCGGGATGTCCGGTGCCGGCTCCGACACGGTTCGTCCTTCCTGACGCGCAGCCATCGCCTGTTCGATCGTCTCGATCTCGGTCAAAGGTGTTCCCACCAGGGCGCCGAGCGCCTGGGTGACGAGTGCAACGCCGCGTTCTGCACGTTCGGCCGAGGTGACGGAGAGGATCAGAGCGCGGCCCTTGAGTTCCAGATTCCCAAGCACCGGCGTGCCGTCTTCCATTGACACACCCCACGCCATCTGGCCGGTGCCTTTCTTGCCCTGTTTTGTTCTGGTGCCGAGCCAGTTCCAGAAATGTGACGTTTCCCGCTGCAGGGCGGGCACGGTATCGAGGCGGTCGCCGATGAGTGCCTGCGTCGTCCCCCGCGTGAACGGAAAACGGACACGGTGGAAAACAACCTCCTCGCCATCGGCGTTATGCAGCGTGGGGATGGCGACAGGCTCGAGCATCCTGGGCAAGATGTCGAACAGCCAGACCATCGAGATGAGCGGCGCCAGGTCGCGCAGTTGATCATCGTCGATCACTAGTTTCGCGCGCGGGCCGCGCTTGCCCTGTCCCAGGCGCAATGCCTCGAGAAGGGCGCTGGTGGCTTCCGCTGTAAAGGACAGCAGGCCGCCTGCCAGGATCCTATGCCCGCTCACCGGAATGATGCGCACGCCGATCCGATCCCACGGGCCCAGCGT
>NZ_MINO01000183.1 GCF_001757355.1 Sphingobium phenoxybenzoativorans
TGCGGGATTGTCTGTTGGATTGCTTTTATCGTTGGTGTGCTTCCTGATGGGAAGTGGGAGATTGGCCTGAGCCGGGTGGCCACCCGGCTCAGGCCGGCGCTTGATCGACCGTTGCGGGATGGGACGAACGTCCGTCGTCATCAGGGTCGTCACGCGCTTTCTCCCTTATCGCTTGCAGAGTTATTTGGGCCAACACGCCCGCAGACAATCGCAAGCTCTCACGAGGAGATTGTCCGATGCTACACCAGCCACTCGATGTCAGCCAAGCCGGCGCGCCCGCTATTTTGGGGTGTGATGTCGCCAAGGCCACCATCCAGATCCATGACAATGCCTCCGGCCGCAACTGGAGCATCCCCAACAAGCCCCAGCCGCTGGCGGCGCTGATCGCCCAACATCCCCATCATCATATCCTTGTCGAAGCAACCGGTGGATACGAGATCGCGCTTATCGAGATCGCCCTCGCACATGAGCGCACCGTCTATCGCATCCATCCCAACCAGGCCCGCGCCTTCGCCCAAAGCCTTGGTCAACGCGCCAAGACCGATCCGATCGACGCTGCCGCGCTCGCGCTCTTCGGCCATATGTTCCACGCCCGCCTCAGACCCTTCCACCTGCCATCCCAGGATGAACGGCGCCTGCGCCAACTCGCGCGCCGCCGTGACGAACTGATCGCCATGCGAACCCAGGAGCGAAACCGCCTCAAAGCGCCCGAGCCCCTGACGCCTCGCGACAGCATGACCCGCATGCTCGCTCATCTCGCCGATGAAATCGCCTGCATCCAGGCCGAAATCGAGCGCATCTTCCTGGGCAATCGTCAGCTCGCCGAAAAGCAGGCCGTCCTTTGCGCCATCAAAGGCCTGGGCAAGACAACCGCCCATAACCTGCTGGCCACCCTGCCCGAACTCGGGGCGCTCTCCGGCAAGCACATCGCAGCTCTTGGCGGCCTGGCTCCCCACGCTCACGATAGCGGAAGCAGAACCGGCTACCGGAAAACCGGCAAAGGACGATCCGAGGTCCGGCGCATCCTCTTCATGGCGACCCTCGCCGCCACAAGGCACAACCCAACCATCAAAGCCTTCTACGACCGCCTCATCGCCAACACCAAAAAACCCATGGCCGCCATCATCGCATGCGCCAGAAAACTCCTCACCATCGCAAACGCAAAAATCCGCGACGCTCAGATATAACAGAGTTGATGACGG
>NZ_MINO01000184.1 GCF_001757355.1 Sphingobium phenoxybenzoativorans
AGACCGTAAGGACATGGACAAGCAGCCACGTGGCTCCAGAGCGAGCCTCCACGACGAAGTGACCGCCACCATCATTGCCCAGCTGGAAGAAGGATGCCTCCCCTGGGTACAGCCCTGGCAGACCGACGATGCCGCTTTTGGACTGCCCAGGAACGCAGTGACCGGACGGCCCTATAGCGGGATCAATATCCTCATCCTGTGGAACGCGCTGTTCGGAGCAGGCTATGCGACACAGAAGTGGCTGACCTATCGTCAGGCCATGGCGCTGGGCGGCAGCGTCCGGAAGGGCGAGAGCGGTGTTGGCATCTGCTATGCCGACACCTTCGTGCCCAAAGGCGCGGATGGCCAGGCGGAGGTCGGGGCCGATGGCGGTCCCAGGCACATCCCGTTCCTCAAGCGCTTCACCATCTTCAACATCGACCAGTGCGTCGATCTGCCCGAAGATTTCTATGGCGAAGATACAGGCGCTGACCCTGCCATCATCGTCCCCCATGCCGAGACGCTGATCAAGGCAAGCGGCGCGGATATCCGCATTGGCGGGAGCCTTGCCTATTATGCCCCCGGCGAGGACCGGATTCATGTGCCGCGGCGGCAACTGTTCGGCGCCCCTATCGATTATTACCGCACGGTCCTTCATGAGCTGGGCCACTGGACCGGACATGCACGCAGGCTTGACCGTTTCCATGGCGTCGCGGCCATCGATCCCCAGCATTGGTATGCACGGGAGGAGCTGGTTGCCGAGATGGCCGCAGCGTTCCTGTGTGCCGAGCTCGGGATCATCCCCACGGTCCGGCATGCTGATTATATCGGATCCTGGCTGGCCATCCTCAGGCAAGATAATCGCGCCATCTTCCGGGCCGCTGCCCAGGCGAGCAAGGCGGCCCGCTATCTGATGGCGTTCCTTGCCCGTGAGGAAAGCGGAGCATGAGCCAGCCCCCTCATCCCGCCCTCACCCCCGGGCGCCTCGAACAGGCGCTCGGGAGCATCGATCCCACATCTGCGCGGGTGTTCCGCCTCCATGCGGTCGAGGGTCATGACTATGGTGCCATATCCCGCATCACCGGCCTTTCCATGCAGGAGGTGGAACGGCATCTGGCCAAGGCGCTGGCGGCGCTGGCCAGGGCGCTGGAGGACCCATCCTCATGATTATGGTCAAAGCGGGTCCATCTCCTCATCCTCAGCCTCTCGTCATGAGGCCGT
>NZ_MINO01000185.1 GCF_001757355.1 Sphingobium phenoxybenzoativorans
GCGCAAGCATCCCGACCGGATCACGCGCGGCGACGTCATGAAGGTCAGCATCACCGTCGACGCCACCGCCGAGCGCAACTGGGTGGTGGTGAGCGATCCGGTGCCGCCGGGCGCGACGATCGTCGGCGATCTGGGCGGGCAATCCTCCATCTTCGGCGCGGCGGCCGATGGCGGCGAGGGCGTGCAGCCAAGCTATGTCGAACGCGGGCGCGACGCATGGCGGGGCTATTTCGCCTGGGTGCCCGCCGGGCGCTTCACGGTGAGTTATGTGGTGCGGTTGAACGGCACGGGCAGCTTCGGCCTGCCGCCGAGCCGGGTGGAGGCAATGTATTCGCCGGAAATCCGCGCGCAGGTGCCGAACCGGGGGCTGACGGTGGGACGGCGGTGAGGGGGTGCGGGTTGGCGACATCCCCACCATCCGTTCAGGCTGAGCGAAGTCGAGGGACCACGCGCTGTGCATGCGTGTCTCGACTGCGCTCGACACGAACGGATGTGGGTGTTTTGGGTGAGGGTACAGAAAAATTGTTCCAACATCCGTTCGGGCTGAGCTTGTCGAAGCCCTGTCCTGTTTTTGAAGTGAAGTGCAGCCTTTCGACAAGCTCAAGGCGAACGGATGTGGGTATCAAAAGGTGAGGCTTAACATCATCGCCGCGTTCTCCTGCGCACGCAGGAGTCCAGGGTGCGAGGCGCGGCGGTGCCCAGGGAGATTTCTGGGTTCCTGCCTGCGCAGGAACACGGGGGGATGATCCAGCGGTTTTTGACCGTCAGGCATGTATTGATTGCGGTGGGCGGGGCCGTGCTGCTCACCCTCGCGACGCTCTATCTCCTCACCCTGCCGCCAGCCCTCCCCGCCTATGCCAAGGTCGTCGCGGAATGGCATCCCAGCGAGGCGTGGCTGTATGACCGGGACGGGCGGCTGATCGACAGCGAGCGGGTGGATTTCCGGGCGCGGCGGCTGGCGTGGATGCCGCTGGACAAGGTCAGCCCGGCGCTGGTCGAGAGCGTGCTGGGGTCGGAGGATCGACGGTTTCGCTATCATGACGGCGTGGACTGGGTGGCGATGGGCAATGCGGTGCGGCTGCGCCTGACCGGCGGCAGGTCGCGCGGGGCGTCGACCATTTCCATGCAGGTGGCGGCGTTCCTTGCGCCCGACCTCGCCCGGCCGGGCGCGCGCAGGTG
>NZ_MINO01000186.1 GCF_001757355.1 Sphingobium phenoxybenzoativorans
TGGCCGCGGACGATGCGCCGCCCGCGCCGGCTGCAGGCGGTGATCCGCTGATGGCGGAGCTGCTGCGCTGTCGCACGCTTCCCGCCGGCAGCACGGACGCGGCGTGCGAGCAGGCCTGGGAAGTCAATCGTCGGCGCTTTCTCGGCGAGAGCCGCAGCTATGTGGCCCCGCGCGCGGCGGCCCCGTCGCCGGCGGCCGCCACTCCATCTGCGGAGCACTGAGCGATGGAAAGCACCGGCGTCATCGATCGGTTTCTCGATACCTTCGCACGCTACATCGATAGCGGGTTCGGTCTGATCCACGGCGACGTCGCCTTTCTGGCGAGCTCGCTGATCGTGATAGACGTGACGCTGGCCTTCCTGTTCTGGACCTGGGGTGAAGGCGACGACATCGTCGCCCGGCTGGTGAGAAAGACGCTGCAGGTCGGCTTCTTCGCTTTCCTGATCTCCAACTGGAACGGTCTCGCCAAGATCATCTATCTGAGCTTCTCGGGGCTCGGCTTGAAAGCGGCCGGCTCCGGCAGCGCCGACGATCTTCTGCACCCTGGGAAGATTGCGGCGACGGGCATCGATGCGGCGCGGCCGCTCTACGATCAGGCGACGGCGCTGGCGGGCCCGGTCGGCATCTTCACCAATTTCGCGCAGATCGCGGTGCTGCTGCTCGCCTTCGCGATCGTGCTGCTCGCTTTCTTCATCATCGCGATCCAGCTGTTCGTGACGCTGATCGAGTTCAAGCTGACGACGCTCGCCGGTTTCGTGCTGGTGCCGTTCGGACTGTTCGGGCGCACGGCGTTCCTCGCCGAACGCGTGCTCGGCAACGTCATGGCGACCGGCGTCAAAGTGCTGGTGCTCGCCGTGATCATCGGCATTGGCTCGACCATCTTCCACGAGTTCGTGCTCGACTTCGGCGGAACGCCGCCGACGCTCGAACAGGTCGCCAGCCTCGCGCTCGCCGCGCTCACTCTTCTCGGCCTCGCCATCTTCGGCCCCGGCATCGCCTCCGGCCTAATCTCGGGCGGCCCGCAACTCGGCGCCGGCGCTGCGGTCGCCACCGGTGCGACCGTCGTCGGGATCGGCGCGGCTGCCACGATGGGTGTCGCTGGCGCGGCGGGCCTCGCTGGCCGGGCGGGCTCGGCCGCAGCTTCAACCCTGTCCCGGTCCGCTGGTTCGCCCCC
>NZ_MINO01000187.1 GCF_001757355.1 Sphingobium phenoxybenzoativorans
GGCGGGCTGTTGTTGCGGCGGGGCGACGTCAGGGGCGCGAACGCGGCCTTTGACCGGGCGCTGGCGCGGCGGCCCGGCAATGGCTGGGTGATGTGGGGCAAGGCGCAGGCGCTGGCGGCGGCGGGCGACGCCGAGGCGAGCCGGGCTTTGCTGGAGAAGCAGCGGAAGGCGTGGCGGGGAACGGAAGCGCCGACGCTGGCGCGGCTTTAGACGAGGACTCCACTAATCCGTTCAGGCTGAGCTTGTCGAAGCCGTGCACTTATTAGGAAGGACAGGGCTTCGACAAGCTCAGCCCAAACGGATTTAGATTTGTGCTCTATCCTTGGATGCGCCGAGATATACCCCAAGCACCGCGTACTCCTGCGAAAGCAGGAGTCTAGTTCGAACGGCGGGACTGGGCTCCTGCTTTCGCAGGAGCACGCTGTATTGAGATAATCCGTTCGGGCCGAGCCTGTCGAAGCCCGACCCTTACTTCACAGAAAAGGACAGCCCTTCGACAGGCTCAGGGCGAACGGATTTTTGGGCTGGCGGGTCAGAAGCCCACCCGGATCCCCACATTGAAGGCCGCGCCCTGCTGGCCGCCGCCGGTCGAGTAGAAGCCGCGCGCGAAGGCGGCCGTCTTGCTGCCGATCTCCGCGGCGAGGCCGGCGCCGAATGTCCAGAAGGCGTCGGGGTCGGAACCCTGCAGGCGGAAGATGGTGGTGGGATCGGCGATGAAGGCCATGTCGCGGCTGCCGCCGACGCCGCCGTGCAGCGTGTAGGATACGGACGCTTCCGGATGCAGCGTCGCACCGCTGCTTTCCATATTGCCGACCAGCCGCGCGCCGACTTCCGGGCTGAAATAGGTGTGCGAGCGCTTTTCGACGATCAGGCCGATGCCGCCCGCGCCGGTCTCCGTAAAGCCGTCGAAGCTGTAATGGCGGACGTCGCCGCGCAGGAAGGGTGCGATGTCCATGCCGCCCAGGTCGAACACATGGCTGATCTCGCCCAGGATGCGCAGTTCGGTGCTGTCGAACTTCGCCTGGCCGGTGCGGCCGAGCAGCGGCATGGGCCGGGACACGGTCCAGTCGCTCCAGCCGTAGACGACCTGCAGCCCCATGTTCATCGCGCCGACCGGTCCCTGCGCGAAACCGCCGACCATATAGGTGTTGGCGTC
>NZ_MINO01000188.1 GCF_001757355.1 Sphingobium phenoxybenzoativorans
CTGACATTTCCATGAAACATTGTCCCTCCTCGTGGCCACCCTATCGCGCCATTGCCTGCCTGTCGTCAGTTTCACCGATCAGCAGATCACAGGCCGTCCACCAAGCCTGCCAAGCTGTGCAAGTCCGCCAGCCCCATCGAAGGAGTACACTGACGCAAGCCCGACCAGATTTGTGACGGCGCCGATGGTCACGTCGCCAAAGGCGAAAGCATCCCAGCAACCAACCCGGAAAGCCCGGTTCGTGCGTCATCCAGGCTGCCCGACATATCGACCTGCCCCAACACGAGTAATTCCCTGCCGCCATCCATACCGAACTCCCGCACCACGGCGCCTCCCGATCCCGGACGCGCGGGATAGAGGAGCATCAGGCGGTCGCAGCGGTAGAGCCGCGCATAGGCCATCATCTGGTAGACATCGGCCTGGCCGACGCCCTTGCGGCGATCGAGCGGATCTCCGCTCAGAGACTTCCACTTGGTATCGACGATGGCCACCACCTCGCCGTCCCGGCGCAGCAGGATGTCGGGCCGCGTCTGGAACAGGTGCCCCGTGCAATCCTCGTCCCCACGCCAGTCGCCCAGGCAATAGCGCAGGCCGCCCTGCGCGACGACATCGATGCCGCTGCCGGCAAGATCCTGGCGAAGCAGCGCGGCGACCGCAGCTTCGAACAGGTCGTTCATCGCGAACAGCAGCGCAACACCCTCCCCGCCGCCGGCGCTCGCCGAGGTCGATTGCCAGTCGCGCCTCACAAGCAGACGGGCGAGGGCGAACAGGCTCTCCCAGCGCCGGTTGGTCCGATCTATACTGACCCGATCCCACGGCAATGACGACAGGGGGATATCGGAGACGCCGGCGAGCACGAAACGAAGCTCATCCAGCAGCCGCTGGGTGTCGGGCGCGCGGCTCAGCCGGCGCAGCGCAAGCACGGCCGCTTTCATGACCTGCAGCAGCGGAAGATCGCTCGAGAGCTGATCGTACCGGCAGGCGAGCCGATCGGGCCGGACCGCATGATGCGTGAACTGCCGGGTGACATCGAGACGCCCCCGCAACGCCGACAGATCGTCCTCATGCGGCAGATAGCGCCGCGGGAGGCCTCGCCGGGTTTCGACAAGGAGCCGGTCGGC
>NZ_MINO01000189.1 GCF_001757355.1 Sphingobium phenoxybenzoativorans
GCCGCGGCGCGAGCCGACCAGAAGACGGCGGAGGCGCAGGTTCGCCTCGCACGCTCGCAGCGTATTCCCGACGTGACGGCCAGTGTCGGTCTGCGCCGCCTGCCCATCAACAACGATGTGGCGGCGGTGTTCGGCGTGTCGGTGCCGCTTCCCTTGTTCAACAATGGCTCGGCGGCAGTCGCGCAGGCGAGTGCCGAACGCGATCGCGCCGAGGCGCTGCGACGCGCCGCCGAACTCGACAATTCGCAGGCGATCGAGCAGGCCGACGCCGAGCTTGCCAATGCCGCCGACGCCGCCCGCACCGCCGCTGGACCTTCGTTGGCGGCGGCGCAGGAGGCAGCCCGTATCGCCCGTATCGGCTATCGCGAAGGCAAGTTCGGACAGCTCGATCTGCTCGAAGCCGAGCGCACGCTCGCCGAAACGCGTGCCGCCGCCGTCGACGCGCTGGCCGCCTTCCACGTCGCCCAGGCCCAGCTCGACCGGCTGACCGCCTCTGCCAAGGACTGATCCGATGAGCTTTCCCTTTCACCGGGCGGTAGCGCCGCTCCTCCTGGCGGCGCTGCTTGGCGGATGCGGAGGGCATGCCGCCAAGGAGGAAGCCGGAGAAAAATCGGAAGCGGCGGAAAAGGGCGAAGCCGGCGAGAAGGCCGACACGGTCAAGCTCACGCTCGACCAGATCAGGACGGCCGGTATCGAGATCGTGCGCCCGACGGTTGGTGCCAATGGCGGCGCGATCGAGCTTCCCGCCACCGTCAAGGGCAGCCCCGAGGGCACGCAGGTCGTATCGGCATCGATCGCCGGGCGCGTCGTGGCGCTCAACCGCAATCTCGGCCAGCCCGTTCGGCGCGGCGAAACGCTGGCGGTGATCGAGAGCCGCGAGGCGGCCTCGCTCAAGGGTGAGGTTGAAGCAGCGCGGGCACGGCTCGCACTGGCGCAATCCAACTATGCGCGCGAGCAGCGGCTGTTTGCCGAGCGCGTGTCGCCCGAACAGGATCTGATCGCGGCACGCACCGCCGCGGCCGAGGCGAGCATCGCGCTGCGGCTCGCCCGCCAGCAGCT
>NZ_MINO01000190.1 GCF_001757355.1 Sphingobium phenoxybenzoativorans
GCGCAGATAATCGCGCGTGCCGTCTATCGGATCGACCACCCACACCCGGTCAGCGCCGAGCCGGTGGTTGCTGTCCGCCGTCTCCTCCGACAGCCAGCCCGCGTCCGGGGCCAGTTCCGTCAGCGCCGCGCGCAGCATGCCATTCACTTCCAGATCCGCCTCGCACACCGGATGGCCGGGGACCTTTTCCCACTGCCGCACCTGCGTCCTGCCGCCAGCCCAGAGGGTCAGCGCATGATCGGCAGCGGACGACACGACATCGACGAGCCTGCGGAGGGAGACGTCACCCACCAGCGATGGTCATCCCGTCGACACGAATGGTGGGGGCGTTGACGGCATAGCGGAAATGCAGGTCGTTCGCCGGGATCATCGCGCGGAACATATCCTTCAGATTGCCCGCAATCGTGATCTCCGCCACGGCCCGCACAACCGCGCCATTTTCGATCAGGAAGCCGGATGCGCCACGGCTGTAATCGCCAGTGACGCCGTTGACGCCCATGCCGATCAGTTCAGTGACGTACAGGCCGCGCTTCACATCCGCCATCAGGTCGCCGGGCGTGATCTTGCCCGGTTCCATGTGCAAGTTGCTGGCCCCCGCCCCCGGCGCGCCGCCAACGCCGCGGCTGGCGTGACCGGTCGGCTCCAGCCCAAGCTGCCGCGCCGACGCGCTGTCGAGCAGCCAGCCGGTGAGAACGCCCTTGTCGATGATCGCGCGGCTCTTGGTCGGCAGGCCCTCTCCGTCGAACGGTCGGGAGCGCAGGCCGCGCGGGCGGTGCGGATCGTCCATGATCGTGACGCTGGAATCGAAAATCTGATCCCCCAGGCTGTCCAGCAGGAAGCTGGACCGGCGGGCGATGCTGGGGCCGAGGATCGCGCCGAGCAAGTGCCCGATCAGGCTGGACGCGACGCGCGGATCGAAGATCACCGGCATGGCGCCGCTTTCGATCTTCACGGG
>NZ_MINO01000191.1 GCF_001757355.1 Sphingobium phenoxybenzoativorans
CGTATCGCGGACGCCGCCCACGGCATTGCGGACATCGCTTGTGCCCAACGTGTCGAGGCCGAGGGCGGCATTGCCCGAACCGGAGGCGTTGCCATTGGCCGATGCGCTCTTGGTGCGGCCGCTGCGGGTCGCGGCGCCAGTGGCCGATCCGCTGCCCTTGCCGGAACCGGTGGCCGAACCATTGACCGAGCCATTGCGCAGATCGACGCTGCGGTCGAGGCCGAGCGACCCTTCGCCGCCCAGCGTGCCGTTCAGCGATCCCGAAAGGCCGCCGAGGCTGCCGCCAAGTCCGCCGCCGCCCATCAGGCCGCCCCCGCCGCCCAGAAGCTGGGCGGAAGCCGGCGTGGACGCCGCAAAGGCGATGAGGAATGCGAGGGTGGTCAGGTTGTTGCGCTTCATGAGAAATTCCTTCCGTCAAACAGGTCTGTGTTGGGAACGGAAGGCAGGGCGGGTTTAATCCCGATCATATGAAAATATCTTATAAATATTTGATAATTATCGATTATTTCTGCATGATCCGCAGATAAGGCCCCGGCCATAGATGGCGTCCGGTCCCTTTTTGCCCAGGTCCTTCGCTTCCCTGGAAAGGGCGGAAAGACTGCCCGCGCCATGCAGGCGCGCAGCGACCAGCGGCGCGGCGAAAGAGGTGCCGCGCACCCTGGCCGCATTGCCCTTCATATCGGCGGCGAACATGTCCGCGCCCGGCGCGGCGAAATCGAGATGGAGCGACTTGCCCGCCTCCAGCAGCGCGCGGTCGCGGCCGTCGACGCCG
Organism: Sphingobium phenoxybenzoativorans; assembly: GCF_001757355.1. GTDB lineage: Bacteria > Pseudomonadota > Alphaproteobacteria > Sphingomonadales > Sphingomonadaceae > Sphingobium > Sphingobium phenoxybenzoativorans. The sequence continues at coordinate 773 of NZ_MINO01000191.1, forward strand.
GTGACGGCGATCACGCCTGGCCAGGAAGCGGGATAGGCGGGCGGGGCGGCGGGGCCGTCATTGCCGACGGCGGCGACGATCGTGACGCCCTTGCCCTGCGCCGCGCGGACTGCGCCGTTCAACACCGGGTTGGGCGGGCCGACGAG
>NZ_MINO01000192.1 GCF_001757355.1 Sphingobium phenoxybenzoativorans
ACAAAGCCGGCCGCGCAGAAGCCCGCGCGGCCTTCGTTCCGAAGAATTTCATTGGACTCTTTCCCTTCCAAGTGGGGCCGCTGATCCCCTCTCCCAGCTTCCCCTCTCCCTGGGGAGAGGATACGGAGACTTGGGCCACCGGCCCTAGTCGCAGTTGGAGAGGGGCTTCCCGCCATGCCCGATGCAAAACCCCTCACCCGCCTGTCCCGAACCCTCCGCTCTGATCCGACCGACGCGGAGAAACGCCTCTGGCATCACCTGCGCGCTCACCGCCTTGACGGGCATAAATTCAAACGCCAGGCGCCCGTCGGCAATCATATCGCCGATTTCCTGTGCGACCGCGCCCGGCTCGTCATAGAAGTCGATGGCGGTCAGCATGCGGAGTCATCCGCCGACGCCGACCGCACCGCCATCCTGCAATCGCAAGGCTACACGGTCCTGCGCTTCTGGAATCATGACGTGCTGCACAATATCGAAGGCGTGCTGCAGGACATCCGGCGCGCCCTGCATATCGCCACAGGCCGCTGATCCCCTCTCCCAGCTTCGGTAGGCGGCAAGCCGCCAACCTCCGCTACCTCTCCCCACAGGAGAGGAGAACAACGGACAGCCACTTGAACGCCTCTCCCTGTGGGAGAGGGAGAAAAACGATGCCATCGGCACCAAACCCTCTCCCTTGGGAGAGATAGTGAAGCTTGGCGGCTTGCCGCCTGGCGCAACTTGGAGAGGGGTTCCGCGCTATCCAAAGCAGCCCCCCCAAACCTCACACCCCCCTGACCCTCGGCACACCACCCCGCTTCCCCAGCATCAGTTCGCTCAGCGCCCATACCAGCGCGTCGGCGCGATCCGGCGAGCGGCCCGGCCCTTCATAACCGCCGCCGCGCACCAGCCCGCACATCTCGTCCTCCAGCGCCGGAAAC
>NZ_MINO01000193.1 GCF_001757355.1 Sphingobium phenoxybenzoativorans
TGCGTCCCGGCGTCGAGCGGGCGCGCGGCGGCGAGCGCCTGGGTCCGTTGCGCCACGGCCACGCTGGGAAGGTGCGTGGCGGCCGGCTGTGCCGGCGTCCATAGGCGAGAAACATAGGGGAAGGCCCATGCGGCCAGCGCGGCGCCGGCGATGAAGGCGATACCGACGAGAATCAGGATGAGGGTATTGCGATTCCTGCGCGGCTGAACGGGGACAGCCGCTGCATGGGGTTCCGCCATGTCGGCCGGAGTCGCTGCGGGAGCGGTGACGGGCCTATCCTCTTCGTTCATCGCCACTCAGCCCCTGATTCCCTGGCCCGGACTCCCTGGCCCTGACTTCCGTTCCCCGCCAATCATTCGCACAATCCGGCGGCAAGAGCCAGTAGCGCCGCATCGTCCGGCCGGGCGGCGGCGTGGCCGCTGGCCCAGCCCGTCCCCGCAGCCTCCAGCGCGGCGGGGCTGATCGCGGCGATGTGCAGCGTGGCGCGGACGGCGGGCGGGACGAGATCGGCAAGCCGCTGCCCGGCGCGGGGAGAGTGGATGAGGATGACGCCGCCGGGGACGAGATGCGGCGCGAAATCGGCGGCGTGACCGCTCTCAACCGAGGCATAGACGCTGGCCGAAGTGACGCGCAGATCGCCGGGATCGAAGGTGCGGATGTCGCGGCCGGAAATATGGAGCACCCATTGATGGCCCCGGTCGGCGATCATCGCCGCCAGTTCCTGCACGCCGCGCGCGCCTACATGCACCGGCGCAAAACCGGCGGCGCGAACGGCGTCCGCCGTCACCTCGCCCACGGCATAGGCGGGCAGATGGCGGTAACGGTCGAGCTGCGGCCCGGCGAGGCGCGCGCCATTGGCGCTGGTGAACATGACGGCATCAACGAAATGCGGCTC
>NZ_MINO01000194.1 GCF_001757355.1 Sphingobium phenoxybenzoativorans
CTGGATGACGGCGACGTCGCGCTGGTTGAAGTCGATCGTGCCGGTGACCTCGAGGGCCGAGGCAAGGCTGCCCATCTTCGCCGCGACGACCCGCAATCCCAGGCTCTGCCGCGCGGCGGGATCGACGGCGACCGTGGGGGCCGCGCCGGCGCTTCCTCCGTCCGCGTATCGCGGCACGAGCTGCATATCCATGAAGGGCGACTTGCCGGGCTTGTCGAACTTCTGGTTGGGGAACATCGGATCGTACCAGTAAAGGACTTTGCCTGCCCCGGCGGGCGTGGTCGCCTCCGATTGCGGTGCCTGGCGATGGCCAGCCCAATAGCCTGTGCCGCCGGCCAGCAGCGCGACAGCCAGGATCGATGCGCCCCAGCGCAGCGCGGATTTATCGAGCGTCATGGCCGCTCCTCCCCATAGGTGATAGTGATGCGGACCGCGTCGCGCGCGACGTCGGCTTCGCGGTTGAGCGCCTCGACCTCGGCCTCCGCGAGCCCGAGCGTCGTGAGCAGCGCGGCGCCAAGGTCGAGCTTGCCGGCGCCATAGCTGTCGCGGTCGAGCTCGGCGCGGTGCCTGGCGAGTGGCACCAGCGTCTCGCGGGCATTGCGCAACCGGGAGAGATGCATGGCATGGTCTGCGAGATCGGCGTCGAGCTGCGCCACCAGCTCGCGGCGGATCGCCTCGCGGTCGAACCGACCCCCTTGCGCAAGGCTCTCGCTTGCAGCGATCCTGGGGTTCTGGCGCTTGCCGGCGAACAGCGGCAGGTCGATCGACACGCCGACCGAGGCCATGTCGCCGTACATGGGATCGCGCCGGCCATAGGTGACGCCGACCTTCCAGTCGGGGCGCTTGTCGGCGCGCGCGAGACGCACGTCCGCTTCGGCGACTGCGATCCGCGCG
>NZ_MINO01000195.1 GCF_001757355.1 Sphingobium phenoxybenzoativorans
GGCGAGCAGCGCCTCGACCGGCCCATAAGGCTCGCCCGCATTGACCCGCTTCAGCCATTCGTCGGACGGCAGCACCTGCGCGTTTTTCCGCGCCGCCTCGATCGCCTCGCCGCCCTCCGCATCATAGCTGGCAAGGTCGGACAGCCGCGCCGAAAGCCCGCGCCGCCGCCCGCGCGAAGTCCCCTCCGGCCCGATCACCCATCGGCGCAGCTCGATCGCCTCCTGCCCGGTCAGCGCGGCGGAGAAGGTCGAATCGGCCGCGTCAAACAGATGATGCCCCTCGTCGAACACCATCCGCGTCGGCCGGCTCGCGCTCTCCCGCCCGCGCGCTGCGTTGACCATCACCAGCGCATGGTTGGCGATCACGATATCCGCATCCGCCGATGCGCGCGACGCCCGCTCGATGAAGCATTTGCGGAAATGCGGGCACCCGGCATAGATGCACTCGCCCCTCCGGTCAGTCAGCGCGGTGGTGCCGTTGCGCCGGAACAGGATCGGCAGCCATCCGGGCAGGTCGCCGCCGATCATGTCGCCATCCTTGGTGAACGCCGCCCAGCGCGCGACCAGATGCGCCAGGATCGCTGCGCGCCCGGCAAAACCGCCTTGCAGCGCATCCTCCAGATTGAGCAGGCACAGATAATTTTCCCGTCCCTTGCGCACCACGACGCGCCGCTTCCGGGTGGCGGGGTCGGGGAACAGCCGCTCGCTCTCCCGGTCCAATTGCCGCTGCAGCGCCTTGGTATAGGTCGATATCCACACCGGCCCGTCGGCCTCCGCCGCCCAGAGCGATGCCGGGGCGAGATAGCCGAGCGTCTTGCCGATCCCGGTGCCCGCCTCCGCCAGCAGCATGTTCGGCTGATTGCGCAGCGCCC
>NZ_MINO01000196.1 GCF_001757355.1 Sphingobium phenoxybenzoativorans
GATGGGGTGTGGAACCGATGGGCTGTGGACAGGGGGGGTAACGGTCCGGGGCGGCGGGGGTTCCGTGGGGGCGGGGTCTTGTGCAGCTTCCTCCGTTCGGCCCTTCGACAGGCTCAGGAGAGCCTGTCGAAGCCCTGTCTTTTCTCTTAAGAAGGACAGCCTCCTTCGACTGCCTGCAAGACAGGCGCTCAGGACAGCCCTTCGACAGGCTCAGGGCGAACGGAGGGCGGGCGCAAGGGCCGCCCGGCGCAGCATGGTTCCGCCAGAACGAGAAACGCGATGCAGCCCCTATGCGGCGATGGTTTCGAACCAGGGCGTTTTCATCCACTTCGCCCGCAGCGCCTCATCCTGTTCCCGCTGCGCCGCGATCTGCGCATCCACGCCGGCCTCCAGCACGGCCATTTCCTCGTCCGTCAGCGTGCGCTCATAATCGAGATGATACCAATATTCGCCAAATTCCTCCCCGTCGAAGCCGGGCGGCGGCGGGAAACGGGTGCGCCACTCATCAGCCTTCGCGTCACGCCAGACAGGCTCGTCCCGCGGCCCGGCGCCCCGCCATATGGCCGGTTCCTTCCAGACGTCATCGTCGCATTCCAGCCCCAGCGCCGCCCGGACGGCATTGGGAAGTTGCGGAAGTTGCGGGTTGCCATCGTCATCATCTTCGTCCGTTTCCGGCTCAGCCTCCGGCTCCGGCTCCGGGGCGATCCGGACAAGGCCGGACGCCTCCGCCCGCTGCCATTGCTCGCCGGTCCAGTCCTTCCGCCGGTCGACGTCCAGGTCGGATATGTCGACCTCCGCCGCCATCGCCGCGCCGGTGCGGACGAAGCGGTCGGCGCGGGCGAGGGCGACGACGGGGGCAAGGTCC
>NZ_MINO01000197.1 GCF_001757355.1 Sphingobium phenoxybenzoativorans
GCTAGGTTGTAGTGACGATTTAATCATTTGAGCCATAACATGATGCTTGCGAGTTTGACGAAGCCGAGGAAGTTGGCGGCGAGCTTGTCGTAGCGTGTTGCGATGCGCCGCCACTGTTTGAGCTTGGCGAAGAAGCCTTCGATGCCCCAGCGCTGTTTGTAAGCGATGCGGTCGTAGAAGTGTTGGTAGTTTCGATGGCGACGGGGTGGGATGACAGGCTCGCCGCCCTGATCATAGATGAGGTCATGGAGACGGTCGGCGTCGTATGCGCGATCTGCCAGCACCTTGCCTGCCGGGATACCTCGGATCAGGTCGCAGGCGGGGGCCATGTCGTTTTGCTGGCCGGGGCCGAGAATGAAACGGATGGGCAAGCCCAAGGCATCGACTACGGCGTGGATTTTTGTGCCGAAACCGCCTCGGGAGCGGCCGAGAGCCTGGGCTTGAACGCCCCCCTTTTTATCCGTGCCCCGGCCGCCTGAGCCTGGGCACGGATGACGGTCGCATCGATCGCCAGCCATTCGATGTCGGGATCATCTGACACCGCCTCGAAGATCCGGTCGATAACCCCATTCTCGATCCAGCGATAATATCGCCGCTTGGCCGTCTGATAGGGGCCAAAGCGCTCGGGCAAATCACGCCAACGCCCGCCCGAACGGGCCAGCCAGAGCAGCGCATCCAGAAACAGCCGGCCATCACTGCGCGGGCCGCGCTTCCCCTTGCGCCCACCCGGCACAAACTCCCGCAGCCGTTCCCACTGATCATCCCGAAGAACTTCACCTTCCACACTGACCTCCAAAAGCCAGTGTTGAATCAGAAATCCCGGTCCGCGTACATCCCTAAAATGTCACTACAGCCTAGAG
>NZ_MINO01000198.1 GCF_001757355.1 Sphingobium phenoxybenzoativorans
GGTTTTGCGCCGGTCACCTATCTCATTATGCCACCCTGGCTTCGAAGGCGAGCGGGCTGATGCCGCCCAGATATGAATGTCGGCGTCGGGTGTTGTAGAAGCCATTTATGTACTGGAAGATGGCTGCCTCTGCTTGCCGCCGGGTTGGCCAACTCTGCCGCCAGATCATTTCCGCCTTCAGGGATTTGAAGAAGGTCTCGACAGCGGAGTTGTCGTAGCAATTGCCCTTGCCGCTCATCGATGGACGCAGGCCATAGGCCTGCAGCTTCTTCTGATAATCATAAGAGCAATATTGGCTACCGCGATCGGAGTGGAAAATGCAGCCCTCTGGAGGTTGACGCAGCCGCACCGCCATATCCAGAGCCCGGATCGCCAGATCCTTTTTCATCCTGTCACTGACCGCCCAGCCAACGACACGGCGACTGTGCAGGTCGAGAATGACGGCCAGATAGAGCCCGCCCTCTGACGTCCAGACATAGGTGATGTCGCCCGCCCATTTGCGGTTGGGTGCATCGGCGGCAAAGTCGCCGTCCAGCCAGTTCGCCGCGACACCCAAGCGGTGGTGGCTGTCGGTCGTAACCTTGTGCTTGCGCGTGCGGACCGGCTTGATCCCGTTGATCCGCATCAGCCGCCCAACACGACGTTCGCCGACGTCGAGCCCTGCTTCCTTCAACTCCATCGTCATTCTCGGGCGACCGTAGCTGCCAAGGCTCAGGCTATATTGCTCCCTAATATGGGCCAGCACCTTCATGTCCA
>NZ_MINO01000199.1 GCF_001757355.1 Sphingobium phenoxybenzoativorans
TGGGACAGCGCCTGTTCGACCAGCGCCGTCAGCGCGGGATCGCCAAACGCCTGCCACCACGCCTTATCTAGTGGTGCGGCAGGCCCGGCGTCGGTCCGCCAGGCCGAAGGCGGCGCGACCGGCGCGACGTCCGCCGTCTCGACGGCCGGTCCGGCGCAGGCCCCCAGAATGGTCGCGGACGTCAGCAGCAGGAGGGACGCGCGCATCATTCGCTCGTATCGATCCGGATTTCGACCGACATGCCGGGCCGCAGCCGCTTCGCAAGCTCCTGCCCCGGATCGAGCTTCACCCGCACCGCGATCCGCTGCGCGACCTTCACGAAATTGCCGGTCGCATTATCGGGCTTCAGCACCGCAAATTCTGACCCGGCGGCGGGCGACATATTCTCCACCCGGCCCGACAGCTTGGCGCTGCCCAGCGCATCGACCTTGAACGTCGCCGGCTGGCCGACCCGCATGCCCCTGGTCTGCGCTTCCTTGAAATTCGCGATCACCCACATGTCGCGGGGGACCAGGAACATGAGCTGCGTGCCCGCCGTCACATAGGCGCCGCTGCGCACGCCGACCTCGGAAAGCTGCCCGTCCACCGGCGCGCGGATGACCGTATTGTCGAGGTCGATCTGCGCCAGATGCAGCGCCGCCCGCGCGCCCTCGACCGCTGCTTCCAGCCCGCCGCGCCCGACCAGCACGGACCGCACATCCTGCTGCCCGACCTGCTGCGCCG
>NZ_MINO01000200.1 GCF_001757355.1 Sphingobium phenoxybenzoativorans
TGTCCGTCTCGTTGAACAGCCGCGTCCAGCCCGCAAACTCCACCTGAATGCCATCCGGGTCGAGAAAATAGACCGAGCTGACCCAATTGCTCTCATGCACTTCCTTCAGCGCATTCGGACCCGTGCTCGGCGCCACATCATTATGATGCACGATCTGCGAGCAATTCACGCCCGCCGCCAGCAGCTTCTCCCGATATTCGGGCAGCGCGTCCGCATCCACGTCCAGCGCAATATGGTTCATCGAACCAATCGCGGTCAGCGACAGACCGCCCTGCCCCATCGGGTTGGACACCACCGTCACGCCAGGCTGCGCCGGGCCAGCCTCGGGAAACCAGAAGAAGGCAAGCGAGGAACCGCCCATGTCGAAGAAGAAATGCTGGCCATATTTGCCGTTCGGACCCAGCATGCAGGTCTTGATCAGCGGCATGCCCAATATGCCTTCATAAAAGGCCACTGTCCGCTGCATGTCCGAACTCACAAGCGCAATATGATTGATGCCACGGATATTGAACTTGCTGTTGACCTTGCCCGTCGTCGTCAGTCTGCGGTCCATCTCGCTCTCCATTCACCTCTACAAGCCAGAAAACCCATGCCTGACGCCCAGACAACGCAGCAGCCAAAACCACCACACC
>NZ_MINO01000201.1 GCF_001757355.1 Sphingobium phenoxybenzoativorans
GCCCGTGCAGCCGGAACGGCGCGCCGACCAGCCCAAGCGCCGCCGCCGCGATCCTGTCGCCCTTGGTCATCGGATGCCCATCCCTTTCTCGTCGTTCCGGCGACCCGAAGGGCGACCGTAGGTCAACGCGGGGACCCATCTCCGGTCCCGTCCCCAGCCAGCCGGAGCCTCCTAAACCGATCCTCCCTCGTCATTCCCGCGCAGGCGGGAACCCATCTCCCATCCTCTCCGTCCCCCGGACGTTCGGAGATGGGTCCCCGCCTGCGCGGGGATGACGGCTGAAGGTCTTGGACTTCCCCCCCGTCATTCCGGCGGAAGCCGGAACCCCATCCCTCCCCATATGCACCCCATGCGGAAGGCGAGATCGGTCCCGGATCAGGTCCGGGATGACGACGGGATAGGATCGTGCGCCCCAATCCTCACCCGCCGGGATAGCGCGTCAGCAAATCATTCCCCGGCAGGTACGGCTCCCCCCGGAAATTCGCCGCATTGCCGAACCGCGCCGAACAGGTCGCCATCCTCTTGTCGCACCCCTCGGTCAGCAGCGCCAAAGTCCCCGCCGCCACCACAAAGGCCGGCGGATCGGCCAGCGTCACGCCGCCCGCGTCGGACGCCAT
>NZ_MINO01000202.1 GCF_001757355.1 Sphingobium phenoxybenzoativorans
TGATGACGTCATTCTGGCCGGAGCCTGTGATCCCTTCGATGCCCGTCAGCACATCGCCTTCGGCGTCGCCGCCGGTGCTGGGTCCGCCATCCAGGCGCACATTCACGCCCGCAGACGACCCCGCATAGTCGGCGGTGTCAAAGCCAGCGCCGCCCGTCAGTATGTCTGCGCCAGCGCCGCCGGAAAGCTGGTCGTCGCCATCGCCGCCCAGCAGCGCGTCTGACCCTGCGCCACCGCGCAATATGTCATTGCCCGCGCCGCCTTCCAGCGTTTCATTCTGGCTGGTGCCCGTCAGCGTGTCGTCAAATGCCGAACCGATGACGCGCTCGATCGAGGACAGCGTATCGCCCTGCGCATCGCCGCCCGCCGAAAGCGAACCGTCAAGATTGATCGAAATCGCGCCCGTCGAAGTGGAATAATCCGCCGTGTCGAAACCCGCGCCGCCGATCAGGGAGTCCGCGCCTGCACCACCGCGCAGCACATCATCGCCGATGCCGCCGTCCAGCGTATCCGCGCCAGCCGCGCCGTCCAGGAAGTCGTCGCCCGCGCCA